>DATBGZ010000050.1:0-9376 GCA_036557785.1 Micromonosporaceae bacterium
CCTCGCTGGAGGTCGGCGTGTCGTTGAGCTGTGGGTCGGTATGGTTCATCGACGCTGGCAGCGTGGACTACATCGAGACGCCGGTCAGTTCGCGTTACCTCGACCAGGACGACCGCATCGAGATCGCGGACGGCCTCGCTCGAGGCGAGAAGGTTAAGCAGATCGCCGCCAGGATCAGCAAGAGCTATCAGAGCGTCTATCGGGAGATCGCCCGCAACCGGAAGCCTGACGGGCGGTACCAGCCCTGGTATGCGCACAACCAGGCCTACCTGCGTCGACGCCGGCCGAAAGCCCGCCGGTTCACGACCGAGTCGACACTACGTGAGCTCGTCGCGGACAAGTTGGGCCGGAAGTGGTCTCCTGCGCAGATCAGTCGTTGGCTTCGCCGGCGATACCGTCGTCGGCGAAGTTGGCACGTCTGCACGGAGACGATCTACGGCAGTGTCTACCGTGGACTTGTCCCGGTCGACACAGGCACGCTACACACGGGACGAACCTACCGGCATCGCCGCGGCCGTGGTCGCTCTCGCGAAGGCGCCCTCAAGCAGTGCACCAACATGAAGCCGATCCGCGAGCGGCCGTCAAGGGTCGCGTCGCGCCAGCAAACCGGGCACTGGGAAGGCGACCTCATCATCGGGGCCAATCAACAGTCGGCCATCGCGACACTGGTGGAACGCAGGACCAGACTTACCCTCCTGGTCGGCCTACCACAAGGCCACTCCGCACCGCTGGTCGCCGACGCCCTCATCGACGCGCTCGCCGCCCTCCCCGCCAGACTGCGTCGCACTCTGACGTGGGACCAGGGGAACGAAATGTTCCAGCACGAACGGATCGAGAAGGAGACCGGCACGAAGATCTACTTCGCCGACCCGCACTCGCCGTGGCAACGAGGTACCAACGAAAACACGAACGGGCTGCTCCGCCGGTACCTCCCCAAGGGAGCTGACCTGCGCGCATGGACAAAAGACCAACTCACCGCGATCGCAGCCGAGCTGAACAACCGGCCCCGCCTATGCCTCAACGACAGGACACCGAGTCAGCTCATGCGACAATCGGGCTGGCAACCAACAACACGCTGATTCGCAACGATCACTCGAATCCACCCGCGGTCCAGCGGCCGGTTACGCCAAGCGACAAGCTCGTCGTTGACCGCATCGGTGACCTTCGAGATGAAATCCCGCGACACGTCGGCCCCGTACACGTCCTCCATGTGGTCCTGGATTTCGCCGGTAGTCAATCCCTTGGCGTACAAGGAGATGATCGCCTCGTCGAAGCCGTTGACCCGGCGCGCGTGCTTGGCCACCACGACCGGCTCGAAACTGCCGTCCCGGTCACGGGGCACATCGATCTCGACCGGGCCGACCCCGGTGTGTACGGTCTTGGACGTGGTGCCGTTGCGCTTGTTCTGCAGGCCCAGGTCGGCGGCGGGATGATCACCGTGCTCGTAGCCCAGATGCTCGGTCATCTCCGCCTGCAACGCGGTCTCCAGCACCGCCTTGGTCACCCCGGCCAACAACCCGCCCGGCCCGATCAGCCGCACCCCCTCCGCCCGGGCCCGGTCCAGCAGCTGCTGGGCCAGATACTGACGCCAGGCGTCCTCCCCGAACAGCGCCGACGGCGCCACCAGATCCGTACCCGGCACCACGCCCGCCCCGTCCTCATCCAACTCCACGGCCGACACCGACCGCGGTCGCCTACTCTGCGTAACCATCACAGGTCCTTCCTACCAAGGACAACGCCTCACTTCGATGGACCACGCCAGAGCCCGGACACAAAGTTCCTGACAGTCCCGCACCAAGCGGTTCGCGCAATGGTGCGGTTGGTGGGGCGGGCGGGACTCGAACCCGCGACCGAGGGATTATGAGTCCCCTGCTCTAACCGGCTGAGCTACCGCCCCAGCGAGGGTCAGCTTACCGAGCGTGGTCACGGGGCCCGAACCCGATTCCGGGAGGGCCAGGGGTCAGGCCTGGGCCGGGTGTGTCTCGAGCTCCTCGGCGATCGCACGGACGCCGACCTCGACCTCGGCGAAGGTGGTGCTCAGCGGCGACAGGCCGAGGCGGATTCCGTCCGGGGCACGGAAGTCCGGGATGACTCCGCGCTCCCACAGGCGGGCCACGACGGCACGGAAGGCCGGATGCGTGACCATGAGGTGGCTGCCCCGTACGGCGGGGTCGGCGGGTGAGGCCATGGTGGCGCCCATCGGCAGGACGGAGGACTCCAGCAGTTCCCAGGCGAACGCGGTCAACGCCACCGACTTGGCCCGGACCGCCTCGATGCCGACCTGCTCGATGAGCTCCAGCATCGCCTCCATCGCGAGCATCGCCAGGATGGGCGGGGTGCCGCTGACGAACCGGCGGAGGTCGTCGGCCGGCTCGTACTCCGCCTTCATCGCGAAGACGTCGGCCGCTCCCATCCAGCCCCAGATCGGCTGGCTCAGCGAGGGTTGCAGCGAAGAGTTGACGTACGCGATCGCCGGCGCGCCGGGCCCGCCGTTGAGGTACTTGTACGAGCACCCGACCGCGAGGTCGACGCCGCACTCGTCCAACCGCACGGGTACCGACCCGATGCTGTGGCACAGGTCCCACAGCATCAGCGCTCCGACCCGGTGCGCGGCCGCCGTGATGCCGGCCATGTCGGCGATCGCCGCGGAGCGGTACGCGACATGGCTGAGCACCACGGCGGCGGTCCGGTCGCTGAGGGCATCCTCCACTTGGGACAGTTGCACGCCGACCGTACGGTCGCTGGTGATCCAGCGGATCGTCAACCCCCGCTCGGCCGCGATGCCCTCCACCACGAACCGGTCGGTCGGGAAGTTGTCATCGTCGATGATGATCTCGCTACGGCCCGGCTGGTGGTCGACCGCGGCCCGGATGAGCTTGTAGAGCAGCACGGTCGTGGAGTCACCGACGAACGTCTGGCCGGGGGCCGCCCCGAGCAGTGCGGCACCGATCCGGTCGCCGAGCACGTACGGCTTGGCCATCCACTCCTCGTCCCAGCGCCGGATCAGCCGCGTGCCCCAGTCCTGGGCGGAGAACTGACGCACGCGGGTCGCGAACGACTTCAGCGGCCGCCCGAGCGAGTTTCCGTCCAGATAGGAGACCACATCCGGGGCCTTCACGAACGCGGCGGCGAAGCGGCGCAGCGGGTCCGTACGGTCAAGCCGTTGGGCACGTGCCTCGCGGGTGATGGTCTGCGTCATGACAGGTGGTCCTCAAGGTCGGTCGCGTGGACGGGGATGGAGCTGGTGAGCGCGTCGAGGACGTCCTGTTCGTCGACGACGTCCGCGGGCAGGAGGGTGAGCGTCGTCGGTGACTCCGGGCCGCCGGAGAACGAGGGCAGCAGCGCCGAGCCGGTCACCGCCCCGATGATGCGGTGTGCGTCGAGGCCAGCCGCCCGCAGCGCCGCGATCTCGCGGGGGTTCAGATCGGTCCGGGTCAGGTCGTTGCCGAGATCGGTGCCGTAGGCGACGCGACCGCCCATGGCGGCGAAACGGGTGAAGTTGTCGATCGCTGTGGCGAACTCCTCTCCGTAGCTGCCACGACCGTGCATGTCGAGCGTGCTGATCCAGCCCACCGAGGCGAGCATCGGCGCCAGCTCGTCGTCGGACAGCCGCTGGGTCCATGGGGTGTGAGCGAACCAGTCGACGTGCGCGAGGAGGGCACGCTTCTCCTGCCCGTCGCCCTCCACGTGGGCCACGACCCTCAACCCGACGGAGTGGGCATGGTCCACGATCGCCCGCAACACGGCGTCGGAGAAGACCGGGCCGGCGTTGGCGTTGAGACTGACCTTGACGATCGCGGCACCACCCGCGACCAGGGCGTTCACGGTGCTCACCGCAGCCGCCTCGTCGGTGACCTGGTTCACGCTGCCGCGTGCCGCCCAGGGCCGCGTGCTGGGGTATCCGCCCGGCGCGGTGAGGAACGCACCGGCGGTCAGGATCTGCGGCGGCCTCGCGCCGTGCCTGGCCGACGAGGGCAGCGACCGCGGCTCCCAGCCCAGGTCCAGGACCCGGGCGAGGACTCCGAAGCCACGCTCGGTGCAGTCGGACAGATCCAGGTGCACATGGGAATCAGTCACTGGAGGCAGGACGCTCGCCACGAGGACGCCGACGGGTTCGGCCGTGGCCGCCTCCGCCTGGGTCGCGAGCCGGACCTGCCCGTCTCCGAAGGCGATCAGGGCATCGGGCACCCAGCCGTCCGCGACCCAGACCCGGGTGGCACGCGCGTACCGCACGGTCATGCGTGTTACCCCTTGAGCTCCGTCCGTACGGCGTAGAGCTCGGGGAAGAAGGTGAGCTCCAGTGCACGCTTGAGAAAGGCGGTGCCTGTGGAGCCGCCGGTGCCGGTCTTGTCACCGATCGTCCGGGCGACCGTCCGCAGGTGCCGGAAGCGCCAGAGCTGGAAGTTGTCCTCGAGGTCGACCAGTTCCTCGCACGTCTCGTAGACCGACCAGTGCTCGTGCGCGGCCCGGTAGACCTCGACGAAGACCGGGACCAGTTCCGGCGTGAAGACGTGCGCCTTCGTCACGTCGCGTTCGACGAGCGACGACGGCACCGGGTAGCCGTGCCGGGCAAGGTAGCGCAGGAACTCGTCGTAGAGGCTGGGTCGGTGCAGCGCGTCGATCAGCATGCGCTGGTTCTCGGGCTCGGCGTCGAACACCTTGATCATGTTCGCGTTCTTGTTGCCCAGGGCGAACTCCACGGCCCGGTACTGCGCGGACTGGAATCCCGACGCGTTGCCGAGCACACCACGGAACTGGACGTACTCGGTGGGGGTCAGCGTCGCCAGCACGGACCACTGCTGGATCAGCGTCTCCTGGACGTGCTTGACCCGGGCGATGCACTTGAGCGCCGCGGCAAGATCGTCCTCGGCGAGCAGGGTGCAGGCCGAGTCGAGCTCGTGGCGCACCAGCTTGAGCCACAGCTCGGTCGTCTGGTGCTGAATGATGAAGAGCATCTCGTCGTGGTGCTCGGGCTTGCTGCGTGGCCGCTGGGCGTGCAGCACCTCGTCGAGTGCCAGATATGAGCCGTACGTCATCCGGTGCGAAAAGTCGGTGACGATGCCCTCTTCGATCGCCCGGGTGTTTCCATCGATAGCCATAAGCAGCACCTCCTCGCCCTGAGTATGTCATCCCGGCCTGGAGGCATCAGGACCAGACCTGCAGTCGGCCGCACCTGCCGTGGCGCGGGGGTGAGGGCGGGGCCTGCCGGCGGCGAACGCTAGCCAGACCGGTCATCGCGACGCAACTGTCCGGCTCCGGCGCTCGTCGGGATGCCGCCGCGATCAGGCAGCGGTGAGCAGCTGCCGGACGCGGGGGACCACCTGTTCGCCGTAGAGCGCGATCGATGACATGAGCTTCTCGTGGGGCAGCGTTCCAGAGCTGTACTTCAGCTCGAAGCGCTGGATGCCCAGGGACCCGATGGTCTGGGCGATGCGCGCAGCCACCGTCTCGGGCGAACCGATGTAGAGCGAGCCGGTCTCCGCCTCGGCGTCGAAGTGGCTGCGCGTGGTCGGACCCCATCCTCGCTCCCGGCCGATCCGGTTGTGCAGGTCGCGATAGTGCGGCCATGCCTGTTCGCGCGCGTCCTCGTCGGTCTCGGCGACGTAGCCGGGGGAGTGGACCCCCACCGGCAGGGCTGGCGAGCCGAGCTGGGCGAGCGCATTGTGATACAGCTCGATGAATGGGGCGAAGCGCTGCGGTGACCCGCCGATGATGGCGAGCATCAACGGCATCCCATAGCTCGCCGCGCGGACCACCGACTTCGGGCTGCCACCGACCCCCACCCAGGTGCGCAGCCGGCCCGACTCGGTCTTCGGGTAGACCTCCTGACCGGTCAGCGGGCTGCGCAGCTTGCCGCGCCACGTCACCGGACCCTCATTGAGGAGAACGCTCAACAGCTCGATCTTCTCCTCGAAGAGCTCCTCGTACTGATCGAGGTCGTAGCCGAAGAGCGGGAACGACTCCGTGAACGAACCGCGGCCCAGGATGATCTCTGCCCGTCCGTGAGAGATGGCATCCAGGGTTGCGAACCTCTCGAAGACTCGGACCGGGTCGTCGGAGGAGAGTACGGTGACCGCGCTCGCGAGCAGGATGCGGTGCGTGCGGGCGGCGATCGCGGCGAGGACGACCTCGGGTGCGCTGACGGCGAAGTCGCGGCGGTGGTGCTCACCCACCCCGAAGGCGTCGAGTCCGACCTGCTCGGCGAGCACCGCCTGCTCGACGATGTCGCGGATCACCTGCGCCTGGTGCAGTTCCTTGCCGGACTTGTCCTTCGTCACGTCACCGAACGTGTCCACGGCGAACGCCACCGGTCCGGACATCGCCTGCTCCTCTCGCGCCGGATGATCGCCTTGTCGATCGTACGTGGCCGGGCCGTGGCTACGGCCTGCTTCGCCGGCCCTTCACGTGTTGCGGGCCAGGCGGGCGAAGGAGAGCAGGAAGATCGAAGACAGTAACCAGCCTGCCACGGTGGCGAGGTTGAGCCACCACTCGACGAACGCCCCACCCCGCGCGAAACGGTCCGGGTACCACGTGGAGCGTTGGTCCAGGGCGACGAGCGGAACCACGGTATCCACCGCGTAGAGCAGCGGGTTGAAGCAGCGGACCTGGCCACCCCCGCACGGGTCGGCGCTCTGGTCGGCGACACCGACCGGCCCACGGGTCGTGAAGACCACCCCTTGGTCGCTGGCCCGCAGCGTCGCCTGCACGGCCGGGACGGCGAGCGTCGTGCCCACCAGCGCCAGCAGGGCTGCCAGCAGCCACAGCACGCGACCGGGGCGAAAGCCGTAGCCGACGGTCCAGTCATAGACCCAGTCCACGGCGTTGCGTGTCCAGTCTGCCGACGCTCGCGTCCACTCGGTCATGTCGTGCGGCCGGGAGCGGCTGTGCTGCTCGGCTCGCCTGGCATCGCTGCGCTGCCGGATCAGCAGTTGCTCGGCTCCGTGAACGTACCCGTGCCCGCGGAAGACTCGGGCCGCCTGCTCATAGGGACCCGCATCGTACTGGGACTGCTGCCGCAGCCAGGCCAGCCGCCGCTCCCAATCCCAGACGCGGCCCTGGGAGCCGCCATCGCGTGGCGCGTCGAACCGCTCGTAGCTGAAACCCGCGATGTAGATGCGCTCGGGCCAGTTGCTGGGATCGTCCTGCAGGACGCTCGTCGCGGTGTCGGTGACGTTGATGGCCGGCGTAATCGCGGCCCAGCCCAGGTCCATGCCGCCGCGGAAGGTGCCCGACACCGCCCGGATCGCGGCACCCTCGGTGTTGTGCTCACCAGGCCGGGGGCAGTGGAAGTGCCCGCCGCCGAGGTCGAGGCGACCACCCACCGCCGTGCGGCTGAGCACAACGCAGCCAATGGAGATGAAACCATCGATCAAACGGACCGAGCCGCCGACCTCGGACTGGTGCAGTCGTACGGTTCCGCCATCCGGATTCTCCACGACCGCGCCTTCGGCATCGAAGCCTCCGCCGACGGTCGATCGCCAGAACTTGAGCTGGCCACCGGTCGCCCGTACGCGCTTGAGGGTCACGTCGCCGTCGATCGTCGCGCCGTCGGCCTTGAGCAGGGAGTGGCCCTGCGGGTCCGTGAGCGCCGCGCCGTCGAGGTCCAGCCGGCCGCGGATACGCGCGCCGACAAGCAGGGTGGTCCCGCGTACCCGTACGGCTTCGCCCACCGTGACCGCCGAACGGATCTCCGCGTTGGTGAGGTCGATCGCCACCTCGCCCGGCGCCTCCACCGTGCTACCGGACTCGATCGCGAAGCGGCCGAGTTCGGCCGAGGCGAGGTCGATGCCGCCGCTGATCGTGGTCGTGCCCTCGAGCAACAACTCTGCCCCGACGAAGAGGCGCAGCCCCACCAACGCCTTGCCGCTGAAACGGGGGGAGTGGTATCGACCCTCGTCGCGTTCCGGCCGTACGAGCGCGGCGTCGCGGATCTCCAACCTGCCGTCGATGCGCGTGCTGCTGAGGTTGATCCGGCCATGGATCCGAGGGCGGCGCTGTTTGCCTGGCGTGCCCTCAGCCGGGGCGATGAACATGTTGCCAGCGATGGTGGCGTCGGCGAGGTCTACCGCGAGGCCATCAGACTCGACGTGCGCTCCGGTCATGTCCAGCGACCCGCTGACCTGCAGCCCGACCAGGCGTAGTTCGCCCTTAGCGTCGAAGCCGTTGAGGAACCGGACCGTGCCGCCCACGCGCATGCGGTCGGCCTGGAGAGCCCGTTCTCCCTGGGCGTCGATCGTCGTGTCGATGCAGCGCAGCCTGCCGCCGACGGTCGACTCGCAGAGCCAGATCGCGGCGCTGCGGGAGTTGCTCGCGCGTGTCGGCCAGCGGCCCACCACCCGGGAGGCGGACAGGTCGAGATCGCCCTGCACGTCGATGCCGTTGGCGAGCAGACCAGGCAGCGTGCAGTCGAAGAGGGACAACTCCTTGACGCGGGCGCCGTGCAGCACCGGTGGGTGGTCGAACGTACACGCCGTGAAGCCGAGTGCGAACGGCACGCTGACCGAGGTCAGGTCGAGCGTCCCCGACACGTGCACGCCGCCGAGCCGGATCCCTCGGGGATCGACATGATGGGCATGGCGCAGGCAGAACGCGCGGATGAGGTCGGCATCGATGTGGTCGCCGGGAGCCTCGAGCACCGCGCCGGCCGCGACCGCCTCCGCGAAGCGGGCTTCGTCGATGTCGGCCATGCTAGCGGGCCACGAGGACCTGGGATGTCACGCTCACGCCGTGCAGGTTAGCGGTCGCGGCTGGTACGGACTTGCCCGCCCGTGCTCACCGCTCTGTCCATTGTGTCGGGACGGTGCGTGGTTCGGCGGCCACTCGTCGTGATCGGGGGAAGTTCTGGCGCGTCGGTCGTGATGTTTGTCGTACGGGTGTGCCAGGGTGTGGGTGTGAGCGGGGAGGTGTCGATGGTGGGCTCCGACGGGGTCGACGTGGCCGACAGGGTTGACGTGGCCGAGGGGTTGGCGCCGGAGGCGGTGGCGTTCGCGGCGGCGTATCTGGCTTCGTCGGGGTTGGTGTTGGGGGATGCGCCGATGCCGGTGCCGGCGGATCTGGCGTCGTTGGCGCCGGGGGCGCGGCTGGGTGGGGTGTTGGCGGGGGTGGATGCGCGTCGCCTCTGTGGCGGCCAGCTCACCGATGTCATCGCCGCTTATCTTCGCCAGATCGCGCATCTGGAGGCGGGGTTGCTGGCCGCGGTGCGCGAGTTGGTGCATACCCCCTCCTATGACGGGGACACGGTGGTGCGGGCGGGTCAGGTGGTCGAGCACGCCGATGATGAGTTGGCCTTCGCGGCGACCTGGACGGGGTACCGGGCCGGGCACATGCTCGGCGCCGCGCTGGTCGCGATCGACACGGTGCCGGCGTTGGGGGCCGC
>DATBGZ010000051.1:0-1952 GCA_036557785.1 Micromonosporaceae bacterium
AACCACGTCGCCAGCAAGAACGACCTGCTGGACGGAATGATCGACATCGTGTTCAGCGAGATCGACCTGCCGTCGGGAGACGGCGACTGGAAGGCCGCCATGCGCCGGCGGGCCATCTCGGCCCGCCAGGTCCTGCGCCGCCACCCCTGGGCGATCGGCCTGATGGAGTCGCGGACCTCGCCCGGGCCGGCCACGCTGCGGCACCATGACGCCGTGCTCGGGTGCCTGCGCCGGGCCGGCTTCTCGATCGAGCTGACCGCCCACGCCTACGCCCTGCTCGACAGCTACATCTACGGGTTCGCGCTGCAGGAGGCGAGCCTACCGTTCGGCAGCGGAGAGGAAGCGGCGCAGGTCGCGCACCAGATTTCAGCGCAGTTCGCCTCCGGGCAGTACCCGTACCTCACCGAGCTGGCGACCGAGCACGTCCTGCGGCCCGGCTACGACTTCGGCGACGAATTCGTGATCGGCCTCGACCTGATCCTGGACGGCCTAGCCGCGGCGCCGCGCCAGGCACCGGGCGATGCAGACAAATTCTAAAGCACGTAATTATGACGGAACGCTAATGCCAGAACGCCATGCCGAGAAATAGAATGCGGCTTTATTGCCGACCGAGAAGAGGCAAAGCATGCGCATCGGCAAGCGGATCCTGGCGGTCGCGGCCGGGCTCGTCGTCGCGACCGCCCTAGCCGGGACGGCGGTGGCGGCGAACGCCACCGCGCCACGATCGCACCAGGCGAGCCCGGCGTCCGGGGCATCCCACCACCTCAAGCTCGAGCGATTCGACCTCAACGGGTACGTCTTCGACACGTCCTACACGCTCGGCCGGAACACCGGCAACACGTTCCAGCAGACGTACGGCCATTCGATGGTCCAGGGCGTGCCGATAAAAGGCCCGTTCGTCGGCACCCAATTCCCGCCGGAAAATTATGTCGCCATTCCAATTGGCCACCACCAGCTTTACGTGTCGTGGCTCGATCCGACGAGCTTCGCGCTGGTGGACGTGTTCGTCATGGATTTCGCGCGCCACACCGTTTTCGACTACGCCCCGGGCAGCGACCATCCGGAGAGCGCTGGCACGGTTACCGTCGTGCACCGGGGACGGAGCCCGCTCCCCTGATACCGGCATGACGCGTGTCGCGATCATCGGCGGAGGCATCGGCGGCCTGACCGCGGCGAACGCGCTGTCGCGGGCGGGGATCGAGGTGGCAGTCTACGAGGCAGCCGCCGAGCTCAAGGAGATCGGCGCCGGCGTTGCCCTGCACCCCAACGCGATGAGAGTGCTGCGCTCCATCGGGGTGGAGGGCAACGTCCGCGAGGTCGCGGGGCGCGCGCCGTGGCAAGTGATCCGGAACTGGAAGACCGGCCGGGTGATCGGCAAGACGAGCCGGGAGCAGCAGGCAGCCTCGTTCGGCATCACGGGCGCGACCGTGCACCGGGCCGATCTGCTCGACGTGCTGGCCGGCGCGCTGCCGGCCGGCCTGGTAACCCTGGGCAAACGGTGCACGCAGGTGCGGCCCGACGGCGACCTCGCGGTCGCGCGCTTCGCGGACGGCAGCGAGGTCGAGGCCGACGTCATCGTGGGCGCCGACGGCATCCACTCACCGGTGCGCGCCTCGCTGTTCGGCCCGGACGCGCCCCGGTTCACCGGGAAGATCTGCTACCGCAGCGTCATCCGGACCGGAGCGGTCAGCGGTCCCCGGCCCAGCCTGGTGGGAGCCCAGTGGCTTGGCCCGCACGGCACGATCGTGCTGTATCCGCTGCGGGGCGAGGAACTGATCAACGTCGTCTGCCACTACGACGACGCGAGCTACCGCCACGAGTCGTGGATCGCCGAGTGCAGCCGCGAGGAGGTGCTCGAGCGCTACGCCGGGTGGCACGAGTCCCTGCTCCGCCTGTTCGCCGCCTCGCAGACCTGGTACAAGTGGGCGCTCTACGACCGCGACCCGATCCCG
>DATBGZ010000052.1:0-43586 GCA_036557785.1 Micromonosporaceae bacterium
TCGGCCGTTTTGGCGAACCGGCCCGGTTTCAGTCTGAGTATCCGATGTACTCAAGACAAAGCTGAGCACGAGCCATACGGTCCCTAGACATGGCCATTCCCGAATCCACGCAGCCCAGCCCGGCCAGCGACGCACCCCGGGTCCGGCGCCACTGGCGGCTGCAGCTGCTGATGGTGGGCCTGATCGTCGTGCTGCTGGCCGGCGCGACCTATGAGGTGGACACGGCCGGCATCACGCCCGACGGTCAGATCGTCATGCTCTTCGTCGTCCATGGGATCGGAGGATCAGGGGCTTGACCGAGATGCATACAGGCGAACCGTCCCCGGAACCGGACGGGGCCACCGCCGACTCCGGCGCCGCTGCGTCCACAACAGACGCAGCCGGGACGCTCGCGGCGCGGGCCCGGGCGGCGAGCGCACCGCTGCGCCGGGCGGTCGGGACGGCGCCTGGCCGCTTGGCCGGACTCGGCCTGTTGGGCGCCGTGGCCGGTGTGGGCAGCGTCGTGGCGTTGCTGCGCATCGGCGAGCCGGAGCCGGCCGCGTACCCAGGCGAGATCTCGCGCAGTCTGCTCCGGGCCCTCATCGTGACCGGGGCACTGGTGGGGCTGGGTGTGGTGACGCTCGTGGTCACCCGGCGTCGGGCCCCGCGCGTCTTCCCCTTCGCGGTTCGGGCGACCTGGCTGGTGGGGGCGTTCGGCGTGGTGTTGGGCGGCAACGTCGCATTGCTCGCCGCCGTCGGGTGGGCGCATGAGAAGGCAGGACTGGACAGGCTGCGCAGCCTCGGCGACGTGGTGGCGGTCGCCGGATCGGTTACCACCCCACCCGGGATGTCGCCGCTCGTCCTGGCAATCGTCGTAGCAATAGCCGGCCTCGCGGCGCTCACGCTGCTCGTCCCGCCGGTCGCCGCGCGCGTCGGCCGGGGGCTGCGCGGCGCGGCCATGCCGGTCGCGGTCGCCCTGGTACTCGTCGCCTCGCTGCTGTTCTTCGGCGGCCGGGTCGAAGCCACGGCCGCGCACCTGCGGGCCCAGGTGGCCAGCGAAGAGGCGGACCTCGCCGACGTCGCAAGGTTGACCGGTGAGCTGCTCGCGAACGAGGTCGCGGTTCGGTTGGATGACAAGGTCATGGCCGCGTTGCCTACCGAGTACCGCGACGCGCTGACCATTGATGGCGCCTACGGGCGGTTCGCGAGCGGTGTAGCCCAGCTGCGGTCGGACCTGAGCACCGCCAAGGTCTACGGCGTGACGGACGAGGACGCCACGGCACTCGCTGCGGCAGGAAAGGACCGGCTCGGCGGGTTCGTGGGGGACCTCGGCAGCGTCACCCCCGATCCGGCGACCCAGGTTGCGACGCCGGGCGCGGCCACCCATCCGCAGATCGCTGCGGTCGCAGAGGCCATGCGCGACGGCACGTCGCCGGAGGCGTTCAGCGTCGTTGAGGTCAACGGCGTCCGCTACCAGTTGCGCGTGAACGCCATCGACAGCGCCGAGATCGCCCAGTATCTGCGTGCTGCCGGCGGCGACCTGCCGATGGCCGAGCCGTTGCTCGCCGCCTACGCGGAGCTGTTCACCCCCGGACTGCAGGCGCAGGTCACCGAGAACACCGAGGCGGTCATCGGCGAGGCGCTGCGGCTCAACGCCGATCCTAGGCCTCTCATCGAGCGCGCGGCACGGCAGATCGTGGACGCGATCGACGTCGGGCCTGCCGTCGACCGGGTGCGCGCGCAGGCGCTTGAGCTCGCCACCAGCTACGCGACCGGGGCAACCGAGCTCACTACGGCCAGCATCCGTGTCAACCGCGCCATCGGCGACGTGCTCATCGGAAGGCTGGGCAGCGCGAACCAGAACACCGTCCAGGCGGCCGCCTCGTCCTTCTACATGGTCGGGTCGTATCTGTCCCGGGCCCAGGTCAACCGCATCGTCTCCCTGATGCGGACGGGGTCGCGACGCTGGCGGACCGACGTGCGGCCAGACCCCGAAAACGCCCCGCACTGCATCGAGCGCACGACGATCACGGTCCGCTACTACGCGGCCCAGGCCGTTGCGGCGATCGACTCGCCGTACGTCTCGGCGGCGCTGAAGTCGGAGGCGGCGCAGGTCCAGGGAGATGCCGTGACGGTTGTGGACACCGCCGACCCTGGCTGGATTTGTTTCGAGATCCACCTGCCCCAGATCTGACCGGACGGCCTGCGCCGTACTGCGCATGTTGAGGCTGCGGGCGCGGCCCTCGGTCCGGCGTTGACGGCCGCCATTGCGCTCTAGGAGATTTCTGCTGGTGAGCCCGTGGCTCGAGCACCACAGAGCACCCAACGTGGGAAACTTCAATGCCTCGCATTGACGCAACGGCTGTAGCACGTTCGTTCGAGCGACCAGTATGCGACGAAGCGAAGGGACATTCCAGAAAGGGATCGCGCGCGACGGGACCGTCGCCATCGCCCGACGCGCCGGGCTCTCTGTCCCGCGCACGAAGAGACGAAGCTGATCGACTCAGCGGGCGCCAGCCAGGTCCTGCTCGCCAAGCCGGCGTAGACAGGCGACGACTGAGACGCCGGCGCGTTACCGGACCACACGATCCCTGCGGCGAAGCCACCGCGGGCCTCGGCCTTTGCCGATCGCCGGGCCTCCCGACGAGCCGTACCCCTTTGGACCGACAGTGCCGGGCACTCCTGCCCCGAGTCCCGCCGCATACCGGTGCGCGCTGCTGGGGCTTGCGGGAGGTTGAACGTTTGTATAGCATCTTGAACGTGCGTCCAAGGCGGGATGACATGACGGCCCGGACGCACATCCGCGACGCGGCACTGGCGCTGTTCGCGGAACGCGGCTTCGACGCCGTGACGGTCCGGCAGATCGCCGCCGCTGCCGGTGTCTCGGCCGGGCTGGTGGTCCACCATTTCGGCTCCAAACAGGGGCTGCGCGAGGTGGTGGACGAGTACGTGTCCAGCATCGTCGATGAGCTGCTCGCCGCCCTCGAGGCCGACCCGGCGGCGGCGCTCGCCGCCGACGGCGCCCAGCTCTCGGGGGGCCTGGGTGAGTTGCTCATCGGCTTCCTGCCGGCTGGTTCGGCCGTGCCGGCGTACCTCAGGCGGCTGCTGCTCTCGGGCGACACGGCGGGGCGGACCGTGTTCCGGCGCTGGTATGACGCGAGCGCGGCGATGCTGGCGCGGCTCACCGAAGCCGGATTCATGCGGGCCAGTGCCGACCCACCGGTACGGGCAGCATTCATGCTCATCAACGATCTTGCGGTCGTGCTGCTGCGCGACCACCTGACCGACGTTCTCGGCGTCGACCCGCTCGGTCCCGACGGCCTGCGCCGCTGGTCCGTGGAGGTGGCCGCCGCCTACACCCGGGGCGTATTCACAACGGAGGCCTGATGCCCGACCAGACGACCACGCAGGCGGCGATCGCGCTGCACGGTGTCACCAAAGTCTATGGAAAAGGCGACGCGGCAGTGCACGCTCTGCGCGGCGTGGACGTGGAGGTCGGGACCGGCGAGCTCGCTGTCGTCCTCGGGCCCAGCGGCTCGGGCAAGACGACCATGGTGAACATCATCGGCGGCATCGAGCAGGCGACGCAGGGCGAGGTCCGGGTCGCCGGGCAGGAGATCTCCCGCCGCCGCCCCAACCAGCTCGACTCGTTCCGACGCCACCACATCGGGTTCGTATTTCAGTTCTTCAACCTCATTCCGACGCTGACCGCGCGGGAGAACGTCGAGGCGATCATCGAGCTCGCCGGCGTCGGTCACAAGGACCGCGTTCCCGACCTGTTCGCCGCGGTCGGGCTGGCGGACCGGATGAACCACTTCCCGGCCCAGATGTCGGGCGGCCAGCAGCAGCGGGTAGCCCTGGCCCGGGCACTGGCGACCGACCCCGACCTGCTGCTCGCCGACGAGCCCACCGGAGCACTCGACCTCGCCACCGGCCGGCAGATCCTGCGACTGCTGCAAGAGTTGAACCGCGCGGGCCGTACGGTGCTCGTCGTTACGCACAACGCCTCGGTGGCGGGCATCGCCGACCGCGTCATCACGGTTGTCGACGGCACGATCAAGTCGGTGCAGCACAACCCGGCCCCCGCCGGCGTCGCCGACGTGGCGTGGTGAGCCCGATGAGCGCCATGACCCACAAGGCCCTGCGCGACCTGCGCCGGCAGGGGCCCCAGGTCACCGCCGTGGCCGTCACGATCATGCTCGGCGTGATGCTGTACATCGCCAGCGCCGGGGCGTTCCGCAACCTGAGCGACTCCTATGAGCACACCTATGACCGTCTGTCGTTCGCCGACCTGGTGGCCGACGGCGGCGACACTGGCGCCCTTACGGCGGCGGCGCGCGCGCACGGGGCGTCTGCCGTACAGGCGCGCACCCAGGCGGACTCCCCGCTGCTCATCGACGGCACCAAGCTCGTCGGCCGGCTGGTCGGCCTGCCGGCGCCGGCACGCCCCACAGTGGACAACGTCGACGTGGTTCGCGGCGACTACCTGAGCCCCGACGCCCCGGACGGCGTGCTGGTCGAGCGGCACGCGGCGGACACGTTCGGCCTGGCGGTCGGCGACCAGCTGCAGGTGTTCACCGCTGGCGGCTGGCACAGCGTCGTCGTGCGCGGCGTGGTCGTCTCCGCCGAGTACCTCTGGCCGGCCCGCGACCGGCAGGACGTGCTCTCCGACCCGCATGGGTTCGCGGTCGTCTTCGCCGCCGAGTCCCAGGTCCGCCAATGGGCCGGAACCGGCCCCAACCAGGTGCTCGTCCGGCTCGCCGACCGCCCAGCCTCATCCACAGTGGACACGGCGGCGGATGCGCTGCGGGCGGCGGGCGCGGTCAACGTGACGCTGCGCTCCCAGCAAGCGTCGCAGGCCACGCTGCAGGAGGACCTGGACGGCTTCTCCGAGATATCGATCGCATTCCCGCTCCTGTTCCTCATCGCCGCGGCGGTGGCCGCCTACGTGATCCTCGCCCGGCGGGTGCTCGCCGAGCGCCCGGTCATCGGCGCCCTGATGGCCTCCGGGGCCCGGCGCGGCCGGCTGGTGCGCCACTTCCTGCTGCAGGGTTTTCTGGTCGGCCTGGTCGGCGGCGCGGCCGGCGTCGCACTCGGCATGCTCGCCACCGGCGCGATCACCTCCGCCTACACCGGCGAGCTCGGCATCCCGGACACGATCGTGAGCCAGCACCCCGACCTCGCGGTCGCGGGCCTGGCCGTCGCCCTCGTCGTGGGATTCGCCGGAGCGGCCGCGCCCGCGCTGACCGCCGCCCGCACCGCCCCGGCCGAGGCGATGCGCAACGCGGTGGTCGTTCGTCCACCCGGATGGTGGAGTCGGCTCGTGGGGCACCTGCGCGCCCTGCCGGCGACCTGGCGGATGGCGCTGCGCGATGTGTTCCGCAGCGCCCGCCGGACTCTGGCCACGATGCTCGGCGCCATCCTGGCCCTGGTCCTGGTGCTCGGCTCGATCGGCATGATGACCAGCATCCTGGCGGCCCTGCGCGTCCAGTACGGCCAGGTCGACCGGCAGGACGCGACCATCAGCGTCGATCCCACGAGCGTCGACACCGTGCGCGCCGCGCTGCAGAATCTGGCCGGCATCGCCACGGTCGAGCGGGTCTGGTCCGGACCGGTCACCGCCAGCCACGATGGCCACAGCTACGCCACCGTCCTCTCCGGCTACCAACCCGCCACCCAGATGCACGGCTTCCGCACGGCCAGCGGCGAGCCGGTCGACCTGCCTGCCGACGGCGTGCTCGCCGGCCAGGCCCTGCGCGGCCAGCTCGACATCGAGCCCGGAGAGACCCTTACGCTGTCCACAGTGGATGGCAGGACCGCGATCGTACGACTGGTGGGGTTCGTGGACGAGCCGATCGGCACCTCGCTCTACATGAGCGAGCAAGCGGCGCAGGCGCTCGTACCGGATGCGCTCGTCGGCACACTGGCGGTGCGCTTCGACGCCGGTACTGACCGGGACCAGATGCGCGCCACGGTCACCGGCCTACCGGGAGTCGTCGCCTACGCGGACACCGCGGCGGTCGCCTCCTCTCTGGACCAGTTCCTGGGCCTGTTCTGGGCGTTCATCGCCATCATGGTCGCGCTCGGCGCGATCCTCGCCTTCGCGATCATCTATGTGATGATGACCGTCAATACAGTGGAACGGACCAACGAACTGGCCACGCTCCGGGCGGCCGGGGTGCCGGTGCGCCGGGTCGCCGGCACGCTGGTCACCGAGAACCTGATCGCCACCGTCCTCGGTATCCCGATCGGCCTGGTGCTCGGCGTGCTCGTCGCCCGCGGCCTGCTCGACACGTTCTCCAACGACCTGTTCCAGTTCCACCTCGACCTGAGCTGGTGGGCGCTGCTGCTGGCCGCATTCGGAGTCCTGCTCGCCGCACTCGCCTCGCAGGCGCCCGCAGCCCGGGCGGTACGGCGGCTGGACATCGCCCGGGTCGTCCGGGAACGCGCTGCCTAGCGCTGCGGGCCTGGTTCGCGTGCCACGCCCGCTCGGCGACGCGACAACCGTTCAGAGTTCAGGCGTGGCCCACGGCATGTGCGCGTCGAGCCAGCCGTGGATGCGGGCGACCTCGTTGGTCGACGCGTCGATCCACGGGAAGACCCCCGTCACCACGAGGGCGCCGATCAGGACGGCCACCAGGCCCAGCACGAGGCCGACGATGGCGTTGCCCCGGCCGGAGATCTGGATGTGTCGGGTCGCGCGGATCCCGCTGAGTCCCAGCACCGCGGCGACCAGGCCGACCGCGGCGCCGGGCGCGGCGAGCAACCCGGTCCCGACCGCGACCACGGCGGGTGCCGCGAGCAGCAGGGAGACGGTGGCCAACACGCTTGCCCTGTGCCGGCGGTGCATCGACACTGCGCTCGGGCCGGAAATGGCGCCGGCCGATGGGTAGCCTGGTGGGTTATTCGGCATCTGCGTTGTGAAGTCCGAAGTGGACACTGTTGGGGTCAGCAGGGACACGACAACCTCCAGCACCGCATCGTCGACGCGCTGATCACCTCAGCTCACAGTCCGTTGCCGTCCTGCCAACGGACACGACCCCGGACGGGCGGCGCCCCGCGGGGGCGTCACACCGAACGGGGGTCAGCCGACCGTACCGGCATTCCCCCACCGGCGCACCTCGACTGCCGGCGTACGGCCGATGAGCGCGCCGGCGACCAGGTGCGCGCGGCGAAGGCCGGGAACGACGGCGCGACCGGCCATCACGTCGTAGCCGGCCCGGCGGACCTCGCCGAGGATCGCGGCGTAGAGCAGGAAAGCGGCCCGGATGCAGGCCCGGGAACGTGGCTGTAGCAACGAGATCCCCGGCAACGCCGCCTGGTAGTGGCGCAGTGCCCGGCCGCACTCGAACCGGATCAGCTCCCGTACCTGTGGCCCGCCCCGGCCCCGTTCGGCATCCGCGGCAAGCGTGTCCCACGTCACATCGAAGCGCGCGAGATCCTCCTGCGGCAGGTACACCCGTCCTCGCGCCAGATCCTCGGCGACGTCCCGGATGAAGTTCGTGAGCTGGAAGGCGTACCCCAACTCACGGGCACAGCGTTGCGCGAGAGCCGGGTCGGCGCCGCGGGCCAGGCCGAGGATGGGCAGCATCAGGGTGCCGATGACCGCCGAGGACCCCTCCATGTAACCGAGCAGGTCGTCGTACGTCCGGTACCGCGTGATCGTCAGGTCCATCGCCATGCTGTGCAGGAACAGGTCGAGCTGAGCCAGGTCGAGCCCGTACGAGCGGACCGCGTCCGCGACCGCGGGCAGCACCGGATCGGCGCTCGGTTCGCCGGCCACCGCGCCGAGGAGCCCCATCCGCCACGTCGCCAGGCGCTGCGCCGCGCCCTCGTGCGATCCAGCATCGACGATGTCGTCGGCGATGCGCGTGAACGCGTACAGGGCATGCACCGCGCGGCGCCGGGCCGCGGGCAGCAGGGCGGTGGCCCGGTAGTAGCTGCGGCCCCGGTCCCGGTGGATCATCCGGCACAGTTCGTACGAGTGCTGGAGTCCGCTCGGGCCCGGACCGTGCGGACCGCGACCGTAGGGACTGCGCGAGCCGGGGGACAGCTGCGGCCCGCGCCACTGCAGTGCGCTGCCCGCCACCGCTACGAAACCCAACCTGACGCCATGCGCCCTACGCTAGGGGGCGGGTTCGGGCGTCTTGCCTGCAGGAGGGTGCCGGATGCGCACGGTCACCGGTCGCACCGACCGGGTGATCATCGTCGGGGCGGGTCTCGGCGGACTCTCGTGTGCCCTGCACCTGGCGGGGGCCGGGCGTGAGGTGACCGTGCTGGAGCGCGAGCCGCTGCCGGGCGGCCGGGCGGGGCGGCTGGCCGTCGACGGGTTCGCGTTCGACACGGGTCCCACCGTGCTGACCGCGCCGGAACTCATCGCCGAGCCGCTCGCGGCGGTGGGCGAGAAGCTCGACGACTGGCTCAGCTTCACCCGGCTCGACCCGGCGTACCGGGCGTTCTTCCCGGACGGCTCGCGGCTGGACGTGATCAGCGACCCGGACCGGATGGCGGACGAGATCGCCCTGGTGTGCGGTGCCCGGGAGGCCGACGGGTACCGCCGCTTCGTCGCGTTCGCCACCGACCTGTGGCGCCTGGAGCACGACGACTTCATCGCGCGGAACCTCGACGCGCCGTGGAGCGTGCTTCGCCCCAATCTGCTGCGCCTGGCTCGGCTCGGGGCCTTCCGGTCCCTGCACGGCAAGGTCGGTGAGTACTTCCGCGACCGCCGTACCCAGCGCGTCTTCTCGTTCCAGGCGCTCTATGCCGGGCTCGCGCCGCACCGGGCTCTGGCGCTTTACGCCGTCATCTCCTATCTCGACACGATCACCGGCGTGCACTTCCCCAAGGGCGGCATCCACGCGGTCCCCACGGCCCTCGCCGCCGCCGCGACCAAGCACGGGGTCACGGTCCGCTACGACACCACGGTCACCCGGGTGGAGACGTATGCGGGCCGTGCGCGGGCGGTACACACCCGGGCCGGCGAGCGGATCCCGGCCGATGTCGTCATCCTCAACCCGGACCTGCCGATGGCCTACCGGAGCCTGCTCCCGGCGGCCGTACCGCCCCGACGCCTGGACCACCTGCGGTTCTCGCCCTCCTGCGTGGTCCTGCATATCGGGTCCGACCAGCCGTACGGGCAGATCGCCCACCACAACCTCCACTTTGGACGAGCGTGGACCGGCGCCTTCGACGACCTCACCCGGCGCGGCCGGCTCATGCGCGACCCCTCGTTGCTCGTGAGCAACCCGACCCGGACCGACCCCGGGCTCGCCCCCGCCGACAAACATGTCTACTACGTGCTCACGCCGGTACCGAACCTCACAGGCGGCGGGCCGGATCTGCGTACCTGGCGCGACCGTGGCCTGGCCGACCGGTACGCCGACCAGATCGTGGCCACGCTCGAGGCCCGCGGGTACGTTGGCTTCGGTGCGGGGACCAGGGTCCGGCGGGTCACCAGCCCGGCAGACTGGGCGGCGCTCGGCCATGCCGCCGGCACGCCATTCGCGCCGGCCCACGTCGCCCGCCAGACCGGCCCGTTCCGGCCGGGCAACATGCATCCTGGTCTGTCCAATGTGGTCTTCGTCGGATCCGGCACGCAGCCGGGAGTGGGGGTACCCATGGTGCTGATCTCCGGCAGGCTCGCGGCCGAGCGGGTGATCGGGAGATGATGGCTATGCCGGCGACGCGCGAGCTGCACCTGGTCGAGCTCGTCGACGAGGCGGGAGCCGCCATCGGATCGACCACCGTGACGGCCGCCCATACCGCGCCTGGGCAACTGCACCGCGCCTTCTCGGTCCTGCTCTTCGACCCGTCCGGCCGGACCCTGTTGCAGCAGCGCTCCTCCGCCAAGACCCGGTTCCCGCTGCGCTGGGCGAACAGTTGCTGCGGCCACCCGACACCGGGCACGCCGGTGGTCGAGGCGGCCGCACTGCGTCTGGCCGAGGAGCTGGGCGTCACCGGGGTGGCCCTGACCGACGTCGGGGTCTACACCTACCGTGCCGCCGACGAGGCGACCGGCCGGGTGGAGCACGAGTACGACCATGTCGTGGTCGGCCACGTGTCGCCCGACCTCATCGTGCTGCCGGATCCCGACGAGGTCGCCGAGACCCGCTGGGTGCCGGCGGCGTCCCTCGACCCGACCGGGCCCGAATATGCCCCATGGCTCTCCGGCGTGCTCCCGATCGCCCTGAGCATCACCCAGGGGAGTGACGATCTTCACTGACGTGGATCTCGGTTGGTGTCCCGTTCTGCCGTCACGTATGCTTTGCTGGCCTCCGGCGGGGCCGGATGGGAGCACCGTGGATCACCGCCCCCGTGTGGGATGATTGACCGCGCCGCCCCCATCGTCTAGCGGCCCAGGACGCCGCCCTTTCAAGGCGGTAGCACGGGTTCGAATCCCGTTGGGGGCACGGCCACAACTCAAGGTCCTGTGGAGCAGTTGGAGTGCTCGCCGCCCTGTCAAGGCGGAGGTCGCGGGTTCAAGTCCCGTCAGGACCGCGCGTGATGCAGTAGCTGCGGCCAGGTAGCTCAGTTGGTACGAGCGTCCGACTGAAAATCGGAAGGTCGGCGGTTCGACCCCGCCCCTGGCCACCCCCATGACCTGCCGTCTGTGCAGGTCATGCCATGTTTTTGGCGATCTTCACGCCGACCCCTGATTGCCCGTGGCGGCCCCTCTGGGACCGTGTTTCGGCGCCGCTATTTAGCTGGGTAGTTTGAGCCCGCAGTCGTTGGGGACCTCGCCGAGCACGGGGTCGCCAGCGGTGCGGGGGTCGACAGGGGTATCGGAGTCGCCGGGGCAGTCCGCTGGCTTGACGAATCGGAATTGCTGGTTGGCGCCGAGGTCACAGGTGTACTGCCAAACCCTCGCACCCGGGCCAACGTAGTCACCTTCGACGTCCAGGCACTGCCCACTGTTGTGTGACACGATCAGGAAGTAGCTATCGTCCGTTGGGCGGATCGCCCACGCCTGAGATGGGTCGGAGTCGGAGCAGGCCGACGGGTGGACCAGGGCCCGGACGTCCAGGCTGTTGCCGACCACGCCCAGGCATTGCCCAAGGGCCGGCACGACCATCCGGTAGTAGCCATCGGCGCGGCGGGAGACCTCGACTAGGTCGTAGCCGGCTCCGTCACACGGCCCTTGCACGAGGTTGCCATCGGCCGGGGCTACGTCGGCGCACAGGCCACTATGGCGCACCTGCAACCGCAACGCATTGGCCGTCTGACAGCGGATGTTCCAGTATGCAGGCCCGTCCTGGTGCGGGCCGTAGGTTGCCGAGCCTCCCCAGGTGGCGACGTACCGGCCAGCCGCGCCAACCGCGGTCGTGCACGTGGTCCACGCGTCCTGGACGGTGGGCGCGACGCTGGCGACCCAGGCCAACTGTGCGCCGTCGAGGCGCATGAACATGCCCGGATCCGCGCAGTCGTCGCTTCCGCCTCTGGCGACGCCGACCTGGACCGACCGGCCGGCGTCGGTGGTGACGACGAGCGGGCCGCCGCTGTCGCCGCGGCAGATCGTGGTGGTCGCGTCGCCGGCCCCGATCATGTAAGCAGTAGACCACATGTTGTCGTAGACGTCTGCCATGTCGTCATTGCTGCGAATCGTTGTTGAGGCGACGTTGAACTGGACGAGTGGACCGGTCTGGTGGGTCATCCCGGTGCCCATGATCTTCGCCGGACGGCCAGCAGCATAAAGAGCTGAGTTGCCCGGGTCGCCGACCTGAACCGGTTGGATGCCTTCGGTGAGTGACACGTTCTGGCCGCTTGTTCCTCCGACCAGGTTGATGATCGCCAGGTCATTGACGCTGCCGCCATAGCGCGGGTCGACGACAATGCGGCCCGAGCCCACCCCGACCGATGTACGAACCGCGATCATGCTGTTCTGCATGATGGTCCCGTCCGGGGCCTCAAGACAGTGCGCGGCGGTGAGAATCAGCGCTGGCCCGATGACACTCCCGCCACATTGGGTCGGGCTCGCGCCGATCGGGAAGTTCGACCCGGGTTCGATCTCGACGAAGAAGGGCACGTCGCTTTCAAACGTCGGCGTGCCCCCGATGATCGGCTGAGCTGACCCGGTCGAGCCGTCCACAATCGGCTGAGTCGATCCGGTTGGCGTGCACCCGGTAGTGGTGCAGATCAACGCGAGGCCAACCCCAGCAATGAAGGCCGCGCGGTTGTGGCGAGGTCGGTGGGTGGCCATGGGACGACTCCTGTCAGGTCGATCCGACCCGGCCATCGTAAGAACGTCGTGCAGGGGCCAGACGGGGAGCGACTACCCATCTTTTCCGCGCGGCTGCCCATTTTCGGCTGACCGGCCGCTATTGGCGCCCTCATCGCCGATCAGTAGCCGCCTACTGGCGCATCGGAGGCGACCGCGAGCATCGCAGGTACATCTCTGACGTCGGCAAGGTGCCGCCCCTCACGATCAATCGCAAGCGGCCACCCGACTCACCAGGCCACCTGCAAGGTCAGTGACTGTCCACAAGCGACTCGTCGGCATCCTTCGTGACACCAGACACCATGCTGCTGGCAGAACTCAGCTCAAGGTGGTTCCTTCCTCGTGGCAGGCGACAAAACTACCCAAGTGCTGGCTCTGCATATGGGCATAGCCCGTGAATAGCCTTGGCCCTGAACCGGCGACCAGTCACCGCAGACGACCCGCCGTGCTTTGGTTGGGATGCCACCGCGGGTCCAGCGCATGCCCAGTGCTCGCGTTCATTCGGTCGCCGGCACGGGTGGACGCTCCATGACTTCCGGGAGCGCGGTTGGTCCGACCGTCACCCCATCACCGGATCAACTGCATCCCGTATGGTGCGAAGCCACCGAAGTACTTCGGCGCCGTGAAACCGGCCGGGTGTCAAGGGTCAGGACGAAGTCCTGTCCCTTGACACCTGCTAGCACCGGGCCGCTGATCGGCCTTCCCTTCAAGCGGCGGTCCTGATGACCGGCCACCGCGAACAGGCGAGCACGTCCTCGGTAGCGACTGCCTCGGGGAGACGTGCCCAAGTCCACCCCAACCCGGCTGCACGTAGCCGTCCGTCCGAGGAGCCCATGGCGGAGTTCCGCGGCGACCGTTTTGTTGATCGTCCGTGCACTCGGGTCTTCAACACAACGAAACCACTGCTTGATCAAGAACGTACCAGGCTCCACCACGCGCCCAAGATCCGACTGTGTACCGGTTCTCTCCCCGGTACCGGTTCGTGTACCGGACGCGGTAACTACAAAAGGGCGGTGCTACAGGTAGCTGGATCACTTGCCAATGTCTGAGAATCGGAAGGTCGGCCGTTCGACCCCGCCCCTGGCCACCACAGCAGAGGCGGGTCACCAGCGCGAACGCCGGTCACCCGCCTTCGTTACTGATCGAGGTTCGCTCACCGCTGACTTTGTGTTGTCAGACCGGCTCGCCCAGGTGCACGGCCGGGACGCCCCCGTCCCGACGGGAGATCGCAGTCAGGCTACCCACTCGGTGGTACCCGATCCGGGCGTAGATCCGCTGCTCCGGATCGCCCTCCGCCTGTAGGAACGGGACGACGCCCGCGTCGATCGCGGCGCGGGTGAGCCGGTACCCGATGACGGCGGCGATCCCCCGCCGCCGGTATCGCTCGGCCACGCCCACCGCCGCGATCTCCGTAAGCCCGTGCCGCGGAACGGTGAACAGGCCCGAGCCGACCGGCTCACCTGCGAGCAGCGCGACCGTGACCGCGCCCCCATGGTCAACCGTGCGGCGCAGCCGTGCCACATCGTGCTCGGTAGCGTCGCCCTCGCCGTACGCCGCGTTCTGAACGGTCGCGGCCTGCCACAGCCGCTCGTCCGAGGTAGCGAGGACCACCTCGAGGCCGCCCAGCATCGGCGGGTCGGCAAGTTCACCGGGCGCGATTGTCATCAGCGGATACCGGTTCTCGACGATGAAGCTCGCAGCGGCCAACGCGGCATCGACTGCGGGTGCCGGATCGACGTACTCGAGCCGGGGTGTGCGGCCTAACGCGGCAAAGCGCGCGACCAGTGCGGCAATGTCGGCGGCGCTCGGAGTCGCGCCGTCATCCGGTATCGCGTAGTTGCGTCCCGCGGTCGCGGTATCCGGTTCGAATGTGATCAGGAACGGGCCCACCCTTTGCGCGCGACCGGCGATGGACGCGCGAAGGTGGCCCTGGATGACGTTCAATGACACGCCAAGGCCTTCTTTCCGCTCATGAGGTACATGACGAGACCGCCACGAGGGCGGTCGATGAGTCAGCGCCGGAGCACCGGCGCGTCGTCGAACATGTGGCCCCAACCCCTTGAGCGTGGCCCGATTGCCTCCAGTGCGGGACTGTACGCAGCCGCGAGCAGGTTGGGCAAGCCGGTCATGCGAGCCCTATGACGCCACAGGAACCGGGATCTGCTGGCGGGTCCCCGGTTAGCTCACCTCGGCGGTACGGCAACCGCGCAGTCCCGCGAGGAGTTGTGCCTCCTGCTCGATGAGCGAGGCGGCCTTGGTGGTAGGGCGATCGAAATAGCCGATCTGCACGCGAAGTACGGTGCCCGTCTTCTGCGAACGCCAGGAGGCGACGATCTCACCATCGACGACGAGCGTGCCCGGTGCACCCAGCGACGGCCAGACCAGCTTGCGCTTGGATGGATCCGGGATCAGCGTGACTCGGTCGCGTGCGAGCAGGTACGGGTCGCTCGGTGGCAGCAGGCGCACGCCGGAGGGCGGCCGGGCGTCGCGCAGCTCATCGATGTCGTCGCGCAGGACCCAGCCCTTCTGGCCGTCCCAGCTCACCTCCTGTAGATCGTCGGCGAGCCCGGTGAACCGTTGCCGTGCATCCGCGACGCCGATTCTGGTCCAGTCGGCGAAGTCGCCGGGCGTCGCCGGCGCGTAGCAACGCAGAAACCGCCGCAGCAGCTCGCGGCCCGCGTCTCGCGCGGCTGCCGACCCGACCGCGGGAATTTCGGTATCCAGCCACTCGTCGACCCGCACGTAGCACACCTCTCGGCCGGAACGCGGCGCGATGCAGTAGATGCCGGCCGCACCGGGTAGCCGGAACAGCTCCTCCGAGACATGGCGTGAGCCGCAGCGCTCGCACCACAGCGACATCGACTCGGGCAGCCGGGCAGTCATGGCCGCGCTCAACTCGCCCTTGCCGCGAACACCGCCGGCCAGCTCTGCGTACGCCGCCTCGACCACCCGAGTCAGCGCATCGGTAGGGCTGATGCCGGCCTCGGCGAGCCGGCTCGCGGTGAGCTTTCCGAATGACTCGCGCAGCGACTCGTCGTCGGTACCGATCCCGCCCACCGTGAAGACCGCAAGATCCCGCGGTCGGATCAGTGCGGGCACCATGCGCGGGCCGTGCACCTCGACCAGGCGCCGCTCCGACAACGCCGTGGACACCCGGCCTTCGGAGACGCCGTTGACCCTGGCCAGCAGCGCGACCTGTGCCGAACCAGGCGGGCTGTTACGCACGCTGCATGTCGCGGTCACGTCCGCCAGACTCGGGGCGCCGAGCCTGCGCGCCAGGTGCTGCCGGCGAAGCCGGAACGCGAGCACCTGCCTGCGGGCCGTCGTCACCGCCACGTCATCCTCCGATGTGGGGAAAGCGGCGGTTCTTCGGTGTGCCGTCATCGGTCATGGGCGCCAACATAGGGCCGGTGGCCGACATTTCCGCGGATGTTGACTGGTCAGGACCTGCGCTCAATGAGCCATTCCGCGAAGCGCTCAGGGGTCCGGACGCCGTGTTCGAGGACGGCCGTATAGATCTCCATACCGCTGACGTGGTCGGGGTAGTCGGGTCGGCGATGCCAGACGTCTTTGATGCGTAACACCGCTCGGCGTTGGTCGGCCGTGATCCGGTTCCGCAACGCCTCGTGCCAGCCGGTCACGTCGGCGTGTGCGTCATGCAACCATAGGGTCAGGTCGATGCGCCACGAGGCGTCGCCGCGCAGCAGGGTGATCGGCAGGTGGTACCGCTCGTCGCGGATCTGGCCGGTGGGGCTGCGAGCGCCGCGTTCGTCGCGGTAATCGACGCCGACCACGCCCGGCAACTCGACGAGGCGCTGAAGGAAACGCACCACGTCCTGCGGCGCGAAGTCCGGGCCGACGAGCGTCATCAGGTCCAGGTCACGCCAGCACATGAGGCCCGACACGTAGCTGCCGGCGGGCAGCGGTGGGCCAAGCTCGTCGAATAACCCTGCCCGTGTCAGCTCGTCGAGAATCTGCTCGGCCCCCGCGTGAAGCACCGCCTGACGGGTCCAGAGCTCCTCGTCAGAGGCGGGCACCGGCACGCGGCCAGTGCATCACGGCCACGCTGCAGGGGCCATCGGTTAACACCGCGGCCGTAACGTGCCACACGAGCCGGTGATGACCTTTGCGGGAGCCGGCCATTCCCCGCACGTGCATCGGCATCCGAACGTGATCAGCCATATCGCTGTGAAGACCACTAGCGCGGCGCGCCACTAACACTCATACTCACGAGTAGGAGGCAACGCAGCCACAGCAACAAAACAAGCGGCGCCCGGTGGCACCCGGACGCCGCTCGTAGTCCAACCCCATCGGTGAGGAGGGGAGGACCCGCAAAGTGCAAGCGTTGCACAATCCCGACCCTCCTCGCAATGTCAGGAGGAGTCGGAGGAATGGCAGAACTGTTCCCCGGGCCCGGTGTGCGGATCACTCACGAGGTTGTCGAGACGCTCACCCCATGCCACCGGACGTACCCGATCCACGAGCTGTCCCTGCTGCACGTCGTCCATGAGAGCGCCATCGACGTCGCGCTCGCGTTGCCCATGGTAAGGGCCTGTTCCGGTGCTATCACGGGATTGGCGGTGTTGGCCGCGGCCGTCGGTTCCCAGGTCCTGGAGAGTCCACAGACGACGGTGGCGGCCGCCCTGGCCGCATTTGTGGCGGCCATCGGGACCGTGCGGGGCTGGCGGCAGTGGCGCCGCCCGCGGGCCCTGTGGGCCTACCACCGGGGCGTACGGGTGTGTCTGTTCGTGAGCCGCGACCGCCTCGTCTTCGGCCAGGTCAAGCGGGCACTGCTACGAGCGCTGGAGGCGCGCGAGTAGCGGCCCGGGCGGCCCCCTACCAGCGGTCGCTCCCGAGCACGGACCGGCCGTGGGCTGTCAGCGATACGACCCGGGCACACCGGGGCCGTACGACAGACGGCGCATGGCGATCTGCTATACAGCGGGTGATGTCCGTGACCGACCCCCTCGGGGCGACCGACTCACCCGCCGCCGCACGCCGTCGGCTGCGCTTCGCGCTTCGCAACGCCCGGGACGAGAAGGGGAAGACCCAGGCGGAGGTCGCCGCCGGCCTCGAGTGGAGCGTGAGCAAGATCAATCGGATCGAGAATGGCGAGGTCACGATCTCGCCCACCGATCTGCGGGCGCTCATGGAACTGCTCGGGGTGACCGAACCGGCGACGGTCGAGCTCCTGACCGGCTACGCCCGGGCAGCACGGCGGCGTGGCTGGTGGGACGGCCCCGAGGTCAGGCCCCACCTGACGCAGGCGATGCGCCAACTCATCCAGTACGAGGCTGAGGCGACCGCGATCCGGTGCTTCCAGCCGACGCTGATCCCCGGCGCGCTGCAGACCGCGGAGTACGCGCGGGCTGTCCTGGACTTCTGGAGCGAGCTCTCCGAGGAGACCAGAGCCACGCGCCAGGTGATCCGGGCCGAGCGCGGCCGACGCCTCTTCGATCGCCCGGACCGGCCGCTCTACCTCGTCCTGCTCGACGCGTCCGTGGTGCAACGGCAGGTTGGCGGCCCTGAGGTGATGGCCGAGCAGCTCCGCTCGGTGCTGGCCATGATCCGGGCCGGCACGATCACGGTCCGGCTCGTGCCGATGATCCACGGTGCCATGATCGGGCAGGCAGGCAATTTCACGGTCATCGATCTGCCGGAAGACGAGAACGCCGTCGTGTACCGGGAGATGCTCATCGACGACGACCACGTCCGGGACGACGCGGAGACAGTCGAGCGCTATCGACGGGTCTTTGAGCAGATGTGGGACGTCGCCCTCGACCCTGACGAGTCGGCGACCGTCATCGACGGCAACGCCGCCACGATGAGTCCGTCCATTTTGCGCCCGCGGCCGGGCAGTTGATGTAACCATGATCGAAGGCATGGTCATCGCAGCCGTCGGTCCGACTTGTGGACAGTCGGCCTGCCTTATAGACACCCGCCGCCCGGGGTGCAAAGATCATCAGTCGACCGCCCACCCGCAGCGGTCACGACGAATGTCAACCTCCGGACCCACTCGCCTTGGTCCGTTTGCCATGTGCACATATGTAAGAGAGGAATTTCCGTGCCAACGTGGGTTAAGAGCCGTCGCTGTGAGACCAGTGGGTGCGTCGAGGTCGCGTTCGACCCGGACGCCGTGCTCGTGCGCAACTCCACCGAACCGAGCGGCCCTGTGCTGAGCTTCACGCGCACCGAATGGGTCGCCTTTGTCGGCGGCGTGCGCGACGGCGACTTCGACTTCGGACTGCTCGGCCCGGACCCGGCTCCCGCCGCCTAAAGGCCGAGCCGGCCCGCCATGCGACGGGCAAGCCGGGAGCCGCCGAGGTCGGCTCGCTGCCCGGCCGCATACCCGTCGCCGACACCGCTGCCCATCAGCCGCCGCGGCTGGCTCGTGGCGAGCCGGGGATAGACCTCCGCGACCCGTCGGGCCACCCGGTCGCCCCGATCGGCGAGGACGAGGTCCATCGACGGCCCGGTGCTGGGCGCCTGGGCCTGTGCTGTCGCTCTGCGCTCAGCCTCGCGCAGCCGCCGCCCGACGGCCTCGGTGAAGCCGGCCAGCCACGAGCGCCGGAAGGTCGCCACGGGCTCCCACTGGGGCACCGGTGCCGCGGCGAGACCATACGACGCTTGGACCAGCAGCGAGGTGTAGAGCAGTTCCGTGCGCTCCAGGTCAGAGGCACAGCCAAACATGTGCATGGTGTAGGTGTAGGCGTAGCCGCCGCCAGCCCAGACCTTGCGGCGCACGGTGCGACACCGCAGGGCGAACGCGACCGCCGCGAGCAGGCCAGCCTTGTCCAAGGCGTAGGGCGGGTCGACCGCCACCACCCTGTCGCCGACCGGGTCACTGTCGGGGGAGCCCGCGGCGAGGAGGGCCCGGTCCACGCCGTACTTGGCGATCAGCTCCGCAGCCTTGTCGTTGAGTGCCGCCGCCTCGGCCGCCGTGCACCCCGGATCCTCGGCCTTGGCGAGCAGTTTGCGCACCTTTGCGAGCACAGCTTGGCCCGCGGGCGGGCTCATCGTCTCAGTCATACGAACACACGTACCCCATGCCTCCGACAAACGCGCCGAGCCGGTGAGCACACAGGACCCGTCCGGGTCAGCCACGTCAGTGGCGCAGATCAGCCCTGAAGGCTGCGCCGCCGCAGCGTCGCCACGGTCGACCCGGCCAGGGTCGTCAGACACTCTGCCAGCCAGCCGTCGGCGATGGCCGCACCGAAGAGAGCTTCGCCGGTCGGCGTGTCGGCATTCGCGTAAGCGCTCACGAAGCGCGCCACCCACCGGGCGTCGTAGCGGGCCGCCTCGATGTCGGGATAATCCAATGCCGCGAAGCCGGTCGGGGCCCGATCGCCCACCATCGCCGCAGCCAGGCAGCAGGCCACGTCGTACGCCGTCCGCAGGCCGCTGCGGTTGACGACGGCCTCGAACCGGCCGACCACGCCGTCGCGGTCGCCGCGCAGCGCCGAATCGAGGATGGCCTCGGCGTCCTGGTAGACCTCCGGGGGGACGCGCTGCTCGACGGCGGAGCCATGGCGTGGCTGCGCCCGGCCCGAGGCGGAGCTTCCGAACTGAGCGTCATGCGCCTCCGGACCCACGTGACGCAGCGTAGGCGCCGAACGCAAGGTCAGCCAACAGATGGACAGCGACCGCGGGGAATCGTGTCAGGGCCGCCGCAGCACACAGCTGAGCCGGGCCGTGCACACGCGCTGACCGGACTCGTCGGTGATGACGATCTCGTACGTGGCGACCGTGCCGCCCCGGTGGATCGCAGTCGCCACGCCGGTCACCACGCCCGATGACACCGCGCGGTGGTGGGTGGCGGAGATCTCCAGGCCCACGGCGTATCCACCGAACGCCTGGCGCGCGTGCAGGGTCGCCGCCACCGAGCCCAGCGACTCCGCGAGCACGCAGGACGCGCCACCGTGGAGCAGGCCGAACGGCTGGGTATTGCCGGCCACGGGCATGGTGCCCACCGCCCGCTGTGGCGATGCCTCGGTGACCGTGATCCCCATGCGATCGAACAGCCCGCCCGCCTGGCCCATCTCCCCGAGATCCACCCAGGCAGGCTAACCGGCGGTGGGCGTATCGAGGTCGCCGGCACCCCCGAGACGATGCCTGGCCGTAACTTCGATGTAACGCTCCGAACAGCCACCCGGCCAAAGCGCGACACGGCGGTGCGACACGTTACTCTCCCTGGCGAGCCGCGAGGAGCGTCTGCGCGTGTATGCGTCCGATCGGGGACGCCAGCGTTCCTCTCGCTCGGCAGGGGAAGGGAGTTCAGCATGCGCCGAGGGTGTCGTGTTGGCCGCACGTGGGGTCTCGCCGCGGTGGGCATCGCCGCCGTCCTTGTGGTCTCCGGCTGTGCCGGCACGTCCGCGCCTCCGCCGGACCCGCTGCAGCGCCAGCCCGGGCAGGTCTTCCTGTACGGAACGGACGGCAACACCATGAACGGCGTGGGCGACCTCATCACCAAGACGCATCCGAACGCGATCGACGGGATGAAGGGCACCGTGCCACTGACCCAACTGACCCAGGCCTTCAAGGACCGGGTCCTGTCGATCGACCCGACCCTGGCCGACTTCACGTACGCGGCCGAGACCTACGACGCCGTCGTGATCGTGGCCCTCGCCACGGAGATCGCCGGCAGCACGGACTCGCGGGCCATCGCCGACCAGATCAACGGCGTGACAGTCGGCGGGCAGACCTGTGACTCGATCGCGTTCTGCATGACCCTCGTCAAGCAGGGCAAGGACATCCAGTACAAGGGGATCAGCAATCAGCTCGGCGGGTTCACGGACGCGGGCGAGCCCTCCGCCAGCACGTACGGCATCCTCCGGTTCGGCAGCGACAACCACATCGTCAACGGCCTGACGCAGTTCGTTCCGGCCGGAAACCCTGGCAACGCCACGCAGGCGCCCCCGCCCGCGCACGGCAACAACAACGGCACCAGCGCCAGCCCGCTGCATCTGGGCGGTCTGATGTCCAAGACCGGTGACCTCGCCCTCGCCTGCAAGGCCCTGTTCGCGGCCGCGAAGCTCGGGGTGAAGGAGGTCAATGATGCCGGGGGCGTCCTCGGCCACCCGGTGCAGTGGACGGAGGCCGACGACGAGACCAACCCTGACGTCGCGAAGACGGCGGCCACCCACCTGATCGACGACGGCGCGCAGGTGCTCATCGGAGCCGCTGCATCCGGCCTCAGCCTCGCCGCGCTGCCGATCGCGATGCAGGCGGGCGTGGTGCTCTTCTCGCCCTCCAACACCGCGGCCACGTTGAGCACGGTGAAGGACGACGGCCTCTACTTCCGCACCGCGCCGCCGGACAACCTGCAGGCGGCCGCTCTCGCCGACATCATCGTCCGGGATGGCGCGCGCAAGCTCGCGGTCATCTATCGCGACGACGCCTACGGGGACGGCCTCGCGCAGTCCACGAAGCAGGACCTGATCCAGGCCGGCCTCACCGACGCGGACATCATCCTCATGCCGTACGACGCGAATCCCCCCAAGGACAAGCCGGTCGATTTCGCCGCGACCGCGCAGCAGGTGCTGCAGGCGAACCCGGACGGTGTGCTGCTCGTCGGCTACGCCGAGACGGTCGACGCGGTCGACGCGCTGGTGGGCGCCGGAATCACGTCGATCACGAGGTGATCCGGTACGGTCGGCAGGACCGGTACGGCGGACCCGTACGGCATAGGTACCCATCCGACAGGAGGGCACAGCATGAGCGACAACGAGGCGCAGACCCGGGGTGACGAGCGGGTCGAACTGATCGCCGCCGACACCAACAACGACGGCAAGGCCGACCTGTGGGTGGTCGACACCGACGGGGACGGCAAGGCCGATCTGTTCCAGTTCGACCACGACGGGGACGGCAAGGTCGATCTGTCGATCATCGACCGGACTCAGGACGGGAACCCCGACCAGGTTGTCGACGGCGACGCCGGACTGCCCGCATAGCCGGCGGCACCCTCAGCCGGTCCGGCCCATGGCGGTAGCTGTGCCAGGATGGGGGTGCCGTGACTATCGAACAGACGCCGACACGGCGTGAACGCAAGAAGCTCGAGACGCGACAAGCCCTCGAGCAGGCGGCTCTGCGCCTGTTCGGTGAGAAGGGCTACGACCAGACCACCGTGGAGGACATCGCCGAGGCGGCCGACGTCGCGGTACGGACCTTCTTCCGGTACTTCTCCTCCAAACAGGACGTACTCTTCGGCGAGGTCGTGACCGACCGGATCAGCCGCCTGCGCACCGAGCTCGCCAACCGCCCCCAGAGCGAGGACGTTCTCGCGTCCGTCATCGCCGTGATGAACGTGCTCAACTTCACCCCGGCCGAGGCGGAACAGGTGCTTGCCCGCATGGAGCTGATGCGGCGCCAGCCCACGCTGGTGACCCGCTACCTCGAGATCATCGACGAACTGCGCACTGTCGTCGTCGAGTACGTCGCCGAGCGCACCGGCATCGACTCGAAGCAGGATCTCTACCCCATGCTCGTCGCCGGCGCGTGGGCGACGGTCTGGGACGCGGCGCTGAAGGTCTGGGTCGAGTCGGGCGGTCAGCAGTCCCTGCCGACGCTGTGGACCGAGGGATTCACGGGCCTCACCCAGGGCCTGCACCGGCCACCGTCATGAGCACCGCGGTTGAGTCGCTGGGCACGGCCCAGTACGTTCTCGTGACCACCTACCGCGGCGACGGGCGCGCGGTCCCGACGCCGGTCTGGGTCGTCCGCGACGCGGAAGCCTTGGCCATCTGGACCCGACGTGAGGCCGGGAAGGTCAAACGCGTGCGCCGCAACGCGACCGTGCTCGTCGGCCCGTGTGACGCGCGGGGGCGCTTGACCGGCGCCCAGGTGCCGGGACAGGCCTCCATTCTGGACGGTGCCGGGACGGCACGGGTGCGTGCCCTTCTTGCCCGCAAGTACGGTCTGCTGGGCCGGCTCACGCTCTGGGGCAGCCGGGTCCGACGCGGTCTGGACGGCACCGTCGCGATCCGCATCGTCCTGACGTGATGCGCTGGGACTAGACCGCGCGACGCCCCTCGAACGCGCGCCCCAGCGTGACCTCGTCGGCGTACTCCAGATCGCCGCCGACCGGCAGCCCGCTGGCGAGGCGGGTGACGACCAGGCCCATCGGCTTGACCAACAGCGCCAGGTAGGTCGCGGTGGCCTCGCCCTCCGTGTTGGGGTCGGTCGCGAGGATCAGCTCCTTCACCTCGCCTCCAGCCAGGCGCGCCATCAGCTCCCGGACCCGCAGGCTGTCGGGGCCCACGCCCTCCAGCGGATTGATCGCCCCGCCCAGCACGTGGTAGCGGCCCCGGAACTCGCCCGTTCTCTCGATCGCGACGACGTCCTTGGGCTCCTCGACCACGCAGATCGTCTCGTCCGTCCGGCGTGGATCCCGGCAGATGCGGCACCGTTCCGACTCGGCGACGTTGAAGCAGACCGCGCAGAACCGGACCTGCTCCTTGACCCGGGTCAGGGCGGCGGCCAGCCGGTTCACGTCGGCCGCCTCGGCCTGCAACAGGTGGAATGCGAGTCGCTGCGCGCTCTTCGGCCCGATGCCCGGCAGGCGTCCGAGTTCGTCGATGAGATCCTGGATCGCGCCCTCGTACATGCCCTCTACCCGCCCCGCCTCACGTCCGGACCACTACAGGCCCGGCAGTCCGAGGCCGCCCAGGCCCGCCGAGAGCGGTCCCATGGTCTGTTCGGTCTTCTCCCGGGCCGCGTGGCTGGCGTTGGTCACCGCGACCAGCACGAGGTCCTCGAGGGTCTCCACGTCGTCCGGATCGACCGCCTTCGGATCGATCTTGACCGAACGCGGCTCCCCGGACGCCGTCATCGTGACCGTGACCAGGCCGCCACCGGCCGTGCCGGTCACTTCCGCCTCGGCGAGCTCCGCCTGCGCCTGGGCGAGCTGTTGCTGCATCTTCGCCGCCTGCTTCATCAACTGCTGCAGGTTGGGCTGCCCGCCGGGTCGCATGCCGACGAGGGTAGCGTTCCCGGCCCCGTGCGGTCAGGACTGGGGACCCGTGTCGCCGAGGCGTTCGATCGTGAACTCCCCGGTGACGGCACGCAGGGCCTGCTCCTCGCTGGACTCGCGTACGGCAGGCGAGGCGTCATCGAGTGGTTCGTCGCCCGGATCGAACGCGGGCGCCGGTCGAGTCGCCTTCTGAGGGGCCGAGCGGGGCGCTGGGCGGGCCCCGGCGCCACCGCCGCTGCGGGTGCTCGTGCGGCTCTCGCGGGCCGGGACGGACCGGGTCTGTGCCGGGGGGGCGCCCGGATCCTTGGCGAGACCGCCCGGCCGGGCAGTCTCGGGCCACTCGCCGGCACTCGCATGCGACGCCGGTCCCTCGGCGCCCGTGCGGGTGGGGACGGACGGCCTGGATGAGGCGCGATCGTCGCCAGCGAGCTCGACCCGCACGCGCCAGGCACCGCCCAGCACCTCGTGCAGCGCCTCCACGATCAGCCCGGAGTTCTCCTCGGACCGCTCCGCGTGAAACGACGTGCGGAACAGCAGCACCACCTCGTCTGCCTGCACGTCGCGCACCGAGCCCTCGCGCACGAACGCGTGCACTCTCGAGCTGCGCCGCTTGACCAGCGTCAACACCTCGTCCCACACCCCGCGCACCATGGTCACGTCCGGTGTCCCGCCGACCGGATGTTCCACTGTGGATGGAGGCGGCGTGGCCGGACGCTGCGGCTGGGGCTCCGCCGCACGGGCGGGCGGCGCCGGCGGCGGTGGCGTGGCCGGGCGTGGCCGGGAATCGGGCTCGGCCCGGGCCACCGCGGCCCGTACGGGCTGCTCGTCGGCGGTCGGCCGTACCGGCTGCTCGCTCGGTGCCGTCTCGGGTTCGGCCGCACCGAGCCGGCGCTCCATGCGCTCCAACCGGTGCAGGACGGCGCTGGTGGAGTCGTCGGCGCCCGGCAGCAGCATGCGCGCCGTGATCAGCTCGAGCAGCAGGCGCGGGGCGGTCGTGCCGCGCATCTCAGTCAGTCCATTGTGGACGATATCGGCGAGGCGGGAGAGCGTCGCCGGACCCATGCGGGCGGCCTGGCCCGCCATTCGTTCGATCTGGTCGGTCGGGGCATCGATGATGCCGCTGCCGGTCGCGTCGGATACCCGTTGCAGCACGATGAGGTCTCGCAGCCGTTCGAGCAGGTCGGTGGCGAACCGGCGCGGATCGTGGCCGGCATCGGCGACCCGGTCGATCGTCGCGAACGCCGCGGCGCCGTCGCCGGCCGACAGGGCGTCAACCATCTCGTCGATGAGTGCCACATCGGTGACCCCGAGCAACGCCACCGCCCGGGCATAGGTCACGCCCTGCTCACCGGCGCCGGCGATGAGCTGGTCGAGCACCGACAGCGAGTCACGGGCGGAGCCACCGCCGGCGCGGACCACGAGCGGGAACACCGCCGGCTCGACGGGCACCCGTTCCTGTTGGCACAGCTGCTCAAGGTAGGGCCGCAGCACACCCGGCGGGATGAGGCGGAACGGGTAGTGGTGGGTGCGTGACCGGATCGTCGGGAGAACCTTCTCGGGCTCGGTGGTGGCGAAGACGAAGACCACGAACTCCGGTGGCTCCTCGACGAGTTTGAGCATGGCGTTGAACCCCTGCTGGGTCACCATGTGCGCCTCGTCGATGACGTACACCTTGTAGCGGCTCGCGACCGGCGCGAAGAACGCCTTTTCCCGCAGGTCCCGCGCGTCGTCGACGCCACCGTGGCTCGCGGCGTCGATCTCGATGACGTCGACCGAGCCGGGCCCGCCCGGAGCGAGCGCCACGCAGGAGTCACACGCGCCGCAGGGCTCGGGCGTCGGCCCCTTGGCACAGTTCAACGACCGGGCCAGGATGCGTGCCGACGACGTCTTGCCGCAGCCGCGCGGCCCGGAGAAGAGGTACGCGTGGTTGAGCCGGCCACTGCGCAGTGCCGCCATCAGCGGCTCGGTGACATGCTCCTGCCCGATGACCTGGCCGAACGTCTGCGGTCGGTACTTGCGGTACAGCGCCAGCGCCACGGACCCACCCCCTCTCGGTTGTCGGCCGTCACGCTACCGCCCGCCCCCGACACCCGCCACGCCCCACGCCTGCGGCCGCAACCCCGGGTTTACGGCCCTCACCGCCGAAAACGCATGCAGCGCCTCAGCGAGGCCGCCGGGCGAGCTGGGCGCTCATGGCGAAGGCCCCCCGTGCACCCGCCAGAGCTCGCTTATCCTTGCTGCCTTCCGGCCCTGGGGAGGTTCACGAGGTGGTCGCCGCACGAGGGGCTGCGCCGACTCTACCCGAGTGCGCCCGCGGACGCGGTCTGGGTATCCTTTCCGGCGGAGGATTCGCCTAGAGGCCTAGGGCGCACGCTTGGAAAGCGTGTTGGGGTAACACCCTCACGAGTTCGAATCTCGTATCCTCCGCCACACCGGTCCCGTACGGCATACTGCGGCCGTGCTCACACCCATCCTGGCTACGCTCGTCTACGTCACCGATCCCGACCGCGAGCGGGTGCTGATGCTGCATCGCGACAAGCGACCCGACGACATCCACTTCGGCAAGTACAACGGTCTGGGAGGAAAGGTCGAGCCCGACGAGGACGTGGTCAGCGGCGCGATCCGCGAGGTGGCCGAGGAGTCGGGCCTGGCCGTTGCCACGATCACGTTGCGCGGGACGGTCTCCTGGCCCGGGTTCGGTCCGGATGGCCAGGACTGGTTCGGTTTCGTCTTCCGGGTCGACGGATTTACCGGCGTCGCACACCGCGGCAACGACGAGGGGAGCCTGCAGTGGCTGCCCATCAGCGCGCTGCCAACTCTTCCGATGTGGGAGAGCGACCACCAGTGGTTGCCCATGGTCTTCGACGACGATCCCCGGTGCTTCCACGGCGTAATGCCTTACCAGGACGGGGAAATGGTGAGCTGGAGCTACCACCGGGTGTAGCCGCGCCGCGCCGACAGTGGCCGGTCCCCGCACTCCGTGACCGCCGGAAAGCCCGCTGTAGCGCCAGATCCGCCCCGGCACGTCCGAATCCCGTTGATTTGCAAGCCATCCGACAGCGTCGCCGGCGGTTGCTCGTTGAGTGTCGACAGTGGACCGGCTACTGTATGCCGCGAACCGCTGATACTGAAGGACAGTAGCGGACGAAGGAGGAAGCAAGTCGTGAACAAGGCCGAGCTTATCGAAGCGGTGTCGGGACGTCTGGGCGACCGGAAGTCCGCCACCGCGGCGCTCGACGCGGTTCTCAGCGAGATCCAGAACGCGGTCACCAAGGGCGACAAGGTGTCCATCGCCGGGTTCGGTGTCTTCGAGAAGCGCGATCGCGCCGCCCGTACCGCGCGCAACCCCCGCACTGGTGAGTCCGTGAAGGTGAAGAAGACCTCGGTGCCGGCATTCCGGCCGGGTCAGACCTTCAAGGAGCTCGTCGCGGCCGGCAAGCTGCCGAAGGCCGCCGCTCCGGCGAAGAAGACCACCGCTGCGGCTCCCGCCAAGAAGGTCGCCGCCGCTCCGGCGAGGGCCGCCGTGGCGAGGAAGACAGCGCCCGCGAAGACCGCCCCGGCCAAGAAGGCCCCGGCTCGCACCGCCGCCGCCCCGGCCAAGAAGGCCCCGGCTCGCACCGGTCGCGCCCGCTAAGGCGCCCCGCCCTGGGGCCACGCACAGTGCGCCGCGGGGCTGAACCCAGACGCTCCAACGACGAAGGGCGTCCCATCTATCGGATGGGGCGCCCTTCGCGTATTGGCGGTGGCGGCGGGATTTGAACCCGCGGAGGAGTCACCCCCTCACACGCTTTCGAGGCGTGCTCCTTAGGCCACTCGGACACACCACCGCCGAGAAGGGTACCCGACCGAACAGCCCCACGTCGCGGGGCTATCGAACCCGTGAGTGCGATGATCAGCGGCATGAGCGAGCGTCAGCGAGCGAATCGTCCAACAGAGTGCACTCGTGCCTCGTGCCTGCCCGCAGCGAAACGAGGACAGGCATGAGCACTCACATCGGCGCCCAGCCAGGGCAGATCGCGGCACGGGTCCTGATGCCCGGCGACCCGCTGCGGGCGAAGTGGATCGCGGAGACGTTCCTCAACGACGCAACCTGCTACACCACCGTGCGCAACATGCTGGGCTTCACCGGTACGTACCAGGGCGTCGAGGTATCCGTGCAGGGCTCCGGCATGGGCATGCCATCGTGTTCGATCTATGCCCACGAGCTCGTCAACGAGTACGGGGTCACGACGTTGATCCGGGTGGGGTCGTGTGGCGCGCTCCCCGATACGCTCACGCTCGGGGAGCTGGTAGCGGCGAGCGGATCCGCCACGGACTCAGCCATGAACCGGATCCGCTTCGACGGGCTGGTGGAGTATGCGCCCGTGGCCGACTTCTTCCTCCTGCGTGAGGCCGTCGACACCGCCGCACGTCGGGACATTCCCATGCGTGTCGGCACCGTCTTCGCCACGGACACGTTCTACCGCGACAACCCTGACCTCTACGACCGCCTGGTGGAGTACGGCGTGCTCGCCGTGGAGATGGAGACGGCCGCGCTCTACACGATCGCCGCTCGTTATCGGGCCCGCGCGCTGACCCTGCTCACCGTCAGCGATCACCTCCGGACCGGTGAGCGGATGTCCGCCCGGGAGCGCGAGCAGACATTCGGCGAGATGGTCCAGATCGCCCTCGACGCCGCCGTCGCCTAGTCAGGACAGTGCCCGTCGTTGCAGGTCAGCGAAAGAAGTCGCGCACCAGCGCGCCACACTCGTCGGCCAGCACCCCGGCGTATACCTCCGGACGATGGTTGAGACGCGCGTCTCGCACCACATCCCAGAGCGATCCGACGGCGCCCGTCTTCGGCTCCCACGCGCCGAAGACGAGCGTGGATATCCGCGCGAGCACAACGGCGCCGGCGCACATCGTGCAGGGCTCGAGGGTGACCACGAGGGTGCATCCCTGCATGCGCCAGCCGGCCAACCCGCGACCGGCCAGGGTCGTGGCAGCGCGGCGTAGCGCCACAATCTCCGCGTGTGCCGTGGGATCCCCGCTCGCCTCGCGCTCGTTGTGTCCCGCGCCGAGTTCCTCGCCGGAGGGGCCGAAGACCACCGCGCCGACCGGCACATCCTCGCGGGCGAGGGCCGCGCGGGCGATCTCGATCGCTCGACGCATGTACGCCTCGTGCCGCGCGATCCGCCCTGCCACAGGAAAAGCCTATGCTTCGCGCAGCTCCTCGACGTCGTCGCCCGCGCCGATCGCCATGCACACCTCAGCGGTCACGTCGCTGGGCAGCAGGTCCTCGTTGGCGCACAACGCCAGCAGGTGGGTCGCCGGCACACCCAGGTCGGCGAGCAGCGCGGGATCCCCGGCCGGCTCGACCAAGCCGGGATCGCCCGGGTCGGCCGCGCCCTTGGCTGGCTCGGCATCGGGCGTGGGCGGGGCGGTGAGCTCCGCATCGATCTCAACAGATGTCTGGGGGCTCTCACCCAACAGCAGTGCGCCGACCCGGGACTCGTCGGCGAACGCCGCGTCCGAGCTGAAGACGCGCAGGTCCTCGCCCTCGTCCAAGCGCAGGATCGTCAGGTAGGCGTCGTCGGACTCCACGAAGAGCAGCGCCACGTCGGCCGACGGATCAGCGTCGCGGAGGCGGTCCGCGACATCCTGAACGTCGGCCGCGTCGGTGAGCGAGAGCTCAGACGCCGACCACTGGCCCTCCGAGCGCACGACGGCGGCGGCAAAGTGGGACACGCCTGACTCCCTACCGCGTTCTCACCACAGCGGCCAGCCCACGGTGAGCCAGCGCACGGTCACGAGGATCGCGGCCACGCAGCCACCGAGGCTGGACGCGAGTGCCACACCGGCCGCGGCGCCCCGGTCGCCGAAGCGCAACAGCAGGCCGGCCACGCCCCACGCCACGAGCACCGCGGCCACGCAGCGCCAGAACAGGCCACGCAACGAGTCGGAGAACCCGGCCAGCAGGATCTGCCAGGCGAGCGCCATCCCCGCCCCCAGGACGACCGACGAGATCCGCACGGGGTGTGGCTCCCGGAAGGTCGGCCGGAGTGGACCCGACGGAAACAGGCCGGACGGCACCCGCGACTGCACGAAGCACAGGGTAGCCATCCGCGGGCCGCTCGGCGCCGAGTTCCGGGAAACGAACACCGACCCCTATCGTGATCGTCGTGAACGTCGCGGTGATCGGCATGGGGCTCATCGGTGGGTCGCTCATGCGTGCCCTCGCCGCGGCCGGTCACTGGGTGATCGGCTACGACCTCGACCCATCGACCCGCGGCATGGCTCGCACCGGCGCGGCCCAGGCGCCCAGGGACGCGACCTGGCAGATCTCCGGTTCGATCGGTGACGCCGTCGCCAACGCCGATCTCGTGGTGGTGGCGACTCCGCTCACCGCGGCGGCCCGGGTCCTCGACGAGATCGCCACCGCGGGCTTCACCGGGCTCGTCACCGATGTCGTCTCGGTGAAGGTGCCGATGCGCGAGCTCGTGGCGCGGCGCCTGCGCAGTGACGGCGTGCGCCTCGCCGGATACGTCGGCGGGCATCCGATGGCGGGAAAGGAGACGGCCGGGTTCGCCGCGACCGACCCGGGTCTGTTCACCGGCTGCGCCTGGGTGCTCTGCCTCGACGAGGAGACTGATCTCGATGATTGGATCAGCCTCGCCCGGCTCGTAACGAGCATCGGAGCGCGGATCGTGCCGACCACCGCCGAGGACCATGATCGGGTCGTCGCCGCCGTATCGCACGTGCCACACCTGCTCGCGGTCGCGCTGGCGAGCGCGATCGGCCACCCGTTGGCCGGCACTCTCGCGGCCGGCTCGTTCCGCGACGGCACACGGGTCGCGGCCAGCTCGCCGGAGCTCATCGCCTCGATGTGTGGCGGCAATGCAGCCCCGGTGCTCGAGGCCCTCGACGCCGTCGTGGCACAGCTCGACGAGGCCCGTGCGGGTTTGGAGTCGGCCGACCCGATCGCCGCCATCCGTACCTGGTCCACCCCCGCCCACCACGCGCGCAGCCGCTGGCCGCGCACGTGGGGTGCGCCCGAGCAGATCCCGGCGACCATGGACCACCTGCTGACGCTGGGCGAGGCGGGCGGCTCGGTCATCGCCGTCTCCTCTGACGGCCGTACGGTCACGACCGCCCGGCCGGTGTGACGCCGCTCCATCCGACGTTCTGATGTCAGGAAGGGCACCCTCCTGCCCGCCAGGCGTTAGGAGGGTGCCCTTCCTGACACGACCCGGGTCTCCGTCACGAGGGCGGTCACCAGACGATGTGGCGTGACGTCGAAGGCCGGGTTCGCCGCGTGAGCTTCGCGGGGAGCGATGCGCACACCGCCGTACCCGAGCACCTCGGCTGGGTCACGGTCCTCGATGGGTACGTCCGACCCCGCCTCGGTTTCGGAATCCACAGTGGACTCAGGCGCCACGACCACGAACGGGATGCCGGCGGCGCGGGCACCGAGGGCGTGCGCATAGGTGCCGACCTTGTTGACGACGTCTCCGTTCGCGCAGACGCGGTCGGCGCCCACGAGGACCAGGTCCACCTCCCCCCGGGCCATGAGATAGGGCCCGGCACCGTCGACCGCGATCCGGTAGGCGATGCCGAGGCGGCCCAGTTCCCAGGCCGTCAGCCGGCTTCCCTGCAGCAGGGGGCGCGTCTCGGAGGCGATCACGCCGCCGAGCCGTCCGCGCCGGGCAAGCTCCGCCACCACCGCGAGGGCCGTGCCGCCGGTGACACTCGCCAGTGCGCCCGTGTTGCAGTGGGTCAGCACCCGCGGGGCTGGTCGGCACAGTTCGCCGACGAGGTCGGCACCGAGCCGGGCCATCGCCGCGCTCGCGGCGATCTCGGCGTCACGCAGGCCCAGCGCCGCCGCGAGCACGGCATCGGGACCCTGCGGCAGCGCGGCGCAGGCCAGGTCGACGCCCCGGGCCAGGTTCACGGCCGTCGGCCTCGCGGCGCGCAGCAGCCGTACGGCCTCGGCCAACCCGGCCCCGTCCGCGCCGCGGTGCTCAGCATCTGAGCCGGCGTGCTGGCGGGCCGCCAACGCCACCCCCAGCGCCCCGGCCACGCCCAGGGCCGGGGCCCCGCGCACGGCCAGCCGGCGGATCGCCTCGACCAGATCCTCTACAGTGGACAGGTCCAGCCAGACCTCCCGGTCGGGCAGCGCCGTCTGGTCGACGATCCGGACCGCGCCGTCTACCCAGTCGATCGTTCGCACACGGCTCAGTGTGCCGTACCCGGCTGCGACGGCTGGGGCAGCCGCGAGCGCAGGCCGGCCACGAGCACGTCGCGGTCGTTCTTGCCCAGGCTCTCACCGGTCCAGGTCTCCTGCAGGGACAGCGTCGCCCCGCCGTGCAGACCGACCTCGACCCTGACCGGCGACTGCCGCGTGACGTTGACCGAGACGACGGTCTCGTACGCGACGAACGGGTACCGCCCGGCGAACTGCTCGGGCGCCCCGGAGTGCGCGATCGCGTACAGGCGCTGCTGTCCGCCGTCGGTGCTCTTCGGGCATGGCACGAGGATCAGTCCGTTGTCGAGGATCACCACGTCGTGCGGCGAGCCGTTGACCTTGACGTTGGCCATGCCGCCGACGACCTCGCCGCCCTTGGCCGTCGCGGTCGTCTGGACCAGGACGGCCTTGGCGGTGTCGACCCCCAGCTCGGCGAGGCGGGCCCGGGCCACGTCGACCGTCGCCGGCGCCAAGGCCAGGCGCACGATCCCGGCCGTGTCGAAGGGCGACCCGTCAACGCGGACCAGCTTTGGCGCACCCGACCAGTCGTGTCGCCAGGCCGCCGCGCCCGAGCGAACCGCGGCGAGGCGGACCAGCACCTCCAGCCCGTCACCGGGCGCCTGTGCCAGCCGACCACCGACGGTGGCAAGCCGGCCCGCCGCCGCGAGGTCGAGCACCGTGCCCAGATCCGCGTGGCCCGCCCCGGTAGCCCGGGCCACGGCCCGGTAGATCTGGTCGGCGGCGTCCTGCGCCGCGGCGGTCGCCCCCAGTCCGGTGAACTGGTCCCAGGGCACCACGGTGCGGTTGCCGAGGGACAGAGCGCTGCTCGCGAGCGCCGCGCACGCCTGCGGGAAGTAGGGGATCAGCACGGTCGAGGGACGCGTGTCGGCGCTCACCTGCGGGTCGGGCATCGCCGCCATCGCCGCGATCCGTACCGCGATCGGCGGGTGCGAATCCCAGCGCGACCCTTCGCTCGGCGGCGCCTGTGCGCGCAGCCGGGTCAGCTCGTCGGCGCGGTGGCGCAGCATCTCACCGAAACCGCCGAAGACGTCGTTGGGTGCGTAGCCGGCCTCCCACCCCGGTGCCACGTACCGCCCGAAGTAGAAGTTCCAGGCCGCGTCGATGACCGGCAGCTCACGCAGCGCGGACTGTGCCGTGGCCCGGCCCGCCAACCGCACCGAGGCTCGGTCCGCCTCCAGTTCCTGGCGCCGGCTCACGGCCGCCTCCACGAGCAGGTAGAGGCGTGCGTAGAGCCGGAACAGCCACGCCATCAGGCCGGAGAGGTTCTGCACCGTGCCGACGATGGCGACCCTGCCCCGATAGGCGATCGGCCCGAGCCGGGTGTGGCTGCCCGAGTAGTGACCGAGCTCGTGGGCGAGCACCGAGCGCAGTTGCGCCACGGAGAACGCCTGCAGCAGGGGGATGCCGATCAGCATGGTGCGCGGGCCGCCGATCAGACCGAGCAGCCGTGCGTCCTCGGTGACCGCCGCGTTCACCTCGGGCACGAGCAGGATCTGGTCGGGACGGCGGGTCTTCAGCGCGGCGGCGAGCTCGCTGACATTGCCCCACAGCTCCGGCGCCTGCTGTGCCGAGACCGGCAGGCCCATGGGCTGCGACGGCTTGGCCCGGATCACCCGCCACAGCGCGGCGAGGATGCCGAAGGCGGCCGCCACGGTGAGGTAGCCGAGCTTGCTCGCGGCCAGGCCATGTCCGGTGGCGAAGGCCAGGTACGTCACCCAGCCCAGGGTGCCGATGATCGCGACGGCGAAGACGTAGAAGCCGAGCAGCATCACGATCGCGATCAGCGCCCGCAGCGTGGTCAACATCGCGGCTCCTCCCCCGGACTGGAACACAGGGAATTACCCCACAAACGGCGTCGACGCGCGACCCCGGTGCCGCCCCGGCCGTACCGTCGCGCCACCGGCTCGGATCGCCCACGCGTACGCTGCCCGATATGGCGGTGCCCCGGGACCCCGTCGTCGACCTGCGACGCATCGCGTTCCTGCTGGAGCGGGCCGGCGAGGCGACGTTTCGGGTGCGGGCCTTCCGCGGCGCCGCCGACGCGGTCTCGCGCCTGAGCGAGGGCGAGCTGGCCGCCCACGCCGCGGACCGCAGCCTGGCGAAGGTGAAGGGCCTGGGCGAGGTGACCGCCCGTTGTGTCGCCGAGTCGCTGCGGGGCGAGGAGCCGGTCTATCTGCGGCGCCTGCTCGCCACGGAGGGGACCGACACCGACGAGTCAGCCGCAGCGATCCGGGCCGCGCTGCGCGGCGACTGCCACTGCCACTCGGACTGGTCCGACGGTGGCTCGCCCATCGAGGAGATGGTCGCGACGGCGTTGGCGCTCGGTCACCACTACCTGGTGCTCACCGACCACTCGCCTCGCCTGACCGTCGCGCGGGGGCTCTCCGCGCAGCGCCTGCGGGAGCAGATCGAGGTGGTGGCCGCGGTCAACGAGGCGCTGACCGCGACCGGCACGGATTTCCGCCTTCTCTCCGGCATCGAGGTGGACATTCTCGCCGACGGATCGCTCGACCAGACCGACGAGCTGCTCGCCGAGCTCGACGTCGTGGTCGGATCGGTCCACAGTGGACTTCGTGACGACGCGGCGGCGATGACCGCCCGGATGCTGCACGCCGTGGCGAACCCGCACCTGGACATCCTCGGCCACTGCACGGGCCGCAAGCTCGTGACGGGCACCGCCGGCAGCGATCGGGCGCACGCGCGCGACGGCCGGGCCGCCAAGGGCCGGGCCCCGAGCGACTTCGACGCGGCCGCCGTCTTCGAGGCGTGCCGAACCTACGGCAAGGCGGTGGAGATCAACTGCCGGCCGGACCGCCTGGACCCGCCCAAGCGCCTGCTGCGCCAGGCGTACGAACTCGGGTGCCTGTTCGCGATCGACACCGACGCGCACGCGCCGGGCCAGTTGGACTGGCTGGGGTACGGCTGCGATCGTGCCGCGCTCTGCGGGGTGGCGCCGGAACGCGTGGTCAACACCTGGTCGGCCCAGACGCTGCTCGCATGGACTGACGCGCACGATGTCAGTCGGTATGGGTAGTGTCTGCGACGTGGGACACATTGACACGATCGCGAACAGCTACGTCGACGAGTGGGCGCCCCTCGACCCGATCGGGGCAACCTTCGTCGGCATCGCCGGCCACGACGACCGGCTCACCGAGCTATCCCCTGAGGGGTACGCGGCGCTGGCCGAACTCGACCGCCGGACACTCGCCGAGCTCGACCAGGTGACCCCCGCCGACGAGGGCGAGCGGGTCGCGCAGGAGGCCATGCAGGAGCGGCTCACGCTGGCTCTCGAGATGTACGACGCCGGCCTGGTCACGAGCGAGGTGAACGTCATCTCGGGTGCACTGCACGCCGTACGGTCGGTCTTCGACCTCATGCCGACCAACACCGAAGAGGCCGCGCGCAACCTCGCGGCCCGGTTGGCGGCGGTGCCCACAGCGCTGGCCCAGGCGCGCACCACGCTGATCGAGGCCGCCGCGCACGGCCACGTCGCGGCCCAGCGGCAGATCACCGAGGTGGCCAAGCAGTGCGACATCTGGGTCAACCCGGACCAGGACGACTTCTGGCCGGCGCTGGTCCGGCGGGTCGTCGCCGACAGCGGCGTCTCCGGCGCGCTCGCCACCGACCTTGAGCGCGGTGCTGAGGGCGCGCGCACCGCGACCATCGACTACGCGCGGTTCCTGCGCGACGAACTCGCCCCGCTCGGCAGCGAGAACCAGGCCGCGGGGCGCGAGCACTACGCCCTCGCCTCCCGGTACTTCCTCGGCGCCACCGTCGACTTGGAAGAGACCTACGCGTGGGGCTTCGCGGAGCTGGCCCGCATCGAGGCGGAGATGCGCACCGTGGCCGACAAGATCGTGTCCGGGTCGACGGTCCGGGAGGCGATCAAGGCCCTCGATGAGGACCCGGCCCGCCAGATCGCCGGCAAGGAAGCGTTCCGGGACTGGATGCAGGCCCTCGCCGACCGGGCGATCAGCGAGCTGCACGGCAGCCACTTCGACATCCCGGAGCAGGTGCGGCGCATCGAGTGCTGCATCGCCCCCACCTCGGACGGGGCGATCTACTACACCGGGCCGAGCGAGGACTTCACCCGCCCCGGCCGCATGTGGTGGGCGGTACCGCAGGGTGTGGACTCGTTCGCGACCTGGCAGGAGGTCACCACCGTCTACCACGAGGGTGTGCCCGGCCATCACCTGCAGGTCGGGCAGACGGCCGTCCGGGCCGAGCTGCTCAACCGGTGGCGTCGCCTGCTCTCCTGGTGTTCGGGCCACGGCGAGGGCTGGGCGCTCTACGCGGAGCGACTCATGGATGAGCTGGGTTACCTGGACGACCCGGGCGATCGGATGGGCATGCTCGACGGGCAGCGGATGCGGGCGGCGCGGGTGGTGGTCGACATCGGCATGCATCTGGAGATGCCGATACCGGAGAACAACCTCCTCGATGCCGACGGGACCGGAGCATTCCACCCGGGTGAGCGGTTCACGCCGGAACTCGGCTGGGAGTTCATGCGCGCCCACTGCAGCACGCCGGATGAGAACCTGCGCTTCGAGCTCAACCGGTACCTCGGTTGGCCCGGGCAGGCGCCGGCGTACAAGGTCGGCGAGCGCATCTGGCTGCAGGCACGGGCCGACGCGCAGGCACGCGAGGGGTCGGCGTTCGATCTGAAAGCGTTCCACCGTGCCGCGCTCGACCTGGGCAGCATCGGCCTCGATCCACTGCGGGCGGCCCTGGCACGCATTTAGCCATTCGGGCATCCACCTGACGGGATCGCCGGGACCGCCCGCGGGGGCGGGGTGCCGGTACGGTATCGCGCATGTCCTATGCCGTCCCCTCCTACTCCGTCCCCGAACCCAAACCCCGGCCCGCCGTCGTCGCGGGCGCCGCCGCCCTGCTGTTCGTCGTCGCCGGTGCGCATGTGCTCGCGCTCATCGTGGGCATCACGGAGTTCCTCATCTTGCGCCGGCTTGTGTACGAGAACCTCGCCACCGACGCGAACAGCCAAGTGGTCGGCGACGCGCTCGCCGTCGGCATCGCGGTCTCCGTCGTGGTCGCGCTCGTGGTCGCCGTCGCCTTCGCCGTGCTCGGTGGCTTTGTGGCCAAGGGCAACCAGGCCGCTCGCATCACGACCTGGGTCATCGCGGGGCTGTACGCGATCTGCACTGGTTGCGGGCTCGGCAGCAGCAGCGTCCTGAGCCAGTTGCAGCAGGAGCAGGACACGGCAACACAGCAGGCACAGAACCAGATCGAGTCGCAGATACCGGCGTGGATCGGCGGAGTCAACACGGCGATCAGTGTGGTGAGTGTGCTGGCGATGCTGGGTGCGATCGGGCTGCTGGCCCTGCCCGCGGCGAACGACTACTTCCGCAAGCCGCCGATGCCCTGGTTGCCGCCAGGCGTCTCCCCACCGAGCGGGCCATACCCGCCAGCCGGGCCATACCCACCAGCCGGGCCATACCCGCCAACCGGAACGTACCCACCAGCCGGCCCATACCCGCCGACCGAGGCGGACGCCCGCTGATCGCCGGTCAGGGGCAGATCTGCTCGAACGGGCGGTCGGGCAGGTAGGTCCGCCACTCGTCCGTGGACAGGCCACGGCCGGCGAGCCGGCACGCGAGGGACACCAGGGCCGGATCCGTCTCGGCGGTGCCCGCGGCCTCGGCGCCGATCCCCCGATCGCCGGTCAGGTCAAAGGCGAGCAGCGCCCCGTCGGCGCCGACGGCGTAGAGCGTCCGGGCGTCCGGCGCGAACCACACCGCCGTCATCGGCGCCGGACCGGCATCGAAACCGCGCAGCGGCGCGAGGTCGGCGGTGCTCCACAGCAGAGCCTTGCCGTCCGGGCCGGCCGTCGCGAAGCTCTGCCCGTCCGGTGCCCAAGCCGCCGCGGTGGTCTGATCGTGGGTGGCCAGGGTCCGTTGGCGCGGGGCACCGGGCCCGCCCACGTCCCAGATCTGTACCTGAGCGCCCGCGGCGGCGAGCAGCGACCGGCCGTCGGGGCTGAACGCGAGGGGTAGCGCGGCACCGCGAAGCGTACGGCTTGTGTCGTCCAGCATCGCCCGGACGACCGTGTCTCCGCCGGTGGCGAGCGCGACCTGCGCCCCGTCCGGCGAGACGACGAGTGCGTCCACAGTGGACGTCGGCAGCGGGTAGGCGGTCGACGGCGTGCGCGCGACGATGTTCCAGGCGACGGCCGTGGCGGCGCCCGCCGGATCCGGCCCGTGCTGGGCGAGCACCAGCGTGGCGTGGTCGCTGAGCAGGCCACCGCCGGCGCCGGGCCAGACCTGGCCGAACGCGGTGCCGGTCGGTCGCTGGCTCGCCAGATCCCAGACGACGATGCTCGCCGGCTGATCCTCCGGCGTCGATGCGCCCGGTCCGCCCCAGCTCACGAGGCGCTGCCCGTCGCGGGTGAACGTAAGTCCGTTCACCGGGGTGTGCCCCGGGTACTCCAAGGTGGCCGACGTACGCAGCGTGTCGGCGTCGAGGAGCAGGATCGGGCCGCTGGTCGAGCCGAGCGCCACGGTGGATCCGTCCGGGCTGATCGCGGCCGCGCTCACTCCGGTGCCGGCCATCGCCACGAGGTCCGGCGTGCGCTGCAGCAGCGTGCGCAGCACGGAGGCCTGGTCCGGGTCCAGCCGCGTGGCCGCGACCGCGAGCAACACGGACCGGCGCAGGTCCGGCTCGGCCAGCGCCTGCACGCCCAGCCGGGTCGCGTCGGAGCGTTGCGCGCTGGCCACCGTACGGACCTGCATGACGACCGAGACGACCGCGATCGCGGTCGCGAGCAGGGTGAGCAGGGTCGTACCGATGACCCACTTCCACAGCAGCACCATGCGCTTGCGGCGGCGTGCCTCCGTCACGAGAACGGCACGCTGGCTGGCCGTGAGGAAGTCTTTCTCCACGGTGGACATATGTGCGCCATGGCGCTCGGAGAGGTCGAGCGCGGTTACCAGACGAGCGCCCCGGTACAGCGCCGCGCCCGGCCTGCCCCCGGCGGCCCAGGCGGTCGCGGCACGGCGCAGGTGCCGGCGCAGGCCGGTCTCCGCCGCGACGTCGTCGACCGCGTCGCGCAACCGCGGCCAGGAGGTGAGCAGGACGTCGTAACTCAACTGAACCGTGTCGATGTCTTGGCTGACCGTCACCAGGCCGCCCGCGGTCAGTACCTCCAGTGCCGGCAGCGCACCGGCACCCGCGCGAGCGAGCAACTGGGTGAGGTTGACCCGGGCGCGCACGGCGAGCCGATCCTCGGTGAGCGAGCACATCCCGGCGAGCAGCGTCCGTGCGGCCGAGCGCGCCTGCGGGGTCGGCATCCGTGCGACGACCGCCTCGGCGTGGGCCGCGACCGCGTCGGCGAGCCCCGGCCCGGACTGGTACGCCGCGAGCGTGAGGGTCGTGCCGGAACGCCCGTGCCACAGTTCGCGCAGCGCCACCGACAGGTGCGCGAGGCCGCCGTTGCCGTCCTCCACCTCGGCGACAAGACGCTCCACCAGGCCGGGCTCGACCTCGAGGCCGGCCAGTTGCGCCGGACGTACGATCGCCGCGCGCAGCTCGTCCTCGGTTATCGGTGTGACCGCGAGCAGGTTCGCCGTGACGAGCTCGGCCAGAGCCGGGTACCGCTCACAGTGCCGGTAGAAGTCCGAGCGCAGGATCACCATGACGCGCCCGGTCTTCGTGGCCGCGATCAGCGTCTCGAAGAACTCGGCCCGTTGCTCGTCGTCGAGCAGGACGAACGCCTCCTCGAGCTGGTCGACCACGAGCAGCGTCGGTGCGGGCTCGTCCGCTGCCGGCTCCGCCACCCGTGCGGCCGGCGGTTCTGGCCGTACCGACGGCGAGGAGCCGGGCGCGACCAGGTCCACTGCGGGCGTACGTCCCGTCGGCAGCCGCAACGCGGGCAACCCCGCGGTCGGGGTGAGCGCGGTGAACGCGCCGGTCGGCAGGATCCCGTCCCGATGTCCCAGGCTCGCTCGTCCCTCCTCCTCGTCAGGCGGTGCGGACGGCTTCGGCGTCGCCGCCCGAGCGAAGTCCGGGACGTTCTCGACCTGGTCCCCATCGCTGTCGGCCTCGACGCTCGCATGGTCGGTTGTGGTGCCCCGCGCGGGCACGGCGATGGGCAGCAGCGCGGTGGGCGTGGTGAGCGGGTTGGAGCGGGTGAGCTCAGGCGCGGGCTGCGCCGGCGTCGGCGGGGGCGTCAGCAGGTCGGCGAGCGACACCGCGCCCCCCGCGCGCCAGGGCTGCCCGCCCAGCGACGACGGAGTCACCACGATCTGGCGCCAGCGGCCGGAATCGGGCAGCACACCCGCGGCGACCGCGGGGAGCACGCCCGCCCGCAACAGCGACGTCTTGCCGGACCCCGGGTCGCCCACGAGGGCCAGCAGTGGCGCCTCGGCGAGCCGCGCCAGCACCTGGGCGACGAGACGTTCCCGGCCGTGGAAGAGCTCCGCGTCCGCCGGCCCGTAGCCGGCCAGGCCCGGGTATGGGCAGCCCGGCGCCCGGACGACCGGACGCAGGCTGCGTGCGCGTGCCCGTACGTAGGCGAGTTCCAGTGCTCCGGCGACGACCTCCTCGCGCAGCGCGGCCAGCGTGCGCCGGGGCTCGGCCGAATCGGCCACGGCTCGGTCGATGCGCCGACCCGCCCGCGCGAAGGCCCACTCGCTCGCGGCGCGGTGCACCTTCGCCGGCACGCCGCCGGCGCTCGACATCGCCGAGACCGCGCTCTTCTCCGCCACCGATGGCGCGTACGCACGCACGATCTCCGCGATCGCGGGACCGTCCAATGGGGAGAGCACCAGCTTCGGCACGGTCGCGAGGTCACCGACCCGGACCGGGTCGCGGCAGGTGATGAAGGTGACCACGGGCCGTGTCATGGCTGAGCGGATGAAGGTGACGACCCGGTTCACGTCCTCGTGCTGGGCCTGGTCGAGGTCCTCCACGATGACGACGCTGAGCCGGTCGTGCTCGACGACATGCGTCTCGATCCCCCGCGCATCGGCTCGCCAGTAACGGATCGCGGCCCCCCGCTCCGCTGCGCGCTGCGCCACCTCGGCGATCAGGCGCGACTTGCCCATCCCGGGCGAGCCGACGATCAGCCTCGCCTGCGCCCGTCGGGTGGCGGCGAGGTCCATCGCGGCGCACAGCCACGCCACCTCCTGCTCGCGCCCATGGCACGGCGGCACGGTCACGGCGAGTGCCTGCGGTACCGTGCCGGCACGCAGCGGCACGCCGAGCAGCCGTGGATCGCGGTCGATGACCGCCTCCTCGATCGCTCGCAGCTCCGCACCGGGCTGCACGTGCAGCCGTTGCGCGAGCTGCTCCTGGGCCCGGCGATGGACGGCCAGCGCCTCGGTGCGCCGGCCCAGCCGGACGAGCACCGTCATGAGCTGTCCCCACAACCGCTGCCGTTGCCAGTGCTGGGCGACCCGGTCCTGCAGGTGGGCGAGCAGGTCTGGCGGGCCACCGGGCGCGTGTAGCGCGAGCAGGGCGTCCACTCTGGACTCAACGGCGGACAGGCGCAGGTCCTCGAGCCGCTGCGCCTCGTCCTTCGCGAAGGCGAGCTCGCCGAAGTCCTCGTACGCGTTGCCGCGCCAGAGCGCCAGCGCCGCGTCGACCTGACGCAGCGCGAGCGCGGGTTGCCCGACGGCGATGGCCCGCTTGGCGTCGGCGAGGAGGCGCTCGAACGCGAGGATGTCCGCATTGGACGGTTGGATCGCGAGGATGTAGCCGGTGGGCAACGTGACGACCACGCTGGTGGGGTCCACATTGGGCGCGACAGCGGTGAGCGCTTTGCGCAGCCGGGACACACAGGAGGCGACCTGCACCTCGCTGTCCTCCGGCGGCGTGTCGCCCCACATGCCGGCGATGATCGATGCGGTGCTCACCTCCTCGCACGGGGTGCGCGCGAGCAGCGCCAGGAGCGTGCGGGTCGGACCCGTCACCTCGACCGGCGTCTCGTGGTAGCACAGCTCAACCGGTCCCAGCACGTTCAACCGCCACGCCGAATCGGCGCCCGCCCTCGCTGTCGGTCTACTGTGGACCGGCGGGCGGTTCGCTGATCGGTTTTCGGTTACGGTCATGGCAACATGGGTGCCCCGAGGGGTCAGGGCACGCCACTCCCTCCCCAGGTCATCAGAGTGTGCGTTCTCCTGGATCGACCGACCGGGTGGTGCACCGGCGGTTTCGGCGGCCACCTTCGTGGCCAACTGCCGGCGCGTCTGGAATGTCACCGCGTCTGCCTGCGCTCGGGCACAGGCGGCGGGAGATCTCGAGTTCCGTCCTCATCGGCGAAGCGGCCAGTCAACCTTCGCGACGTCGCGGAACACCGGCAGCATACACCGGCAACTTGATCGTGCGAAACAGACAAGTTTCAGCACTTCGCGATGCGGGGCTGCCCCCTCGGCGCTCCACTATGGACAGCTTGGCCCGCGCACGGGACTGCCGTGTCGGTTCGGGGAAGTTCCTGGCGTGTCGGTCGCGGTTTGTGTCGTACGGGTGTGCCAGGCTGTGGGTGTGAACGGGGAGGTGTCGATGGTGGGCTCCGACGGGGTCGACGTGGCCGAGAAGGTCGGGGAGGTTGACGCGGCCGACAAGGTAGACCGGGCCGAGAGCGCCGCCATGGCCCTCGACAACGTCGACCAGGCCGAGAACGTCGACCGGGCCGAGAGCGCCGACTGGGCCCACAGCGCCGACGGCGCCCGCAAGGCGGACCGGGCCGAGAGCGCCGCCATGGCCATCGACAATGTCGCCATGGCGATGGACAGCGTCGACGTGGCCGAGGGGTTGGCGCCGGAGGCGGTGGCGTTCGCGGCGGCGTATCTGGCTTCGTCGGGGTTGGTGTTGGGGGATGCGCCGATGCCGGTGCCGGCGGATCTGGCGTCGTTGGGGCCGGGGGCGCGGCTGGGTGCGGTGTTGGCGGGGGTGGAGGTGCGTCGCCTCTGTGGCGGCCAGCTCGCCGATGTCATCGCCGGTTATCTGCGCCAGATCGCGCATCTGGAGGCGGGGTTGTTGGCCGCGGTGCGCGAGTTGGTGCATACCCCCTCCTATGACGGGGGCACGGTGGTGCGGGCGGGTCAGGTGGTCGAGCACGCCGATGATGAGTTGGCCTTCGCGGCGACCTGGACGGGGTACCGGGCCGGGCACATGCTCGGCGCCGCGCTGGTCGCGATCGACACGGTGCCGGCGTTGGGGGCCGC
>DATBGZ010000053.1:0-30830 GCA_036557785.1 Micromonosporaceae bacterium
GGCGTCGTCGATGCCTGAGCCGCGAGCCTGGATCTCGGGGCCGGCCACCATCTTGCCCGAGCTGGCGTCGACCACGATCACCACCGAGATGAAGCCCTCGTCGCCCAGGATGCGGCGGTCCTTCAGCTGGGATTCGGTGACCTCGCCGACGGTGAGGCCGTCCACGTAGACGTAGCCGCACGGAACCGCGCCGGCCACGCTGGCCTGGCCGGCCACCAGGTCGACGACGATGCCGTCCTCGGCGATCACGATGTTGTTCTCCGGGACGCCGGTCAGGGCGGCGAGGTGAGCGTGCGCCCGCAGATGCCGCCACTCGCCGTGCACCGGCATGAAGTTGCGCGGCTTGACGACGTTGAGCAGGAAGAGCAGCTCACCGGCGGGCGAGTGACCGGAGACGTGCACCTTCGCCACATCCTTGTGCACCACGAACGCACCCGCGCGGGAGAGCTGGTTGATGACCCGGTAGACCGAGGTCTCGTTGCCGGGCACCAGCGAGCTCGCCAGCACCACGGTGTCGCCCGCACTGATGTTGACGTGTCGATGGTCGCCGACGGACATGCGACCCAGCGCGCTCATCGGCTCGCCCTGGGAGCCGGTCGACATGAAGACGATCTGCTGGGGCGGCAGCGCGGTCGCCTCATCCAGGCCCACGACCAGACCGGCAGGGATCCGCAGCAACCCCAGATCTCGGGCAATGCCCATGTTCCGTACCATCGATCGCCCGATGAACGCTACCTTGCGGTGATGGCCGTGCGCCGCGTCGAGCACCTGCTGGACCCGGTGTACATGCGAGGCGAACGAGGCGACGATGACGCGTCCAGTCGCCTTGGCGAAGATCGACGTGAGCACCGGACCGATCTCCCGCTCTGGTGCCACGAACCCGGGGATCTCGGCGTTCGTGGAGTCTGAGAGCAGCAGATCGACGCCGGCCCGACCCAGCCGCGCGAAGCCGGCCAGATCCGTGAGCCGGCCGTCCAGCGGGAGTTGGTCCATCTTGAAGTCACCGGTGTGCAGCACCACTCCGGCCGGCGTGCGCACCGCTACGGCCAGCGCGTCCGGGATCGAGTGGTTCACCGCGAAGAACTCGCACTCGAACGGTCCCAGGCGCTCGGTCTGGCCCTCGGTCACGGTCAGCGAGTAGGGCTCGATGCGCCGCTCCGCAAGCTTCGCCTCGACCAGGGCGAGCGTGAACTGCGAACCCACGAGTGGGATGTCGCGTTTGTGCTCGAGCAGATAGGGCACGGCACCGATGTGATCCTCGTGCCCGTGCGTAAGCACGATCGCCTGGATGTCGTTGAGACGATCCAGGAGGTGGGAGAAGTCGGGCAGGATCAGGTCGACCCCGGGCTGCTCCACATCGGGGAACAACACTCCACAGTCGACGATCAGCAGCTTGCCGTCGTACTCGAAGAGCGTCATGTTCCGGCCGATCGCGCCCAACCCGCCGAGCGGGATCACCCGCAGCCCTCCGGGTGGCAGCGGTGGGACCTCGTCGGACTCCGAGCCTCCCCGTCCGCTGGAGGGCACCCTGTCCTCGCTGCGTGAGCTCCGCTGCGATGCTCCTGGCGGCGGCGCTCCGGCCTGGCTCACCGGGCGGCTCCGAGCTGCAGACCGGCGAGAGCGCAGTCGGCACGCAGCTGGTCCCGCTCGGCCTCGCTGGCGTCAACGAGCGGGGACCGGACGGGTCCGCTGGGCAGGCCCTGCTCCCGCAGCGCGGCCTTCGTGAGGATCACTCCCTGGGTGCGGAAGAAGCCGAGGAAGACCGGCAGGAGGTCCTGGTGCCGGCGCAGCGCGTCGGCGTGGTCGCCCGACTCGAAGGCCAGGATCATCTCCTTGGTCTGCCGGCCGAACAGGTGGGTCGGCACGCCCACGACCCCGACTGCCCCGACCGACAGGTACGGCAGGGTGTTCTTGTCGTCGCCGGAGTAGAAGACCAGGCCACTGTCCCGGGTCAGCCGCGACGTCTCGGCGATGTCGCCCTTGGCGTCCTTGACCGCCACGATCCGCTCGTGCTCGCCGAGCCGCAGCAGGGTCTCGGTCGCGATCGGGGTCGCCGTGCGGCCGGGGATGTCGTAGAGCATCACCGGCAGTCCGGTCGCGTCGGCGATCGTGGTGAAGTGCCGGATCAGACCCGCCTGCGGAGGCTTGCTGTAGTAGGGCGTCACCGCGAGCAGCGCGTGTGCACCCGCCTTCTCCGCCGTGCGGGCGAGCTCGACGCTGTGATGGGTGTCGTAGGTCCCGACCCCGGCGATCACGTGGGCCCGGTCGCCGACCGCCTCGACGACCGCGCGGAGCAGGGTCTCCTTCTCGACGTCGGTGGTGGTCGGCGACTCGCCGGTGGTACCGCTGATCACGAGCGCGTCGTTGCTCTGCTCGTCCACCAGATAGGTGGCCAGGCGTGCCGCACCCTCGGCATCCAACGAACCGTCGGCGTGAAACGGGGTGACCATCGCGGTGATGAGCCGACCGAACGGCCGGCGCGCGTCAACAGCCATGCGAACAACCTAGGAGGTGCGGGGCGCTCGGGGCGCCGAGGGTCAGACGTAGAGAGACGTAAATGGCGCGACGGGAATGTTGCGCACCACCATGAACACGGCCCACGCGCCGACGAACGCGCCGAGGCTCCGACCGCTCAGCTTCGGCATCGGCAGTTGCTTGCCGGTCATCTTCTTGACGCTCCAGGCGATGTAGGCCCACACCAGGAACGGGGCCGCGAACACGGCCATGGCGTGGTTACGCACCGCCTGGGGCAGGTTGCCATGGAGCAGGTAGTAGAACGCCCTCGTGCCACCGCATCCTGGGCAGTCCAGGCCCGTGGTCAGCTTCACGAGGCACCCCGGCGGATCCGACGCACCGGAGTCGGTGGGGTTGGTGATCCAGACGTACGCGGCGGCGGACGCGAAGCACGCGGCGATCGCGACCGGGCCCGACCACCGGGGTGCCCGTGCGCTGAGCCGGGACAACCAGCCAGCCGGCCGGCCACCCGGGACATACGCGGGTGCCGGGTAGCCGTAGCGGGGCTCGCCAGCGCGGCCGGCCTCGGCGATGAACGCGGAGTCACCGGGCACGTCAGTTGCGAAGGTCACCCGACCACCGTAACGCCTCGGCGCCCGGCCTGTGCGCTCGCGAGCACCGTGCCGAGGTCGCCCCTGCGCTGCGGCGCGACCGCGGACAGGCCGAGCCAGGCCGCCACCTCCGCCAGCACCGGCCGGAGGCGCTCCGCGATCTCCGGGACGTCCTGCCCCGGCTCGGCCCAGGCGCCGGGCACGAGGAGCACGCCGGCCCGTCGGTCTGCCTTGAGATCCACCCGGGCCACCAGCGTGTCACCGAGCAGGAACGGCAGCGCGTAGTACCCGTGTTGCCGCTCGTGCGGAACCGTGTAGATCCCGATCCGGTAGTGGAAGTCGAACAGCCGCTGCGTGCGGCCCCGCTCCCACACCAGCGGATCGAACGGGCTGACCAGCGCGGCGACGTCGACGCGCCTGGGCAGCCGGGCTCCGACGTACAGGTACGCCCGGCGCCAGCCCGGCACCGTCACGGGCACCAGCGCTCCCTCCTCCACCAGCTCGCGCAGCGCCTGCGTGAACCGCGGGCCGGTCAGCCTGAAGTAGTCGCGCAGTTCGGGCTCGGCCGCGACGCCCAGAGCTCGCGCCGAGATCCGCACCAGCTCCCGGAACGCCTCGGCCTCGCCTGGCGTCGGTGCGTCCAGCACCGCCCGCGGGAGGACTCGCTCGGGCCTGTCGTAGACCCGGGCAAATGCGTTGGTCCGGCCGGCGACCGCCACCTCGCCGGTGCGGAACAGCCATTCCAGCGCCGTCTTGACGTCGCTCCAGTTCCAGCCCCAGTCGACCTTCGCCGGCCGTGGCAGGTCGCCCTCGATCTCGGCGGACGTCACGGGCCCGCGCGCCGCCACCTCGTCGCGGACCCAGGCGACGAGGTCGGGAGACTCCCGGACGATGCGTCGGATCCCGGTCCACACGTTGCGCTCCGCCTCTGCCATGCGCCAGCGCAGCAGGGGATGCATCTCGACCGGCGTGAGGGCCGCGACGTGGCTCCAGTACTCGAACAGCAGCCGAGGTCGGGCATAGGAGGCGGTGTCGAGCAGATCGGTGGAGTAGGGGCCGAGGCGACTGAGCACGGGCAGGTAGTGAGCTCGTGCCAACACGTTGACCGAGTCGATCTGCAGGAGCCCGGTGCGGTCGAGCACCCGTCGCAGGTGACGGCGGGTCGTCGCACCCTCGGGCCGAGGGTCCAGAAAGCCCTGCGCCGCCAGTGCGATCCGTCTCGCCTGTGCCGTCGACAACTGGTCCATCGTCGCGCAGGCTAGCCGGACGGTCTGACATCCCCGGGGCGGCCCGCCCCGGCGGCGCGGCCTAGTCCCGGCCTAGTCCGCCGGCCCGGAGCGGCTCTCGGAGCCGATGCTGACCCGCTCGTCGCGCAGCAGGCTCACCATCGCGTGATCGAGGTCGGGCGCATGGCCGGCGACGGCGGGCACGGGCTGTGCGGCACCGGGTGTGGCCGGCCGTACGGGTTGCGGGCCCGCCGCGACCGAAACCGGGACGGTCGCCACCGGCACGCCGAAGAGCAGGGCGAGGCTGACCCATACGTAGGCGTTGCTGGCGAACCACACCAGTGGGTTGGTCCAGGCGTCGTCGAAGGCCCAGACGACACGACTGCTGAACACCACGAAGCAGACCAGCAGCAGCGACCAGAGCCAGGCCCTACGCCGGGGCGCGGCGGCGGACGCCGATCGGTCGAGCACCCGGTCGAGGAGCAGCAGCAGTGCCGGCATGACCCAGACCATGTGGTGCACCCAGGTGATCGGGCTGACCAGGCACGTGACGATGCCGGTCAGCGCGAAGCCCGCCCGGTCGTCCCCGGAGGCGGCGATACGTCGCACCCGCAGGGCCCAGACCACGAGCACCGCCACGACCGCGACCGCCCACAGCACGATGCTCGGGTTGTGCGGGCTCAACCTCGCCACCGCGCCGTTGAGCGACTGGTTGGAGATGTAGTCGAGCTCGCCCACCCGATCGGTGTTCCACAACGCGTCGGTCCAGAAGACCCGGGAGGCGTCCGGGGCCAGCGCGGCGCCGACCAGACTCACACCGACTGCGGCCGAGCTCGCGGTCAGCGCGGCGCGCCACCGCTTCGTCACCAGCAGGTAGAGCACGAAGACGCCCGGCGTGAGCTTGAATGCGGTGGCGAGCCCGATGCCCACGCCGGCGAAGCGGCTGTCGCGCCGGATCAGGAACAGCAGGTCGAAGCCGACCATGGCGACCAGGTACATGTTGACCTGGCCGAAGAGGAAGGTCTCGCGGAGCGGATCGAAGACGATCGCGCAGGCACAGACCACGCCCACCGCGTACCAGGGCGTCCAGCCGTACCCGCGGGCGATCGGGTCGACGAACCAGTAGACGACCATCACCGTGACGACCCCGATCGCCAGGCAGCTCGCGATCACCGTGAGCGGCCAGTTGACCAGGGCCAGCGGCAACATGACCAGGGCCGCGAAGGGGGTATAGGTGAAGCCGTAGGTGCTGTCCGGTGAGACGAAGTCGTAGATCGACCCGCCGCCGACCCAGTAGTGGATCGCGCCCCAGTAGACGCGCAGGTCGAAGAAGTTGCGCCACGCGGCGAGGGCGAAGCTGATGCCCGCCGCGACGAGCACGAACGCGGTGAGCTCGAGGACCCGGTGTGAGGTCCGTCGGGGACCGGTGCCTGCCGCGGACCGCAGCGCGCTGAGCCAGCCGATGAGACCGGCCCCGGACCACGCCCGGATGTCCCGAGGGGCAGGCTCAGGCACGACCCAGTCCTCCGATCCCTCGACCGGGGCCCGTCGCGACCCCGTACGCTCTGCGAGCATGGCGCTGGCCTTCGTCCGCCCCGCGCGCCCGGACGACGCGGCGGAGATCGGGCGTATCCAGTTGGCCACCTGGCGGCACGCCTACCACAGACTGCTCCCGCGCTCGGTTCTCGAGGGCGTGGACCAAGCGTGGTTGGCGCATCGCTGGCGGACCTCCATCGAGGCCCCACCGTCACCGCGACACCGGGTGCTTGTCGCGGTGGAACAGGCGGAGCTAGCGTACCTGGTTGGGTTTGCCGCGTCTGGTGAAATCGATGAGACAGCACTGGCTCCAGACGAGAATCCGTCCGATTTGATTCGGCCAGATATCGCCTCGGTCACAGATCTGTTGGTAGAACCGCGATGGTCGCGTCGAGGTCACGGCAGCCGGCTGCTGGCCTCGTGCGTCGACCACTGGCGGGGCGACGGCTTCACCACGGCCCTGGCCTGGGCGTTTGCGGCCGACACCGGATATCAGCGGTTCCTCGGCTCGGCCGGGTGGCAGCTCGATGGCGCCGCCCGGGCTCTCGAGATGGACGGCGAACTCGTCGACCAGGTGCGGCTGCACGCCGCGCTGTGACATCCGTCGCAGCCGCGCCCGCCCGGGCGCGCCGCACCCGGGCAGTCGGCGGTCGGGTCAGGCATCAGTGGCCAATTCCCGATCGCCGGTGAGCACGGCGGCGTATCGCACCAGCGCGGGCAGACGCTGCGTGACGAACTCGTCGAAGTTCATCGGAGATCCTCGGTCCGGGCCGTTCAGTGTCCCCCTACACACGCGCGCGGTGACGGATCTGCTGTGCCGCCCGACGGCCGAGGTTCTGGAGGGCTCAGTCCTCCAGCAGCGGACCGAGGCCGATGGTCAGGCCCGGGCGCTGCGTGACCGCCCGGATCGCCATCAGCACGCCGGGCATGAACGACGCCCGGTCGAACGAGTCGTGGCGGATGGTCAGCGTCTCCCCCGCCGTGCCGAAGAGGACCTCCTGGTGGGCGACGAGGCCCGCCGAGCGTACGGAGTGGATGTGAATGCCCTCGACTGCGGTGCCGCGCGCGCCGGCCATCTCCTCCTTGGTCGCGTCCGGGACCGCGCCGAGACCCGCCTCGGCCCGGGCCGCCGCGATCACCTCGGCCGTACGCTGCGCGGTGCCGCTGGGCGCGTCCACCTTGTTCGGGTGGTGCAGCTCGATGATCTCCACGGACGAGAAGTGCCGGGCGGCGCGCGCCGCGAACTCCATCATGAGCACCGCGCCGATGGCGAAGTTCGGCACCACGATCACCCCGAGGGACGGGTGATGGGCCAGCCACGAACGGATCCGGTCGTACCGGGCCTCCGTGAAGCCACTCGTGCCGATCACGACGTTGATGCCCTGGTCGATGGCCCAGTGGATGTGGTCCATCACGACGTCCGGACTGGTGAAGTCGACGACCACGTCGGCACCGGCGTCCGACACATTGAACAGCCAGTCGCCCTGGTCGACCATCGCCACGAGTTCGAGATCCTCGGCGGCGTCGACCGCCTTACATACCTCAGTGCCCATGCGACCCCGCGCGCCAATCACACCGACCCGCAGGGGCTCGTCAGACTGCGTGTTCACCCGACCAAAATACGGCATCGACTGTCATGCGAATGCTCCGCCAGCCCCCACGGCGCGGACGAAGCCGGAGAAGTCGTGGTCCGCGAAGGGTCCGATCACGGCGAGCGAGGGCTGGCCGCCGTAGATCTCGCGCGCGACCGCGCGGACCTCGTCCGGGGTGACCGCGTCGACTGCGGCGAGCACCTGGTCGACGGTGAGCAGCTCGTCGTAGAGCAGCTCCCCCTTGCCGAGTCGGGACATGCGCGAGCCGGTGTCCTCCAACCCGAGCACGAGCGACCCCTGGAGCATGCCCTTACCGCGACTGATCTCCTCGTCGGTGACCCCGCGCTCGGCCACCCGCGCCAGCTCCTCGCGGGTCAGCGCCAGCACCTCGTCGGCCTTGCCGGGCGTGCAGCCTGCGTAGACGCCGAACGTGCCCGAGTCGGCGTACTGGTTGGTGTAGGAGTAGACCGAGTAGGCGAGCCCCCGGCGCTCGCGGATCTCCTGGAACAGGCGTGAGGACATGCCGCCACCGACGGCGTTGTTCAGGACCCCGAGGGCGAACCGACGCGCGTCGTTGCGGGCGTAGGAGGGCCCGCCGAGCACGAGGTGCGCCTGCTCGGTCTCCTTGTCCCGAACCGTCAGGCGGCCACGGCGCACCCGCGGCGAGCCCCGGCCGGCGGCGCTGGCGTGACCGTTCCATCCGCGACGGGGCAGCGGGGACACGGTGCTGCCCGACGTGCCGGAGAAGCGGCCGCCGAATGCCTCCCGTACCAGCCGGACGACCATCCCGTGCTCGAGGTTGCCGGCGGCCGCCACGACCATGGCGGGCGGCGTGTAGCGGCGCTGGTAGAAGGTGAGGATCTGCCGCCGGCTCATCGCCGAGATCGTCTCCGCGGTACCGGAGATGAGGCGGCCCAACGGGTTCTCGCCGAAGACCGACTCCGCGAACAGGTCGTGGACCTCCTCGCCGGGCTCGTCGTCGTGCATGGCGATCTCTTCGAGAATGACGCCGCGCTCGGTCTCCACATCGGACGGTGTGAGGACGGAGTCGACCACGAGGTCACACATGATATCGATCGCGAGCGGCAGGTCGGTGTCGAGGACCCGCGCGTAGTAGCAGGTGTACTCCTTGGTCGTGAACGCGTTCGTCTCGCCGCCCACGGCCTCGATCGCGGCGGAGATCTCCAGGGCGCCCCGACGACGCGTGCCCTTGAAGAGCAGGTGCTCCAGGAAGTGCGACACGCCCGACAGTTGCCGGCTCTCGTCGCGCGACCCGACCGCCACCCAGATGCCGAAGCTCACGCTGCGCATCGCCGGTACGGCCTCGGTGAGGATGCGCAGCCCGTTGGGTAGCACGGTGCGACGAACCGTGCCGCCCAACGGGTCCTCGGCGATCGTCGCGGTACGGACCCGGGGGATCATCCGGGGCGCCATGGGCAGGACTGGGTACGGGACGCGGTCAGCGGTCGCGGACGCGCCGGCGGCGCTGCTCGGGACCGCCGTCGCCGCCGCCCTCACCCGAGCCACGGTCGCCACGACCCGGACCGCGATCTCCGCGCTCCCGGTCACCGGAGCGGTCGCCACGGTCCCGCGGACCGCGGTCGCCACGGTCGCGACCGGCCGGGCGCTCGCCCTCGCCCGCGGGTGCACCCTCTGGCCGAACCTTGTCCAGGTAGATCTTGCCCCGGCCATCGATCTCAGCGATCTCGACCTCGACCTTGTCGCCGACGTTGAGGTAATCCTCAACCCGCTCGACCCGCTTGCCGTCGCCCACCTTGGAGATGTGCAGCAGGCCGTCGCGGCCCGGCAACAGCGAGACGAAGGCGCCGAACGCGGCGGTCTTCACCACCGTGCCGAGGAACCGGTCGCCGACCTTGGGCAGCGTCGGGTTCGCGATCGCGTTGATGCGGTCGATCGCGGCCTGAGCGGAGAGCCCATCGGACGCGCCGACATAGATGGTGCCATCGTCCTCGATCGAGATCTCGGCCCCGGTCTCGTCCTGGATCGCGTTGATGGTCTGGCCCTTAGGGCCGATCACCATGCCGATCTTGTCCACCGGGATCTTCACCGAGGTGACCCTGGGCGCATAGTCGGACATCGACGCCGGTGCCGCGATCGCCTCGGCCATCACATCGAGGATTGTCTGTCTAGCGTCGTGCGCCTGCTGGAGCGCGCCGGCCAGCACGTCGGACGGAATTCCGTCGAGCTTCGTGTCGAGCTGCAGCGCGGTCACGAAGTCGCGGGTCCCGGCGACCTTGAAGTCCATGTCGCCGTAGGCGTCCTCTGCGCCGAGGATGTCCGTGATCGAGATGTAGCTGGTCTTTCCGTCGACCTCGTCGGAGATCAGTCCCATCGCGATGCCAGCCACCGGCGCCTTGAGTGGTACCCCCGCCGAGAGCAGCGACATCGTGGAGGCGCAGACCGAGCCCATCGAGGTGGAGCCGTTGGAGCCCAACGCCTCGGATACCTGACGGATCGCGTAGGGGAACTCCTCGCGCGAGGGTAGCACGGGGATCAGTGCCCGTTCCGCGAGCGCGCCATGGCCGATCTCACGCCGCTTCGGTGCACCCACGCGACCGGTCTCGCCCGTGGAGAACGGCGGGAAATTATAGTTGTGCATATAGCGCTTGGACTTCTCCGGCGAGAGGGTGTCCAGCGACTGCTCCATGCGCAGCATGTTGAGGGTGGTGACGCCCAGGATCTGCGTCTCGCCGCGTTCGAACAGCGCCGAGCCGTGCACGCGCGGCAGCACGCCGACCTCCGCGGTCAGCGGCCGGATGTCGCGCGGACCCCGCCCGTCGATGCGCACCTGGTCGCGCAGGACCCGGCTGCGCACCTCCTTCTTGGTGACCGAGCGTACGGCCGCGCCGATCTCCTTCTCGCGCCCGGGGAACTGCCCGGAGAGCAGCTCGTGCGCCTTGTCGCGGACCCGGTCGAGCTCCTCTTCACGCTCCTGCTTGCCCGCGATGCGCAACGCCTGAGCCACGTCGTCGGCGACCGCCGAGGAGACCGCGGCGTAGACGTCGGCCTCGTAGTCGAGGAAGACCGGGAACTCCACGGCCGGCTTGGCGGCGAGCGCGGCGAGCGCGTCCTGCGCCCGGCACAGCTCGCGTATCGCGGCCTTCGCCGCCTCGAGACCACCCGCCACGACCTCCTCGGTCGGCTTGGGCGCACCGTGCTCGACGAGCTTGAGCGTGTGGGCTGTCGCCTCGGCCTCGACCATCATGATCGCGACATCGCCGTCGGGCAGCACCCGGCCAGCGACCACCATGTCGAAGGTGGCGCGCTCGAGCTCCGCATGGGTCGGGAACGCCACCCACACGCCGTCGATGTGGGCCATGCGGGTGCCCCCGACCGGGCCGGAGAAGGGCAGGCCCGCGAGCTTGGTCGACAGCGAGGCGGCGTTGATCGCGACCACGTCGTAGGGGTGCTGGGGATCGAGCGCGAGCACCGTCTCCACGACCTGAACCTCGTTGCGCAGGCCCTTGACGAACGACGGTCGCAACGGTCGGTCGATGAGCCGGCAGGTCAGGATGGCGTCCTCACTCGGCCGCCCTTCGCGGCGGAAGAACGACCCCGGGATGCGCCCGGCCGCGTACATGCGCTCCTCGACGTCGACCGTCAACGGGAAGAAGTCGAACTGTTCGCGTGGGCTCTTGCTCGCTGTGGTCGCGGAGAGCACCACGGTCTCGCCGAGCTGGGCGAGCGCCGAGCCGGCGGCCTGCCGGGCCAACCGCCCGGTGCTGAAGATGATCTGTCGGGTACCGAGGGACCCGTTGTCGATGACCGCGGTGCTGTGCTGTTCACCCAGGGTCGTCTGTTGTGTCATGCGTACTCCTCTGCTGTGTCAGCCGCTGCCGAGGCAGGCGGCTGCTAGTCCGGAAGTACGCCGGGGAGGTCCGCGTCGGTCTTCGATCGAAGCCCTCGGGGCACAAGGTCCCGGGAGCCACTACCGAGGACCGACAGATCGGCCGGCCTTGGTGCCGACATCTCCCATGTCGGCGTACTTCGTTCGGGTCGGGCCCGGCGGGCCCTGCTGTGGGTTGTCCCCTTCATTCTGCGGGTGCGGCGCCGCCCGCCTCCGGGGGACACGCGACGCCACACGCGACGTCTGCGACTAGCGGCGGCGGCGCAGGCCGAGCCGGTCCTGGACGCTGCGCTCGCGTTCGACATCCACCTTGCCGAGATAGCGGAGCAACCGGCGGCGTTGACCAACCAGGATCAGCAGACCCCGGCGGCCATGGTGGTCATGCTTGTGCAACTTCAGGTGCTCGGTGAGCTGGTTGATGCGACGGGTCAGCATCGCGATCTGGACCTCCGGCGAACCGGTATCTCCCGGCTTCGTGCCGTACTCACCGATGATCTCGGCCTTCGTGGCCTGGTCGAGCGCCATGATCTCCCTCTTGACGGGTGTCTGGTGCAGTCCCGCACCCGCGGCGTCGAGCAGGCACGCGGGACCAGCCGGCTGGTCCGGCATTTGCGGAAGCCTATCATGGCCGCTCTGCGCGGCTCCGCTGTCCCTCATACCGGGGAGATCCGGAGCGTGCCCAGCATCTGGGAAGACAGTGCCCGTCGTCGTCCTTAACGTTAGTTTGGCCGGGGTCTTGACGATAGTTGGGCCGAAGGCTCACCCGAGGCGACGATGCCCACAAGGTTCGCGCCCACCGGCCGGCCAATCCTGTCGCGTCGCACAACCCAGGACGCGAGATCCGGCCGTGGAATCGCAGCTGTCGCGGCGCCAGTCGGTGCGCGACGACGAACCAATCGAAGGTCATCATGAAAGACATCCGAAAGCCGCGCCCGCGGCCGGCGCAGGCTCCCATGCCCGCGCCGGCCGACGCCCGGACCGCGCTCCAGCAGTCGCTCGACCGGCGCTGGTAGCCGCTGCCAAAGACCGCGGGCGCCGTCCCTTGAGGACAGCGCCCGCGGTACCGGGAGCGACGCGACCGGGGCGTCCGGATCAGCAGGCCAGCGCGTCCGGGACGTCCAGCGACCCGTTCGGGTCGAAGACGTCGTCCGGGTTGCCGACGTCAGAGTCGGTCAGCACCGGCTTGCCCAGGGCGATCAGGTCCTGGTCGATGAGATCGCAATCGATGCCCGTGGCGGTGTACTCACTGTCCTGGCCGATGTACATGCCGAGGTACTTGGCGTCGACGTCGGCCTTGGCCGGGAAGTCCCAGTCGACCTTCGAGTGGATCGTGACGAGGTGGTCGCCGGGCGACTCGAGCGCCCCGGTGAACGCGTAGACCCACACGTAGTTCGTGTGCACGACCAGGGCGCGAGCACCGTCGATGTCGCCGCCCTCGAAGGTCGTCTCGCCCTTGACCCTCACCGAGTTGTCGGTGAGGTGGTATCCGGGCGCGATCTGGGTGGCGACCAGGGTGATCAGCTGCTGGTCATAGACGTCGTCGAGCACACCGGCGGCGAACAGCGGCTCGAGCGCGGTCCGGGAGTGGTCGTAGAGCATCTTCTCGTCGAGGCGACCCGCGACGAGCGCCGAATGCACGGTGTCCAGCGCTGAGGAGACCTCGTCGACCGTGAAGCCCGGTACCGCCGCGGCGGTCGGCATCACCAGCCCTGCCTCGCCCTCGGGGAAGGCCGCGGCCTGGGTCCCGTCGAACGGGTCCTTCGGGCCGGACGGGCCCGTGTCCGTGAGGTTGCCGATGACGCCGCCAAGGCCGAACTTCAGCGCGGCCACGATCACGACCACGACGATCGTGCCGACGATACCGAGGATCTTTCCGGTGCCGGACTTCTTCGGTGGCGCGGGGACCTCGGGAGTCGGGTAGTAGGGGCCGCCACCCGGGGTTGTCAGACCTTCCGGTGGGTAGCCACCCGGGGGCGGCGGATATGAGCCCGAGCCCGGCGGGTAGCCACCAGAGGCCGGCGGCGGATAGCCACCCGGCGGCGGCGGGTACGAGCCCGAGCCCGGCGGGTAGCCACCACCAGAGGCCGGCGGCGGATAGCCACCGGGCGGCGGCGGGTACGAGCCGGAAGCCGGCGGGTAGCGGTCGGGTTGGGTGGGGTATGACGGCTGGGCCGGCGGGTACTCCCCTGGCTGGTTCCAGGGGTGCTGGTTCTCCGGGGTAGTCATGGTCAACCTTTGCTCTGCTGGGGTTCTCCCGCGGCGGAGTCGGTCCACCGGGGAGGTCGCGGCGCCCACGCCCTGCCCGTGTACGGGGCCCCCGGCAGCAGGCGTCAGGCGACCGCGACAGTCTGCCAGAACGACGCGCCGCGTGGGGGACCCTCGACAGCCGCGTCTGCCACGTCTGAGAGGCTTCGGCGAGGGCTGGCCCGGCCCGGATGCGCGTGGTCACGGGCACGGCCGGGATCGGCACGGGTGAAGGAGGGCGTGTGGCGGGCGACGGGGTCGCCAGCGGGAAGCCCCCGGCCGACGCCGCGGCGGACGGGTTCGTCGTCGTCGACAAGCCAGGCGGGATGACCTCGCACGACGTTGTCGCCCGGCTCCGGCGTCTGGCGCGCACGCGACGGGTGGGTCATGCAGGCACGCTGGACCCGATGGCGACCGGGGTGCTCGTGATCGGCGTCGGCCGCGCCACGCGCCTGCTGCCCTACGCGGCCGGGCACGGCAAGGCGTACCGGGGCACGGTCCGGCTCGGCCAGACGACGGTCACCGACGACGCCGAGGGAGAGGTCACCGCGGCCCATCACGCCGGCCACCTGCGTCCCGAGGAGATCACCCGGGCACTGGCCCGGTTCCAGGGCGAGATCGCGCAGGTACCGAGTGCGGTCAGCGCCATCAAGGTCAAGGGTGTCCGGTCGTACGCCCGCGTCCGCCGGGGCGAGCAGGTCGACCTCGCCGCACGCGCCGTGACCATCGAGCGCCTCGAGCTTCTCGCCGTCAGCTACGCCGCGTCGAGCCCCGAGGGCGGATCCAATGACGTGATTGATGTCGATATCGAGATGGAGTGCTCCGCCGGTACGTACGTCCGGTCGCTCGCCCGGGACCTCGGTGCGGTGCTCGGTGTGGGCGGTCATCTCGTGGCGCTGCGCCGCACCGCCGTGGGCGGGTTCACGATCGAGGAGGCGGTGCCGCTCGACACGCTGCTCGCCGCCGACTCCCCGGTCGGGCTGATCCCGCTCTCGGACGTGGCGGCGCGGCTGTTCGACCGGTGCGACGTCGACGACGAGCGGGCCGGGGTGCTGTCGCACGGCGGGCCGCTGCCGGCGCAGGGACGGCCGGGACCGTACGCCGTGTTCGCCCCGGACGGGCGGGTGGTGGCCGTGGTCTCCGAGCGCGACGGCATGGCCCGGGCCGAGGTCGTCCTGGCGCCTTCGGGGGGTGACTAGTCGTGCAGCACTGGCGCGGGCTGGCGGCTACCCCCGCCGGGTGGGGACGGTCGGTGGTGACCATCGGGGTCTTCGATGGCGTCCACCGTGGACATCAAGCGATCATTGGGCACGCCGTGCGGTTGGCCCGCCAGCTCGGCCTGGCCTGTGTGGTGGTGACGTTCGATCCGCATCCGGCCGAGGTGGTCCGCCCCGGCTCGCACCCGGCCGTGCTGACGGAGGCCGCACGCAAGGCGGAGCTCATCGAGGCGCTCGGCGTGGACGTGCTCTGCGTCATCCCGTTCACGGTGGACTTCTCGCATCTGCCCGCGGAGACGTTCGTGCACGACGTGCTCGTCGAGCATCTGCACGCGAGCGCCGTCGTGGTGGGGCAGAACTTCCGGTTCGGCCACCGGGCGGCCGGCGACGTGGCGCTGCTGGAGCGGTTGGGGAGCACCTTCGGGTTCACGGTGGAGGAGGCTCCGCTGGTCGGCAGCTCAGCCGCGACCGCGGACGTGGCCCCCGCCGGGGCCACGCGCCAGCCCGCAATCGTCTCCTCTACCTACATCCGTGCATGTATTGATGCCGGCGACGTGGTGGCCGCGGCCGCCGCCCTCGGTCGGCCGCACCGGGTGGAGGGGGTGGTCGTGCGCGGCGACGCGCGGGGGCGCGAGATCGGGTTCCCGACTGCGAACCTGCTCACCACCCGCTACGCCGCGGTGCCCGCCGACGGCGTCTACGCCGCCTGGCTCGTGCTGCGCGGGCACGCCCGGACCACCGGCACGCCCGCAAAGGGCGGCCGCGAGCGGGCGGCCGTGTCGATCGGTACGAACCCCACCTTCGCCGGCCGGGAGCGTCGCGTCGAGGCGTACGTCCTCGACTTCGACGCCGACCTCTACGGCGAACGGCTCGCCCTCGACTTCGTCGCCCGCCTCCGGGAGCAACGCCGCTACGACGGGGTCGAGCCGCTCGTCGACCAGATCCGCGCCGATGTCACGCAGACCCGTGCCATGCTCACGCCGTAACGAGCCGCGTGCGCGCCGATCAGCGGCAGAAGAAGTGCCAGCCGAGCCACCACCAGAAGCCGAGCACCGCGACCCGGCCCACCGGCACCCGACCGACCCGGTACGCCATCACGAACCCAGCCATGTCGCCGAAGCCAGGAACCTTCGAGCCGTCCCGCCGAGACAGCCAGCTCAGCGCGACGAACGCCACCGCGCCGAGCGCGAACAGGCTCAGGATCACTGCTTTCATCGCCGTGCCTCCCTCATCGCCTGACCAGAGCCCAAAAGCCGGCGAGCCAGCCGAAGTACGAGGCCGCCCGGGGCAGGTAGTTGTCGAGCACCGGGTCGGCGAGCAGCGACAGCGTTGGGTACGCGACGCGGTCGGTGTGCAGGAACGCGAACAGCTCGGTGAGCCCGAACACGAGCACCGGCGCGAGCCACCACAGCGAGGAGCGGGACAGTCGCAGCGGCGCCACGCGGCGTCCGGCGCGACCGCTGAGCCCGAGCCAGACCATCGTGCCCGCGATCGCGTGCAGGAGCAGGTTCGCGCTGACGGTGAACGAACCGAACAGGCCGCCCACGGCAGCGATGAGCGCGAAGACCGGGATCATCACGATCGGGCGGTCGATGGCACGCACCTGCTGGGCAGATGCCTCGGGTTGGTCATGCATAGTGAGATTGTCACCCCATGGAGCCTCGGCCGCAGGACACGCCCTGCCATCCGTCGCGTCCTGCCAGGTGGAATGTGCGGTTTTCGCGACCGGCGTCAGGAGAGCTTGGCGCGGACCGCGGCGAGCACGTCGGTCACACTGCCATACCCGGTGAAGCCCGCCGCAGCCCGGTGGCCGCCGCCACCCATGCTCACGGCGACCGCACCGACGTCGGTGTTTCCGCGACTGCGCAGGGAGACCGACCATCGGTCCTCAGCCACCGGCTTGACCAGGCAGGCGACATCGGCCTCCTCGGCGGTACGCAGCACCTCGATGAAGCTCTCCAGCACGTGGGCGGGCAGGTCATAACGCTCGAGATCGGCGAGCGTGGCGTACGCGGTGACCAGGCCGGCACCACCCACGGCCGCACGGTCCAGCTCGGCGCGGGCGAGCACGGTCGTGAGCAGTTCGAGCGCGGCGAACGGCCTGCTGTCGAAGACGCGCGACGCCACCTCCGCAGGCCGCGCCCCGGCAGCGACGAGCCGCGCCGCGAGCAGGTGCACCTGGTCCGTGGTGAGGTCGTGCCGGAACGAGCCGGTGTCGGTGGTCAAGGCGACATACAAGTTCGTGGCTATCTGCTCGTCCAGGCCGGCGCCGAGCGCGTCGAGCAGTCGGGCGGCCACGACCGAGGTGGCGGCGGCGCGTGGTTCGACGAGCCGGATGCTGCCGAAGCCCGGGTTGGACGCGTGGTGGTCCAGCACGATCCACTCCCGCGCGGCCTGCAGCGCGGGCGCGAGCTCGCCGAGGCGGCCGACGCTCGCCGCGTCGAAGCTCAGCCCGACCTCCGGCCGGGCCGGTGCCTCTGCCGGCGCCACGAGCAGGTCCTGGCCGGGCAGGAACGAGAAGACCGAGGGCAGCTCGTACGGCTCGGGGAAGGTGGCGACCACATGGGTGAAGCCGAGACGGCGCAGACCCAACCCGAAGCCGAGCATGCTGCCCAAGGCATCCCCATCGGGGTTGACATGGCAGACGAGCAGGACGAGGGCGTCACGGGGCAGGGCCTGCAGCACGGCCACGGCGCGGTCCAGCTCGCTGACGGGCGTGGCCGCGTCGGCGGCCAGGCTCGTCACCTGGCCTCGCCCGACTCCCCAGCCTCGGCGCCGCCCTCCTCGACGACCCGGTACGGCTGGGCCTCCCCCGCGTACCGGGCGTTCGCGGCGAGCGCGTGGACCTTGGCGTCGGACTCCCGCGCGGCGGCGAGAAGCTCGTCGATATGTCGGACCGTGTCCTGCACGACGTCCTGCTCGAAGGTCAGCGAGGGCGAATGGCGCAGGCCGAGCGCCTTGCCCACGACGCTGCGCAGCAACCCCTTCGCGCTGTCGAGGGCCGCGGCCGTGGCCGCCTGCTCGGCAACATCGCCGAGCACGGTGTAGTAGACGGTCGCCTCGCGCAGGTCCGGTGTGATGCGGGAGTCGGTGATCGTGATCATCCCGAGCCGGGGGTCCTTGATGCCCCGCAGTGCCTCGGCGACCAGCTCCCGCACGCGTTCCGCATGCTTGCGCACCCTGGCCGGATCAGTCATCTCAGTGCACCTCCGCCTCTCCTGACAACCTGCCTTGCCGTGGCGATGGCGTTCGACGTCGAGGGCCGCCCGTAACGCCGACCTTACCCCGCGAGGTCACCCCGGGCCGGTACCGGCGCAGCGCCAGCATCGCCTCGCTGGCAGCAGGGCACCCGCCCGCCGCGAGGTGCCTCAGTCGTCATCGCCGTGCAGTCGACGCCTGGTCGAGAGCACCTCCACCTCGGGTCGGCTCTCGACCAGCCGCTCACACGAGTCGAGCACGGCCGCGACCTGGCCCGACTCGGCGGCGACCACCGCGACCCCGATCTCGCTGCGCCCGGTCAGCTCAAGCAGCCCCACCTCCGCGGCACAGACATCGAAACGTCGCAGTGCCGCCACGATCGGGCGCACGTAGGAACGCTTGACCTTCAACGAACGTGAGTCGCCGGGCAGCAGGAGGTCGAAGATGGCGGTTCCGGTGAACACGGCATCACAGATTACCGGTGACGGGCGAGGAGGCCGTACCGGTTTGGCAACGCTCCCGGGTCCCCGGTCAGCCGACGAGCGCGAACTGGGGCGGGATGGTCGGCGCCGCCGCATGGCCGGCCACCACGACCGGCTCCGGCTCCTCAGGAACGGGCGCCGCGCCGGCACCGAGGTGCGGTCGCGGGTGGCGTGGCTGGCCGGCCCCCGCGCTGCCGCCGCGGCCGCGGTAGACCATGAGCCCGTGCGTCGGATCGGGCACCGCGTCGAGTGCGGCCTGTACCGCGGGCAGGGCCCGGAACGCCTCCCAGGCCTCCTCCGTGGCGAACCGTACTTCGAGGACCAGACCCCAACTCCGGTGTGCCCAGTTCCAGTCGAGGCCGCCATTGGTGAGCACGGCCTCGACCAGATTTGATCCGTGGGCCTCGCGCCAGCCTGCGGCCGAGAGCGACTCGCCGTCCAGCACCTCGATCGACCACCACTGCTCGTCCACGGAGTCATCGAAGTTCGGCACGGTCCGCTCCTCGCTCGTTCCTCGCCACGACGTCTGACGTCTGACGCCTCGCGCCCGTAACGGTACGTCGGCATCGACCGGGCGTCGAGCCTTCCACCCGCGTGTGACAGGCTGCCGGTGATGGTCACGTACGTCCTGCTGATCGCGCCGTCGGCGAACCGCGTGTACGCCGAGGCGGCGCTCGACCTGTCCGTGGCGGAGCTGGAGGTCTTCGCTCGCACTGTCCTGAGTGGACAGATCGGTCCCGTGGCCACGACCACGATCGCCGGCCTGTCCTACGTCGGCTTCACCGCGGACGAGCTGTCGCCACGAGACGTCGCGCTGCTGTCGAACCTGTCGTCGATGTATGCGCTGTTCGCCCGCGAGAGCGACCTGCTTCGCCCGGTCCAGCTCTGCCCGCTGGCGCACTTCGACGACGACCTGATCACGATCCCGAAGTACGCCGGCAAGACCAACGAGCAGTTCACGAAGCTGCTGCTCAACGTCACGCTGCTCAGCTCCGCAGCGGCGATGTCCTTTCTGGACGGTGCCGTACGGCTGCTGGATCCGTTGTGCGGCAGGGGAACGACGCTGAACCAGGGGCTGGTCTACGGGTTCGACGTCGCGGGCATTGAGCTCGACGCCAAGGACTTCGAGGCGTACGGCGCGTTCCTGCGCACCTACCTACAACGCAAGCGGATCAAGCACCACCTGGAGGTCAACCCGGTACGCCGCGACAAACGGCTGGTCGCCCGCCGCCTGACGGCAGGCGTCACGCAGGGTCCGCGGACCCGCAGCATCGAGGTGCTGCACGCCGACACCACGGCCGCGGGCGAGTTCTTCAAGCCCGAGAGCTTCGACGCGATCGTGACCGACGCGCCCTACGGCGTGGCCCACGGCAGCCGTACGCTCGCCGCCGGGCTGCGCCGCTCGCCACTGAACCTGCTCGGCGAGGCGGTACCCGGGTGGGTCCGGTTGCTGCGTCCGGGCGGGGCGCTGGGCATCTCCTGGAACACCCACGTCACGCGGCGCACCGACGCCGCCCAGGTGCTCGCCACGGCGGGCCTGCGGGTCCTGGCGGACGGCCCGTACGCCCGCTTCGCCCACCGGGTCGATCAGGCGATCACCCGCGACATCCTCATCGCCGTCAAGCCCTGATCCGCTGACGGCCCGCGGGTGGTGGCCCCCGACGCCACGGACCGGTCCGTGTGCGCCCTGTCTGGCAGGGGCGTACGGACCGGTCCGTGGTTCGCGCGGATCAGGCGCGGGGCTTCTCCCGCATCTCGTACGTCTCGATGATGTCGCCCACCTTGACGTCGTTGTAGTTGCCCAGAGTCAGACCGCACTCGAAGCCCTCGCGGACCTCGGTGGCGTCGTCCTTGAAGCGCTTCAGTGAGGTGATGGCGAGGTTCTCCGCCACCACCGCGCTGTCGCGCAGCAGCCGGGCCTTCGCGTTGCGCCGGATGATCCCGGACCGCACGATGCAGCCCGAGATGTTGCCGACCTTGGAGGAGCGGAACACCTCGCGGATCTCCGCCGAGCCGAGAGCGACCTCCTCGTACTCCGGCTTGAGCATGCCGCGCAGCGCCGCCTCGACCTCCTCGATGGCCTGGTAGATGACGGTGTAGTACCGGATCTCCACGCCCTCGCGCTCGGCGTAGTCGCGCACCTTGCCCTCGGCTCGGACATTGAAGCCGATGATGATGGCGTCCGAGGCCTTGGCGAGGTTGACGTCGTCCTGCGTCACGCCACCCACACCACGGTGGATGATCTTGAGCTGGACCTCTTCGGACACATCGATCTTGACGAGTGCGTCCTCGAGCGCCTCCACCGAGCCGGAGACGTCGCCCTTGAGGATGAGCGTGAGTGTGGTCCGCTCGCCCTCCTTGATCCGCTCGAGCAGCGTCTCGAGGGTCGCCCGGCCACGGCGCGACGCCTGCTGTGCCGCCCGCTCACGGGCCTGGCGCTGTTCGGCGATCTGCCGCGCGATCCGGTCCTCGCTCACCGCGAGGAACGTATCGCCGGCGTCGGGCACGGCGGTCAGGCCGAGCACCATCACCGGACGGGCCGGGCCGGCACTGTCGACCGTCTTGCCGTTCTCGTCGAGCATGGCCCGGACCCGACCGTGGGCGTCGCCGGCCACGATCGAGTCGCCGACCCGCAGCGTGCCGCGGTTCACCAGAACCGTGGCCACGGGCCCACGGCCGCGGTCGAGGTGCGCCTCGATCGCGATGCCCTGGGCCTGGCCGTCCACCGGGGCCCGCAGATCGAGTGCGGCGTCCGCGGTGAGCAGCACCGCCTCGAGCAGGCCATCGATGTTGATGCGACTCTTCGCGGAGATGTCGACGAACATGGTGTCGCCGCCGTAATCCTCGGTCACCAGGCCGTACTCGGTGAGCTGCTGGCGCACCTTGCCCGGGTTGGCATCCTCCTTGTCGATCTTGTTGACCGCCACCACGATCGGCACGTCGGCCGCCTTGGCGTGGTTGAGCGCCTCGACCGTTTGCGGCATCACGCCGTCGTCGGCCGCGACGACCAGCACCACGATGTCGGTCGCCTGGGCGCCGCGGGCACGCATGGCGGTGAACGCCTCGTGGCCCGGGGTATCGATGAAGGTGATGGCCCGGTCCTCGCCCTCGTGCTCGACGTGGACCTGGTAGGCGCCGATGTGCTGGGTGATGCCGCCTGCCTCGCCCTCGGCCACCTTCGACGAGCGGATGGCATCGAGCAGCTTGGTCTTGCCGTGGTCGACGTGACCCATGACGGTCACGATCGGCGCGCGGGTGACCAGGCGCTCCTCGGCGACGTCCTCATCGAGGTCGATGTTGAACGTGGCGAGCAGCTCCCGGTCCTCCTCCTCGGGCGAGACGATCTGCACCTCGAAGCCGAGGTGCTCACCGAGCAGCAACAGCGTCTCGTCCGTGCAGGACTGGGTCGCCGTCACCATCTCGCCCAGGTTGAACATCTCCTGGACCAGCGAGCCCGGGTTCGCGTCGATCCGCTCGGCGAAGTCCGACAGGGAGGCGCCCCGGGGCAGGCGCACCACCTGGCCGCTGCCGCGTGGTGCACCCGAACTCATCGTCGGGGCGGAGAGGTTGTCGAACTCCTGCCGCTTCTGGCGCTTGGACTTGCGGCCCTTCGGCTTGCCCCCGCCGCGCCCGAAGGCACCGCCGGCGCCACCCGAACGCCCACCGGGCCCACCCCGGCCACCCGGTCCGGGTCGGCCTGTGCCGGCACTGGCACCCGGGCCACCGGGACCGCCGGCGCCGCGGAAGCCGCCGCCGGGAGCTCCGCCGCCAGGACCGCCACGGAAGCCCGTGCCGGCGCCGCCGGCGCGCGCGGCGCCACCGGCCGGCCGGGCTCCGGGTCCCGCGCCGGGACCGCCACGGAACCCGCCCCCGGGTGCGCCCGGCCCACCCGGACGCATCGGGCGCTCACCCGGTCGGCCCGGGCGCTGCGAGGGCATCTGTGAGGGGTTGGGCCGTGGTCCGCCCATTGAGGCCGGGTTCGGCCGTGGCGGCATCGAGGCCGGGTTCGGCCGTGGCATGCCACCCGCAGCCGGCCGACCGCCCGGCGCCGGCCTGCCGCCGGAGATGCCGAACGGGTTGTTTCCGCCGGCCCGTGGCGCCCGACCGGCCGGCGGTACCGCCGCCGGACGCGGACCTGCGGGCGCCCCTGGTGCGGGGCCCGCGGGCGTGCCCGGGGTTGGACCGGGGCGGGGTGCGGCCGTCGGTCGAGGGGCCTGCGGTGCCCGAGCCTGCGCGGCCCGGACCGCAGCCTCCTGCTCTGCCTTAAGGGCGGCCGCGCGCTGCTCGGCCGCGGCAACCTCAATGTCATGGGCGCTCGTCGGGCGCAGGCCCGGCGGCGCGGGGACGGGGCTGGCCTTCTTCGCCGGTGCCCGGCCGGTCTCGGCCGGCTTTGCCCGGGACGGGGTCGGCTTTGTCGCCGCGGCAGCCGCGGGTCCGCCGGCGGCGGTTCCGTTCGCGGGCGCGCCAGCTGGCGCGGGCGCAACGGCACCCGACGCCTCCATGGCCGCCCGAAGGCGACGGGCGACGGGCGGTTCGATCGTGCTCGACGCGGACTTGACGTACTCGCCCATCTCGGTCAGTTTCGCGAGAACGGACTTGCTGTCGACCCCGAGCTCTTTGGCGATCTCGTGTACGCGGGGCTTGCCTGCCACTACTCTCCTCATCCCGAGGCCAGTGGGCAGCAACCCCACTGACCTCACTCTGGCACTTGTTCCGGCGCCGTGCGTCCGCTCCTCGCTCGCTGGCGCTGTATGCGATGCTCCTGGCGCCGGCAGTGCAGTTGAACGCGGCTCATGGCTGCGGGTTCATCGTGTGCTCATGGTGGGTCGTCCTACCTTGCTTGTCCGGGTGCCACTCCCGCTCCGGCTGGAGAGCCGTCAGCGAGGTGTCCACCGTCCGTCTTCCCTGTCGCCCCAGCGGGCCGTGCCAGTGCGTACGGCCTGCGCCGTCACGTACGTCCTCAGCTCACCGGTGTCCAGGATCCCGCCGACGCGCAGCGCCCTGACGAAGGCCCGCCGCCGTTCCGCCTTCGCGAGACAGGCCGGGTCCATGTGCAGGTACGCACCCCGCCCTGGGAGGCGGTGCCGCGGGTCGATGACGAGGCGAGCAGGCCCGGTATCGACGTCCGCGATGACGCGTAGCAACGTGGAGGCTGGTGCGCGGCCCCGGCAGCCCACACATGTGCGCACCGGTTCCACGCCGTGGTCGCTCGAGGTTGCGGGACTCGCTGGCGCTTGCTCCGCACGCTCGCGCACCACTTGCGGAAGTCTACCGCGAGAACCGCCTGACCGCGCTCGCCGGGCGGGCCACGAAGATCCGCGCCGTCACTGGCCGGCGGCCGTGGTCGCCCGGCTCGTCCGCGGCGGCGGCGCGGGCACGGCCGCCCCGGTCTCGGCGCCCCGACCGGCCACGGCCGGCTGCCCCGTCTCCGTCTCCGTGTCCGGGCGGATGTCGATGCGCCAGCCGGTCAGCCGGGCCGCGAGCCGGGCGTTCTGCCCCTCGCGCCCGATCGCGAGCGAGAGCTGGAAGTCCGGGACCGTGACCCGGGCTGTCTTCGTCGCGGCGTCGACGACCTCCACCCGCAACGCCTTCGCCGGCGAGAGCGCGTTCCCGACGAAGCTCGCCGGATCCTCCGACCAGTCGATGATGTCGATCTTCTCGCCGTGCAGTTCGCTCATGACCGCACGCACTCGGGCCCCCATCGGCCCGATGCACGCTCCCTTGGCGTTGACTCCGGCAGCGGTCGACCGTACGGCGATCTTGGTGCGATGCCCCGCCTCGCGAGCGATCGCGGCGATCTCGACGGTCCCGTCAGCGATCTCCGGGACCTCGAGCGCGAAGAGCTTCTTCACCAGACTCGGGTGGGAGCGCGAGAGGGTGACCTGGGGCCCACGCGCGCCCTTGGCGACGTGGACCACGACGCACTTGATCCGCTGTCCATGCTCGTACGCCTCGCCGGGTACCTGCTCAGCCGCCGGCAGCATCGCCTCGAACTTGCCGAGGTCGACGCTGACGATTCCCTTCTCGGCCCGGCTCTCGTGCGCCTGGATCACGCCGGTCACGAGGTCGCCATCCCGGCTCGCGTACTCGCCGTAGTGCACCTCGTCGGTGGCCTCCCGCAGGCGCTGCAGGATGACCTGGCGGGCCGTCATGGCCGCGATGCGCCCGAAGTCGTGGGGGGTGTCGTCCCACTCGCGGATCACGTGCCCGTCGGCGTCGACCTCCGCGGCATAGACAGTCGCGACGCCGGTGCGGCGGTCGATCTCCACGCGGGCATGCGGCTGACCGGTCTCGGTGTGCCGGTACGCGGTCAGCAACGCCGTCTCGATGGCGCTCAGGATCGTGTCGATCGGGATCTCCCGCTCCTGCGCCAGCGCCCGAAGGGCAGCAAGGTCGATGTTCACGACTCACTCCTCCCGGTGTCGTCGGTCGGTTGCCGATCGCCGCCGGCGCGCCCCGGACCACGGTGGTCAGTGCCCAGCTCGACCGGTTCGCCGAAGTCTTCCTCAGCCAGCTCGCGGAGCCGGGCGAACTCCACCTGCACCCGCCCGGGCCCGAGCTGGTCGAAGGTCGCGTCGAGCGCGCGGCCATCGACGTCCAGCTGCACCCCATACTCATCGGTGCCGGCCACTCGACCGGTCACCTGCCGTCCGCCGACCTTCACGAGGACGAGGCGCCCGACGTTGCGGTGCCAGTGCCGCGGCTGGGTCAGCGGGCGATCGACGCCCGGCGAGCTGAGCTCCAGCGTGTACGAGCCCGGGGTGAGCTCACCTGAGCGCTGCTCGGCGTCGTCGAGCGCGGTCGAGACGGCCTGGGAGACGTCGCTCAACTCGTCGTGGCCGATGCCGCCGTCGGCGTCGACCGTGACGCGGACCAGGTAGCGCCGGCCCATCCGGGAGATGGCAACATCCTCAAGGTCCAGCCCCTCGGCCGCGACCACCTGCTCGACCAGAGCCCGGACGCGGGCGCGCAGTTCGGCGAGCTCTCGCGTGCTCAGCGCGGGGGCGGCGGGCTGCATCGCCGCTTCCCCGAACGAGGCCGCGGCATCGTCCGTACGGGTGGGGTTACCCCGGGTTCGACCCGCCACCGCCCGCCCGGTAACCTGCCCAGTGCGGCCGGCCGTACGGGCACGCGACCTGCCCGCCGCGCCCATCCCATGGGCTGCCTGAGCCATGGCCCGACCTCCGGTTGCCGCTCGCGGGCCGTGTTGCTCGCCGACGCGCCGGCTGGCGCACGGGCCCCCGCTCACGACCTGTCGCCGCGTGGGTTACGGCCCTCGCGGCTGAGCGAAGCGTAACGCGATGTAACCGAACGCGCTGCCGGTATCGCTCGGGGCCTCACCGCCTCGTGACTCGGACCTGCCGGTTACGCTGTCCGCCGTGCACTCCGGTACTCGGCGCGGTGGTGGCGCGGGGGTCCCGCGACGCGACCTGCTGCGCGTCACGGCCGCCGTCGTGGCCCTTGCCGGCGCCGGCTCGGCGGCGGGGTGCGATCTGTTCGGTGGCGCGCGTTCGACGACGTCGGAGGTGACGCCGGAGCTCACCGACCTGCTGGCCGCGACCGTCGCGTTGGGGGCCGCCTACGACGCCGCGATCGCGCGCGTACCGTCGTTGGCCGACCGGCTCACCGGACTGCGGGACGCGCACCGCGCCCACGCGGTCGCCCTGGCTCAGGCGCTCTCCGTCGCGGTTCCGGTCTCCAGCGGCTCCTCGCTCGAGGGCGGCTCCGACGCCCCGAGCACTCTCGCGGCCCTCGCGGGCCTCGAGACGACGGGTCGCGACGCTGCCCGCACGGCCTGTCTGAACGCCTCGCCGCGGCTCGCCTCCCTCGTCGGGGACATCGCGGCGGCGCGCGCCTGCCATCTGGAGGTGCTGCAGTGACCGCGCTGTGGGCGGTAGACCCGAGGGACGGACGGACATGAGCGTCGATGCCCTGCGGGCGGCGCTCGCGGCCGAACACGCGGCGATCTACGGCTACGGCGTCGCGGGCGCCCACCTCACCGGGGACACGCAGAAGGCGGCGCGGCAGGCCGAGTCGGTCCACCGCGAGCGTCGCGACGAAGTGGCGCTGCGCATCCAGGAGCAGGGCGGAGCGCTCGTCGCCGCCGAGCCGGCCTATGCCCTGCCGTTCCCGGTCTCCAACGACGCCGACGCCAAGCGCCTGGCCGCCCGCCTCGAGGAGGGGACGGCCGGGGCATGGCGGGAGGCGCTGCACGGCACTGAGGACGACGACCGGCGCCTTGCCCTCGACGCTCTCATCGACTGCGCCGTCATGGCGACGCGCTGGCGCGAGGCCGCCGGCATCTCGCCGCTGACCGTCCCGTTCCCCGGCAGCACTCCGTGAGCGTCAGCGGCGCGTTGGTCGGCCTGGCCCGACGCCTCGCTCGCTACCGCGTCACCGTGGTCCTGGCCCGGACCGTGATCGTGCCCGCCGACCGGCTCGTCGCCCGGCTCAGCCGCGGACGGCTCGTGACGTTCGGCCTGAAGCAACTGCCGTCACTGCTGCTCACCACGACGGGCCGGCGCTCGGGCGAGCCCCGCACGGTCCCGCTGCTCTACCTGCCCGATGGCGAGACCTTCGTGGTGATCGGCTCCAACTTCGGGCAGCAAGCCCACCCCGCGTGGTCATCGAACCTGCTCGCCAACCCGGAGGCCACGGTCATGGTGCATGGCACAGCGACGGCCGTACGGGCGCACCTCGCCGAGGGCGCCGAGCGCGACCACCTGCTGACGGCCCTCAAGACGGTGTGGCCCGCGTACTCGTCCTACGAGACCTGGGCCGGCGAGCGCACCTTGCGCATCTTCCGCCTCACCCCGCGATGACCTCGACCGCGCCCCTCGCGCGGATGGTGATGGGGCGCGAGGAGGTGCTCGTGAGGCGACGGTGAGAATTGATGCATGTCCGCCAGCGCCCCCGCCCCGGAGCCTCGGCGCGGCGTGCTGTTTCCGCCACCCGGTTCTCGCACGTCGGGCCATGGTGGGCCGGCCAGGGCCGAGCGAACCGCGACCGCCGATGAGCCGGGCAACCCGCGGTGGGCCCTGGCGCACCGGATCAGCGAGACACTGCGGGAGCGCTACGGCGCCTATCTGCAGGCGGTGGGCGTCCATGGCGCGCTCGCTCACGGAGATGACACGGACGTGAGCGAGGTCGAGGTCGTCGCGGTCATGCGCCGCACGGCGATGGGCCCCGCTCCGACGACCCGGCGGGTGGACGGGGTGATCGTCGACCTCTCGGTGATCACGGCGGAGGATTACCTGCGCCACGCCCGGACGCTGACCACATCATGGCCGCTCGTCGCCGACCAGTACCTGACCACGCGGCCACTGCACGACCCCGACGATTGGCTGTCCCGGCTGCGCGACGTCCACCTCACCCGACTGGCCCAGGCCGACGGGCAGGTCTTCGCGACGCTCGCCCGCGAGGCGTGGTGCCGAGCCTCGATCGCCCATGGCCGGGCACGCCGCATGGCCGAGTGGTACGAGACGGACGCCGCGGTGGTGGTGCTCGCCGAGGCACGGCTCGCGGTCGCCGTCGTCGATGGGCTGCTCACCCGTACGTACTTCCGTAACTCGGCCGACGCGGTACGCCGGGCCGGCGTCGCCTCGGCCCACCTGCATGCCCTCGGAGAACGCCTGAGCGTTCAATCCCACGAACTGGCGCGGCGCGGCCGCCCGGTCGACGGCGACATCGCCGACCTGCTCGGCGGCTGATCGCGTCCCTGCTGACCGGTCCGGGTCTGCGCGCCAGATCTGGGACGTTGTGCCGGATCCGGGACGTGCGGGCGATCCGGATCCGCCCCGTTGAGCCGTACCGCGGGTCGGCTGCCGCCGGGCCGAGGGTCGGGGATAGGCCTGGTCGCCGGGATGGTTGGACATGGGGCACCCGGAAAAACCCGGGGCGCGACGCCCGCCCCGCCGCGACCGCCGCCACGTCGACGGTCACGCAGCGTGAGGGCCGGCGGCCATCTGTCAGGCGACCTCCCCAACGGTGAAGGAGCCCGCATCCCATGACTGCCACGATCACTCGCGTCCGCAACGCCACCCTGCTCGGCATCGCCGGCCTCGGCGCCGCCGCAGCCCTGTCGATCGGCCCGGCCCACGCGGCCCACGCGGCGCAGCCCGTACCGGTCAATCCGGCGGCCACCCAGGCTGCCCCGGTCAACCCGGCAGCCCCGACGTCCCAGGCGGTCGCCCACGTGGACGGCGCGCTGCAGCCCAACGGCTACTACTGCGGCCCTGCCGCAACCCGCATCGCCCTGTCCGCACACGGGAACCCACCGAGCTTCGACAACCTCGCGGGCGAGCTGGGCACCACCAGGGCCGGCACGCAGTCCATCGATGAGATCACCCGAGTGCTCAACCAGCACACCGGCGACCAGTACGCGTCGGTTCACCTCGACGGCACGACGGTCAGCCCCGAGCAGACCGACAAGCTGCGCACGGATGTCATCGCCTCGATCAACGACGGCGACCCGGTCGTGGCCAACATCGTCGGCCAGGTCACCGACACCCACGGCGAGACCCACCGCTACGCCGGCGGTCACTACCTGACCATCACCGGCTACGCCGACAACGGCAACACCGTCACGATCACCGATCCGGCTGACCGGCATGGCGGCAACACCTACCAGCTGCCTACCGACACGGCCGCCGGCTGGATGGCCACCCGTGGCTACACCAGCTGACGACTGCACGCCCGACGGCGCCCGCCGACCCCACCCGGGGTGGCGGGCGCCGCCGTATCCGCAGTCGGCCGGCTAGAGCGAGCCGGCGGCGGCACCAATCAGCCGCCCGATGAGATAGGTGATCCCGGCGGCGGCTGCGCCGAGCAGAAGTTGCCGCGCTCCGCTGAGCCACCACCGCCGGTCGGTGAACCGGGCGACGAGCGCGCCCGCGGCGAAGAGCCCGATGCCGCCCGCTATCAGCGCGATCCACAACTGCTGGAACCCGATGAGGTACGGCACGATCGGGATCAAGGCGCCCGCGGCGAAGCAGATGAAGGACGAGATCGCGGCCGTCCACGGGCTCGGTTGTTCGGCCGGGTCGATCCCGAGCTCCTCCCGGGCGTGAATCCGCAGCGCCTCGTCCGGGTTGGTGTGCACCACCCGCGCTACCTCATGGGCCAGTGCCTCGGGCAGGCCCCGCGCGATCCACATGTGGGCGAGCTCGTCCTGCTCGAGCTCAGGGTTGCGCTCCAGCTCGCGGCGCTCCTTCTCGACCTCGGCCTGAACCTGTTCGGACTGGGTCTTGACCGAGGTGTACTCGCCGAGGGCCATCGAGATCGCACCCGCCACGAGGCCGGCGAACCCGGCGACGACGATGGCGCCCGGGGCGACCCCGCCACCGCCGACCCCCGCGATCAGGCCTACGTTGGAGACGAGGCCATCCATCGCCCCGAATACCGCGGCCCGCAGCCAGCCACCGGAGACGTCGGCGTGGTGCTCCGGCATCCTGGCCCCCGGGTGCCGGTCCGTTCCGCGAACGGGGCGCCATAGCGGGCGCGGCTTTCCGCCCGACGCTGTGCGCGGTGCGGAACCGGCACCGCCGTCACTCGTCACGGGACCGTCAGCAGGTCGCAGCCCGACTCGGTGACAGCGACCATGTGCTCGAACTGCGCGGTCCAGCGGCGATCCTTCGTCAGCACGGTCCAGCCGTCGTCCCACATGTCGTGCTCGTACGTACCCAACGTGATCATCGGCTCGATCGTGAAGGTCATGCCCGGCTCCATGATCGTGTCGAAGCGTGGGTTGTCGTAGTGCGGCACGAACAGCGCCGAGTGGAAGGACTCCCCGATCCCGTGCCCGCCGAAGTCGCGGACCACGCCGTAGCCGAACCGCTTCGCGTACGCCTCGATCACGCGACCGATCACGTTGACCGGGCGACCGGGAGCGACCGCCTTGACGCCGCGCAGCGCGGCCTCGCGGGTGCGCTCGACGAGCAGCTGCGCCTCCTCGGAGACGTCGCCGACCAGGAACGTCTGGTTGGTGTCGCCGTGCACCCCGTCGAGGTAAGCGGTGACGTCCACGTTGACGATGTCACCGTCGTCGATCATGGTCGAGTCCGGGATCCCGTGGCAGATCACCTCGTTGAGGCTGGTGCAGCACGACTTCGGGAAGCCCTTGTAGCCCAGGGTGGACGGGTAGGCGCCGTGGTCGCAGAGGAACTCGTGCACGACCCGGTCGATGTCGTCGGTGCTGACCCCGGGCTTGCAATGCTCGCCGGCCAGCTCGACGGCCTGGGCTGCGAGGCGCCCGGCCACCCGCATCCGCTCGATGATCTCCGGCGGCTGGACCGTGCGGTTGGACCGGGCCGGCTCCTTCTTGCCCACATATTCCGGCCGGACGATGTGCGGCGGCACCTCCCGCCACGGGCTGATCTCGCCGGGCAGCAACGGGGCTCGCAG
>DATBGZ010000054.1:0-1892 GCA_036557785.1 Micromonosporaceae bacterium
TCGAGGTCCACATGCCGGATGAGGACCTGGCCGACCTCCGGCGGCGCATCGCCGCAGCGCGATTGCCCAGCAAGGAGCTGGTCGACGACCGGTCGCAGGGCGTGCAGCTGGCCACGATCCAGGAGCTCGCCCGCTACTGGGCCACCGGCTACGACTGGCGCGCATGCGAGGCCAGGCTGAACGCGCTGCCGCAGTTCACGACCGAGATCGACGGGGTCGACGTCCACTTCATCCACGTCAAGTCGGCCCACGAGGACGCGCTGCCGCTGATCATGACCCATGGCTGGCCCGGCTCGGTCATCGAGCTGCTCGAGACCGTCGGCCCGCTCACCGACCCGGTCGCGCACGGCGGCTCCGCCGGGGACGCCTTCCACCTGGTGCTGCCGTCCATCCCCGGGTACGGCTTCTCCGCCGAGCCGGCCGAGCTCGGCTGGGGCCCCATCCGTATCGGACGGGCGTGGGCGGAGCTGATGCGGCGCCTGGGTTATACCCGGTACGTCGCGCAGGGGGGCGACGTGGGCTCCCAGGTCACCGACGCGATGGGCCGCCTGGCACTCGACGGGCTGATCGGCATCCACACCAACCTGCTCACGCCGGCGCTGGGCGATGCCGAGGCCCTGAGCGAGTCGCCGCCCTCGCCCGAAGAACGTGCCGCCCTCGACGCGCTCGCCCAATTCCATGCGACCGGCGCCGGGTACTTCGTGGAACAGGCGACCCGCCCGGAGACCATCGGCTACGCCCTGCTCGATTCACCCATCGCGCTGGCGGCGTGGATGCTCGACCACGACACCGACGCCTACTACAAGATCTCGGCCGCCTTCACCGGCGGGCAGCCCTCCGGCGGCCTGACCCGGGACCACATCCTCGACAACATCACGCTGTACTGGCTGACCGGCACCGGGGCCTCGGCGGCCCGGTCGTACTGGGAGGTCGGACGAGCCGCAGCCCGTGCCGCCGGGCAGGCCCCCCGGGCGGTCTCGGTCCCGGTCGGCTTCACCACCTTCCCCGGCGAGGTCATCCCGGCCCCGCGCAGCTGGGCCGAGAAGGCCTACCCCAGCCTCAGCTACTTCCACGAGGCCGACAGGGGCGGCCACTTTGCTGCCTGGGAAGAGCCCGAGCTGTTCGCGACCGAGATCCGGGCGGCGTTCACGTCACTGCGATAACCGCAAATCGGAGGCGGTGCGTGTCAGCGCGCTCCAAGCAGCGCGCCGTCGCGGAGGTCAGCCCGTGCGCCGCTGCCCAACGTTGGAGGGCACTTCCCGCGGGCGATGGCGCCGCGATGTTATGCGCGGGCCAGCACGCTCACGCTACCGGGCCTGCCGTTGCACTCGACGACGGTCAGGCCCTGGTCCTCGACGAGACGGGGGAGGGAGTTCGTGTCGTAGAAGCGGACGACGCCAGGCACGAGGTGGTAGCACGCTGCGCGCAGCCGCCAGTACAGGTTCTGGGACGTGAGCGACGTGCTGTCGCGGGCGGGAGCGGTGATCAGCAAGTGCCCTCCCGGCCGGAGGCAGCGCCGGATCTCGGCGATGAAGGCCGCGGGATGCGGCAGGTGCTGTACGACGAGGATCGCGAGGGCACCTCCGAGCGATGCGTCCGCGAAGCGGAGCGGCGCGCTGACGTCGTGCACGCCGAACGTCACGTCGGCCTTGTCGCGAGCGGCTCGTGCCCGCGCGACCTCGACCATGCGCGGTGACCCGTCGACACCGACGACGTCATAACCGCGCCGTGCGAGTGCGAGCGCGTGCGCACCAGGTCCACAGCCGAGGTCGGCCACTGGTCCGGGTGGTGCAACCACGTTCGCGAGCTCATCGGCGATCCGCTTGACCAGCGCACGATGCTCCGGCTCGTCGCGTCGCCGCTCCCAGGCCGCGCTCTCGCGGTCGTATACG
>DATBGZ010000055.1:0-93131 GCA_036557785.1 Micromonosporaceae bacterium
GTAGCGATTACGTCCCGGTAGGGAGCGCGGTGCAGCCTCACGGTTGCACCGCGCTTGCTTCGTGGTTGAGCAGCTACCTCATTCAGACACGAGACCGGCTTGGACCAGTCTGTCCACATTGGGAGCCAGAGGACGGGCCCGGCTGCCTCGGCCGCCCTGGGCCGGCCGGAGCGCCGACCGCCGGATCCACGATATGAGGCCCCGCGCGTCGGCCGGGGGTGTGACACGGACCGCCGCTTCGGCGCTGTACTTGGTGCGCGATCCATGCCCGTGGACGGTCAGCGGTCGGCACTCGACCGGATGTCGAACGGGCGGCTCGCGCTGGTGCCGTGTGCCTGGTTCACGTTCAGAGGCGGCGGCGCGACCGGCTCCTGACTCGACGTTGGAGGAACCCTGCATATGTCGTACCCCACCTATCCGGATGAAGCTCCGCCGACGGGATCTCACCGTCTTCGTCGTTACCGCGGCCTCGCGACGGTTGCCATCTCGGCGGGAGTGGTCGCGGCCGCGTCGCTGGCGTTGATGACTGGGACGGCGATCGCCGACAACCCCCCCGACGCGACCACGTTGACGCCCACGCCGAGCGTCACGCCCGGCAACGTCAATTCGTGTGACGACTTGGGTCTGGCGACGCTGTTCGCTAAGGTCGATCACCCTTCGGGCACGCATGACTACGGCAATGGCAACTCGGTCGTGGTGGCCGGCGACAAGCTGTCGTTGACCCTCACGATCGGCACGGGCTTCACCGTTGACGCCGTTGTTCTCAAGGGCGGTAGTGACACCAACGTCTACTACGGCCCGTTCGTCGGTCCGGTCGTCCTGGTCGATCTGGCGCCCCCGATCAACGGTGGCGAACAAGATCCGACGATCAGCCACTACATCATCTGTGGCGGCGGGACTCCGCCGCCGACCACCACGACGACGGAGCCGCCGACCACGGAGCCGCCGACGACCGAGCCGCCGACGACCGAGCCGCCGACGACCGAGCCGCCGACCACGGAGCCGCCGACGACCGAGCCGCCGACCACGGAGCCGCCGACCACGGAGCCGCCGAGGACGACGACCACGTTCATCAGTCCGAGCGGCAGCACGCTGCCGAGGACGGGCATGGATGTGAGCGGGTCCATGCTGGCCGGCATGGTGGCGTTGGGCTCTGGCCTGATCGCGTTCGGCGCGACGGTACTGCTGGTTCTGCGCCGGTGGCGGGACCGGACCGCGAGCTGACGTAGCGAGCTGACGTAACGACTACGTCCCGGTAGGGAGCGCGGTGCAGCCTCACGGTTGCACCGCGCTTCTGCGTGTCCGGCGGACCACGGAAAGCTCCAAGGTGGACGGACCCGGCTCCCACGCCTGTCGACCGACCGCGCCCGTAGGCTGCTGAGATGACGGTGCTCGGCCTGGTGCTCGTCGGCCTGGTCGGCCTCGCGGTCGGCTCGTTCGTCACCGTCGTGGTGCACCGGTTGCCGCGCGGCGAGTCGCTGGCCCGGCCTCCGTCGCGGTGCCCCTCCTGCGGCACGCCGATCCGGCCATGGCACAACGTCCCGGTCCTCGGGTGGCTCGCGCTGCGGGGCCGCTGTGCTGCGTGCGGGGCACGGATCAGCGTCCAGTACCCGCTCGTCGAGCTCGGTACCGGGATCCTCTTCGTCGTCCTGGCGCTGCGATTGGCGAGCCTGGACCAACTGGCGGCTCTGCCGGCCTTCGCGTACTTCGCGGCGATTGGGATGGCGTTGACGCTCATCGATCTAGTTCACAAGCGCCTGCCCAACGCGATCGTGCTGCCGTCCTACCCGGTGCTCGCCGTGCTGCTCGCGGGCGCGGCGTGGTGGCAGGGGGACTGGTGGGCGTTCGTACGGTCGGTGGTGGGCGGGCTCGCTCTCTACGCCTTCTTCTTCGCGGTCGTGCTCATCCACCCCGCCGGCATGGGCTTCGGCGACGTCAAGCTCGCCGGGTTGGTCGGCGGCGTGCTCACCTACCTGTCCTGGTCGACCCTCATCGTCGGGGCGTTCGCCGGGTTTCTGCTCGGCTCGCTCGCCGGCCTCGTCCTGATCGCGACGGGCAGGGGCGGCGGCAAGACGGCCATGCCCTTCGGCCCGTTCATGGTGGCCGGCGCGCTGCTCGCCGTCTTTGTGGCCGGACCCGTTGCCGAGTGGTACGGCGGCCTGCTCGCTTGACCGTCCCGTGTGGACCTCAGCGCTCGTCGCTCCACGAGTAGACCACGACGTCCCGGTCGTCCCCCGTGAAACCGACCCTCGCCCTCAGCCGCAGGGCCCCACCGGCGCCACAGCCCGAGGCTCCCGGGCACACGTAGATGGTCAGGTAGACCACCGTGCGTTCCTGTCCAGGGGCCGCGTGCGGCCCGGAGGAGAGCGGGTCGGGAAGGTTCGAGTTCGCCGGGGCGAAGAGGCTGACCCGCCGCGCGCGGATCCCGCCGATGAAGAACTGCGGGTAGGTCTGGTCGTGCAGGTTCAGGTCGAACCACGCGTCCGGCTGGTAGTTCAGGCCGTAGATATAGAAGCCGTGGTCGCCACTCTGGCTGGTCTGGATCACGGGACAGGACGGGCTCGTGACGCAGCCGTTCTGCGCGTGGACGAGGGTGGTGCCGCCAACCACGACGTTATCGTGCAGGCCCCAGGTGACGATCGACGGCACCGTGTCCGAGACCGACTTCGGGCCGCAGATCGCCAGCTTCGCGTCACCCGTGATCGTCCACTGTGCTTGGTTGCCGAAGACGAAGAGCACGCCGGTGTTGCCGTTCGCCGCTGGCGTGAAGGGGCTCGGGCAGGCGGTCTCGAGGTCGGCGGCCGCAGGCGCGCTGGTGGGTCGGTTCTCCGTGCCCGCCACCGTGGTGGCGAACGAGGTGTTCCAGACACCGGTGAAGTCGAACCAGTAGCTGCCCGGCGCGAAGTCGAAGAGGGTGATGGCTGGACTGTTGCCGGTGCCGTTGTCGCCGCACTTCGCCGGCTTGCCGCCCTTCGTCGCCAGCATGCCGTTGAGGGCGTTGAGCGCCGCGGCCGGGTAGACCCCGGGGTTGAACCGCAGGATCGAGGCACAGGCCGTCGGCCAGGTCACGTTCGGCTGCCCAACCGACGTCGGCAGCGAGGCCGGCAAGGAGTAGGTGTCGTAGACCGGTACCTGCTGACAACCTGGGTAGGTCGCGGGGTTGATGGGCGGGTCGATCGCCGGATTCGGCGTGGTGCGGCCGACCCAGATGCCGGTCGAGCTGCCCTGGACCTGGCAGCCGCCCGTCGGCGGCGTCCCGACCCCTTTACTGCTCAGGTTGCCCGTGATGACCAGCTCCTCGTTCTTGGCTACGAGCGTCGTCATGGACCCGACATCGCCGGCGATGCCGACGCGAGCATGTCCGTTCGCCTGCATGTTGATCCCGTCGGCGGCAGCCGTGCCCAGCGTCAGCACGGCATAACCGCCACCCGTGGGGCTCGGGCTGAAGCTCGTCTGGGAGTCCCAGGTGCACTCAACCCTGGTGGAGTAGGCCTCGCCGGAGTCGGTGTGGTAGAAGCCCGAGAGCACCCGTTGCCCGGTGCCGTCGTCGAAGCACGGGTCGCCTCCACCCGAGAAGCCGCTGGCGCGCAGCTGCTCGATGACCACCTTCGCCGCGCCATCGGCGGCCGCCACCTGCTCGGCCTGCTGGCGCAGCGCGGTCGTGGCCCGCAGGTTGGTGTCGGCGAGGCCGATCACGGCGGCGATGACGACCGCGACGACCGTGATGAAGAGCAGCGCGAAGATCAGCGAGGCGCCCCGGTCGGTACCCCCCACCGGCACTCGCCGCCATCGGCGCGTCGCGAGCGGCGTCATGTCTGCCTCCGTTGTCCGACGAGAGTGAAGCGGTACGGGTTCTTGCTCGCCGGCGCCTGCAGAGTGAGCGTGAGCTTCACGGTGGCCGGCAGTGCGGGAGCGCAGTTCGTGATCGCCGTGCCTGAGCTGTCCTCGCACGCGACCGCGGGCGCAGTCGTCAGGTCGTGCACGATGACGATGTCCGCGGTCCCGGCGACGCCGTCCGTGCAGGCGATCCGGTGCAGCTCCCAGCGGGCTGGGCTGCTGCCCACCTGCTTCGTGCGATAGGAGACCGTACGGACCCGTGTTCCGCCGGTGGGCGGGACCGGCTCGTCGCCGGCGAACCGCACCACGAGCTGGGTGGTCGGGTCCTCTCCCGGGCAGGCGGCCAGACCCTGGGGTGCCGAGCCGAGCTCGATCGAGGGCTTGAACGTCATGTACGGGTTGTCGGCGTCGACCGAGTCGCTCCAGTCACGCGCACCCATGCTCTGCACGTCCTGGGTGAAGTAGGCCGCGGCGATCTGGGCGTCGTGGGACTCGGCCAAGCGGTCCGTCGTGGCCTCGGTGTTGCGGAGGTAAAGGATCATGGCGGTGGTGAGCGGGCCGATGATCACGCCCAGGATCACGACGACGATGAGCACCTCGATGAGCGTGACGCCCGCGTCACCGCGCCGCCTCACGCTGCGCATGGGTCGTCCACCGCCCGGCAGGGGTTACGGATCACCACGACGAGGCTCTCCGAGACAAGGTTGTCCGGGCTGTCGACCCGGAGGGTCAGCTGCTGGACGCCGTGGTCCGCGCCGGAAGTCATACAGTCGGCCGATACCTCGACGAAGTCCGTCCCGCTCCACACCTTTACATCCAGGACGTGCGGGGTGTAGCCGGCGGGGCCGGAGTAGGCGGCGTTCGACTGGTAGTACCCGGCGTCCGCGCACGGCTTGTAGCCGGTCGGTGTGGCCGACACCAGTCGCTCGAGATCCTCGGCATAGGCCCGTACGGCGGCGCCAGCGGTGGCGTGCTTGCGATGCAGGTCGCTGACCCGGATCGCGACCATCAGGGCCCCGATGACGGCGACCACGGCCGTGCCGAGGATCACCACCGTCACCAGCAGCTCGATCAGCGTCTCTCCGCGCTCGCGCTCCACAGTGGACGAGCGACGCATGTCAGATGTCCACTTGGTTGAAGATGCCGTACATGGCCGAGACCAGGGCGACGGCCACGAAGCCGACGATGAGGCCCATGAAGACGATCACGGCCGGCTCGAAGATCGCGGTCAGCCGCTTCAGGCGATGGTCGAGCTCACCCTCGTAGTAGCGGGCGGTCACTTCGAGCTGCGCGTCGAGCGTGCCGGTCTCCTCGCCGACCCGGATCATCCGCGCCGCCGTATTGGGGAACAGACCCACCGCGCTCAGCGGCCGCGCGAGCCCCTCACCCCGCATCATCTGGTCACCGACGCTCGAGAGTTGGCGCATGAAGACCCGGTTCCGCAGCGACTCCGTGGCCACGCGCAGCGCGTTGGGCAGCACGACGCCCGCCGCGGCCATCGAGGCGAGCACGCGGCAGAACCGCTCGACCAGCGCGATTCTGACGGTCTCGCCGACCATGGGCAGGCGGAGCACCAGCGCGTCGCGGGCGTATTTACCGGTGGCGGTCTGCATGGTCACCGCATAGATCAGCACCACCGCGATCAGGCCGCCGGCCACCGCCCACCACCACTCGGTCAGGAAGTCGGTGACCGCGAGCAGCATCCGGGTCGGCAGCGGCAACGTCGCGTTCAGGCTGGAGAAGAAGACCTTGAACCGCGGCAGCACGAACGCGGCGAGGACCACCACGGTGACCACCGACATGGCTCCGATCACGGCCGGGTAGGCGAGTGCTGAAGTGATCTTCCGGCGTGCCTCCAGGTCGCGCTCGAGGTAACGCGCGAGTTGGTCGAGCACCACGTCGAGGCGCCCGGTCAGCTCGGCCGAGCGCAGGATGCCGCGGTAGTACTCGGGGAAGATCTTCGGATGGCGGTCCAGGCAGTCGGTCAGCGTCTCGCCGCGACGCAGGCCGTCCTCGGTCTGCGCGAGCGCCTTGCGCAGAGCCGAGCTCTTCGCCTCTTCGCCCAGGATGCGCACGGCCTCGATGAGCGGCAGTCCCGCATGGACGAAGGCGGCGAGCTGACGGGACAGGTGCATCAGCTCGTCGCGCTTGACCTTTGAGGGGAATATCTCCATTTGCAGAAAGCTCTGCTTCTTCGGTGGCGCGGCGACGGCCGCGGTCGGGTGCGCCATCTCAACTCCCCACTACATAGATGGAACGCAGTACCTCGTTCAGCGTGGTCACCCCGGACTCAACGAGCCGGGCGGCCTCCTCCTGCAGCGTGCGCATGCCCTCGGCGCGAGCGGTCGAGAGGATCTCGTCGTGCGAGCCACGAGTCACGATGAACTCGCGGATGCGGTCCGAGACCGGCATGAGCTCGTAGACGCCGATGCGATCGAGGAAGCCGGTCTGGGCGCAGAAGTTGCACCCCCGCCCGCGGATGAAGCCGCCGTCCGGCCGCATGCCGTTGATCGAGCGCAGCAGCGCGAGCTCCTCGGGCGAGGGCTGATACGTCTCCCGGCAGTGCTCGCAGATGCGGCGCACCAGCCGCTGCGACATCACCGCGGTCACCGACGAGGCGACGAGAAAACCTTCGATGCCCATGTCCATGAGGCGGTGCAGCGCCGCGGCGGTATCGGTGGCGTGCAGCGAGGAGAGCACGAAGTGTCCGGTGAGCGCGGCCTGGACGGCGATCCGGGCGGTCTCCGCATCGCGGATCTCGCCGACCAGGATCACGTCGGGATCCTGGCGCAGGATCGACCGCAGGCCGCCCGCGAACGTGATGCCCGCCTGCTCGTTGATCTGGATCTGGTTCGTTGACGGGATCCGGTACTCGACCGGATCCTCGATCGTCATGACGTTCTTCTCGGGGCTGTTGATCTGGCCGAGCGATCCGTACAGCGTCGTGGTCTTGCCGCTACCCGTGGGGCCGGCGCAGATCACCATGCCGTACGGCGCGCGCAGCACGTTCGCGTAGGCCTGCACCATCAACGGCGGCATGCCGAGCTGAGCGAGGGTGAACAACTGCCGGCTCTTGTCCAGCAGGCGCAGGACGACCTTCTCGCCCTCGACGACCGCGGTCGTGGAGACTCGGATGTCGACGGCGCGCCCCTCGATCTCCAGGCTGATCTGACCGTCCTGTGCGCGTCGACGTTCCACGATGTTCAAGCCAGCCATGATCTTGATTCGGCTGGCGACGACCGGACCCATCGACACGGGAAGGTCGAGCGCGTCGTGCAGGGCGCCGTCGATGCGGAACCGGACCAGGACCCGTTCGGGGTGCGGTTCGATGTGGACATCCGAGGCTCGGTCCCGCAGTGCCTGCGTGATGATGAGCTGCACCACGCGCACGACCGGTGCGTCCTCGGCGGTCACCTCTGCCTGCGAGACCTCGCGTCGTACCGCGTGCTGCGACTCGAAGGCCTGGACCTGCGAACCGATGCCCGACAGTGCCCGGTAGCTGTTGCCGATCGCTCGCAGGATGTCCGATCGAGCGGCGACCCGCAGCCGTACCGGCCGGTTGATCACGTCACGCAGCGCGGCGGCGAGCTCGGGCAGGGGAATGGCCACCGCGACCTCGACCGCCTCGGGCCGGGCGGAGAGCGGGATGGCGAGCAGATCCCGGGCCAGGGCCTCATCGAGCAGCGCGGTGGCATGGGGTTGGGGGCTCACCTCGCGGAGGTCGACGAGGTCCAGTCCACGTTGGCGCGCGACGACGGCCGCCAGGGTGCGCTCGTCCAGCACTCCGGCCTCGACGAGCAGCTCGCCGACGAAGCGCGGTACGCCGTTCTGGGCGGTCCGCAGGGCGCTCGCGACCTGGTCCGGTGTGGCCAGCCGCTCGGCGACGAGCTGCTCACCGAGGCGAGCACCGTCCGGATGGATCGCGAGGTCGGTGGGGCGACGCGGCTGGAGCCGAAATCCAGGCTCGGCCGGGGTGGTCGCGCTGCCGCGGTTGCGGCTGCTGAGCTTCATGCCGGGACCCTCGCCGGCGCCCGGGCCTCAATGTCGCGCGGGTAGAGGCTGCGCGCCACCGCGTCCTCGTACGTCACCGTGCCGGCCGAGACCAGCGCGGTGAGCGAATGCTCCAGGGTGCACATGCCTTCGCGCTGGTTGGTGACCACCGTGTTGCGGAGCTGGTGGGTCTTGCCCTCCTTGATGAGGTTGCGTACCGCGGTGTTCGCCACCATCACCTCGAACGCGGCGACCAGGCCGCCGCCGATGCGGGGCAGCAGGCGCTGGTAGACGATGCCGGTCAGCGACGCGGCGAGCTGGGTGCGCACCTGGGCCTGCTGCTCGGCTGGGAAGACGTCGATGACGCGGGCCAGTGCCTGGGCGGTGTCGTTGGTGTGCAGGGACGCGAAGACCAGGTGTCCGGTCTCCGCGATGGAGAGCGCGAACTGGATGGATTCCAGGTCACGCATCTCGCCGACCAGCAGCACGTCGGGATCCTCGCGCAGGGAGGAGCGCAACGCATCGGGGAATGAGGCAGTGTCGATGCCGACCTCGCGCTGGCTGACGACGGCGCGCCGGTGCTCGTGCACGTACTCGATCGGGTCCTCGATCGTGATGATGTGGCACGCTCGGTCGGCGTTGATCTGGTCGATCATGGCGGCGAGCGTGGTGGACTTCCCCGATCCGGTCGGGCCGGTCACCAGCACGAGGCCCTGGTGCAGCACGGCGAACCCGCGTACCACGCTCGGTAGGCCAAGCTCGGCCATCGTAGGGATCCGGCGGGGGACGATCCGCAACGCGACGGCGGTATAGCCGCGCTGGCTGAACGCGTTGCCACGCACCCGGGCCTGGTCACGCCAGGTGAAGGAGAAGTCATGCTCGGTGCGTAGGTCGAGCGAGGCCGCCCGGTCCTCGCTGATCATCTCGGCGAGCAGGGTGTCCGTGGCGCGGAACCCGAGCGGGGTGTATCCGGGCACGGGCACCAGGCCGCCGTGGACGCGCATCTGGGGTGCCAGCCCGACCGTGAGCAGCAGGTCCGTGCCTCCCGCCCGCCAGACCGCGTCGATGAGCCCGTCCATCTCCGGGCCGAGCACCGGCCGCTCACTCATGCCGTGCCTTTCGGTTGTGCTGTTCGTTCGTCTGCTCAACGCCGCGTATGGGAGGGCCGCCCCGCGCGGCCCTCCCATACCCGGTGCCACTATGGCGTCACGTGTTGGTGTCGGAGCAGGCCCCGGACATAGTCAACGTGTAGGTCACCAGAGTGGCAGGAGCCACGGGGGCCACGCGGACGTACGTCATGGCGTACGAGCCGGTGCCAACGGCCGTGTTCGGCACCTCGCGCAGGTAGCCATCGGTTTTCAGGGCGGTGAGGTTGGCTGGGTAGTCCGTCTTCTGGGCGTAGTACGCCTCGAGGGCGGTCTCGACGGACTTGAAGTCCGACTTGCAGGCCGCCGACTCGCCGCGGCTCTGGAACGCCTGGACGGCGAAGACCACGATCCCGGCGAGCACACCGAGGATCACGATGACGATGAGGAGCTCGACCAGCGTGAAGCCCCGGTCCTTCTGCTGGCGGGCGGCGCGAATGCGCTGAAGCACGATGTTCTCCTTGGGGATGTACGGGCGCGTCCGAGGCGCACAACGAAACGCGGCACGCTGGGACGCAACTGTAGGCACGAAGCGCTAACCGGTTCAGCGCCCCGTCGTCGAGAGCCGTTACGCGCCGGTTGGGCGCTCCTGATCCTTGTCGCGCAGTGGTTTTGGGGCAGTTACTGAGCGGAGGCCCGATTCCATGCATGCGGACTGATCGATTTTATGCCGGAATTGTCCCGAGTGTCACCACATGCTTTCGGCCGGATGACAGGCGATTCTGACCGAATGTCCACCATTGTCGGCACGGACGGAATCCAACAACCACCGAGCGTTGCTAGCCCGGGTACACCTCGGCGATGACGACGTCGGGAGAGTCAACCGCCCCCGTGTCCATCTGACTCCACTCTCCACTTTGGACATTCCATTCGTGGCCCGCGAACCGGACCCGGGAGACATTTCGGGTGCCCGAGTTCGCGACCAGCCAGGCCGCCAGTTGCCAGCCCGCGCGGTCCTGGGCCGGGGCCACCGAGAGGCTGTCGCGGTCGATGACCCGCGCGCTGCTGACGAGCGGACCCCAGTCGGCTCGCAGGCTGTCGGCGAGTGCATCGGCCGCGGCCGCGCCTCGCAACGTCGGCTCACCGACCTTCTCGCAGGCGATCGCCGCCTGTTGGGCCCCGACGAGGGCGTCGCCGAGCACCTGGGCGTCGCTGGCCCACTTCTGGTAGGCCTCGGGATAGGCGCTGCGCTGAACGGCCTGGGCGGCGTCGGTGAGGCGCATCTCCTCCCAACCGTCGATCCGGAGCAGCTTGTTGTAGAAGGCGCGGGAGGCATACCGAGGATCACTGACCTGTGCGACGGTGCCCCAGCCCATGCTCGGGCGCTGCTGGAACAGCCCGATCGAGTCCCGGTCGCCACCGGAGAGGTTGTAGAGCTCGGACTCCTGCATGGCCGCGGCGAGGGCGACCACGATGCCCCGGTCGGGGATGCCCTTCACCACTCCGACCGCCGCGATCGTCGCCGCGTTCGCCATCTGCTCCGGATAGAGGTTCACCACGCCGGCGCTCGTCTGCGCCCGGCAGCCCTTGCCCACGGGAACCTCGATCGGCAGCTTTGGACCGCCGCGGTCCGGCGCCAGGTAGATGCCGACCCCGAGGAGGACGAGCACCAGGGCGGCCAGCAGCCATAGCGCGCGGCGCATGGCGCTAACCATACGGTCCGGCGCCGCATCTCACCGGCCCCGCGAGTGCCCCGGCGTGCTGGCCGGCTCGGCGTCATCGTGGCAGCCGTGCAGACTCGATGACATGCCGAGCACGCCGCCCGAGGGCGACCCCGCGCCGATGGACGGCATCCTGCCGGGCCCGGCGCTGCGCGAGCTGGTCCAGGTTGAATCGTTCGGCGCCTATGTCCATGTGCCGTTCTGCGCGAGCCGGTGCGGCTACTGCGACTTCAACACCTACACCGCCGCGGAGCTGGGAGGCGGCGGCAGTCAGGAGGGGTATCCCGCGACCGTGCTCTCCGAGATCGACCTGGCGCAACGGGTGCTCGGCGACCCGGCACCCCGGTTCGGTACGGTCTTCTTCGGCGGCGGCACACCGACGCTGCTGCCCCCGGAAGACCTGGCCCGTGTCCTCGAGGGCATCGACAAGGCGTTCGGCCTGGCGACCGGCGCGGAGGTCACGACCGAGGCGAACCCGGAATCCGTGACGCCTGCGTCGCTGCGTGCGCTGCGGCGGGCCGGGTTCAACCGCATCTCGCTGGGCATGCAGTCCGTCGCCCCGCACGTGCTCACGGTGCTCGACCGCCGGCACACCCCCGGCCGGGCGGCGCAAGCGGCGACCGAGGCACGGGAGGCGGGGTTCGACCACGTCAACCTGGACCTGATCTACGGCACGCCGGGCGAACGCGCCGAGGACTTCGCGGCCAGCCTCGACGCCGCGGTCGCGGCGGGCGTGGATCACGTCTCGGCCTACTCGCTGATCGTCGAGGAGGGCACCCGGTTGCATGGCCGGGTACGCCGGGGTGAGCTCGCGGCGCCCGACGACGACGTGGCCGCTGATCGATACCTCGCCGCCGAGGCGTGCCTGTCCGCGGCCGGACTGGCGTGGTACGAGGTCTCGAACTGGGCCCGCCCCGGCGCGCAGTGCCGGCACAACCTCGGCTACTGGCGCGGCGGGCATTGGTGGGGGTTCGGGCCGGGCGCGCACAGCCACGTGGGCGGGGTGCGGTGGTGGAACGTGCGGCACCCCACCGCGTACGCCCGGCGACTCGCTGATGGGCACAGCCCCGCCCAGGGGCGCGAGGTGCTCACCGGCGAGCAGCGCTACGTCGAGGAGGTGATGCTTCGGCTGCGGCTGGCCGAGGGCCAGCCCCTGCAGCGTCTGTCCGAGCCGGGCCGCCAAGCGGCCGGGCGCGCTCTCTCCGATGGCCTGCTCGACCCGGCTGGGCACGCCGCTGGTCGCGCGGTGCTCAGCCTGCGCGGCCGGCTGCTCGCCGACGGTGTCGTGCGCGACCTGCTCGACTAGACGAGTGATTCCTGGGCGACCCTCGCGTTCGCCGAGCTTGGGGTTGGCCAGGCACCACGCCACAGGCATCCCCTCGACTGTGGGTGAGCAGATAGAGCTTGAACCCCCAGTACCAGCGCGAGTGCGAGGTCGCAGTAGCCGTTGCCAGCCAGCTCGGCCAGCTCCGGTCGCCGTACGGTCTGCCGCGAGGTGCCCCATGGCACTGGGGCGGCGTCGAAGAGCCGCAGGTCATCGGTCCACGACGGGCACAGTGTGGCCAGGTACTCGGTGGCCCGGCAGATCAACGCCGCGGCCGCCTTGACTCGCTTGTCGTTGCCGGGCCGGTTCGGCAGATACGGTTTCGGGCAAGCTACGCCGAGCCCGCCATGATCGCCGTGAGGTGGAGACAACGTCTCGACGGTCCAGCGCATCACAGCGATCTTCACCGATGATCGCTGTGATGCGCGGATGCACCCAAGGAGCCGATGTGCCGCACGGCGATCATGCCTGCCGGGATCCGCGTGAGGAATCGCTCGTCTAGGGGCTACTTCACCAGGCGCAGGCTGGCCGGGTAGGTGTAGAAGACCCCATCGCTCGCCTTGATCGCGGCGACCAGGCTGAACACGACGATCATGATCCCGCAGCCGATCGGCAGGATGATCAGCACGCCGCCGATCCCGAACGTGAGGATGCCGGCGCAGACCGTGAGGATCGACGTCAGGAGCGCGGCCGCGCCCCAGGTGATCTGGAAGTTGAGCGCCTCGAGCGCGTGCGCGCGCACGGTCGGGGACTCGTTGCCTTTCGCCAGCAGCACGACGAGCGGCGCGATGAAGCCGAGGAAGATGCCACCCGCATGCGCGAGCAGGGCCCAGGTCCGCTCATCGCTGTTCGCATAGCCCGACGGGGGAGCACCGGGAATGGGGGCGCCCATGAGCGCGACCTCCTTGCTCTGGTGGATCCTGCTCTCGGCAGGGACGCGGGCGCGTCACGGACACGGTAGGGCGCGTGGTCGAGCGCCGCCAGCGCCCGCGCTTGGCCATCGCGCGCTTGGCGCTCTCCGTCGTAGACTGGCACTCGCCGTGCATGAGTGCCAGTGGACGGTCGAGAGCTCGAAGAACAGCGTTCGGCAGGACAGGGACGGTGACAGCGTGGCGCTCGATGATCGCAAACTCGAGGTGTTGCGTGTGATCGTCGAGGACTACGTCGCAACCCAGGAGCCGGTGGGCAGCCGGGCCCTCGTGCAGCGGCACCGCCTGGGCGTCTCGCCGGCGACCGTGCGCAACGACATGGCCGTGCTGGAAGACGAAGGCTACCTGCGTCAGCCCCATACCAGCGCCGGGCGCGTTCCGACGAACAAGGGGTACCGGCTCTTCGTCGACCGGTTGTCGCGGATCAAGCCCCTGACACCCGCCGAGCGCCGCGCGATCGAGCGGTTCCTTCTCGGGGCCGTCGACCTTGACGACGTGGTGCACCGCACCGTGCGCCTGCTGGCTCAGCTGACCAGACAGGTCGCCGTGGTGCAGTACCCGAGCCTGTCGCGTAGCCGGGTACGCCACCTCGAGCTGGTGCCGATCTCCACCACCCGGGTCATGCTCGTGCTCATCACGGATACCGGACGGGTGGAGCAGCGGCTGGTGGACCTGGCCGCGCCGGTCGAGGCCGACCTCGTCAACGACATGCGCCAGGTCCTCAACGACGCCCTGGGCGGGCTCCCCTTCGTCGAGACCACCAAGCCGATCCTTGAGTTGTGTGCCAGTGCCCGGCCGGAGCTGCGGGGCCCGCTCACCGCGCTGGTCAGCGTGCTGCTGGAGACGCTCACCGAGCGTCCGGAGGAGCGCATGGCACTGGCTGGCACGGCGAACCTCACCCGGGGCGGCTCGCTGGACTTCGCCGGCACGCTGCGACCGATCCTGGAGGCGCTGGAGGAGGAGGTCATCCTGCTCAAGCTCTTCGGCGCCGTCTACGAGCCGAAGCTCGGGCTGCGCGGCACGGTGGAGCGCGCGGGGGAGGTCGACCAGGAGCTCACCCGCGTCTACATCGGCGACGAGAACGAGTTCGAGGACCTGCGCGCGACCTCCGTGGTCGCGACGGGCTACGGACCGGGCAACACTGTCGTGGGTGGGCTCGGGGTGCTCGGGCCGACCAGAATGGACTACCCCGCGACGATCGCGACCGTGCGTGCCGTGGCACGTTACGTGGGCGACGTGCTGGCGAACAGCTGAGCAATGCCCGAGAGTTGTTCTGGGCCCCGGGCCATGCGCACAGGCGCCGAGGGGGCAAGCGGAGTGAACCGTCGAGCGAGGGCGTAGGGACACAGGTGGCCAAGGACTACTACGGCATCTTGGGGGTGCGCCGGGACGCCTCCGCTGACGAGATCAAGCGTGCCTACCGGCAGTTGGCTCGCCAGTTCCACCCGGACGTCAACCCGGACCCCGAGGCGCAGGAGAAGTTCAAGGAGATCAACGCCGCATACGAGGTCCTCACCGACCCGAAGAAGCGCGAGATCCTCGACCTCGGCGGCGATCCATTGGGTCCCGGCGGCGGTGGTTCGGGCGGCGCCGGTCCGTTCGTGGGCTTCCAGGACATCATGGACGCGTTCTTCGGCAACGCCACGCCGCGGGGGCCACGTTCGCGCACCAGGGCCGGGGCCGACGCGATCCTGCGGCTGGAGTTGGACCTGCACGAGACCGCGTTTGGTACCGAGGCGCCGATCAGCGTCGACACCGCCGTCGTCTGCCAGACCTGTGGCGGGGCCGGTACCGCCCCGGGCACGCATCCGGCCACCTGTGACATGTGCAGCGGCCGGGGCGAACTGCAGTCCGTGCAGCGGACGTTCCTGGGCCAGGTCGTCTCCTCCCGGCCCTGCCCGACCTGTCAGGGGTACGGCACCCTGATCCCGAACCCGTGCGCGAAGTGCGGCGGCGACGGACGCGTGCGGGCGCGGCGCAACCTCACGGTGAAGATCCCGGCCGGGGTCGAGGACGGAATGCGGATCCGGCTCGCGGGGCAGGGTGAGGTCGGTCCTGGGGGCGGGCCCGCCGGTGATCTCTACGTGGAGATCCATGAACGACCGCACGACATCTTCTCCCGCAAGGGCGACGATCTGCACTGCCGCGTCACCGTGCCGATGACGGCCGCGGCGCTGGGCACGCGGATCACGATCAAGGCGCTCGACAGCGAGGAGGCCGTCGACGTGCGGCCGGGCACGCAGCCCGGTGCCACGCTGCGCATCCGGGGCAAGGGGGTGCCCCACCTGCGCGGCAGCGGGCGCGGCGACCTGCACGTGCACCTCGACGTCCGTACGCCGACCAAGCTGACCAGCGACGAGGAGAAGATGCTGCGCGAGTTCGCCCGCACCCGTGGTGAGGAGGTCGCCGAGCTGTCGCGCCAGAAGGGTGGCTTCTTCTCCGCGATCCGGGACGCGTTCAACGGGCAAGCGTGAGCCTGCCAATCTTCCTGGTCGGTGCCCTGCCCGACGGGGACGAGTTGACGCTCGACGGTCCGGAAGGACACCATGCCGCGTCGGTGGCCCGATTGCGGGTGGGCGAGGCACTGCTGGTGGGCGACGGTCGAGGAACGACCGTACGGGCAACGGTCCGGGCGGCGGGCAAGGGCACGCTCTCGGTGGTATTGGGCGAGCGAACGTTCGCGCCGATGCCGGTCCCGCGGATCGTGGTCGCGCAGGGCATCGCGAAGGGCGACCGGGGCGAGCTCGCGGTGCAGGCGATGACCGAGGTCGGGGTGGACGCCATCGTGCCCTGGGACGCCGCCCGCTCGGTGGCGCGATGGAGCTCATCGCGTCCGCGTGAGCGGTGGTCGGCGACCGCCCGCGAGGCAGCCAAGCAGGCCCGCCGGGCGTGGGTGCCCGTGGTCGAGCCACTCTCGTCCACAAAGGACATAGCGGCGCGGGCGACCTTCGTTCTGCACGAGGAGGCGACCACGCCGATGTCCACTGTGGAGCTGCCCGGCGTCGACGAGATCGTCCTCGTGGTCGGCCCGGAGGGTGGCATCACCGCCGACGAGATCGGGCTCTTCGAGCGGGCGGGCGCCCGAACCGTACGGCTGGGCAGCACGGTGCTGCGCACGTCAACGGCCGGCCCCGTGGCACTGGCCGTGCTCGCCACCCGCCTGGGCCGTTGGTAGCGCTCATGCCACCGCCCCGGGGCCCGATGCCGGCCAGTTGTCGCAGTCAACCATGATGCCGGGCATGGACGGCAGCCCGCGGCACGCATCGCCCGCGGGCCCGACGCTGCCCAGCGGGGGCTTGGCCGTCGCGATCGCGCGCGCCCAGGACGGGGATGAGGACGCCTTCCGGTCCCTGTACCAGGCGGTGCAGCCTGGCCTGCTGCGGTACCTACGCGGACTCGTGGGCCAGGACGCCGAGGACGTCGCGTCCGAGGCCTGGTCACAGATCGCCAGGGACCTGCCGGGATTTCGGGGAGACGAGCAGGGGTTCCGGGCCTGGGCCGCGACCGTCGGCCGCAACCGTGCCCTGGACCACCTGCGGCTGCAACGCCGCCGGCCGCTTCCGGCTGGCATGTCCGCCGCCGACCTCACCGACCGGCCGGCGCTCGGCGACACGGCCAGGGAGGCGCTGGACCGGGTAGCCACCGACGAGGCGATCGCGCTCATCGCCGCGTTGCCGCCCGATCAGGCCGAGGCGGTGCTGCTCCGGGCGGTCATGGGACTCGATGCCGTCACCGCGGCGCAGGTCCTCGGCAAGCGTCCGGGGGCGGTACGCACCGCGGCGCACCGGGGGCTGCGACGCCTTGCGCAGCAGCTCAGCCAGCACCGGCAGGACACAGGCACGGGTGACCCGGCATGGCCCACGCAGCCGACCGGGGATGGCCCGGCCGCCCAAGGGGGTGCCGGTGCCCATGCGTAACGTGCGACGCCACCGTGGCGCTGTAGGACATGACATGATCGGTAAACACGCTCGGTTCACCGCCGCATACGCTGAGCAGTTGCTCGCCGGCTCGACGCCCGTTCCCGAGGAGCCCTTACAGCTCCTGCTCGCGGCCGCCACGGCGCCCGGGCACCCGGACGAGCTCGCCGGCGAGAACACAGCCGTCCGCGCGTTCCACCTTGCGCGCCGAATGCAGGTAGCCCCGCCGCTGGTGCGCCTGCCACGCCGGCGCCGGGCGCGCTGGGGCATCGCCCTGGTCGCCAAGCTCGTCGCGATCCTCCTCGCCAGCGTGGGTGCGGCGTGGGCGCTCGCCGCGAGCACGGGAGTCCTGCCGAGCCCGTGGGAGCGCTCGACCACCGTTGTTCCACCCGCCTCCGGTGGCGGCACGTCCAGCCCGAGCCCTGCCGGCACCCCAGGGTCGACCACCACCGAGCCGTCAACGCCACCCAGTGGCAGCAGCGGGACCCTCGCCGGGCTCGAGGGACAGTGCCGGGCCTTCTTCGCTCATGACGAGGACCCGAGCACGCTGAAAGGCAAGGGCTTCGAGAAACTGGTCCAAGCCGCGGGCGGGATCGACCAGGTGCCGGCCTTCTGCCGGAACCTGCTCGGTATTCAGCCCACACCTAGCGTCACCGGCTAGGTCCGTAGCGGACCCAGGCGTCTCCCGCGTGGCTCAAGCCCCGCCCGTAGTAGGCCCCCCCGGGCGCGGGCCCGATCATGGCCCGCGGCGACCGTTACGATGCGACCGTGGGCTCCGACTGCCTGTTCTGCGCCATCGTCGCCGGGGAGATCCCCTCGACCGTGGTGTACGAGACCGATCAGGTCCTCGCGTTCCGTGATATCAACCCGCAGGCGCCGACCCACGTGGTGGTGATCCCAAAGACGCACCACGATGACGCGGTCTCGATCGCCGAGGCGGATCCGGCGCTGGCCGCGGCCCTGGTCGCGGCGGCGGGCGCGGTGGCACGCCAGGAGGGCATCGACGAGCCGGGCTACCGACTCGTCTTCAACAACGGGCCGGACGCGGGCCAGAGCGTCCCGCACGTGCACTGCCACCTGCTCGGCGGGCGCCCGATGGCCTGGCCGCCCGGCTGAACCGGACGGCGACTGTGGGGCAGCCCGGGACGGCGTGGGAAGGCCCCGGCGTCGTGACGCTGCCGGAGCATCGGCAGGCCTGGGCCGGTGCCCCGGGTCGAGGTCGCGTGCCGGGGTGGTCGTGGCCGTACGGGCACCGCGCTCGCTGCGTTGTCCATTCTGGACGGCCTGGCCCCGCGGGCGGCCCTGGCGTGGCTGCGCCGGACCTACGACCCCGGTGCGGTGGAGACACCGTGGCAGCGGTGGTGGCTGTGCCGGGTGCGCGCGGAGGGGCCACCTGCTGCCCGGATGAGTGGTATGTCCATGGACGCGGTGCGCGTGCGGGACCGGCGCTGCCGGATACGATGGGTGCTTCGGATGCCGTCGTACCTGGGCCACCGGCGCGGGGACGGCATCTACCGACCTGGGAAGGATGTGGTCTGAGGCCGCCACGGCCGAGCTATGACCGGTACCCCACCCAACGGCTCTGTCGAGTCGGAACGCGGCGCAGGCGGCGTGGAGCTCACCACCGAGACCCCCACAGCCGTGCAGACCAGGATCACGGTCGCGGATCCGCAGCAGATGGTGAGCCTGCTCGGCTCCCACGACGAGATTCTCAAGCTCATCGAGCGCACGGTGCGCAGTGACGTTCACGTGCGGGGCAACCAGATCACGATCTCCGGCTCCCCGGCGGACAACGCGAAGGCGGAGCGCATCTTCGCCGAGCTGCTGGAGCTCGTCGAGAAGGGAGAGACGCTGACGCCGGACGCGGTCCGGCGCACCGTGGGGATGCTCGAGCAGGGTGGCACGGAGCGCCCGGCCGAGGTGCTCACGCTCAACATCCTTTCCCGCCGTGGCCGGACCATCCGGCCGAAGACACTCGGCCAGAAGCGCTACGTGGACGCGATCGACCAGCACACGGTTGTCTTCAGCATTGGTCCCGCCGGCACCGGCAAGACCTACCTCGCCATGGCCAAGGCGGTTCAGACGCTGCAGGCCAAGCAGGTCAACCGGATCATCCTGACCCGCCCCGCGGTCGAGGCCGGCGAGCGGCTCGGTTTCCTGCCCGGCACGCTCTTCGAGAAGATCGATCCCTACCTGCGCCCGCTCTACGACGCGCTGCACGACATGATCGACCCAGACTCGATCCCGCGCCTGATGGCGAACGGGACGATCGAGGTGGCCCCCCTGGCCTACATGCGCGGGCGCACCCTCAACGACGCGTTCATCATCCTGGATGAGGCTCAGAACACCACCCCGGAGCAGATGAAGATGTTCCTCACCCGGCTCGGCTTCGGGTCCCGGATCGTCGTGACCGGCGACGTGACCCAGGTCGACCTGCCCGGTGGCTCGCGCAGCGGCCTGCGCGAGGTGCGGGAGATCCTCGACGGCGTCCCGGACGTGCACTTCGCCACGCTCACCAGCGTTGATGTGGTGCGCCACCGGCTGGTGAGCGACATCGTCGATGCCTATGCCCGGTGGGACGCCGCGCGGGAGGAACAGGGCCCGGGCCAGCCCGCGACGATCCGTGCGGTGCCCGGTCGGGCGGGACATCCCGGCCGTGGCGCTCGCCGACGCTAGGCGCCGGGAAAGGGAGAAATTTGCATGTCCATTGAGATCGCCAACGAGTCCGGCACCGACGTCGACACCGATGCCGTCCTTGACTGCGCCCGGTACGCGCTCGACGAGATGGGCGTCAACCCGCTCGCCGAGCTCTCCATCCTGCTCGTCGACGTGCCCTACATGGCTGAGCTGAACCACCGCTGGATGGGCGGGGACGGACCGACCGACGTGCTCGCCTTCCCGATGGAGGAGGGCACGATCGATCCCGGGCCGCAGGACCTCGCGGGCGGCGAGCCGACCCTGCTCGGCGACGTCGTGCTCTGCCCCGAGGTCGCCGAGAAGCAGGCTCCCAACGCTGGCCACTCGACCGCCGACGAGCTGCATCTGCTCACCGTGCACGGCGTCCTGCACCTGCTCGGCTACGACCATGCCGAGCCGGACGACGAGCGGGAGATGTTCGCGCTGCAGGCCAAGGTCCTCGATGGCTGGCGCGCCGCCCGGCGAAGTTGACGCCCGGGGCCGACGTGAACAACGCCACGCTGATCCTGACCGCTGCCGGGCTGGTGGTGCTGGCCGGTTTCTTCGCGATGTCCGACGCGGCGGTCTCCACCGTCTCGCCGGCCCGCGTCGGTGAGCTGCGTAGAGAGGGCGCCCGGGGAGCGAGGGCGCTGCAGGCGATCGCGGCCGACCCGCCCCGCTACACCAACCTGTTGCTGCTGCTCCGGCTGATCTGTGAGCTCACCGCCACCACGCTCGTGGCGCTCGTGCTGATCACCGCGATCGACACCGGCTGGCTCGCCGTGCTCGTCACCGCGCTGACCATGGCCGTGGTCTCGTTCGTGGTGGTCGGCGTCGGCCCACGCACCGTCGGCCGCCAGCACGCCTACACCATCGGTCGTTTCGTCGCCCCGCTCGTGCACCGGCTCGGCCGTGCCCTGGGCCCGCTGGCCACTCTGCTCATCCAGATCGGCAACGCGTTCACCCCGGGCCGTGGTTTTCGCGAGGGCCCGTTCGCGACCCAGGTCGAGCTGCGTGAGCTCGTCGACCTGGCCGAGCAGCGCGGGGTCGTGGAGCACGACGAGCGCGACATGATCTACTCCGTCCTCGCCCTCGGCAAGGCCATCGCACGTGAGGTCATGGTGCCGCGGACCGAGATGCTCTGGGTCGAGGAGGCCAGCACGGCCGGCGACGCGCTCGGCATCGCCCTGCGCTCCGGCTTCTCCCGGCTGCCGGTCATCGGCCGGAGCGTCGATGACGTGCTGGGCATCGTCTACCTCAAGGATCTCGTGCGGCGGATCCGCACCGACGGCGAGCAGGTGCCGGCCGCCTCGGTGATGCGCCCGGCAAGCTTCGTGCCTGAGTCGAAGCACGTCGATGACCTGCTCCGGGAGATGCAGGCGGCACGGACCCACATCGCGGTCGTTGTCGATGAGTACGGCGGGACGGCCGGGTTGGTCACGATCGAGGACATCCTCGAGGAGATCGTCGGGGAGATCACCGACGAGTACGACGTGGGGGAGCGCCCGCCGGTCGAACGCATCGATGCCGATCGGGTCCGGGTCAGCGCCCGCCTGCCGGTGGAGGACCTCGGCGAGCTCTTCGATATCCAGCTGCACGCCGAGGACGTCGAGACCGTAGCGGGCCTGCTCGCGCAGGCGCTGGGCCGGGTACCGATCCCGGGCTCGACCGCCACGGTGAACGGGCTCACGCTGGAGGCCGAGGGCACCACGGGCCGGCGCAACCGGATCGATGCCGTGCTCGTGACGCGGCGCGGCACCGCCGCCGGCGGTCCGGCCGCGGTATCTCCGGCCCGCGACGCCCGGCACGACGCCGGAGGCGACCGCTGGAACCACCACGGCGAGCAGCAGCACAGTCCCGACGAGAGGCAGACCGCCGATGCCTGACGCGGCCGGGACGCTCGACGCCGAAGACGCCAAGCTGGTGACTCTCGCCCGTGCCGCCCGGGCACGGGTGGGCGCGATCGAGGGCGCGGCAGTGCGCGACCAGGATGGACGCACCTATGCGGCCGCGACCGTGGCACTGCCGTCACTGTCGCTGTCGGCACTGCAGCTGGCGGTCGCGACGGCCGTGGCGGCGGGTGCGCGTACGGTCGAGGCCGCGGCCGTGGTCACCGAGGCATCCACTGTGGACACTGCCGGCTATGCCGCCGTGCGGGACCTCTCCGCGACGGCGCCCGTCTATGCGGCAACCCCCGACGGTGTACCGTCGCGCACCCTCGTGGGCCCGGCGTGAGAAACCGCGGCGAGGCCGCGAACGAGCCGGCGGGCACGGTGAGCGCTGCCGGGCAGCCCGAAGACGCCGGTGCGGGCGAGCCCTACCGCGCTGGCTTCGCCTGCTTCGTGGGCCGACCGAACGCGGGCAAGTCGACCCTGGTCAATGCCATCATGGGCCGCAAGATCGCGATCACCAGCAGCCGACCCCAGACCACGCGGCACGTGGTGCGGGGCGTCCTGCACCGTCCCGGCGCCCAACTGGTCCTCGTCGACACGCCCGGGGTTCACCGGCCGAGGACCCTGCTCGGCGAGCGGCTCAACGACCTGGTACGCGAGACCTGGAGCGAAGTCGACGTCATCGGGCTCTGCATCCCGGCCGATGAACCGGTCGGGCCGGGGGACCGCTTCATCGCCAGCGAGATCGCCTCCGTCACCGCCACCGTGATCGCCGTGGTGACGAAGACGGACCTGGTGGCGCATTCTCGGCTTCCCGAGCAACTGTTGGCGGTTTCGCGGCTGGGAGAGCTCACCCCGGCGCCCGGAGCCCGCTCCCAGGTGTTCGCGGACATCGTGCCGGTCTCCGCGGTCACGGGTGAGCAGCTGGACGTCCTCGTGGACGTCATGGCGGGACATCTGCCGGTCTCGCCCCAGCTCTACCCGGACGACATGGTCACCGACGAGCCGGAACAGGTCATGGTGGCCGAGCTGATAAGGGAGGCGGCGCTTGAGGGCGTGCGCGACGAGTTGCCCCATTCGATCGCGGTCCTGGTCGAGGAGATGTTCGCGGCGGAAGGACGCGCGGATCTGACCAAGGTGTTCGCCAGCATCTACGTAGAGCGACAGAGCCAGAAGGCGATCGTCATCGGGGCAGGCGGATCACGACTGCGCGACGTCGGCACTCGGGCTCGGGCCGGCATCGAGTCTCTGCTCGGTACTCGCGTTTACCTGGATCTGCATGTGCGGGTCGCGAAGGAGTGGCAACGCGACCCACGTCAACTCCGCAAGCTGGGATTCTGACCCGCCCGCCATTGGCGAATGGCCATCCACATTGGCTATCGAGCAAATGCGCCCAGCCCACTCGGCCCCGCACCCAACGCCACCGAGGAATGCGTCCCCGCAAAGCAGTACGGCGTATGTTCGCGCGCCTGGATTGCGCTTTTCGGCGCGTCGTCGTTAGTATTTGCTGACCGTTCAGATCCGCCGCACATCTAACGGCAGAATCGGAAGGAACCTACGACCATGGCGAAGACCACGATCGTACAGTTGGTGGACGACCTTGATGGCAGCGAGGCCATCGAGACCGTCAAGTTCGGACTCGACGGATATGCGTACGAGATTGACCTGTCTCAGAAAAACGCCTCCAAGCTCCGCGATGCCTTGTCGCGGTACATCGAGCACGGCAGCCGCATTTCCGGTCGCGCCTCCGGCATGGGCCGAGGCGGAAGCCGGCGACCCGCCGTCGCCGAACGGGAGCAGAACAAGGCGATCCGAGCCTGGGCCATCCGCAAAGGCTATGATGTCGCCCCCCGCGGTCGCATCCGTTCGGAGATCGTCGACCAGTACCATCGCGAGGCCGGTCGCTGACGCCGGTTACGCCATCAATCTCGCCGCGGGCCTTATTGGTTCCGCGGCGATTTTGTCTCCGCGCGACGGTCGGTGGTGGGAGCGACGGGATTGGGTAGCGCGCCGCCGAACCGGCGGTCACGTTGCGCGAACAGCTCGCAGGCATACCACAGGTGTCGACGGTCGAAGTCCGGCCAGAGCGTGTCCAGGAAGACCATCTCGGCGTACGCGGACTGCCAGATCAGGTAGTTCGACGTGCGCTGCTCGCCCGAAGGGCGCAGGAACAGATCCACATCGGGCATCTCCGGGTGGTACAGGTATCGCGCGAAGAGCCTCTCGTCGACCCGGCTGGGATCCACCTTTCCGGCCGCGACGTCCCGAGCGATAGCCGCCGCGGCATCGGCGATCTCGGCCTGGCCGCCATAGTTCACGCAGAACTGCAGGGTCATCGTCGTGTTGTGTGCCGACAACGCCTGCGCGGTCTGCAGTTCGTTGATCACGCTCTTCCACAATCGGCCGGGCCGCCCGGACCACACCACCCGTACGCCGAGTTCCACGAGCTGGTAGCGCCGGCGGCGGATCACATCGCGGTTGAATCCCATCAGGAAGCGCACCTCGTCGGGCGAGCGCTTCCAGTTCTCGGTCGAGAAGGCGTACGCGGACAGGTACGGAATGCCGAGCTCGATCGCGCCCTCGATCGTGTCGAAGAGCGAGAACTCCCCTGCCTCGTGGCCTTGGGTGCGCGGCAGGCCGCGCTCTTTCGCCCACCGACCGTTGCCGTCCATGACGATCGCGACGTGCTTGGGCAGCACCTGAGGCGGGAGAGCGGGCGGGCGCGCGCCGGACGGGTGCGGCGTCGGCGGCCGTACGGCGGGAGTGGTCCGTACGGCCCGCGCGATCGGCGTGCCGGCGGGTGCCCTACGGCGCGGGGACATCATGTTCGGGCTCCGTCACATCTGTGGCCGCGGAACGGGTCACTGCTGCGTCCGGTCGACCAACGGCAGCGAGCGTAACCCCCGCTCGAGGTGCCATTGCAGGTGCGCCGCGACCAGCCCGCTGCACTCTCTGCGGTGCATGTGCGCGCTCGCGTCGGCGATGCCCCAGTCGCCCGCGACGAGGGCGATCATGAGCTCGAGGGTGGACGGGGCAGGGTGGGTCGCGCCGGGTGGGCGGCAGTCGCCGCAGACCGCGCCTCCGGCGGGCACGGAGAAGGACGCGTGCCGACCCGGGGCGGCGCAGACCGCACACTCGGTCAGCGACGGTGCCCAGCCGGCGTTCGCCATCACCCGCAAGAGGTAGGCGTCGAGCACCAGGGTGCTCGCGTGCGTCGCGGAGGAGAGCGAGCGCAGGGCGCCGAGGGTGAGCTGGAACAGCCGCAGCGCCGGCTCCTGCTCGACGGGGGTCAGCCGCTCGGCGGTCTCCGCGACCGCGCTCGCCGCCGTGTAGCGGGGGTAGTCGCGAGCGAGGTCCTTTCCGTAGAGCTCGATGCTCTCCGCCTGCCGGATCGTGTGCAGGCCCCGGGCGGCGTTGCCCGGGTCACCCGCGATCTGCACGTCCACGTGGCCGAACGGCTCCAACCGGGCGCCGAATCGGGAGGACGTGCGTCGCACGCCCTTCGCGGCGGCCCGCACCCGCCCGTGCCGACGGGTCAGCATCGTGATGATCCGGTCGGACTCACCGAGCTTCTGTACCCGCAGCACCACCGCGTCATCGCGATAGAGGGGAAGCCGTAGGGGCACCTGCCCATTCTGAGTGCCGCTGGCCCGGTTCCCGCGTCCACCCGCGGACACCGGGTGCGTGGTCAGGATTACGCTCTGCGCGTAGCCGGGCCTGCGGGCCCGTGTCACGTTTGCCAGACGCCGCACGAATGGGCAATTCTGTCCTGGTATCGACCTGTTTTGTGGGGCGGAAGTGACGCATCTGGTGTCCTTCATGGACAGCCGGCGGGACTCCGCGTGGCCCCTCAGTTTCGTTGGTCGGCGATAGAGTTGGCAACCAAGGCCGACGCCTACCGTTCGCCGGAGGCTCGGTGGTATGCGACGCGGCGGCACCAGTGCGCCGCGGTGAGGAGCGACGACGAATGTTCGAGCGGTTTACCGACCGAGCCCGGCGCGTGGTGGTCCTGGCACAGGAAGAGGCCAGGATGCTCAACCACAACTACATCGGAACGGAACACATCCTGTTGGGCCTGATCCACGAGGGCGAGGGTGTGGCCGCCAAGGCTCTGGAGAGCCTCGGCATTTCGCTCGAAGGTGTCCGCCAGCAGGTCGAAGAGATCATCGGTCAGGGCCAGCAGGCGCCGAGCGGCCACATCCCATTCACCCCGCGTGCCAAGAAGGTCCTGGAGCTTTCCCTGCGCGAGGCACTGCAGCTCGGGCACAACTACATCGGCACGGAGCACATCCTGCTCGGGCTCATCCGCGAGGGTGAGGGAGTCGCCGCGCAGGTGCTGGTCAAGCTGGGTGCCGACCTCAACCGGGTCCGTCAGCAGGTCATCCAGCTGCTCTCCGGTTACCAGGGCGGCAAGGAACCGACCGCAGCCGGCGCCGGCGCCTCGGGTGAGAGCACGCCGTCGACGAGTCTCGTGCTCGACCAGTTCGGGCGAAACCTGACCCAGGCCGCGCGCGAGGGCAAGCTCGACCCGGTCATTGGGCGCGAGAAGGAGATCGAGCGCGTGATGCAGGTGCTCTCGCGCCGCACCAAGAACAACCCTGTGCTGATCGGCGAGCCAGGCGTCGGCAAGACCGCCGTCGTCGAGGGCCTCTCGCAGAAGATCATCAAGGGTGAGGTGCCCGAGACCCTGAAGGACAAGCAGCTCTATACGCTGGACCTCGGCGCGCTGGTCGCCGGCTCCCGCTACCGCGGTGACTTCGAGGAGCGCCTGAAGAAGGTTCTCAAGGAGATCCGCACCCGCGGCGACATCATCCTGTTCATCGACGAAATCCACACTCTTGTCGGGGCGGGCGCGGCCGAGGGGGCGATCGACGCGGCGAGCATCCTCAAGCCGATGCTGGCCCGCGGCGAGTTGCAGACCATCGGCGCCACGACGCTGGACGAGTACCGCAAACACCTGGAGAAGGACGCCGCGCTGGAGCGGCGGTTCCAGCCGATCCAGGTGGGTGAGCCGTCGCTTGCGCACACCATCGAGATCCTCAAGGGTCTGCGTGACCGGTACGAGGCACACCACCGGGTCTCGATCACGGATGCCGCGCTGGTGGCGGCCGCGACGCTCGCCGACCGGTACATCTCCGACCGGTTCCTGCCCGACAAGGCGATCGACCTCATCGACGAGGCCGGAGCCCGCATGCGCATCCGTCGCATGACCGCTCCGCCGGACCTGCGCGACTTCGACGAGAAGATCGCCCAGGTGCGTCGCGACAAGGAGTCGGCCATCGACGCGCAGGACTTCGAGCGGGCCGCCCAGCTGCGGGACTCGGAGAAGACGCTGCTCGCCCAGAAGGCACAGCGCGAGAAGGAGTGGAAGGCCGGGGACCTCGATGTGGTCAGCGAGGTCGACGACGAGCAGATCGCTGAGGTGCTGGCGAACTGGACCGGCATCCCGGTCTACAAGCTCACCGAGGAGGAGACCTCGCGCCTGCTGCGCATGGAGGAGGAGCTGCACAAGCGGATCATCGGCCAGGAGGACGCCGTCCGGGCGGTCTCGATGGCGATCCGGCGCACCCGTGCGGGTCTGAAGGACCCCAAGCGCCCCTCAGGCTCGTTCATCTTCGCCGGACCGTCCGGCGTCGGGAAGAGCGAGCTGTCCAAGGCGTTGGCCGAGTTCCTGTTCGGCAGCGAGGACGCGCTGATCCAGCTCGACATGTCGGAGTTCCACGACCGGTACACGGTCTCCCGTCTGGTCGGTGCCCCACCCGGGTACGTCGGCTACGACGAGGGCGGCCAGCTCACGGAGAAGGTGCGGCGCCGGCCGTTCTCGGTGGTGCTCTTCGACGAGATCGAGAAGGCGCACGCGGACGTCTTCAACACCCTGCTGCAGATCCTCGAGGACGGGCGCCTCACCGATGGTCAGGGCCGCATCGTGGACTTCAAGAACACGGTGATCATCCTGACCACGAACCTCGGCACCCGGGATGTGGCCAAGGCGGTGACCCTGGGCTTCCAGGGCCCGGGCGACATGGAGACCAACTACGAGAAGATGAAGCAGAAGGTCAACGACGAGCTGAAGCAGCACTTCCGCCCGGAGTTCCTGAACCGGATCGACGACACGATCGTCTTCCACCAGCTCACCGAGGACCAGATCCTGCGGATCGTGGATCTCATGGTGGCCCGCATCGAGACCCAGCTCCGCAACAAGGACATGGGCCTGGAGCTGACCACCAACGCCAAGCGGTGGCTGGCGAAGAAGGGTTGGGACCCGGTGATGGGCGCCCGACCGCTGCGCCGGACCATCCAGCGCGAGATCGAGGACTCGCTCTCCGAGCGCATCCTGTTCAACGAGCTGCGTCCCGGCCAGATCGTGGTGATCGACACCGATGGCGACCCGGAGAAGTTCGAGACCACGAAGCTCGTCTTCCGCGGCGCCGATGCCGGTCCCAAGGTGCCCGACGCGCTGCCGGCCGGCCTCGGCACGACGGCGGAGTCCGGCAGCGAGCCCGGCGCCGCCTGAGCCGTACCGGCGCCGGCAGTCAGCAACGACCGTGCAGCCCCGCCCGGGAAACCGGGTGGGGCCGCATGGTTCTTGGGCTGGCCGCTCGGGCGGATCAGGCCAGCGGCCGCCGTTCGGGGGGCGTCGCGTCCGCCAGCGGGGCGGTCAGCGGGGGCGGAGTCGGCGCGGGCGACTGGGCCAGTGCCAATGGCGCGACCGGTGGCGGGAAGCCATTGACGTGGACATAGTCCTCGAGGAGCGCTGGGACGAGCCCGGACTTCTTGATGGCGGTCAGCGCCGCGATGAAGTCGTCCGGGAACGCGGGCCTGAAGTGCATCAGAATGATGTCGCCGGCGTGGATGTGCCCCTTGTCGCGCTGGTAGTTGACCTTGCCCTTGTCGACGGTCTCCCGCCAGTAGAAGCCCGCCTGCAGCCCGCAACTCCACGCTTCCTTGAGCACCGTGTCGTTGTAGTTGCCGAAGGGCGGACGGAACAGCGTGGGCCGTTGGCCGTACCACTTCGTCAGGTTGTCGCTCGCCTTGCAGAGCTGACTCTTCATGCTGGACGCGCTGAGGCTGGGCAGGCTGGGGTGCGAGACGGTGTGGTTCTCGATGCTGGCATACCCGGTGTCGCGCAGCGCGCCGAAATACCCGGTGTGCCCGTTCACGTAGTTCGTCGTGAGGAAGAGCGTGACCGGGATCTTCGCGGCCTGCAGGAGCGGCAGGGCCATCGAGTTGCGCCAGATTCCGTCATCGATGGTGAGGAATGCGACCTTCTGGCTGGTGGGGATTTCGTAGGCGAACGCGGCCTGGTCACTCTTGCGTGACAGGGTCACCGGTACCGGTTTCGGCGCGGCTTTGAACTTAGGGATCTTGGCAAGGTAGTATGCCAGGTCCTTCGGCGGTGCGGACGTGGTCGTCGGCTTCGGGGTCGGCGTGGCCGTGGGCGTGGGTGTGGGCGTCGGCGTGGCGGTCGGCGTGGGTGACGCCTGCTCCGTCCCGGTCGGGAGGTCGGTGCCGAGCACGTCCGGCGTTCCGGACGGGCGAGACGTGCACGCGGTCAGCGCGGCGGCCACGGCCAGCGCCGCAAGGGCGGCGGCGAACAGCAGCCTCGGCCGAACCGACCGGGGGGACGATGGGGTCACGCGCGGATGTTAGCGGACTTGTCGGACCCCGGCAGCCCGCACCACGCCGAATCGAGCCGCACCAGTAGCCCGTCGGCGAGCAGGCCGGCGAGCGCCCGCTGTGCCTGCTCCGGGTCGGGCCAGGCGGTCGCGAGCACATGCGCCGCAACCGGCTCGGAACGCTCGCGGCAGAGGCCGAGCAGCACGCCCCGGGCCTGCCGGTCGGTGCCCAGGTAGCGCTGCGCCGACCGGCGGATGACCGCGGAGGGCCGCCCGGCGTGTAGCCAGGCACAGTCGACCCGCAGCGGGCAGGCGCCGCACGCCGGCTGCCGGGCCGTACAGACGAGCGCACCCAGCTCCATGAACGCCGCGCTGGCCCGGGCAGCTCGGGCGGCGCCGCTCGGCAGCAGCGCGGCGACGGCGGCCAGGTCAGCCGCGGTGGTGGCCGGGCCCGCGTCGGCCCGGCCGCGATGTGCCCGGGCGAGCAGGCGCCGCACGTTCGTGTCCACCACCGGCTCGCGGGCCCCGTACGCGAAGGCCGCGACCGCGCGTGCGGTGTAGGCCCCTACGCCGGGCAGGCTGAGTAGTTCGGGTACCTCTCGGGGCACCACACCGCCGTACCGGGCGCTGATCTGGACCGCGCACTCGTGCAGCCGCAGCGCTCGGCGTGGATAGCCCAACCGCCCCCAGGCCCGGATCGCCTCGCCCGCGGGCTCCACCGCGAGGTGCGCCGGTGTTGGCCAGCGTGCGAGCCATTCTTCGTAGACCGGTTGTACGCGTGCCACCGGCGTCTGCTGGAGCATGACCTCGCTGACGAGCACGCCCCACGCGCTGGTGCCCCGACGGCGCCACGGCAGGTCCCGGGCCGCGCTGTCATACCACCGCAACGCGCGCTCGGCCATGCGTGCCATGGGGCAATCCTGCCAGCCCCCGCGACGCCGCACCGTGAGGCCAGAAGGACCATCAGGCATCCACATGTGTTGTGTGCTGTCGGGAGGGTGTCTGACCGGCGCGGCATGCACGGTGCCGCGAGCGGTTGCCGATACGGTGTTCAACCATGCGGCTGACCGTCGGTCCGCTGCCGCCCGCTGTCTACTGGCGGCGGCGGATGTTGGTGCTGGGCGGCCTGTTGCTGGTCGTCCTCGTGATCGTGTACGCGTGCACCGGAGGGCCGCCCGCCGGTGGCTCCGCCGCACCGTCGCCCGGCTCCTCGGCGAGCGCGACGCCCGCGGACTCGGCCTCCGCCAGCCCGGCGCCGACCGCGTTCACGCTGCCGGTGAACACCCCGACCACCGCCGCCACCGCCGGATGCACCGACGACGAGATCGGCCTCACCGCGGCCGCCACGCCCGCCACCGTCCATGTGAGCAATGGGCAGGTCGGGCCGGTCGCGGAGTTCACGCTCAAGATCAGGAACATTTCCACCCGTACCTGCGTGCGCGACATCGGCAGCGTTCCGCAGGAGCTGCAGTTGCGCACCCAGGACGGCACCGTCATCTGGTCATCCGACGACTGTCATCCGGCGGGGTACGACGACTACAGCAAGAACCAGACGCTGACCCCGGGCTGGGAGAGGTCGTACACAGTCAGCTGGAACGGCTACCGGACGCGTAGCGATGTCGGTAGCCCCACGTGCGAGCCGTCTGCTACCTCGGTGCCATCCGCCGGCGGGTATGAGCTGGTCGCGCGCCTCGGCACGAAGCTCAGCGCCACGGCGCCGGTCGCGATCAGCATCAGCATCGGCTAGGAGGTCGAGTGCTGGACGGCAGCGTGCAGTCCAGCCCGCACGGTCGGGACCTCCAGGACGGTCATGCCCGCCGGCACCTCCGAGCTCGCGGCGGGCCCACAGCCTGGTGGCACCAGGGCGTACCGGAAGCCGAGCCGAGCCGCCTCGGCCAGTCGTCGCGGCACTGCTCCCACGCGCCGGATCTCGCCCGTGAGCCCCACCTCGCCGATCGCGACGAGGTCGGCGGCGAGCGCGAGGTCGTTGCCGGTCGATGCGATGGATAGCGCGAGTGCCAGGTCGGCGGCCGGCTCGACGACGCGGATGCCCCCCACCGTGGCGGCGAAGACCTCCCGGTCATGCAGGGTCAGGCCGCAGCGGCTCTGGAGCACCGCGAGCACCATGGACAGCCGCGCGGAATCCAGACCACTGACCGTACGGCGCGGTGAGCCGGCGACCGGGGCGCCGACCAGCGCCTGTACCTCCGTGACCAGCGCGCGCCGGCCCTCCATCGCCACGGCGGCACAGGTGCCCGGCACCCGCTCCGCCTCGCCGCCAGCCTGTCCTGAACCAACCCCGCCGCGCGTGAGGAAGAGCCCGGACGGGTCGGGCAGGCTTGTCAGACCACCCTCGTGCATCTCGAAGCAGCCCACCTCGTCCGCGGCGCCGAACCGGTTCTTCAGCCCGCGGACCAGGCGCAGCGAGGAGAACTTGTCGCCCTCGAACTGGAGCACCACGTCGACCAGGTGCTCGAGCACCCGCGGGCCAGCGACCTGACCGTCCTTTGTGACGTGTCCTACCAGGACGGTCGCGATGCCGCGCTCTTTCGCCACGGCCACGATGGCGGCGGCCACCGCACGCACCTGGGTGACGCCGCCCGGCACCCCATCGGCTCCCGGCGCGGAGAAGGTCTGCACCGAGTCGAGGACGAGCAGCCCCGGCCGTACGTCGTCGAGGTGCCCGAGCACGGCCGACAGGTCGGTCTCGGCGGCGAGATAGAGCCGCTCGTGCAGGGCACCGATGCGCTGCGCCCGCAGCCGCACCTGGGCGGCGGACTCCTCGCCGCTGATCACCAGGGCCGGCCCGGCCTGCGCGGCGGGTCCAGCCGCCCACTGCTGGGCCACGTCGAGCAGCAGGGTCGACTTGCCGACGCCCGGTTCACCGGCGAGCAGTACGACCCCGCCCGGCACGAGCCCGCCGCCGAGCACGCGGTCGAGCTCACCGACGCCGGTTGGGCGCGCCCTTGCCGCGTCGAGGTTGACCGTCGCGATCGGACGGGCAGGCTCCGTCGGTCGACGCGCGGCGACGGTACGCAACGCGACCGGGGTCGCGGCGGCCTCCACGATGGAACCCCACGCGTCGCAGCCCGGGCAGCGCCCGACCCACTTGGGTGTGGTGTGTCCGCATACCTCGCATTCGTAGCCCGTACGGCTGGTGGTGCGGGCTACTGGCGCCGTCCGGGTCGCGGCGCGTGTGGCCGGGACGGACGAGGCCGCGGGTCCGGAGCCGGCGCGGCTCCCACGTGGTGCGCTCACTGACGGGACGCTACCCGCGGTGGGTGCGGCCTCCGACCAGGCGCGCGGGCGGCCGGCCGCTACGGTCCGGGTTGGAGCGGCTCCGTGCCGACGACGGGGGTGCCGCGCGGAACCGGGGAGCCGGGCGGCCCCAGCGGCACCGGCAGGGTGGTGGTCGAGCCGTCGTCGAACGTGAACGTGACATTGGTCGACGCGCCCGGAACCAGCGCCTGCTTGAGACCGTTCAGCTGAAGGAATCCGCTGCTCGCCTCACCGGGCACGAGCAGGACAAAGGACTGCGGCGGAATTGTGATCGACACCGGCCCGGCCGCCGGGGGCGGCGTCGTGGGGCTCGGTGGTGGCTGCGGGGACGGGGTCGGCGACGTCTCCGGCGACGTGGTTGCGGTCGGACCGGTCTGCGTGGCCGGGGGCGGAGTCGCCGCTGGCGTGCCGGTCGGCACGGGCGGGAGTTGGCTCGGCGTGATGACCTGCGCTGCGCCGACGAGCGTCACCGAGGTCGCCAGCTCAGCGCTGACCCTGACCAGAGTGACCGGCGTCGAGCCGTTGTTGAAGATTCGGACCACCAAGGGGGCATCGGCACCGGCTGGGTAGCCGGCCGGACCGTTGTAGACGATGGTGACGTCGCGGAGCCCGACCTGGCCCACGTCGGCGTTGACACCCGGCACCGGGGCGACCTGCGTCGATGTCTGAGTGATCATTCCGGTCCCGCAGCCCGCCAGCGCCAGGGCCGTGCCGACACCGGCCGCGAACGTCGCCGCAGCGAGCCGGCGGGTGTGTCTCCCGACGGGCGTGGCGTCCGCGCGGTGGCGACTGGTACGGCTGGTCACGTGGCCTCCTCGATCTACCCGGGACGGTGCTTCGTGGACGGGCTGGTCGCCCGGACGCCGGAACGGTGATCAGCGTAGTGGTGGCTATTCGGTGCGCGTGCCGGGACCCGCGACGTTGCCCAATTCGCGCGGATCAGGTGAGTGCACCACCGGCGAGGCAGAACATGAGCACGTCGATGCCCGCGATCGCGAGCGCGCAGCGAAACGGCGTGCGCCCGCTGGCTCTGCTCGCGACCCCGCAGAGCAGCACCGCGGCCCCGAACCCGGCCCAGGCGAACCACCGGGCCGGCGCGGCGACGTGCGGCACGCCGGGGGCCACCGCGATGAGGGCTGAGGCAGCCAGCAGCAGAGCCAGCGCGACCAGCCGTACCCGTCGCTGGCCGGCCGCGCCGTCGTTGCCGCGGGTCGCGGTCGCGGCGACGACGTGGGGCAGGCCGCGCAGCCCGGCCGCCCGGTCCGTGGCGAGGTCGGGCAGGACGTTGACGAAGTGCGCGCCCAGGCCGAGCAACGATGCCGCGGCCAAAGCCCAGGGCCGGGGCAGTGGGTGTCCGGGCAGGATGCTCGTGGCCAGGCCCGGGATGGGCCCGAAGCCCACGACGTAGGCGAGTCCAGACAGGACAGTCGCCTTCAGGCCGGCGTTGTACGCCCAGCCCGCGCCCACCACCGGGACGAGCCAGGCAGCGGTCACCGGGCCGATCGCGAGCCCGAGTCCGAACGAGATCAGCAGCGCGATCAGCGCGCAGGCGAGCACCGTCGTCGTGCGCAGTGCCCCGACCGCGAGCGGCTTGTCGGTTCGGCCGGCGGCACGGTCGCGCCGGGCGTCCAGATAGTCGTTGGACCAACCGATGGAGAACTGGCCGGCGAGGACCGCGAACGCGAATGCCACGACCACACCGATGTGCGGCGACGCGCTGCCGGCGGATGCGCGTGCAGCAACCGCGAGCAACACAGTGATCGTGGTGATAGCCAGGCACGGCCCCGGGTGCCCGGAGCGCACCAGCGCGATCGTCCGCGTGAGCAGGCCCGACGGAGCCGGCACGGGTCCGGATGCGGCGGTCGGTCCACTCATCCGGCCTCACCTACGCTCGCTTCCGCGCTGCCGCTTCGCTGTTCGCCTCGGTCGTCGTCGTCCCCATCGTGTCAGACTCGTCCTCATGGCGCCCAAGTCGCCGCGCGCGGCGACGCCGGCGCTCCCGCGTAATGATCTCCGGCAGTACGAGCTGCTCGCCGACGAGTGGTGGCGACCCGCCGGGGCCTTCACGATGCTGCACTGGCTTGCCGCGGCCCGGGCGTCGCTCGTCCCGCCCGCGTCCCGCCCCGGCGCCGTGCTCGCCGATCTCGGTTGCGGTGCGGGCCTGCTCGCGCCGCACGTCGCCGGGCTCGGCTACCGGCACGTGGGGTTGGACCTGGTCCCCCGTTCGCTGCGGCAGGCCCGCGACCACGCGGTCCAGCCGGTGCGGGCCGATGTTCATCGTCTTCCACTAAGAGATGCGTCGGTGGATGTGGTCAGTGCTGGCGAGATTCTCGAGCACGTGCCCGATCCGTCCACTGTGGTCAGTGAAGCCTGCCGCGTGCTGCGCCCGGGTGGCCTGCTCGTCCTCGACACCATCAACGCCACGCGATGGGGACGTTTCCTCGCGGTGACCGTGGCCGAGCGGGTGCCCGGCCTGGCTCCGAAGGGCATCCACGACCCGCGGCTGTTCGTGTCGCCCGGCACGCTGCTGAACGTCTGCGCGTCCCACGGCGTGCGTCTGACCGTACGGGGGATCCGTCCGGCGACGCTCGGCCTCACGCGATGGCTGCTCACCCGCCGCGGGACCGTGCCGATCGTGCCCACCGCGTCGACCAGAGCCCTCAACCAGGCGTGGGGCACCAAGGAGGTGCCATGACGGCAAGCATCGGCGGGGTCCGGCCGGCGACCGCCAATGTCGCCGGCATCGGCGTCGCGCACCCGCCGTCGATCTCGCAGGACGAGCTGTGGCAGGGCTACTTCTCCGCGCATTACGCCGGCGTGGCGAGGGGTCTGGCCAAGCGGATCTTCGAGAGCTCGGGCGTGCACACGCGCCATGGCGTGGTGAACCCGCTGATCGAGGACCCGTCGCGGTGGAGCACGGCCGATCGGATGCACCGGTACCAGCTCGAGGCGCTCCCGCTGGGCCACCAGGCGCTCGGTACCGCCCTGCAGCGGGCCGGGGTGGCGCCGCACGACCTCGGGTTGCTCGTGGTCTGCTCGTGCACCGGCTACGCGACGCCCGGCCTGGACATCCTGCTCGCCCGTGACCTCGCGATGGCGGCCGACCTGCGCCGAGTCTTCGTCGGGCACATGGGCTGCTACGCCGCCCTGCCCGGCCTCGGCGTCGCCGCGGACTACGTGGCGTTGCACGCACGCCCCGCCGCGATGCTCTGCGTCGAGCTGCCGAGCTTGCACGTGCAGCCCTCCGAGGCCGATCCACAGCAGGTGGTGGCGCACGCGCTCTTCTCCGACGCGGCCGCCGCGATCGTGCTCGTCCCCGGCGGCGCCGGGCCCGGGGTGGTGCGGATCGTGGCCCGTACGGACCCGCAGACCGCCGACCACATGAGTTGGCGGGTGACCGATCTCGGCTTTCGGATGGGCCTGTCGCCGCGGGTACCGGACGCGCTGGCCCGGCACGTGATCCCCGTGGTCACCGAGCTGCTCGCCACCTCAGACCTGGCCGCCCACGACGTGGCGGCGTGGGCCGTGCACCCCGGTGGTCCGCGCATCCTGGACGTGGTTCGCAACCGACTCGACCTGGCCGACACGGCGCTCGTCGAGTCCACGCGGGTCCTGGCCGAGCACGGCAACTGCTCCTCGTCGACGGTGCTGCTCATCCTCGACGAGCTCCTGCGCCGCTCCGGCGGGCTGGGCGGCTCGGCAGTGGCGATGGCGTTCGGGCCCGGCCTGACCCTCTACGCCGCCCTCCTGGTCTGAGCACCGCCCGGCAGCGGACGCCGGGCTCAGCCGCCCGTGGTCAGATTCGCGAGGACGGCGGCGAGATCGGTGACGTCGTCGACGAGGACAGGTTCATGCGCCGCCCCATCCGCGTCGACCGGCACCGCCAGCGCCAGCGGGGATGGCGGGGTGAAGCCCGGCGCTCCAGATCGGGCAGCCGTCGGTGCGCCCGTGCTCAGGGTCGCGACCGGATTCGACGACAGCGACTTCTGCGTCGCCGCCGATGCCGCGGCTGCGGTCGGATAGCGGCCCGTGAGCGTTCGCGCGGGGTCAGCGAGGCAGCGCACGTTCTTGCGCGTGCCGACCGGGCAGGGCGCCGCGACGCTCACCGGTACCACGGTGACCGGCGCCGGCGCCGCGTCGGCGATGGCGTTGATCAGGCTGTTGCAGTCGCAGCCGTCGACCAGCAGCACCACGGCGGGCAGCAGGTTACCCAGTCGCACCCGTGAGCCTGCCGAGTCGGCGAGCGTGACATCAGGCAGCGGCACGGAGGTCTGCGGTCCGGCCGCGTCGGGTCCGGCCGGTGCGGTCGCACTGCGTCGGTGGTCCCAGGTCACGACAAAGAGGCTGAGCAGCGTGGTGATCACCGCTACCGCCATGATCACGATGGGTACGCCGAGGGATGCGGCATCGTGTCGGCGGCCGGGACCGAGCCCGGCGATCACGCGCAGCCGCGTGCGCCAGGCCTCCCGCCGCAGCTCGCGCCGGATCTCGGTCGCCTCGGCGTCGAGCTCCGCGGCGTCGTCCGGGATCACGACGGAGCCCCAATCCGCCGGAAGGTCGGGCAGCGCGCCGTCCTCAGGCGGCACGCCGCCGCCGTTGTCGGGTTGGAGATCGCTCATACCGCGCCTCCCTGCTCCGCTCCGGCGCATCTGCCGCCGGTCGTTCCGAACGCGTCCGGACCTCACCCCATCGTCGACTACCGAGCGCACCCCGTGATGCCCAAGTCGCGTGTCCTCCACTGTCGCGCATCGCTGTGGGCGTACGCCATAGGTTGCGCGGACGCACCCGCGATGACCTGCGGCGCCGGCCACGATTCCAACGTCGAACGTCGATCTCGCTACCGGGTCGGGCACCCTGGATTGCGCCCGGTCACGGCATGACTGCGCGGCCGCGACGCGCCGTGAATCACTCATGTCATCTTTGCGGGCAAACCGCTCACACGCCACCTGACCTGCGCAGACGTGCGGTGGCCCGGGGGGACGGCACGGGCCCGGCGTGTTAGGCTAGCCACACGGTCGGACTTCTGGCCCCGGCTCGCAATCTTTGCGGAACGGACCTGTCTGGTTCGGCTCGCACGCTCGCGAACAGAGCCTGAAGGTTCCGCTCGCACGCATCGCGGAAGTGGGTTTCGAACCTATGGTTTTTAGTGTCGGCGAAACCGTTGTTTACCCCCACCACGGGGCCGCACTCATCGAGGCAATCGAGACTCGGGTCATCAAGGGCGAACCCAAGGAGTACCTCGTGCTCCGGGTCGCCCAGGGTGACCTGACGGTCCGAGTGCCAGCGGACAGCCTGGACATGGTTGGCGTCCGGGAGGTCGTCGGGGAAGAGGGCCTTTCCAAGGTCTTCGATGTACTGCGCGCTCCACATACTGAGGAACCGACCAACTGGTCGCGACGGTACAAGGCGAATCTCGAGAAGCTCGCCTCGGGCAACCCGCTGAAGGTTGCCGAGGTCGTGCGCGACCTGTGGCGCCGGGAGCGGGAGCGCGGCCTCTCCGCCGGGGAGAAGCGGATGCTCGCCAAGGCGCGCGACATCCTCGTCGGCGAGGTCGCCCTCGCTGAGAAGAGCACCAAGGACGAGGCAGAGATCCTGCTCGACAAGGTATTGGCACAGGCTTAGCCCTCGTAAGGGCTCCAGGACCGCGACGTGACCGTGCAGACCTCAATGCACGGTGACGTCGCGGTCCTTGTTCCCGCGGCGGGGCTCGGTACCCGGCTGGGCCCTGGAGCGCCGAAGGCGTTGCGGGAGGTGGCCGGCGCGCCATTGCTCGCGCACGCCGTCGCGCGCCTGTCCCGTGCGCCGAGCGTCGGCTGCATCGTCGTGGCGGCGCCCCCGGGTCGCGACGCCGAGGTCCGCGCCACCCTCGGCGCACCTACCGGCGTCGGCGTGCACGTGGTCGAGGGCGGCGCCACCAGGCAGGAGTCTGTCGCCGCCGCACTGCGCTGGGTGGCGGACGGCTACGGGATCATCCTCGTTCATGACGCCGCCCGGGCCTTCGCCCCGCCTGACCTGGTCGAGCGGGTCGCCGCTGCCGTACGCTCCGGCCACGACGTGGTCATTCCCGTCCTGCCGGTGGTCGACACGATCAAGCAGGTCGACGCCGATGGCTACGTGACGGGCACTCCCGAGCGCGCGTCGCTGCGAGTGGTCCAGACACCCCAGGGCTTCCGCCGGTCGGTGCTCGAGCGTGCTCATCGCGGCGCGCCGGGCGGGGCCACCGACGACGCCCTCCTGGCCGAGCGCGTGGGCGCCCGGGTCTTCTGCGTGCCCGGCTCTGCGGCGGCGGTGAAGATCACCCACCCCGCCGATCTCGCCACCGCCGAACTGCTCGCTACCGGCGTCGATACCCTCGGCACGTGACGACATCCGGCGCGAGTGCACCCATGCCGAGGATCGGCGTCGGCACCGACGTGCACGCCTTCTCGCCGGACCGGCCGTGCTGGGTGGCGGGTCTGCTCTGGCCGGACGTACCCGGTCTGGCGGGCCACTCGGACGGTGACGTCGCCGCCCACGCGGCCTGCGACGCGCTGCTCGGCGCGGCCGGCCTGGGCGACCTGGGGTCGAACTTCGGCACCGACCGCCCGGAGTGGGCCGGCGCCTCCGGCGTGGCGTTGCTCGCGGCCACGGCACGGCTCGTGGGCAACGCCGGCTTCAGGGTCGGCAACGTCTCGATCCAGGTGATCGGCGTGGCCCCGCGGATCGGCCGGCGCCGTGACGAGGCGCAAGCGGTGTTGAGCTCGGCCGTCGGTGGGCCGGTCGCTATCGCCGGCACGACAACGGACGGGCTCGGGTTGACGGGTCGTGGGGAGGGGCTGGCGGCGATCGCGGTCGCGCTCGTCGTCACAACCGGGTAGACCGGGATGCTTCGGCCGGCGCTATCTTCGGTGATCGTGGCCACCACACCGGCTCTGCTCGCCCACCTCGTGGACAGCGCCACGGTGGACATCGACGGGGATCGACGGCTTGGGGACGCGCTGGCGAAGCATCGAAGTGACCGCGCCGCATGGTATGGCCAGCTCATCGGCCTGCTGGTCGTGCGTGCCTCGTCCGCAGGCGAACTCGAGCGCAGCGGTGTGGCCGCCGGGCTCGAGCTCGCGGTGATCGCGGACACCGGCCTCGACCGCCTCGCCGGAGCCGTGGCGGTGCTGCGCCGCGCCGGGGCACACGTCGGCCGCGCCGAGGCCGCGGTCGCCAAGCGGGGCGAGGATCCGGTCCCGGGACTTCGGCGTCTGCTCGCGATGGCCGACTCGCTCGCCGAGGGCGAGCGACCGGCGGCGCTGCACGCCGAGATCCCACTCACCGGCGGCCTGCTCGACGCTCTCGACGTGATCGCCGAGGCGGCGTGCCCGGTGACTCTGGGGGCGAGCTTTCGCGTCGGAGGCCTGGCGGGCGAACTCTTTCCGCCACCCACGATGCTCGCCGGCGTCATCTGCGCGTGCCGTGACAGAGGGCTGCCGTTCTCTGTCAGCGCCGGGCTGGACCGGGCGATCCGCCACAACGATCACGAGACCGGCTTTGCTCATCATGGGGTCCTCAACATGCTGGCCGCATGCCTGGCCGCCGCCGGCGGAGCTGCCGCACCCGTCGTGGCTGAGCGCCTGGCGAGCAACGACCCGACATCGTTGGTCCAGACCACGCTCGACGCACGGGACATGCCCCGGCCGCTGTGGACCGGCTACGCCAGTGCCGATCTGGCGGACCTGGTGCACGACCTGACGCTGCATGACGTGCTCTCCAGCGAGAACTGGGCCGGCGAGGCCGTCGCACCGGAGTAGGCCATCCGATAATCGCGTGAGCCCACGAGCGCGCCCGCGTTAGCTTCGATGAGGTGGCTGACCGGGGGAGGGTGCGATGGTGAGCAGGGTGGTGGCCGCGCCGGTTGATCTGGTGTGGCGGACCTTTGTGGATCCGACGCGACGGGTCGCCTGGATCGGCGACGTGATGTCGGTGACCGTGCTCGAGCAGGGCGGCCCGCGCACGCGGTGGTTGGAGACCTACCGGCCGCGCCCCCATCGCGCCACCACCGATGAGATCGTGGAGCTGAGCCTGGTCGTGCTCGAGCCGGGCCGTCGCTGCAGTGTCGGCCTGGTTGGTCGGGCAGCGGCACCCCAGCGGACCTACTGCTTCACGCCCGTCGAGGTGGGGCCGCAGCGGGGCTCTACCGTCGTGACGGTGATCGATGATCGATGCGCCGGGTTGGCGGATCGGCTCTTCGACCTCGTCGCGGGTGGCTTCGTCGCCCGAACCGTCGAGGGCGCGATTCGCAAGGAACTGGACGCTCTCGCCGCCGCGTGCACCGTGCGCGTGATCGTTCCAGCCGCCGCCTGAGCGCCAGCATCGCGCGAGGACGCCGGAGCGTCCAGGGTCTGGCGGTACGCTGCCAGACCGGAGGTGCTGATGGCGCGAGTGGTGTCGTCAGGGGCGGGGAGGCTGGGCGGGGACGGCTCGACGTCACAACTGGACGCGAGCAGCGATGGCCCGACCCGCCGCTCACGTCGCTGGCTGCGGTGGCTGCTTGTCGGGCTCCTCGCGCTGGCCGTGCTCGCCGGCAGCGGGTTGATCGCGTACACGGTCTTCGCCCCGCACGAGATGCTGACGCAGCCCACGGTGCCCTACCCCGACGTCCAGGTCATCACCGACGAGCGGCCCTTCAGCGAGTTACGAGCCGCCCCGCTCGTGGTCGAGGGGCGCATCCGGGTGTACGCCGAGAAGTGGCGGGTCTGGTCTGACGCCCCGGTCGGCTCACGGTACGAGACCTCGCCCTACTGGACCTTCCGGCGGTGGCCGGCCCAGGTGGTCGGGGTCGTGCTCGCACCAACGGTCAGCGGCGCCACGGTCGTGGTCACGCAATGGTCCGACGGCGAGGTGGTGGCGATCGACGCCCGCCGCGGCGTGATCGCGTGGCGGGACACGGCGCCGATCGCGGGCTCGCGTGGCTACGACGGCCGGCGTACGGGTGCGTCCGTTGTCTACACTCCACGGTCGCTGATCACGGCCCAGGCTCCGGACCGTACGGTCGTCATCGTCACCGCGCCGGGTCAGCTCGTCGCGTACGACGCGAGCACGGGCAGCCGGCTCTGGCAGCGTGACCTCGGCCAAGAGTGCGAGCCGGCGGCGTGGACCGGTGCCGGTCTGGTCGTCGTCCCGTCCTGCGCCGCCGCGAGCCTCAGCTTCTTCGATGTCAGCACCGGGGCACCGCGCGGAGGCTGGCGATCGCCCGACCCGCAGACGCCGCCCGTGCCCGGCCTGTGTGAGCAGAGCCGCGCGGAGTGTCGGGTGGTCATGGTCGGTTACCACACCTGGCTGCTCAGCGCGGACAGCACCCTGATGTCCGTTCCCGACCTCGAGCGCGACGCGCAGTTGGCCGGGGAACGGGTGATCTACCAGACCGGCATCGGAGTGGCTGCCCGCCGCATCGGCGATCCCGACCCGCTGTGGAGCTGGGAGGGACGCGCCGAGCTCATCGCCGCGAACACCGTCGGCGTCTACCTGCTCACGCAGGACCGGACCGTGCTGCAGCTCAGCCCCGCCACTGGTCGCCTCGTCGCAGTCGGCTGTGCGGCAGCGTCCGATCAGAACTGGCAGCTCGGGCACGTCTACCCCGCCGACCTCGGCACCTATCTGGCCTTGGAGCGCATCACCCGAGGGGCGACGCCGCAGGAGAACGACCAGGCGTACTACTTCGGCCCCCAACCGGTGGCTCTGGTCGAGCTCTATCCGCCGACGAAGTTGCCGCAGTGGCCCGGCAAGTTCGCCGCGTGCGCACCCGGCTAGTCAGAACCACTTCTCGGCGATCGAGAGGAACGCATCGTTCTGCTCCGGGGTACCGATGCTGACCCGCACGCCATCCGGCGGGAACGCGCGCACGATGACCCCGCCTGCCTCACACTCCGCGGCGAACTCGGCGGCGCGGGAACCCGGCAGCGGCAGCCAGACGAAGTTGGCCTGGGTGCGCGGCACCTCGGGCAGCAGCGACCGTACGGCCTGCTCCACCCGCTCCCGCTCCGCGACCACCAGCGCGGCGCGGCGACGCATCTCCGCCTCGGCCTCCAGCGCGGCGAGCCCGGCCGCCTGCGCCACGCCCGAGACGGAGAAGGGCGTGATCACCTTGCGCACGGTCGCTGCGACCTCGGGCGAGGCGGCGAGGTAGCCCAGCCGGAGGGCGGCGAGCCCCCACGCCTTCGACAGCGTCCGCAGCACGACCACGTTCGGCCGGTCGCCGAAGGCCGCCAGACCATCGGGGACCGCCGCGTCGGTGACGAACTCGCGGTACGCCTCATCGAGAACCACGAGTACGTCGCGTGGCACGGCGTCGAGGAAGGAGGACAACTCCGCCTCGCGCAGTGCGGTCCCCGTCGGGTTGTTCGGGTTGCACACGAACACCAGCCGCGTGCGGTCGGTCACCGCCTGGGCCATCGCGACCAGGTCATGGCCATGCTCCGGAGTGTTCGGCACGCGGACCGTGGTCACGCCCGCGACCGCGGCGATGATCGGGTACGCCTCGAACGAGCGCCACGAGAAGACGACCTCGTCGCCTTCCTGGCACGTCGCGGCCGTCAGGTGCTCCGCAAGGCCGACCGAGCCGCAGCCCGTGGCTACGCGCTCGGGGTCCACGCCCAACCACTGGGCGAGCCGCTCGCGCAGCGCCACCACCGCCATGTCCGGGTAGCGGTCCGCCTGGCTCGCGGCGCGGGTGATGGCCTCAACGACGCCCGGGAGCGGTCCGTACGGGACCTCGTTGGAGGAGAGCTTGATCGCCCCGGGCAGCGCCCGCCCCGGCACGTACGCGGGCAGCGCGGCCAGATCAGCGCGGGTCAACATGTGTTCCTCCCGACGGTTCGGGGCCGGACGGCGATGTCGCCTGCCCGGCCGCGTCAACGGGGATCTGCGCGGTCTCCGGCCTGCCGGCCCTCGGCACCTGCACCACCACGGTATGCGTGACCCGGTCGTGCAGCGCCTGGTGCAGGCGCCGGTCGAGCGCGACGAAGAGGCAGTCGAGGATCTGGAGCAGGACCGGGATCCCGTAGCAGGTCACCCAGAACGGGGTCGGCCAGGCGAGGCGGAACCAGCGGCGCAGCGAACGGCCGAAGCCGAGCCGCTCGTCGGACTCGACCCGCATCACCCTGATGCCGAAGATCCTCTTGCCAAGCGTCTGGCCGGAGTTGGCGCTCGCCGGCACCTCGTAGGCGAACCACACGGCGGTCAGGACGACGCCCATGAGGATCGTCAACTCCAGCGCCCGCTGGAGCGAGGCCGGCGCCGTGTCGAGCGCCGGCGTCGGCTGGGTCATCGCCCACCGGAGCACCGGCTCGAAGGCGCGCCAGAACTCCCGCGCGAACCAGAGGTTGGCGATCGCGGCGAGCACCAGCACCGCGAGGGTGTCGATGAGCCGGGCCATGAACCGGGAGCCGACACCGGCGAGCATGAATCCGTGCGGGCGTGGCGCGGCCACCGGGTAGCGGTGGGCCATCGGCCACGCCACCGGGACACCGGGTTGGCTCGGCCCGGGACCGTACCCGCCCGGCCAGGCAGTCGCGCCGGGTACACCCGGCGCCGCGGCGGGCGGGGGCGGCTTCGGTGCGGGCACTTCCGTGGCCACAGCCGAGCGGGGCGGGCCCGGGGGCGGGGTGGCGTCGGCGGGGAGCGGGTCACCGAGCCAGCCCTCGCCGTCCCACCAGCGCTGCGTCGACGGGTCGGCGGGGTCCTTGTACCACCCCGGTGGGACTGTGCTCACGCGTTGAGCCTAACCACCACCGTCTTGGCCGCCTTGTCGTGCAGGCACTGCCGGTACGGCTTGTCCCATAGCTGCCACAGCCCATCGACCCAGGCCATCGCCGGAACCAGGCTCAGGCCGAACTCGGCCAGGAACCGGATCACCAGGTCCCCGCGGGTGAGAGCCTGCGCCGGGTTGATCGCGATGATCCGGATCTTGGCTACCCGCTTGCCGACCGTCTGGCCGCCGGCTCGCCACGCCCACTCCACGGTGTAGAGGTAGGTGATGACGATGAGAAACACGATGACGCCGAACCAGAGCGCCAGGAACGTCACGAACGTCGGGCCGAACGTGGGCGGTGCCTCTCCCGGCGACTCGCTGGTGCCCATCCGAACGACGCTGACGGCGAACCAGACATAGAGCGGGATGATCACCACGATGCTGGCGCCGCCGAGGATCAGGCCGTCGATCAGCCGCGCGATCAGCCGCTTGTCGAAGCCCGCGAGCGGCTGACCGCCGGGGCTCGTCGGTTCGGGCGCGAAGACGTAGCCGGGCGGAAGCTGAGCATAGGGCGATGCCCGATAGCCAGCCGGTGGCGGTTGGTACGGCTGCTGGGGGTACCCGGGCGGCGGGCCGGGGTAGGCGGCCGGGCGTGGCGTCGTCACGCCGCAATCTTGCCTTACCAGGGCCGATTCCACGGGGCCGGGCAACCGGGCTCAGACCGGGCACAGCCATACGTAACAGTGCAGAAGCGATTGACACGGTCGCATCGGACGTTCGTCCCTTAGCGCCGTCGTCATCGGTACCGTGGGTGCGTGGCGGGCAAGGGGCGGCCAGGCAAGTACTCCCGTCCGCTGGTTGTCGTCATGACCACGGTTGCCGTGCTGACCATATTGATCGCGACACACCTGTGGAACCCGCTGCCGATGTTCGACGCGTTCTGGCACCGGTTGACGCGCATGTCGGACCCCGATCCACTGTGGACGACGCGGATCGATGGTCGCCCCACCGCGGCGTCGGTGATGGACGGAGCCGTCGTGGTTGCCGGCGATGGCTATGTGGCCGGGTACCGCAAGGACCAGTTCGAGCAGATCTGGCAGGACAAGACGTACTGGGCGCACCCAGCACGGGACGTGGTCGTGGCCCGGCTACGCCCGGACGACCCCGATGCCATCCCGAACCCGCAACGGGGCTACTCGGTCCTCAACCCGTCCACCGGTGACGTGCGCTGGACCGATCCGGACGCCGACGCGGTCTGGGTCTTCGCCTCCAACATCGTCGGCCTGTCCTGCCCGCAGGAAGATGTGTGCGTCCTGGAGAACAGGGACCACGACGGCGGCGTGGTCTGGCGACTGAACCTGCCCGGTTGGGCCCACGGGATCCACGGCGACAACCCGCACATTCCGGGCCTACGCAGTCCCGCCGGTTGGTTCGCGGACGCCGCTGGCGGTTTGCCCGCGGCGATGCCGCTGTTCCTCCCGCTCGTCGTCGACGATCGGATCTACGTGGTGGACACCGTGGCGGTCCGGCTCGTTGGCGACCTCACGGCGCCGGATCGGCAGACCCGGGTCGCCTTCACGGGCGATCGACGGCTCTTCGCCCACGCCGACCGCGCCCCGGCGGGCTGCAAGTACCTGGTCGAGACCTTCGACGTGGCGTCCGGGACACCGCTGTGGCAACGCAACGGGTACGACCTGGACACGGCCCGGGGAGCGGGGTGCGAACCGCGTGAGGACCCCCTCGGCGCGGACAGCCGGCTCGTCGTCAACGGCAGCGACGACCGGCCCATGCTCGTCGAGGCCGAATGGGATGAGCCCTTCGTCGTCTGGACCGGAGCCCCGGGCGCCCGCGTGCTCGACACCAACGGGTGGTTGGCGGTCGTGGTCGCGGCGGACCGCAAAACGGTCACCATCATCGATGTAGGGACGGAACAGGCCCGCACGATCTGGTCGGCACAGTTCGGCCTCGACCCGGACGCCGCGATCGCGGGCAACCTCGTCGTCATCCGCGACCGGGACAAAGGGCGGCTGCTCGCGCTCCGGCTCGGTACCTCGGACGCGATGCCGGTCCTGGACATCAAGACGAAGGTCGATGTCGCGGGCTATGGCGCGGACGGCATCCTGCTCACCAGCGGCCGGAGCATCGGCTATCTCCCGTTCAGCACCGGGTAGGGCACCACACCGCAGGGACTCGCCTACGGCAGGACCGTAAACGGCGCGGTGTAGCTGGCTTCGCCAACCTCCAGGCGCCACTCGTAGCGTCCCGGAGCCAGCGGCAATGGCGGCACGTTGAGGACGAACGACGCGTCGAGCAGGCTGCCCGGGGCGATGCCGGCCGGCCGCCCGACCTCGACTTTGCCCTCGGCCTGCATCGCCGGAACGATCCCGGTCGGCGTGAGCAGTTGGGCCGGGTGCCCGTCCGCGTCGAGCAGCTTCATCGTGAGCGTGATCGGCTCGTTCGCCCGATCCCAGGGAATCTTCAGCAGTACCGCCACCGCGTGGCTGCTGGGGGTGCGGGTCATCGACCATCCGGCGCCGAGCATGTGGACCTTGCCAGATCCGGCGTCAGCCTGGGCGGCGTCGCAGAGGATGACCTGCGCGGCGACGGGGGACGCCATCAGCGCCCGATCTGTGCGGATTGTGCTGTCAGCCGGCGGGTCCTCCGTGTTCGCACCCACTCATCATGCCGGCGCGCTCCTGTGGCGCTGCGCACAGGTGGACAGATGTCCTTGCTAACGTTTTGGCCACGGCTGCCCAAACTCCCTGGGGTGCCTCCGTGAGGGTTGCCCGGGGGCGGCAGACTGATGGCTTCCGTAGCAAGGAAAGACCCCCGGGAGTCGAATGATGCGTGTAAAGATGTTGGCCGTCCCCCTCGTGGCGTCGCTGGCGCTGCTCGCCGGTTGCACCTCCGGCACCCCGACGGCCACGCCGACCTCCACCACCAATGGTGTCGAGAGCAAGTCGGCGCAGGAGATCCTCAATGCGGCCGTCGACGCGCTCGGCCATGCCCAGTCCTTCCACCTGGTCGGCGAGACCGGGCAGGATCCGCTGAAGTTCGGGCTGGACCTCGTCTATGCCGGCGACAACCTGAAGGGCACCGTCGACTACTCGGGCGTGCCGGTCAATGTCGTCAAGGTGGGCAGCGACCTCTATGTCAACGCCGCCCAGTCGTTCTGGTCCAGCGCGCTCGCGACGTTTCTCGGGGCCGACCAGCAGGCGCTGGTGACCCAGCTCAGTGCCCAGCTCGGGGGCGCCTGGGCAAAGGCCCCGGCGGCGGCCGCGGCCTCGGTGGTCCCGATCCCGCTGAGCCTCGACCAACTCTTCGGCAGCGACGCGGTACCGGCGCCGCTGACCAAGGGTGACGTCGGCACGCTCGACGGGAAACCGGTCGTCACGTTCACCGATGGCGACGGGTCGAAGTTCAGCGTCGCGCTCGATGGCCAGCCATACATCGTGCAGATCGACACGACCGACGGCCCGGTCAAGCTCTCCGACTTCGACGCCCCGGTCACGATTGACGCACCGACCGGCGCCATCGACCTCATCGCGTTGCTCACCGGCGGCGGCACGGGCTGAGGCGGTGACCGGTCCTCGGTTGACGGACCTTTGGCGTAGACGGCGGGGCATCGGGACGAGAACCGGTGCCCCGCTTCGTGCTGTCGCGCGGCCGGGTTGCGCCCAGGGGCGACACTGGGGCGGGCGAAGATCGGACACCCTGGGGGGAAGTCATGCGGGTAAAGATATTGTTTGTTCCACTCCTCGCGTCGGTGGCCCTGCTCGTCGGGTGCACGCCTGGTGATCCGACCGTGACGCCGAGCCCGGTCAGCAACGGTGTCGAGGATCAGTCGGCCGACCAGATCCTGCAGTCCGCCGTGGCGGCGATGAAGGGCACGTCCTCCTTCCGCCAGAGCGGCATCGTGCAGGCGGGCCCGCTGAGCGTGACCGTCGACCTCGTCTTCGCCGGCGACAACGTGCAGGGCACAGGCACCGCGTACGGAGTCCAGGCGCGGTTGGTCAAGGTCGGCCCCGACCTCTATGTCAACGCCGACGCCTCGCTCTTCTCGACGTTGCTCGGCGCGAGCCAGCAGGGCACCCTCGACAAGATCAGCAATACCTGGGTCACCGCACCCGCGGACCTGGTCGCCCCTATCCTTCCCGTGCCGCTCTCGGTGGACGACGTGGTCTCCGACATCGGTTCCGCGACGCCGCTCACCAAGGGCGATCCTGGCACGCTCAACGGCACGCCTGTCATCACGGTCACCGACGCCGGCGGCACGGTCTACACCGTCGCGACGGTCGGCGAGCCGTACCTGCTCAAGACGGAGAACGGGGACCACACGGTCGTGTACTCCGACTTCAACCAGTCCGTGACGATCGAGGCGCCGGCTGGGGCGATCGACCTGCTTGCTCAGCTCGGCCTGAGCAGTTGACCGCCCGCACATCGGTCCGTCACGTCTAGACCCGGCTGTCTTCTGCGCCACACCAGCGGGCCGGGTCGGTGACGGCTGGCAGGATGAGAGCGTGACCACCACGCATCCCGGCCCGGCGTCCACGAGCGAGTACCGCGTCGAGCGGGACACCATGGGCGAGGTCCGCGTCCCGGCTGAGGCCCTGTGGCGCGCGCAGACCCAGCGGGCTGTCGAGAACTTCCCCATCTCGGGGCGGGGGCTGGAGCCGGCGCAGATCCGGGCGTTGGCCACCATCAAGGCGGCCGCCGCTACGGTCAATGCCGAGCTCGGCGTGATCAGCTCGGAGCTGGCACGCGCGATCGTCGCGGCGGCCCAGGAGGTCATCGACGGCCGGCACGACGATCAGTTCCCGATCGACACGTTCCAGACCGGCTCGGGGACCTCGTCGAACATGAATGCCAACGAGGTGATCGCGACCCTCGCCGGCCGCAGCCTCGGCGAGGCGGTGCACCCGAACGACCACGTCAACGCCTCCCAGTCCTCCAACGACGTCTTCCCGTCCTCCATCCACCTCGCCGCGACCGAGGCGGTCTCCCGGGATCTCATCCCGGGCCTGACCCAGTTGATGTCCACATTGGACGCCAAGGCCACCGAGCTCGAGGCCGTGGTGAAGTCCGGGCGCACGCACCTCATGGACGCCACACCCGTCACGCTCGGTCAGGAGTTTCACGGTTACGCCGCGCAGGTGCGCCTCGGCATCGAGCGTCTGCACTCCACCCTGCCGCGCCTGGCCGAACTGCCGCTCGGTGGCACCGCGGTCGGCACCGGCATCAACACGCCACCGGGGTTCGCCGCCCGGGTGATCGAGAAGCTTCGCGAGACGACCGGGCTGCCGCTGTTGGAGGCGCGCAACCACTTCGAGGCCCAGGGCGCGCGCGATGCCCTGGTCGAGGCGAGCGGACAACTACGGGTCGTCGCGGTCTCGCTGTACAAGATCGCAAATGATATCCGGTGGATGGGGTCGGGACCCCGGGCCGGACTGCGGGAACTGCACATCCCGGATCTGCAGCCCGGTTCCAGCATCATGCCGGGCAAGGTGAACCCGGTCGTCTGCGAGGCGGTGCGGCAGGTCGGCGCCCAGGTCGTCGGAAACGACGCCGCGGTGGCGTTCGCCGGGTCGCAGGGTGACTTCGAGCTCAACGTCATGCTGCCGGTGATGGCGCGCAACGTGCTGGAGTCCATCAGGTTGCTGGCCGCCGTCAGTCGCGTCTTCGCCGACCGGTGCGTCGCCGGGCTGGCTGCGGACGAGGAGGTCTGCCGTGCTTACGCCGAGGGCTCACCGTCCATCGTCACACCGCTCAACCGCTATCTCGGCTACGACGAGGCGGCGGCGATCGCCAAGCAGGCGCTGAAGGAGGGGCGCACGATCCGCGAGGTCGTGATCGCCCGCGGGCACGTGCAGACCGGAATGATCAGTGAGGCGCAGCTCGACGAGGCACTCGATGTGCTGCGCATGACACATCCCTGACCCCAACCGCGCCGGGCCTCCGCTGCGCCATACGGGTATGAGCAGCCACGACGACGAGGACTTCGCCGCCTTCGTCCGGCCGCGACTAGCGCGGCTGCGACGGGCGGCGTACCTGCTGTGCGGTGACTGGGTCCGGGGGGATGACATCGTGCAGCGCGCCCTGACGGACGCGTTCGTGCACTGGGGTCGGGTGCGTGGCGCGGCGAACCCGGACGCCTACCTGCACACGGTGCTGGTCCACCGGTTCATCGACGACAAGCGGGGTCGCTGGTCGGGTGTGCAGTTGGTCGACTCGATCGGGCCTGACCTCATCTCGCGCGCGTACCAGCCCGACCTCGACGAGGCCATGGACGTACGCGCGGCACTGGCCCGGCTCTCGCCCCGGCAGCGCGCGGTGCTCGTGCTGCGCTTCCTGTGCGACATGTCGGTGGAGCAGACCGCCTCCGCGTTGGGTTGCTCATCGGGAACGGTGAAGAGCCAGACCTCGGCCGCGCTCGATGCCATGAGGCGCCAGCTCACCACGACCCGAACGGAGAGGCCATGACGAGGTTCGAGGACTCAGGCGTGACGGACCTGCTCTACGTCGCCTCCGACGACCCGCCGCCGAGCCGGGTGGATCTCGGGGAGGTGCTTCGGGACGGTCACCGGCGCCGGTTTCGCCGCCGGGTGCTCGCGCCCGTGGTCTGCGCCGCCGCGGTGGTGGCGCTCGCGGCGGGTGGACTCGCCTCGGCCGAGCACCTGTGGGCAGGACCGCAACCACGGCCGCCGGCGACCGGCGGGCCGACCGGGACCGCGACGCTGAACCCGGCGCCGACCGCGTTCCCGCTCGATCGGCAGCTCTTCGCGCTCGACGACACGCTCGGGATGCCGCTCACGGGCATCACGCTCTCCGCCGGGTCGGACGCGCTGCAGTACGGAGACGCCGTGGGCAACGGAATCTTGGTGGTGCTCTGTGCCCAGGGGCAGGATCTCGCCTGCCGGCGCGAGGGCTACGACCGGGTGGACGCGCCGCCCGTCGACGGGCGGCCGGCGAGCTACCTGTACCAGCAGACCGGCGAGGGCCCGAGGGCGGAGGCGATCGCCTTCCTGTGGGCACCCGGCGCGCAAGCCGTGCTCTTCCATGCGCCGGGTGCCGGGACCGAAGCGCAACTCGTGCAGTTGGCGCAGTCCCTGCGCACCGATGTCGGTGAGCCGGCGCGCTTCGGGCTGACGGTGAGCCCGCCGCCAGGCCTGCGGCTGGTTCAGACGAGCCCGATCCTGGTTGGGGCCGATGGCCCCGGGCTGCTCTCCGGGCTCACGTTCGACCTCGGGGACGGCCCGTTGTCCGAGGCGCCGACCAGATCAGGGCCGAGCATCCAGGTGCGGGTGGACTACGACGACGTCCGCTGGGTGTCGGAGGGTGAGCCCATGGTGGCGAATACGACAGTGGGCGGCCGGCCGGCGTGGGTCGACGACCAGACCAACGGCTTCGCGCACAGTTACACCGTGTGGCTGCTCGACCCGGGTCAGCCCGCGGTCATGGTCTCGGTCACCGGCGACGGCGCCACCGATCGGTTCGGCGCGCAGCAGGCCAACGACCTGGCGCTGAGCGTGCAGGCCCTGGGCACCTGGGACGACCGGACACAGTGGACGGAGAGCCCGATCCGCTGACGCTGCTCAACCCGACGATCGAGGTCGGGCCCGCGCGATCGATCAGCTCGCACGGGCCCGCCCTCGATCACCGGTGTGGGTCAGCGGCCGACTCGGTGTCGCGGAGCACACGGATGGCGTTGTGCCAGGTCAGTTTCGCGAGCTCGGCGTCGGACCAGCCGCGCTCCGCGAGCTCGCCGAGCAGCGCCGGATAGCCGTCCACCCCGTCAAGCCCGTCGGGAGTGGCCGCCACGCCATCGAAGTCGCCACCGAGCCCGACGTGGTCGACACCGGCCACCGCACGGATGTGGTCGATGTGGTCGGCGACATCGGCCACGCCGCACGGGGGCCGGGGGTTCGCGGCGACCCAGGCCCGCCTCGCCTCGGCGTAGCCCTCCGTGCCGCTGCCCTGCTCGGCCTCCAGCCGGCCGTACGCGGCGAGCAGTCCGTCCATCCACTCGCGACAGTCCTCGCGGAGAAACCCGGGCACGAACGTGACCATGACGATGCCGTTGCTGTCCCGTACCCGGGTCAGCACCTCGTCCGGCACGTTGCGGACGTGGTCGCAGACCGCCCGAGCGCTGGAGTGGGAGAAGAAGGCCGGCGCGGTCGTCACGTCCAGCGTGGCCTGCATGGTCGTCACCGCGACGTGCGAGAGATCGGCCATCACGCCGAGCCGGTTGCACTCGCGCACGACGGCGCGGCCGAAGTCGTTGAGACCGCCGACGGCCGGCACGTCGGTGGCGCTGTCGGCCCACGGGGTGTTGCGGAAGTGGGTCAGCGTGAGGTACCGGGCACCGAGGGCGTGCATCATCCGCAAAGCGCCGAGGGAGGAGTCGATGCTGTGCCCACCCTCCATGCCGATGAGGCTCGCGATCCGCCCCGACTGTCGGGCCGCCTCCATCTCGTCCGCACTGGTGGCGAGCACGAGCTGGTCGGGGTAGCGCGCCGCCATCATCCGTACGGCGTCGATCTGTTCCAGTGTGGCCGTTACCGGGTTGGTGATCGTGCTCGGTACATAGGCTGACCAGAACTGGGCGCCGACCCCGCCCGCGCGCAGCCGTGGCAGGTCCGTGTGCAGGCCGATGCCGGACTGATCGGCGGCCATGTCGATCACGTCGAGGTCGTAGCCCGCCCGGACCCGCAGCTCCCAGGGCAGGTCGTTGTGTCCGTCGACGATCGGCGCCTGAGCCAGAAGGGTACGGATGCGGTCACGGTCGGGCGGGGCGAAGCCGTGGGTGGGCGGGGTCATGTCACGTGACCCTAGGGCGTCACCGGTGCCGCCCTCCGGGCCGGTGCCGGGACGTGATCGTCGCCTCGCCTGGGGGTGGCTGTCCTGGGCGCGCTGGTGGCGGCGGGAGGCGCCGTTCGCCGCGATCCTGCTCCTGGCGGCGACCCTGCTCACGCTCAACGTCGGCACCCCGTTCTGGGCCCAGCACGAGTTCAATGGCGCTGTCTTCACCGGCGTGGCCGCCAACCACCTGCGGCTGGGGCTCGGGGTGACCAGGGGCCAGGACTACTTCGCGGATACCCCGTACGGCTTGTGGCCGACCCCGGCCCAGGTTCCCGACCTTATGGCGCTGTACTTCCACGGCCAGACAACCGCGGTGCCGTACGGCCATCACCCGCCCCTGCTCGGCCTGACGGTCGCCGGCGCGATCGCGGTCTTTGGAGAGCACACCGCGGTCGTGCGTGCCGTGCCGATCGTCTACTCGCTGCTCGGCCTGGTGCTCTTCTACCTTCTCGTGGTCCGGCTCTTCGACCGTGGCATCGCCCGGGTCGCGTCGCTGCTCTACGCGACGTTCCCGCTCTTCGCGTACTTCGGTCGTAACGTGTGCCACGAGGCGCCGACGCTGTGCTACGGCCTCGCGTTGATCCTCGCCTATGTGCGGTGGCGCCCCGGCGGTCCCCGCCGGCGATGGTGGGCGGCGCTCATGGCCGGCTCTGTCGTCGTGGGCGGGTGCTACGGATGGCCGATGTACTACCTGGTCGGGCTGCTGATCGCCGTCGACTGGGTATCGCGGCGCCGATTCGACTCGCGACTGGCGCTCACGATCGGTCTGCCGGGGGTGGTGACGCTCGCCGGGGTGCTGGGGCAGATCACGGCCATGCCCGGCGGTGGCCTGAGCCAGCTGCTCGCCAACGGCCAGCTCCGCACCGGCGACACGGACAGCTCGGGCGCGACCCCGATGGCGTGGTGGCACCAGTTGGTGCGCTACTACGCGGAGCAGAACTTCGGCAAGATCGCGGTGGCGCTCGTCCCGTTCGCGGTCGGCTTCCTCGTCTACCGCGCCTACCGCGAGCGGCTCAGCCAGCGCACGATGATCGTCGGCCTGTTCGGCGCATGGGGACTGGTCCACATCGTGCTGTGGCGCGACGGCGCCTGGGTGCACACGTACTGGCAGTTCTACCTGCTGCCGTTCGTCGCGATCGTGCTGGCCTGGCCCGCCGTGGCGTTGGCCCGGCGCTGCCTGACCCGGCAATGGCTGCGAGCGGCGGCGTTCGTGGTCGCGGGCGTCGGGATCTACCTCCTGGCCCAGCCCCAGATCCTGGCCTTCTACGAGAACACTACGGTGGGCGTCGTCGGAGTCCGTACGCTCTGGCAGAGCCTCCTCTTCGGTTGAGCGGCGCTCCGGTACCGCCAAGCGACGACAGCGGGCGGGTCGCGACCGCGACCCGCCCGCCTGGAATCCACTTGCCGGCACTCACCCGCGGGATCGCTGCCTGCGCATGATCTCGCGGGACAACCGTGGACTAGAAGTCCATGTCACCGCCGCCCGGCGCCGCCGGGGCCTTCTCCTTCTCCGGCCGGTCCGCCACCACGGCCTCCGTGGTGAGGAACAGCGCCGCGATCGAGGCCGCGTTCTGCAGCGCCGAACGGGTCACCTTCGCCGGGTCGATGATGCCGGCCTTCATGAGGTCGACGTACTCGCCGGTCGACGCGTCGAGGCCGAAGCCCGGCTTGAGGCCGCGCACCTTCTCGACCACGACGCCGCCCTCGAGGCCGGCGTTGACGGCGATCTGGCGCAGCGGAGCGTCGAGGGCGACCTTGACGATGTTCACGCCGGTCTGCTCGTCACCGGGCAGGTCCAGCTTGTCGAAGGCCGTCTTGCCAGCCTGCACCAGAGCCACGCCACCACCGGGCACGATGCCCTCCTCGACGGCCGCCTTGGCGTTGCGTACGGCGTCCTCGATGCGGTGCTTGCGCTCCTTGAGCTCGACCTCCGTGGCCGCGCCGACCTTGATGACCGCGACGCCGCCGGCGAGCTTGGCCAGCCGCTCCTGCAGCTTCTCCCGGTCGTAGTCGGAGTCGCTCTTCTCGATCTCGGCACGGATCTGGTTGACCCGGCCGTTGATCTGCTCGCTTTCGCCTGCACCGTCCACAATCGTCGTCTCGTCCTTGGTCGTGACGATCTTGCGGGCGCGGCCGAGCATGTCGAGCCCGATGCTGTCGAGCTTGAGGCCGACCTCCTCGCTGACGACCTGGCCCCCGGTCAGGATCGCGATGTCCTGCAGCATGGCCTTGCGACGGTCGCCGAAGCCGGGAGCCTTCACGGCGACCGACTTGAAGGTGCCACGGATCTTGTTGACGATCAGCGTGGCGAGCGCCTCACCCTCGACATCCTCGGCGATGATCGCCAGCGGCTTGCCCGACTGCATGACCTTCTCGAGGATCGGCAGCAGGTCCTTCACCGAAGAGATCTTGCTGTTGACGATGAGGAGGTACGGGTCCTCGAGCACCGTCTCCATGCGGTCGGAGTCGGTGATGAAGTACGCCGAGATGTGCCCCTTGTCGAAGCGCATGCCTTCGGTGAGCTCCAGCTCGAGACCGAAGGTGTTGCTCTCCTCGACGGTGATCACGCCCTCCTTGCCGACCTTGTCCATCGCCTCAGCGATGATCTCGCCGACCGTGGTGTCGCCCGCGGAGATGGAGGCCGTCGAGGCGATCTGCTCCTTGGTCTCCACGTCCTTGGCGATCTCGGCGAGCTGCTCGGCCACGGCGGAGACCGCGGCCTCGATGCCCCGCTTGAGGCTCATCGGGTTCGCGCCGGCCGCGACGTTGCGCAGGCCCTCGCGGACCAGCGCCTGGGCCAGGACGGTCGCCGTCGTCGTGCCGTCACCGGCGACGTCGTCGGTCTTCTTGGCGACCTCCTTGACCAGCTCGGCGCCGATCTTCTCGTACGGGTCCTCGAGCTCGATCTCCTTGGCGATGCTCACGCCGTCATTGGTGATGGTGGGGGCGCCCCACTTCTTCTCGAGGACGACATTGCGGCCCCGCGGGCCGAGCGTCACCTTGACGGCGTCGGCGAGGATGTTCATTCCCCGCTCGAGCCCCCGGCGCGCATCCTCGTCGAACGCGATAATCTTGGCCATTCGCCGTTGTCCTCCTGGACAGTGTTGTACGCACCTTCGAGCGCGACCGCGCGTCTGCGGTACGCCCGTCGGTCGGGCCGGATAAGCCCGCGACGACCGCTCCACCCAGCCCCCGGACTCTTGCCGAGGACCGGACGAAGCCCCACCGTCCCGACCACGCCGCCCAGGCATCGCTGCCCGTTCGGCTGGCACTCACCATGGGCGAGTGCCAAGGTTCTGTTTAGCACTCTGCCCCGTCGAGTGCAAGCCGCCCGGGGAGTTGTCCCTCCGGCCGCCGTCCATGATCGCTACCGGAGGTCGGCGAAGATCGCTACCGGAGGTCGGCGAAACCGGTGGGGCCGCGCGGACACGAAAGCGCCGCCCGGGCTCGGGCGGCGCCTTCAGACGACTGGTGTGGGGGACGTAACGAGATGCCCTGCAGGGCTGGGATCAGATGAGCCGCACTTTCTCGGCCTGGGGACCCTTCTGGCCCTGTGCGATCTCGAACTCGACGCGGGCCCCGTCGTCGAGTGCCTTGTATCCTTCCATGTCGATGGCGGAGTAGTGGACGAACACGTCCTGTCCACCATCGACGGCGATGAAGCCGTAGCCCTTCTCGCTGTTGAACCACTTCACAGTGCCCTGTGCCACGTGCGCACTTCCTCACTTCTTGCCGTGCCATTGTCGCCGGGGCGACCCTCCCCAGTCACGGCACGCGCACGCGGGGATCCGCCAGCGAGCGCGCAGCGCGACCGTTAACGCACGCTACAGCAACCGCCCTGGCGCCGCATCAGCCCAAATCGGACAGTCTCCGAGAGGAGCATCTCGATTTGGTGACACGGGGTGAGGGATCGTTAGGCACGGCGTGCGTGCTGTGGGTCGTCGTGTCACGGACCGCTGGGAGTCCACTATGGATCACGGGCCCCGGAAACCTCGTACTGCCAGTCCACCCACGCGTCCCATGGCCGGAATCCGAGCGCCTCGTTGATCGCGACCATGTGCCTGTTCTCCGCCGCGTTGACCGTGTGGACGAGCTGCAGCGCCGGCTCAACCTCGCGGGTCCGCAGCAGGTTCTCCAGCTTCACGAGCAGGCCGAGGCGATGACCGCGGTGGCTCGGATCGACGATCGTGGTCTCCTGCCAGGCGTGGGTCGCCGCGCCGACGTGGAACTGCAGCATGGTCCATGCGACGAGCCGGCCGCTCCGGCCGTCACGGCGCACCGGCGTGGTAGCACCTGTCGCCGCGCACGCGCATCACCTCGTCCGCGCGGCGGATCCGGTCGGCGTCGTAGTTCTCCGGCTCGTACCGCAGGTCGCCGATCGGAGAGTCGCTGACCAGCCGGCTCTCCAGGTAGGCGACGTCGTCCGCGAGGTCCTCCGGGATGTCGCCGGCCCACCACAGAATCGGGTACCCGGCCGCGTGTTCGGTCGCCTCGCGGTACGCAGCGGTCCACCGGTCCTGGTCCACTGTGCTCAGATCAAGGCGCCGGCGGATGTCGGTGAGTGCGGGCTTGGCGCCGACGGCCGCCGCGAAGGCTGCTGGCCCCTCGTCCCTGGGCGGTCCGACCGGCAACGGCTGGCAGTACGCACCGATCAGCACGGCTCGCCGGTGTTCCCGGGCGAGGTCCACCACGGCCGCGAAGACGCCGCGCCCAATGCCGTGGCGCCGCATGCCCGGGTGCACCGCAAAGTCAACGATCATCGCGTGGGTGTTGTCGGCACCGGGCAGTTCGCACGCCACGATCGCGGCGGGCGCACCGGCGTGGCGCACCACGAAGTGCCTCGTGTCGATGGTCGGCGCCGGATATCGGATCTCACCGATGGTCTGATCCCGCGTCGGCAGCGGCATCTCCGGTGTGTCAGCGGCATGGACCGCGGTCCGGACGGCGTGATATGCGTCGATGGCGGCCTCGTCGGCCGGCTCCACCTGCCAGAGTTCCGGCGGCATGTCGGTCAGCCTGCACGGCCGTGCTCGACACGGGAAACGAATTTGCCGCGACCCGGAGTGTGGAACTTTCGTTGAACCGGCATCACACCCGTTGAGACGTTTGGGCGGGAGGCATATCGCGTCGACCCCATCTCTGACGTCGAGTCTGCGCGCCGCCCTGCCGGCCGCGCGGCGATACCCTCCCGCACGCAGCATCCTGCGCCGTTGCGGGCGAGCCGTCAAGTCCTTGTGACTCCAGGGATTCCCGCCATCACGCAGGGTTTCGTCGCCGCGTTGCTGCGACCGTTATCGATAACGTTTTCTGGCGCCCAACGTCCGGCAAACGGATCACCGAACGTGATCGGCGAAGGCGGTCAACAGGGAGCCGCCACGCACCGATGATCGGCCTACCCGACGAGGCCGGCCTCGCGTGCCGCGCGCAGCGACGGTCGGATGCGATGCGTCGGGCCGACCACGCCGTCGATGGCGTCGAGGGTCTTCAGGCCCTCGCCGGTGCTGAAGACCACGGTCTCCGCGTCCGGGTCGAGCCGGCCAGCGGCGATCAACTTGCGCAGGACGGCAACCGTGACGCCGCCCGCGGTCTCAGTGAAGATTCCCGTGGTGGCGGCGAGCAACCGGATGCCCGCACGGATCTCGTCGTCATCCGCGTCGTCCATCCAGCCTCCGCTGCGGCGCACGGACTCCAGCGCGTAGCGTCCGGCCGCTGGATCGCCGATATTCAGGGACTTGGCGATCCCCGTCGGCTTCACCGGGATGATGTCCTGGCTCCCGGACCGCAGTGCCGTCGCGATCGGGTTGCATCCGCGTGACTGGGCCCCGAAGACGCGGCACGGCCTGGCCCCGACGAGGCCGATCTCGGCCAACTCGGCGAAGGCCTTCTCCACCTTGGTGAGCAGCTCACCGCTGGCCATCGGGATCACCACCTGGGCCGGCAGCCGCCAGCCGAGCTGTTCGGCGACCTCGTACCCCAGCGTCTTCGAGCCCTCAGCGTAGAACGGGCGCAGGTTCACATTGACAAATGCCGTCTTCTCGAACTCGTCGGTCTCGGTGAGTTCCGAGCAGAGGCGGTTGACGTCGTCGTAGGAGCCCTCGACCGCTACGAGATCCGCACCGTAGACCGCGGTGGTCAGGACCTTGCCGGCCTCGAGGTCGTGCGGGACGAAGACGATCGCCGGCACGCCGGCCCGGCTGGAGTGGGCCGCCACCGAGTTCGCGAGGTTGCCGGTCGAGGCGCATGCGAAGCGGGTGAAGCCGAAGCCGCGCGCCGCGGTCAGCGCCGTCGAGACCACCCGATCCTTGAACGAGTGTGTGGGGTTTGCTGAGTCGTCCTTGACCCACAGGGCTGCCCGCATGCCGACCGCCTCCGCGAGGGCATCGGCGCGGACCAGCGGGGTCAGGCCCGGGTCGAGTGTGACCCGGCTCGGCGGGTCCTGCCCGACCGGGAGCAGAGCCGCGTAGCGCCAGATGCTCGCCGGCCCCGCCTCGATCTGGGCCCGGGTGACCCGAGCGAGCTCGGCGTCGTCGTAGGCGATCTCGAGCGGGCCGAAACACTCGAAGCACGCGTGCTGGGGACGTAGCGGCACCTGAGCACCGCAGTTGCGACAGGCCAGGCACCGGGCCGCAGTGGACACCATGAGGCGATCCCTTCTCATCTTCCCCACCGCGTCGTTCGCGGGTGGGACGGACTTGGCACCAGCCCGCGCCGCGGCGTCGTCGCGTGCCGCGCGGGTGGTTGCCGGGGCTTCATCGGGCCGTTCCCTCTGCCCCTCTGGATGAGGTGTTCAGTTGTCGACAACGCACGATTTCGCGCGTCGGTTCCCGGTCAGTGTACGGGAGGCGTGCGGTCAGAGCGTCGGCAGTTGCGACGGGATCGGACCGCCGTCCGGGGCTCGATGGCACACGTCCTGTGCGGTCGCGGTGAGCCACTGCGTCGCGGTCCCGGGCAGGACCGGGGGCGTCAACTCCTCCTCCTGCTGGTCATCGCCGAGCCGTACGGTCACGAAGATCTGCTCGCTTGTGGCGGCGGTGGTCGGCGGCACGGCGGCACAGTCGACGTGGAAGCGGGCCTCCACGATCCCGTTCCGGTCGACACCACCGGTACCCAGCGCCACCGGTGCTGAGGCTGGCACCTCCGCGTCGAGGTTCAGGTTCTGGTTCTGGTCCCCGGGGGCGAGCACGGCCACCGCGAGTTGGGTGAGCCCAGCCGGCGGAACAAGGCGGGCCCCGACGACCGTGACCGTCTGGTCGGTGACGTTGCGGATCTCCAGCGCGACGGTGATCGTGTCGCTGCCGTTGTCCTTTGCCTGGAAGCTTCCCGTGGTCACGATCGCCGGCCCGTTGATGGCGTCCAGGCCCGTGGGTCTGTGCTGGTAGAGGTATACGCCGACACCGGCGGCGGCGAGCACCACGATGATCACGATGATCAACCACGGGCGAACGCGATGCGTGGGCGTGCGCCGACGCCGCACCCGCATCCGGCGGTCGCCCACCATGATCGACTCTGTGTCGTCCCAGCCGCTCACGGACCGCAGGCTAGCACCGACGCCGGGCGCGAACCCTGGCGCGTGTCCCGACGCGGCACTACGACGTGATGTCCTTGCGGAGGAACTTCCAGAACGCGAGCGTGCCGAAGATGGCGGCGTAGCTGAGCGCCGAGATCGCCCCGCGGACCATCGCGTCGGTCTGGATCGGCGTGGAGAGCAGGCCGACCCACGCGTCGGAGTAGTGGGTGGGCAGGTAGTCGCGGATCACGCCGAGGGCGTCGATCTGGTCCAGGATGCTGGAGAGGATCTGCAGCAGCACGGCGCCGCCGACCGCCCCGAGTGGGGCGTCCGTCGAGACGGAGAGCAGGAACGCGAGCATCGCCACGGTCAGCAGCGTCAGCGCGATGTAGCCGGTGGCCGCCGCGAGCCGGCCGAGCGCCGGCCCGGGGTCGAGTTGGTCGGCGACCGTGGAGCGCAGCGGGTGCCAGCCGTACCGGGCCGTTCCGGCGATCAGTGCGGTGCCGACGAGCAGCACGAGCGCGAGTGCTCCCGAGAGCATCGCGGTGACGAGCTTCACGCCCAGCAGCCGGGCGCGGGGGACCGGAATCGCGAGCAGGTAGCGCAGGCTGCCCCAACTCGCCTCGCTCGCCACCGTGTCGCCGAAGAAGAGCGCGATCACCACGACGGTGAGGAACGACGAGCTGACCAGCAGCGTGAACATCGCGAAGTTCGGCCCACCGGCCGTGGCGAAGTCGACCAGGCTGGCGAACGCGCCGGTGCCGTTGGAGCCGTCGTCGCTGGCACCACCGAACTCGAAGGCGAGCAGGATGATCAGCGGCAGCACGACCATGAACCCCAGCGCGATGCGGGTCCGAGGCCGGCCCGCCTGCCGCCGGATCTCGGTCGCCAGCGAGAACGGCGGGCGCGCACCCACCTGCGTGGGTATTGATTCCACTGTGGACGTCATCGCTCCCCACTCGCTCTCGTGTCGCCGCCGACCAACGCCAGGAACGCGTCCTCAAGGCGCCGCCGCGGCACCACCCGGTCCACGGCGACACCCGCGTGCACCAGCGCCGCCACCACGTCGGCGCGCGGTGTGCCGTCGAGGTCGACGACGAGCCCGGTGCCGCCGTCGGGTGTGACCTCCCGGACGCCGGCCAACCCGGTCAGCACACCGCGAGCCATCGCCACATCCGAGACATCGAACCGGGCGATCGGCGAGTCACCGACGACCTCCTCGACGGGACCGTTGGCCACCACATTCCCCTTGTGCATCACCACCACGTGGGTGCAGGTCTGCTCGACCTCGGCGAGCAGGTGCGACGAGACGAGCACCGCTCGTCCGTCGGTGGCGTAATCGCGCAGAATCCGGCGCATCTCGGCGATCTGTGGCGGGTCCAGGCCGTCCGTGGGCTCGTCGAGAACCAACAGTTCGGGCAGGCCGAGCATGGCCTGGGCGATGGCGAGGCGCTGTTTCATCCCGTGGCTGTACTTCTTCACCTTGCGGTCGATCGCGCTGCCGAGGCCGGCGATCGCGGCGGCCTGCTCGAAGTGCGCCTCCGGCGCGGGCCTACCGGTGCTGCGCCAGTAGAGGCGCAGGTTGTCCACACCGGACAGATGAGGCAGGAAGCCCGGCCCTTCGACGAGCGCGCCGACCCGCCGCAGCACATCGGCCCCCGGCCTGAGGTGGTGCCCGAAGACCAGGATCTCGCCGCGGGTCGGGCGGGTCATGCCCATGAGCACCCGCAGTGACGTGGTCTTTCCGGCACCGTTGGGCCCGAGCAGTCCCACGACCTGTCCACGGTGGACGGTGAAGTCGATGCTCTCGACGGCCACGAAACCGTCGCCATACTCCTTGCGCAGGCCGCGGACCACGAGCGGCACGTCCGCGAGGCTGCGCACCGAACCGTCGGGCAGCGCCAGTTGCTCGGCGACGACCTCGACCGTGCGGCGACGCCGGCGCACCCGGGCGACGAGCAGGGCCGTGAGGAGGGCGAGGGCGATGAACGCGGCCACGAGGACGAGCAGGTAACGCCAGAGTACGTCGGGGTCGGGGATCGGTTGGGACGCCACGGTCGGCAGCGTGACCGCGCCGGAGCCAGCGTCGAGAGCAACCGTGTAGACGGCCGGCGCGTTCGGCGCGGCGTACGCCTGGTCCGAGGACGAGACCGTGATCCGCAGTCGATGCCGCTGCTCGAAGCGGTAGACGATCGGTGGCAACGTCACGGTGACGGGTGTGGCGTCCTGAATGGACGACGGTAGCCCGGTCAGGCGCACCGGGGCGGCGAGCCCGAAGGGAAGTGTCGAACCGGCGTTGGGATCCACGTCGTAGAGCTTGACGAAGAGCACGGCCTCGGACGTGGGCGACGCGGCCCGGATCCGTACGGTGGGTGCGCCCACCACGTCCGTGGTGGCGGGCAGGGGCTGCGAGACGAAGTCGGCGTGCTGGCCCGGGATCTCCACGGCAGCGCCGCCGAGGGCGGTCGCGAGCACACTGGCGGTGCTGCCCGGCAGCGTGCTGATCGCGGCCGGGGTGCCGCCCGGTGGGTTGAAGATCTCCTGCGGGGGGCCGCTGATCGCGATCTGGGCTGGTGCGGGCCCGGCGCCGGTGTCCGGGAACGCGTCGCTGGAGAAGCCCGTGGTGCTCACCCTGCGGGTCTGCGAGTCGAAGCCGGAGACCCGGGAGTAGGTGAACCCGGTCCCCGGATCCTTGCCGCTGCCCTTCACGTAGTGGTCGAGCCACTGGATCGTCAGGTAGTGCAACCGGTCCTGATCGCGCTGAGGACCGTTGCCGCCGTCGTGGCCGCCCGCGAACCAGTCCATCCGAACCGGGGTGCCGGTCGCCGCGATGGCACGGTAGTTCGCCTCGCCCTCGCTGAGCGGGAACAGGGAGTCGGCCTGGCCCTGGATCAGCAGGGTCGGCGCCGTGATCCGCGACAGCGTCGGGGCCGGGCTCGACCGCTGGAGCAGGGCGATCGTCGCCGGGCTCGCCCGGCCGGTGCTCGCCACGTCAAGGTAGGCAGCGCAGACATCCACGGCGAAGCGGCCACACGAGGCATCGCCGTCCACTGTGGACGTGATGGTAGAAGCAGACTCATCGGCGACCTGCCCGTCCAGGCTCGCGGCCGCGCCCTGACCGAAGAACAGGCCCGCCCACTGCTTCTTGAAGACGCCGTTGCTCGGGCCCGAGCCGCTGGCCTCCGGCAGGAACGCGTCGGCCAGATCGTGCCAGGTGATCATGGGTACGATCGCGTCCACCCGCGGGTCCACTCCGGCGAGCATCAGCGAGAGCGCTCCGCCGTACGAGCCGCCGACCGCGGCCACCCGAGGGTCGCCGGTGGCGTCGAGCTGGATCTCCGGCTGGGACGCGAGCCAGTCGAGCAGACGCTGGGCGTCGCGGACCTCGTAGTCGGGGCTGTCGAGGTGGATCTGCCCGCCGCTGCGGCCGAAGCCCTGGGCACTCCAGGTGAGCACGGCGTATCCGCGGTCCGCGAAGTTCCCCGCGTCCGTGGCGACGCTCTGCTTCGTGCCGCCGAAGCCATGGGCGAGCAGGATGGCCGGGACCGGGTGGGCCGGGCTGGCGGACTTGGGTAGGAACAGCGTGGTGTCGAGGGCGACGGGCTCATCGCCACGCGGACCGGTCAGCACGGTCAGCATCGCGTCGGTGGTCGTGTAGGAGCGCGGCTTCGGTGCCAGTGCCCAAGCGACCAGACCGGCGACCAACGCCAGAGCCACCGCGCTGGGAACGAGGCGTCGCAGCACCGTTGCGCGGCTGGGCTTGCGGATTCTCGGCAGGCGGACCGGCATGATGACCAGGCTACGGCCCGCCCTCGGGTGCCCGGACATGGCGGCGCACCGCCGCTCAGCCCAGGCACAGCCTGCGCCTGGGCGCCGTCAGTCGATGCCGCGCCGCGCGCGCGTCGCCTCGGCGCGCACCCGCCGGAGGCGGTGCACGAGGGCCGCGTCGTACCGCATCGCCGCGGGCAGGTCGAGAACGCCGCTGAGCGCCTGGTAGTAGCGAGTGGGCGTCATGCCGAAGGTGTCCCGGATCGCCTGCTCCTTGGCGCCTGCACGGCGCCACCACACGCGCTCGAAGTCGAGCAGCGCCTGCTCGGGTGCCGGGAGCGCGGTGTCTACAGTGGACGTGGCCGCGATAGCGGCGTCCACGATCGCGGCCGCGTCGCGGCTGACCTGAGCCGGCACATCGCGCTCGCGGCCGGGCTGTTCCGGGGCGGCGAGGGCCGGGGCGTCCACATCGGGCAGACTAGGCTAGCGGCCCGGCGCAAGCGAGCAACGCCACTGGCAGGCCGCGCCTGAGTCGGCTATGTGACGGCGCGCTCATACAGGCTCGACGAGGTCCCCCGCCCGGATGACGGCCGTGACCGAGAGGTCGTCGTCGAGCAGCACCAGGTCCGCGCGCAGGCCCGGGGCGATCGCCCCGATCTCGGCGCCGAGCCCCAGCACCTTCGCGGGCGTGGCGGCGGACATCCGTACGGCGTCCACCATGGACACGCCACTGTGGACGGCATTCCGGAAAGCCGCGGCGGTCGTCAGGGTGCTGCCGGCGATCGTTGCCGAGCCCGCGAGCCGGGCGACGCCCCGGGACACCGTCACGTCCAGCCCGCCAAGCTCGTACTCGCCATCGGGCATCCCGACGGCCGCGATCGCGTCGGTGATCAGGGCCACCCGGTCCGCGCCGGCGACACGTGCGATGTGGCGCAGCATCCCGTCGTGCAGGTGCACGCCGTCAGCGATCGCCTCACAGACCACGCCGGGGCTGTCGAGCAGGGCCACGATCGGGCCGGGGTCGCGATGGTGTATCGGCCGCATGGCATTGCACAGGTGCGTGGCGAGCGTGGCGCCGGCATCGACCGCGGCGAGCGCCTGCTGGTAGGTCGCGTCGGTGTGTCCCACCGCCACGACGGCCCCGTGCGCGCGCACCTGCTCGATCGCGGGCAGCGCGCCGGGCAGTTCCGGGGCGATCGTGATGGTGCGCACCACGCCAAGTGCGAGCAGGTCGGCCAGCTCGGCGGGATCGGGGTCGCGCAGGTGGGCGGGGTTCTGCGCGCCGCAGCGGGCCGGGGACAGGTACGGACCCTCGAGATGGACGCCGGCTATCTCTCCACCGTGGACCAGCGGAGCCAGCGCCCTGGTCTGGGCCAGGGTCTCCCGGCGCGACGCGGTGACCAGGCTCGCGAGCATCGTGGTCGTGCCCTGTCCACGGTGGAACGCGGCGGTCGCGCGGGCCTGCTCGGGGTCGCTGTCGGCGAAGCTGTACCCGCCCCCACCGTGGACATGCAGATCAACGAATCCGGGCACGACCCACGTGGCACTGCGATCGCCGCGGCCGCGCCGGCCGGTCGCCACCGCGGAGACCTCCGCGATCCGGTCACCAACAACCCGGACCGACCCCTTCTCCAGAACGCCCTCGGGCGTGACCACACGGCCGCGTACCCTCATGCCGGTCCGCTCAGTGCCGCGCCAGCGTCGCGGGCGAGCGCGTCCCGGGCGAGCAGAGCCGCGCCGTAGCAGCCGGCCTCGTCGCCGAATCGTGCCACGGCCAGGTCGGGCAACTGGTGGAACGTGCGGCGGCGCGTGAGCTGTTTCGCGAGGGGGACGAGCAGGTGGTCGCCGGCCTGGGCGAGCCCGCCGCCGAGCACCACGAGCTGGGGGTCGTGCACGGCGATGCCGATGAGCAGACCATCGGCGAGGGCGGCCACCGTGTCGGCCCAGACCCCTGCGGCGTGCTGCTCTCCGGCCAGCGCGCGGCGCAGGACCTCCTGAGCGTCCACTGTGGAGGAAGCAGCTCCGGCAGGACTCGGTTCGGTGGCGTACGCGGCCGCGACGGCGGAGGCCGACGCGTACCGTTCCAGGCAACCGTGCCCGCCGCACGCGCACGGCAGCGCGTGCGGGCCCGACCGGATCGCGACGTGGCCGATCTCGCCGCTGGCGCCGTGTGCGCCCGGGTCGACCGTGCCGTCGAGGGCGAAGGCGGCGGCTATGCCGGTTCCGAGGGCGAGGAAGAGCATGCGCCGCACACCCGTGCCGGCGCCGGAACGCGCCTCGGCGGTCGCGGCAGCGCGCACGTCATGGCCGAGTAATGTCGGCAGACCCGTGCGGCGGGCCACCTCGTCGCGCAACGGCACGTCCCGCAGCCCGAGGTTCGCGGAGAAGACGACGATGCCGGTGTCCTCGTCGATGACCGCGGGAACCACCACGCCGCAGGCAACCGGGGTGAGGTCCCGCGCCCGCGCGATTGCCGCCAGGTCCAGCGCGGTACCGACGATGGTCTCGCGCACCGCGTCCGGCCCGCGTGCCGCCTCGGTCGGGCGGCGTTGCGCGTGCACGACCATGCCACTGGGGTCGACCAGGGCCCCCTTGGTCACCGTCCCGCCGACATCGACGGCGATAACTACTGATCCCATGTGAGCACCCGGTTCGACGTTCCCGTGGAGTTTCGCGCATTATTGTGCACGAGTGCGCACGACAGGCGTGCGGCGGAGCACCCCGGTGAGCGCACCCGCTCGAACGAGGAGGGCAGCGTGGACCGTTACGCGCGGTGGAACGCGCTGCTGGAGTTGCTGACCGAGACCGGACGGATCAGCGTCGAGGACGCGGCCGCCCGGCTGCTCGTCTCCCAGGCCACGATCCGGCGCGACTTCGACCAGCTCGCGCAGCAGCAGATGATCACCCGCACCCGCGGCGGCGCGGTGGTGAACGGCGTCTCGTACGACCTGCCGCTGCGGTACAAGTCGGCCAAGCACGCGCCGGAGAAGCAGCGGATCGGGGCCGCGGCCGCCTCGCTCGTCGAACCGGCGATGGTGGTGGGCCTCACCGGTGGCACCACGACGACCGAGGTCGCCCGCGCGCTCGCGGCCCGGCCGGACCTGTCCGGCGCCGGTCCCGATGGTCCGGCGTTGACGGTCGTGACCAACGCGCTGAATATCGCCAACGAACTGCTCGTCCGGTCACGCATGAAGATCGTCGTCACCGGGGGAGTGATCCGACCGCAGTCGTACGAGCTGGTCGGGCCGCTCGCCACGGGCATCCTGCGCGAGCTCACGCTCGACGTCGCCCTCCTCGGCGTGGACGCGTTCGACGCCACGCTCGGCGCGGCGTCGCACCACGAGGGCGAGGCGGCGATGAACAGCCTGCTCGCGTCGAGGGCGCGCAAGATCGTGGTGATCGCGGACTCCTCCAAGCTCGGCCAGCACGCGTTCGCGCGGGTCTGCCCGACCGAGAAGGTCTCGACGCTGGTCACGGACAAGGACGCCACGGACGACGTGGTCGCGCCCTTCCTCGCCCGGGACATCGAGGTGCTCCGGGTTTAGCGGATGGGCTAAGCCGGACCGTCGGACCTACGACGGCGAACCTTAAAGGAAGCCAAAACCCGAACAAACAATCGCGCAAAGCGACCCCCGCCTGTCGCGGGCGGTGCTGCCGGGTCGACAGACTGTCCGGCGTGGTCCCCGACATCCACGCGCGCACATGGCCGTCCTCGCGACCGGTCCTGCCCGCTGCCCGCAGGCCCGCGCTCCCGACCGGGCCCGGACGTCCCGCGCGTCGTTCGACGATGTTCGACCCGACCGGCAAGTATCGACCGCTGCCCAGGCGTGGGCACGGTACCCGGCGGCTGGTCATCGCCAGCTTCTGGGCGGGCCTGGTCGGCAGCGTGGCGCTGTGGTGGTTTCACACCCCGACCGGCTCGATCGTGGACGTGGGCAGCGGGCTGATCGAAGCCGGGCGGATCACCGGCATGGCAGCCGGTTACGTCCTGCTGGTCCAGGTACTCATGATGAGCCGGGTCGGCTGGCTCGATCGGACGATCAGCGCCAACAACCTCCTCGGCGCGCACCGCGACCTCGGGTTCATGCTCGTCGTGACGGTGCTGCTGCATATGTCGCTGATCGTCGTCGGCTACGCCAAGCTCTCCGAGGTGTCGATCGTCGAACAGACCACGACCATGCTGACCTCGTTCGAGGACATGGTCAGCGCCACCATCGCGACCGGGATCCTGGTCGGCGTCGGCCTGGTCTCGATCCGGGTCATTCGCTCGCGGATGCCGTACGAGCTGTGGCACGTGCTGCACCTGTCCACCTATCTGGTGTTGCTGCTCAGCTACGGCCACCAGTTCGCGGACGGGCGGGAGCTCGTCGACGGCGGCCCGGCCACCTGGGTGTGGGCCGGCGGCTACTACCTGGTGATCGCCTGCCTCGTCCAGGGCCGGGTCCTGCACCCGTTGCGCTTCAACCTGCGCCATCGGCTGCGCGTCGCGGACGTGGTAGCCGAGAGCCAGGACGTGTTCTCCATCTACATCGACGCGCGCAAGATTCACGAGATCGGAGCACGGGCCGGTCAGTTCTTCCGCTGGCGGTTCCTCGCCCGGGGCATGTGGTGGCAGGCTCATCCGTTCTCCCTCTCCGCGGCACCGAACGGTCGCTGGCTGCGGCTCACCGTGAAGGCGGTCGGTGAACACACCGAGCAACTGAAGTGGCTCGACCCGGGCGTACGCGTGATCGCCGAGGGCCCCTCGGGCGTCTTCACCGCCGACCGCCGCCGCCGCTACCGGGCCCTGCTCATGGCCGCCGGCAGCGGCATCGCGCCGATCCGTGCCCTGCTCGAGGAGCTGCCGCGGGGCACGGTGGTCATCTACCGGGCCAGCTCCGAGAGCGATCTCATCTTCCGGGAGGAGCTGGACTGGCTCGCCGACATGCGCGAGGCGGAGATCGTCTACGTCATCGGCCGGCGGGAAGACCCGGGGCCACGACGCGCGATGTCGCGGCGCGGCCTGCGCGAGATCGTGCCCGACGTGAGCCGTCGGGATGTGTACCTCTGCGGGCCGGAGGGCTTCGTCACCGCGTCAGTAGCCGTGCTGCGCCAGTTGCGCGTGCCCCGGCGCCAGATTCACCTCGATCCATTCGAGTTCTAAGACCCGTTCCAGTTCAGACCCTGTTCTCGACAAGGAGGCGGATGTGCGACGCACCCTTCTCGCGGTCCTCGGTTTCTCGGTGACGGTATTCCTCCTCGTTGGTCTGAAGTCAGGGCCGGTCGCCCAGGTGCTCGGCTGGTCGGCGGAGTCCGGGCTCGGACCCGACGACGCGCCGGTGGGCGACCCGGGCGTCGGGTTGCCGCCGCTCGGCGAGCCGAACAACCCGGGCAGTGCTGGACCGACGGGAACGCCACAAACCACGCCCAGCCCCGGCGCTACCCCGGCCGGGCCGTCCGGCCAACCCACCACCAGCCCCCGCCCGGGCAAGAGCACGACCACGACCACGACCAGCAACCCACCTCCGCCGCCATCTGTCACGGTGACCGGTGCCGCGTTCGCCGTCCGTACGGCGCAGACGCCGACGACGAAGTCCAGCTCGTGCCGGGACTGCGAGGACTACACCATCGCCGTCACGATCACGGTCTCCGGTGGGCGGATCACTGGGACGAGCGTGACGTACAACCCGAGGCCGGGCGGCGAGAGCGGGTCCCTCGCGAGCCGGGCGAACAGCAAGCTGAGCCAGTCGATTCTCAGCGCGCAGACCTGGAATCTCGGTCGGGTCTCCGGCGCGACCTACTGCGGCAATGCCTGGGAACTGTCGGTGCGGGACGCGATGAACAAGGCAGGGCTGCCGGTGTGAACGACTCGGTGGTGCTCCGCCGCCATGAACTGGTCATGGGCACGGTGGCCACAGTGGAGCTCTGCGACCCAGTGCCGGACGCGTGCGTCCTGGACGACGTCTTCGCGTGGCTCCACGAGGTTGACCGGCGGTTCAGCACGTACCGCCCCGACAGCGAGGTGAACCGGCTCGATCGGGGCGAGCTGTCACACGACTCGTGCTCGGACGATCTGCGCTACGTCCTCAACGAGTGCACCCGGCTCTGGCGCGAGACGGACGGCTACTTCGATGTCTACGCCACGGGTCGGCTCGATCCGTCCGGGTACGTCAAGGGCTGGTCGGTGCAGCGCGCGTCGGAGATGCTGACGGCGGCCGGCGTGCCCAACCATCTCGTCGACGCCGGCGGCGACATCCAGACGCGTCATCGGCTCGCGCCGCGGCGATCCTGGGAAGTGGGCGTGCGCCACCCGTGGGAGCGCGAGAAGGTGGCCTGGGTGCTGGCCGGCACGGACCTTGCCGTGGCGACGTCGGGGACCTACGAGCGGGGCCACCACGTCATCAACCCCCGAACCGGCGCACCGGCGCGGGCGCTGATCTCGGTGACGGTCGTCGGTCGGGACCTGGCTGATGCCGACGCCTATGCGACGGCCGCGTTGGCCATGGGCACCGCGGCCATGGACTGGCTCTCGGATCTGGACGGGTACTCCTCGGCGGTCGTCGCCGCCGACGGGACGTGCTACGTGTCAGCCGACCTTCCCCTGCACGACCCGGCCTGACCCCGGTGCGGGGCTCGCCCGCCGGTGGCTGCGGATGGTGGGTTGCTCCGGCGGGCCGAACGTCACGCTCACCGCCGCTCCTCCCGTCGGACTTTGTCCAATGTGGAGCGATCCGCCGGAGCGGTGGGCGGTCCGCGCCACGATGTCCAGGCCCAGGCCGGTCGACCCAGCCGCACTCTCGCCGCGTCGTCCCACCGGGCCCTGCGGCATGCCGGTGCCCTCGTCGCTGACGACGAGAACGGCGCCGCCGTGGGCCGTCGCCGCCAGCCGTAGCGCGAAGGCGGTGCCGGTCGCGGTATGCGCGAAGACATTGCCGATCAACGCGTCCAGGCAGGCGACAAGGTCGTCGGCGCTGACCGCGACGGGTATCGGTGCCTGCGGTGGCTCGATCGCGAGCATGGTCGGGCGCTGCTCCTCTCTCGCCACCACCGACCAGAACCGCACCCGGTCGCGCACCACGGCGGCCGCGTCGCACGAGGCGGTCGAGGCCGGACGGGCGGGCCGTTCGGTGTCGCGGATGATGTCGTCGAGCATGTGGTCCACATTGTCCAGATCGGTGACGAGCCGGGCCCGGGTCGCGCCGTCGGCGACCGCGTCGAGGTCGATGCGCAGCACCGTCAACGGGGTGCGCAACCGGTGCGACAGGTCGGCCGCCGTGCTGCGCTCCTGGGCCAGCAGCTCGGTGATCCTGCGGGCCAGGCGATTGAGTCCCGAGCTGACCCGTCGCACCTCCGCTGGCCCATAGTCGGCGGCCCGCGCGCCGAGCGCTCCGTCCGCCAGTCGCACGGCGACCTCCGCGACGTCGGCCAGCGACCGGGTCAGCAGCCGGGCCAGCGCATCGGCGACCACGAGGCTCACCACGAGCAGGCCGAGGCCGAGCAGCGCGAGGACCAGCCAGGCCCGGCCGACCCCGGCCGCCAGTTCGCTGTCCGGCACGAAGCTCCGGATCACGGCGGGGCCGCCCGGCAGCCCCTCGACCGCGACGATGACCTCCCGACCTCCCACCGCCCGTGCGGTCAGGCTCTGGCCGGCGCGTCCGGCCACCACGGCCGCCGACTCCGGGGCCGGCGCGCCGACCTTGCTGCCGTCGGGAAGGAAGACCGTGATCGCGTGCGGCGAGGTCCGGTTCACCTCGTCCACGGCGTCGGCGAGCTGTCTGCCCGAGTCCGTGGCGACCAGGGGCGCCAGCGCCTGCGCCTGGACCACGGCCACGCCGAGCGCGCGGTCGGCCGTCGAGGACCGGACCAGGATCGCCAGCGGGATGAGGAAGGCGACCAGCACGAGGGAGCTGGTCGTGGCGACGAGCGCGAGGATCCTCGCTCTCATACCGGCTCGCCTCCGCGCTCAGTCCGCTCCGCGCTCGCAAGCTCGCTGCGATGCTCCCTCGCTGTCGGCTCGCTCATACCGGCTCGGGCCCCGCGCCGTCCGGTGGACTGAGCTTCACCCCGACCCCCCGGATCGTGTGCAGGTAGCGCGGCTGTTGCGCGGACTCGCCGAGCTTGCGCCGCAACCAGGACAGATGCACGTCTATGGTGTCGTCCGGGCCGCCGAACGCCTGGCGCCACACCTGCGTCAGCAGCTCCCGACGCGAGACGACCGACCCGCTGCGGGACGCGAGGTAACTGAGCAGGTCGAACTCCCGCGGGGTCAGCTCGAGGGGCGCACCGGCGAAGGTGACCTCCCGGGCCGCCTTGTCGATTCGCAGGTCCCCCACCACGATGGGCTGCTCGGGTTGACCCTGCCCACCCAGGGTCCGCCGCAGCACGGCACCGATGCGCGCATCCAGTTCGTCCGGCCCGAACGGCTTGACGATGTAGTCATCCGCGCCGCTGCGCAGCACCTCGACGATGCTGGCCTCGTCGCCGCGCGCCGTCACCACGACGATCGGCACCTGGCTGACCGCCCGCACCATCCGCAGCAGGTCCTCGCCATCAATGTCAGGCAACCCGAGATCGAGGACGACCAGCGCCGGTCGGTAGTCCACGATCGCCTGGAGTCCACTGAGCCCGTTGGGCTCGCTGCGCACCACGTGGCCTCGGTCGGCGAGCGACCGGATCAATGCCCGTCGAATCTCGGGATCATCCTCCACGAGCAGCAGTTCGGCCACCGGCACACCGTACCGAGCAGTACTGGTCTTGACGAGCCGACCTTGACGAGCCGACAAGGGACCGTTAAGGAATGGTTAGGCTGCGGTACGCCATGATGCCCCTGTGGTTCGTGGTCTGCGCATCTCCGGTCGAGGGCTGAGGCCCGTGGCGCTCGCGCTCGTCGCCTGGTTGGCCGGCGCCGCGGCCGCCGTGACCGTGGGTCTGGTCGCGCTCTCCACCGTGGGCACTGGCCTGTTCGGTCCGGCCGATCCGCTGGCGCAGGCCGCGGACACCCATGCCAGCCCCGGACCGGACCCGGATCCGGCACCGGAGCCCACGACGGAGCCCACGACGGGCCCATCGGTCGGACAGGACCGCACGCTCACCTCTCCCGGCGGCACCGTGGTGGCCCGATGCATCGGCGACCGCGCATACCTGGTGCTCTGGAGCCCGGGCCAGGGCTTCCACACCGATGACGCCTTCCGGGGGCCGGCGACCGTCGCGCGCGTCTCATTCGAGTCCCGCACCAGGGAAGTCAACATCAAGGTCACCTGCGTCGCCGGTGAGCCGCACAGCTCGATCGAAGACGAGACCAACACCGGCCGGTAACGGCGTCAGCCGATCGCACGTCCGCCCGCTGGGGGTACACACGCACCCCCGCCGCGCGCCCAGATCACCGGGGGGCGTCCGATGACAGGGCTGCGCGGCGGGTCGCTCCGGCGGTCCTAGATGCGGGCGCCGGTCGTCGCGTGGAACACGTGCTGCGACCCGGGGCGTGGGCGCAGGTAGACGGTGTCACCGATGCGCGGTGCGGCGTTGCCACCGACCCGGACCACGAGCGTCTCCCGGCTCGCGGAGCCGTTGAGCGCGGCGTGGCCGTGCACGTACGCGTCCGAGCCCAGCTCCTCAACAAGCTCGACGACGACGGGGATCCCGCCATCGCCCGCGCCCACCAGCTCGGTGTGCTCCGGCCGGAAGCCGACCGTGACCGTGTCACTGCCGTCCGCGCGGGCTGCCGTGACCTGCTCCCGGGTCAGCGGCACGATCACCCCAGCGAAGTCGGCACCGGAATCGGTGAGCTTGACGGTACGGATGTTCATGGCGGGCGAGCCGATGAAGCCGGCGACGAACGCGTTCTGCGGGCGGTCATAGAGCGCGCGCGGGTTGTCCACCTGCTGCAGGATGCCATCGAGCAACACGGCGACCCGGTCACCCATGGTCATGGCCTCGACCTGGTCGTGCGTCACGTAGACCGTGGTGACGCCGAGCCGCTTCTGCAGTGCCGCGATCTGCGCCCGGGTCTGCACACGCAGCTTCGCGTCGAGGTTGGAGAGTGGCTCGTCCATGAGGAAGACCTGCGGCTCACGGACGATCGCGCGGCCCATGGCGACACGCTGGCGCTGGCCACCGGAGAGTGCCTTGGGCTTGCGGGAGAGCAGTGACTCGTCCATGTCGAGCAGGCGAGCCGCCTCCTTGACCCGCCGGTCGATCTCCGCCTTCGGCGTGCGACGCAGCTTCAGCGCGAAGGCCATGTTCTCGTAGACGGTCATGTGTGGGTAGAGCGCGTAGTTCTGGAAGACCATCGCGATGTCGCGCGCCTTCGGCGGCACGTTCGTGACGTCGGTCTGGTCGATGAACACCGCGCCCTCGTCGATCTCCTCGAGGCCGGCGAGCATGCGCAGGCTGGTCGACTTGCCGCAGCCGGACGGGCCGACCAGGACCAGGAATTCGCCATCGCCGATCTGCAGGTCGAGCTTGTCGACCGCGGGCCGGGTCGTACCGGGATAGATACGGCTGGCCTTGGCGTAGGTGACGGTAGCCATGACGGAAGGAACCACCTTTCACCGGCAGGAACGTGCCGGACGATCCGAGTGAGGTGCCCTCGGCTCGCGAGCTTCGCCGAGGTATCCGCGCCGCCGTGGCTGGCCGCGGCGGAGCCGGCCGGAGCATCCGGCAGGTAGCAGTCACGGTAAACGGATCGGTCACGCGCTGCCAAGACCCGCAGGCCCCGCGACCGTACGACGATTACGTGACGAAGATCGCTGACCCTCCGTAATCCAAGCCGGCCGCACCGAGGTCCGGGCGTACGATCTGGAGCAGCCGTTGCCGGTGTAGCTCAGTGGTAGAGCAACCGCCTTGTAAGCGGTAGGTCGTCGGTTCGATCCCGACCTCCGGCTCTGGACGGAACAGGTGGACCGCAGCCAGGAACGCCGCGAAGACGCGAGCTCACAGCGAGCGGCTCGCTGGGCTTGCCCATCGCCCTGGGCGACATGTCGGGTCATCGGCTCCACGCCTCGGGCCGTCTGCGGGCAGCGATGACCGGTACGACCGTGCGATCTGGCTCGGAGGCCGAAGGTACGCGACATTGACGCGCGAGATTTCCGGCGCGCTTGCTTGATTCCCGGTAGGCGAATGCAGATCCGTGGATGCGTTCTCCTTCATGTGGACCGGTACGCCGGTCGTGGTGCTTAACACGGGCAAATCCGCGGAACGCACCCGGTTTGACGCCGCGCACGAGCTAGGTCATCTGGTGTTGCATTCCGAGGACCGGCTACCGCACGGGCCCGGCGCCGAGCAGGAGGCGAATGCGTTCGCCGCCTCGCTCCTGATGCCGAGGTCCACTGTCATCGGGCAGAGCCTTCGCGACGCTACGACCGCCCATGTGCTGGCCGCCAAGAAGCACTGGCGAGTCTCGGCGATGGCTATGACCCATCGACTATCGGAGCTTGGGCTAGTCACCGAGTGGGGCTATCGAAATCTGTGCGTGAATCTCTCACGCATGGGATATCGCAGCGCCGAGCCGGGAGGCATGGCCCGGGAATCATCGCAGCTGCTCGTCAAGGTCGTTCGATCGCTTCGGCGGGAGGGGACCACGCCCGCGCAGATCGCGGCCGACCTGAAGATCACAGAGTCCGAACTCACCACCCACATATTCGGTCTGGTGCCGCTCGCAGTCCCGGGCGGTGCTGTCAAGACATACCCGGCCAAGCCGGACCTGCGAATCGTCGGGGACGACGCAGCAGCCACGCCGAGCTCCAGGAAGCCGCGTCCTCACCCCGCGCCTCGCCCGTCGATGTGATACCGCACAGTGGGCGCCACGCCACTGCCGTTAGGCCCATCGCTCTTCACCGCACACCGCAACAATCACTGCATAGCCGACCTTTTGCCTCCGGCGACTGTAGCTGCCTTCTCCGGCGCATTGCCCTATGCTGACCGCCATCCTCAATGTGTTTACGTTGTTGCGGAGGTGTCCCGGCGATGAACCCGACCAAGTCTCCGCTGCTGGGCCGGATACTGCTATTCCTGCTACTCCTGGTCGGAGTTGTGGCCGCAGTGGTGGTGGGAACCGTCCCCTCAGCAGCCTCTGCGGAGCCCCTGGAACAGACCGTTCTCCTCGGCGACCTTGAGTCAACCTACGCAAATTTGTGGCAGGGCTCCGAGCTCACTACCGCTGATATCCGCGTCAAGCCCGGCGAAATCGGCCATATCCGCGCGCAGCTATGTGGGCCTGAGAACTCGTCGTGTGGTGCGCTGTCCGCAGATGGGGGCAATGTACAGAGTGTGAAGACAGGCGGCGTTGTGAGGGCACGGCTGATCGCCGAGGACCCACACGTTTGGTTCTCGGGCCCGAGCGCTGGCGAAGATCAGACCATGGTCCATCGCACTGACAAGATTGAGTGGGAATGGCCAGTCAGGTCCGACAGCCCTGGCATGTATTCGCTGGACCTCAGTTTGACCGTTCTTTACCTTACAACCGAAATAAGCCTCGCGACGTTCACCACTAAGATCAACCTCATTGTGTCTGGGCCCGGGCCGCTTGGTATCGCTGTGGGCGTTTGGAGATGGCTGGCGACCAGCGCACTCGGCGCGGCACTTGCTGGTGCTGCGATCGCCTTCTTCGTTGAGGGCACGAAGCATCGCCGTCGGACGAAGAAGGGCAAGAGGGGACAGCTCGAGTCCGACGTCGTGGTCTGACCCGCGACCCGAGATTCGTCATCCCTCAGCCAAGCCGGCACGGATTCACGTCATGCCGGTGGCTTTGGATATGCTCGGAGCCTCAGGGCGCCCAACCGCAAAGGCAGGTGCTCGCTGGCGCTCATGCATGGGCTGATCGGCTACGCTGTTGCGATAGGACGGTCGTCGCCGCGAGCTGGCGTTCGACCGTGGCTTTCTCCGATGTGGACAGCAGTCGCGATCGCATTTTGCCCCGTCCGCAAACACCGGCGCGGGTTCGATCCCGACCTCCGGCTCTGCGCCGAACCGGACAGCTCACTCGCGCCCGACCCAGGTGGCGATGTCGACCTCGTTGCCCTCCGGATCGGCCAACGTCCAGTGCATCGGTGCGAACCGGTCGGTGACCAGCCGACCACCGGCGGCCAGGGCTGCGGCGATGCGGGCCTCGGCCTGGTCGTGGGGGACACCGACGTCGATGTGGATGCGGTTGCGCCCCTCCCGCATGACATCCATCTGCTGCACATATACCGGCGGGTACAGCTGTTCCGGGTCGCCGATGTCGGAGTCGCCCACCATCGTGTAGCCGAGGACCGCGCACCAGAATGCCCGCACCTTGTCGACGTCCAGGGCGTCGAGCGCGAACTCCCAGGTGCGGATGGCTGCGGGGTCTGCGGGAATCCCGAGTGCCTTCGCCGCCAGCGAGATCTCTCGTGCGAGGTTGAGATCGACGTCGGTAAGTGACCAAATCTCCTTGGTCACCAGGCGAACCTCCAGGACCTTCGACCGAAGGTTGAGGTCGGGGTGGTGCCCGGCCTGCTCGGCCAGCCGACCGATCTCGTCGACGAGCTTGACACCGGTCGCGAAATCGCCGGTGCGATAGAGCGCGAACGCCACCGACCACAGCACTCGCCAATCGTCGATGCCGTCGGCGTCATGGAACTGCCGCGGGGTCATCACAGTCATGGCCGGGATCGTAAGAGCGTGCTCCGACGATTTCTCGGCAAGTCGGCTGGACTTATATAAGCCAGCACCGGTATAGTCGCGTCGTGCGGGCGTTCGAGGTGCTGGCGGATCCGGCACGGCGGCGGATCCTGGAGCTTCTCGCGGACGGTGAGAAGACATCCGGGGCGGTCACTGAAGCGATCCGGGCCGAGTTCGGCATCTCGCAGCCAGCGGTGTCGCAGCACCTGAAGGTGCTGCGGGACAACGGTTTCGCGACCGTACGGCCGGAGGGCGCGCGGCGTGTCTACGCCGTGGCCCCGACCGGACTGGTCGAGGTGGACCAGTGGTTGGAGCGGTTCCGGCCCACGCTGGACCAGTCGGCGTTCCTCCACCAGCGCCTCGATGCCCTCGCCACCGAGCTGGCCCGGAGTCGACGCGCGGCACGACAACAGCAGTCGGGCGCACCGACCTCCCGACAAGAGGCCGTACGCGAGCAGAAGGAGACGGCGTGAACGACACCATGGGCGGACCGGCCGGGCGCACCGGCATGACGGACGAGATCGCCGGGACCATCCGCGAGACCGGCGTGGCGCCGACCCCGGTCGGCGAAGGCCGTACGGTACGGCTTCGGCGCACCTACCATGCCCCGATCGACGACGTCTGGGACGCCCTCACGACGGCCGCGCGCATCAACCGGTGGTTCCTGCCGATCTCCGGCGAGCTGCGGCTCGGCGGGCGCTACCAGTTCGAGGGCAATGCCGGCGGCGAGATCCTCGCCTGCGAACCGCCGAACCTGTTGCGCGTCAGCTGGGTGATGGGTGAGGTCACCCCGGAGACCTTCAGCGAGGTCGAGGTCCGACTCACGCCCTGCGACGAGGGGACCAGCTTCGAACTGACGCACACTGCCACGGTGCCCCCGGGGATGTGGGACCAGTTCGGCCCGGGCGCGGTCGGTGTCGGCTGGGACGGTGCCCTGCTGGGCCTGGCGCGGTACCTGGCCTCCGGCGCGGCAATGTCCACCGAGGACAAAGCGGCCTGGCTGGTCAGCGAGGAGGCCAAGAGCTTCTACACCGCAGCCGCCCGCGCCTGGGGGGACGCGCACCGGGCCGCGGGCGTCAGCGCCGAGGTGGCGGACGCGGCCGTGGCGGCGACCACCGCGTTCTATGCACCCGCGGGAGAGTAGGCAGCCGCCACCGCGCTCGCTCGGGACGGACACGCCACCACCGCGGATGCGATGATGGTCCACCGTGGACAACTGGTTGACCATTCTCGCGACTCTCGCCGGTGGTGCCGCCGCGCTCTTCGGCACTGTCATCGCCCATGCCCTGAGCACCCGGGAAGAACGTCGCCGGGCCAACAGCACCGAGCGCCGGGACGCCTACGTGGCCTATCTGGTCGCCCTGGACGCGGCGTTCGGGAAGGTGCGGCACCTCGCCGATCCGAGCGAGTCACCCGAGGACCTCGAGCAGGGGATCCAGCGGGCGTTCGGCGACGCCGGCGTCTACCGCAACCGGGAGCGCCTGCTGCTCGCAGGCAACCCGAAGGTCCTCTCACCGGCGGAGGAGGTGCTGCGCCGCCTCGCCGCCTTCCGGGACGCGGTGCGGGGCGGGGTCAAACGTCGCACCGTCGCCTACCACGACGCGTACCACCCCTATGCCGAGGCGTTGTGGGATCTGCGCCGGGCGATCCGTCAGGATCTCGGCTCGGAGGATCTCACGCTGGCGGATCTGGAGCGGGAGACCTGGGACACGAGGTCCAACTGCGCGTTCTGCCGGGCGCACGCGGGGGCCGTGCCGGCGCAGCCGAGCGCCACCGCGTGACGGCCTACCGCACGGTGCGGCGGCGGGCCACCTCGGCCAGCGCGATCGCGGCCGCCACCGAGGCGTTGAGAGAGTCCACTGTGGACGAGATGGGAATGCTGACCCGCAGGTCGCACGTCGCGCCGACGAGGCGGGACAGCCCACGCCCCTCGGAGCCGACCACCACGACGAGCGGGCTCAGCGCCGCGTCGAGCGCGTAGAGATCGGTGGCCCCGTCGGCGTCGAGCCCGACGATGGTGAACCCGGCCTCCTTGCAGGACACCAGCGAACGGGTCAGGTTCGTCACTTGGGAGATCGGCAGCCGGGCCGCGGCGCCGGCCGACGTCCGCCAGGCGGTGGCGGTCATGCCGGCGGCGCGCCGTTCGGGCAGGAAGACGCCCTGCGCGCCGAAGGCCGCGGCCGAGCGCACGACCGCGCCGAGGTTGCGCGGGTCCGTGACTCCATCGAGCGCCACGAGCAGCGGGTTCGGTGCCTCGCCCGCGGCCGCGAGCAGATCCTCGAACGGCTCGTACGCGAACGGCGGCACCTGCAGGCCGACGCCCTGGTGCAGCACGCCGCCGGTCATCCGGTCCAGCTCAGCCCGGCTGATCTCCAGCAGCGGCACGCCCCGATCCGTCGCGGTCCGCACGATCTCCGCCATCCGTTCATCGGCATCGATGCCTATTGCGACGAACAACGCCGTCGTCGGGGTGTGTGTCCGCAGCGCCTCCAGCACCGGGTTGCGCCCGACGACGAGCTCCGTGGAGGTCTTGGGCGCGGCTGCCCGGCGGCCGGGAGAGACCCTCGGACGGCCGGCCGTGGCGCCTCGGGCCGCACCACGCAGGGCCGTGCCGGGCGTGCCCACCTTCGGGGTCCGCCCGGTGGCGGCGGCGGCGCGGCGCTCGCGCTCCTGCTTGCGTGCCGTGCCCGCCGGCACCTCCTCGCCCGAGTAGCCCTTGTGCCAGGGCCGTTCCTCCGCGGGCAGGGTACGGCCGCGACCGGACAGGCCGGCCCGGTTGCGGCCCCCCGAGCCGACCGCGGAGCCCTTCTTGGCGGTGGTGCGGCGCCCGCGCCGCTGCGAGTTGCCCGGCATGATGTCACGACCCTCCGTGGCCCGGTGTCTCGACCGTCCACCGTGGACCGCTGGGCGTGTCCTCGACCACGATCCCGGCCGCGTTGAGCTGGTCGCGCACCGCGTCCGCGGTGGCCCAGTCCTTGCGGGTACGGGCTGCCGCGCGCTGCTCGAGGGCGAGGGACACGAGCGCGTCGACGACACCGCGCAACTCGGTCGCGCCAGACCGCGTCCACTGTGGAGACAGTGGGTCGATACCGAGAGCGTCGAGCATCGTGCGCGTCTCACGGAGAATCCGCGCCACGGCGAGCTTGTCGGACGCGCCCAGGGCCACGTTGCCCTCCCGGACGAGGTCGTGCACGACCGCCAGCGCCGCCGAGGTGTTCAGGTCGTCGTCCATCGCCTTGACGAACGCGGCGCGCGGAGCCGGGGCCTTGCCGCGGGGGCCCTGTGGCGCCGGCCCGACCAGTTCGGCCGCGCGTTCGACGAACCCCTCGAGCCGCTGGTACGCCGACGCCGCCTCCCGCAGCGCCTCGTCCGAGTAGTCGATCGTCGAGCGGTAGTGCGGCGCGGAGAGGTAGTAGCGCAACTCGACCGGCCGGATGCCACTCGCCTCGATGGCGGGAAGGTCGATCACGTTGCCGTCCGACTTGGACATCTTGGCGCCGCCGAGGTTCAGCAGCCCGTGGTGGACCCAGTACCGAGCGAAGGGCAGGCCCGCCGCCTGCGACTGGGTGATCTCGTTCTCGTGGTGCGGGAAGACGAGGTCGAGGCCGCCCCCGTGGATGTCGAACTCCGGGCCCAGGTAACGCCAGCACATCGCAGAGCACTCGATGTGCCAGCCCGGGCGGCCCGGTCCCCACGGCGATGGCCACTGCGCCTCGACCGGTTCATCGGCCTTCGCCCCTTTCCACAGAGCGAAGTCCCGGGGATCGCGCTTATCCCGCTCGGCTGTTCCGGCGCCGGCCTGCATCTGCTCGGGGCGTTGCCCGGAGAGCTGCCCGTACGCGGGGAAGGTCGCGACGTCGAAGTAGACGTCGCCCGACCCGTCCGCGGCCGGGTAGGCGTGGCCGTCGGCGATGAGCCGGGAGATCAGCTCCTGCATCTCCGGCACATGGCCGGTCGCGCGAGGCTCGTAGGTCGGCGGCAGCACCCCGAGCCGGGCGTAGTGATCGGCGAGAATCCGCTCGTTGGCGTAGGCGAGCGACCAGAACGGAACCCCGGCCTCGAGCGACCGGACCAGGATCTTGTCGTCGACGTCGGTGATGTTGCGAATGAAGCTGACCTGGTAGCCGGAGCGCACCAACCACCGGCGCAGCACGTCGTAGTTGACGGCCGAACGAAGATGCCCGATGTGTGGCGGGGACTGGACGGTGAGCCCACACAGGTAGATCCCGACCGTACCGGGCACACGCGGGACGAAGTCCCGCACCGATCGGGTCGCGGTGTCGTACAGGCGCAGACTCACCCTGAAAGGGTATCGGGCATCCAGGTTCGCGTGTGGGCTGCGGGTACGGTGGAGCCGTGCGTGACCCGTCCGTCTCCCGCGTCGCGGCGTCCCGGCTCTCCGCCGCGCGCCGGGCGACGGACCTCGCACGCCTGCGGCGGGAGACCTTCGACGTCCTGATCGTGGGCGGCGGGGTGACCGGCGTCGGCGCCGCCGTCGACGCCGCTTCGCGGGGCCTGTCGGTCGCACTCGTCGAGGCTCGCGATCTCGCCTCCGGGACCTCATCGCGCTCGACCAAGCTCGTGCACGGCGGTCTGCGCTACCTCGAGCAGTTGGACCTGGCCCTGGTGCACGAAGCACTGCGGGAGCGCGGGCTGCTCGCGACCCGGCTCGCGCCACACCTGGTCAAGCCGTTGCCGCTGCTGATCCCCTTGCCGCGCGACGGGTGGCGTGGACCAGCGCTGCGGGGGTATTACGGCGCCGGCGTCGCGACCTACGACGCGTTCGCCGGGCTCTTCGGCGCCGGCCGGGGCATGCCGCTGCACCGCCACCTCTCGGCCGCGGCCGCGCGCCGCGTCTTCCCGTCACTGCGCACGGACAGCATCGGCGGGGCGATCCGTTTCTACGATGCCCAGGTCGATGACGCCCGCCTCGTCGCCACCCTGGCCCGGACGGCGGCGAGCCTCGGTGCCGCCGTGGTCACCTCGGCCCGGGCGATCCGGTTCCTTCGCCAGGCGCGGGAGGTCACCGGCGCCAGGGTTCTCGACGTCGAGTCAGGCGAACAGTTCGATGTATCAGCCCGTACGGTCATCGCCGCCACCGGGGTCTGGAGCGACGACGTCGCCGAGATGCTCGCCGCCGACGGCGGTCCGGTGCGCCCAGGCCTGCGGGTGCGCGCGTCCAAGGGCGTGCACCTGGTGGTCCCCCGCTCGGCGGTCTCCGGCGAGGCGGGCCTGATCCTGCGCACCGCGACCTCCGTGCTCTTCGTGCTTCCGTGGGGCGGGCACTGGATCATCGGAACCACCGACACGGACTGGCGCCTGGACCGGGCTCACCCCGCGGCCACGGCCCGGGACATCGAGTACCTGCTCAGTCAGGTGAACACGGTGCTCGACCGGCCACTGTCCCCTTCGGACATCGAGGGCGTCTACGCCGGTCTGCGGCCCCTGCTCTCCGGTGAGGACGAGTCGACCTCCGCGCTGTCGCGGCGGCACGCGGTCGTGGAGCCGATGCTCGGGCTGGCCGTCGTCGCGGGCGGCAAGCTCACGACATACCGGGTGATGGCGGCCGACGTCGTCGACCGGGTGGCGCGCAGGCTGGGGCGGGATGTGCCCCGCTCACGTACCGACGAACTACCGCTGCTCGGTGCCGACGGCTTCGCCCGCCTGCGGCGGGACCCGACCTCGCTGGCCCGCCGCCATCGGGTCCCGGTCGACGTGGTCGAGCACCTGCTGGACCGGTACGGCTCGCTCGCGACCGATGTGCTGCGGGTGCTGGACGAGAAGCCCGCCCTGGTGCGGACGCTGGCGGGTGCACCGCCCTACCTCGCGGTCGAGGTCGTCTACGCCGTCCGGGCGGAGGCCGCGCTGCACCTCGACGACGTGCTCACGCGGCGTACCCGCATCTCCTTCGAGACCGCGCACCGGGGCGCGGACAGCGCCGAGGACGCGGCCACGCTCATGGGCGTCGAGCTGGCCTGGAGCGCCGCACGCCGGCGCCGCGAGATCGAGCTCTACCGCGCGCGGGTCGAGGCCGAGCGGCAGTCCCAGTCGATGCCCGATGATCTGTCCGCGGACGCCGCACGCCTGGGGGCCCCAGATGCCCGCGCGGTCCCGTCGGGCCGCCAGTCACCGTGACGGCGCATCCCGTACGCCCGTGATCCTCGTCGACCCTCCCCGGTGGCCGGCGCATGGGCGGCTGTGGTCGCACCTCGTCAGCGACACGTCCCTCGACGAGTTGCACGCCTTCGCCTCGGCGCTTGGACTGCCCGCGCGTGGCTTCGACCGCGATCACTACGACATGCCCGCGGAACGCTACGACGAGGCGGTGCGACTCGGTGCCCACCCGGTCTCCAGCCGGCAGATCGTGGCCGCGCTGCACCAGGCCGGCCTGCGCCGCCCCAGGCACGCGTCCGGCTGAGGGCCGGCCGGCGAGTCAGAACGACGCGATCGGGGTGGTCCGCAGCGATTGCAGCTCGCGGCTGAGGTTGGCCCGGGCGGTGTTCTCCCACCGTTCTCGCAGCACCGGGACGTGGAACAGGTGCGGAAGGTTGAGCAGCGTGTGCAGCACACTGGCCCGCCCGGTGGCGAAGTACGGGTCGCTCACGTGGGCATACTCCCGCCGTACCGCGGCGGTGTAGGCGGCGTACGTCTCGGCCGGGCTGGCGAGCACGGCCAGGTCGGCGTCGGTGAGCAGCTCGCCGTTCCGGTCGCCGGCCGCCGGGTCGTGGCCCGCGGTGAGCCGGACAAGCCGGGCCACCTCGGCCACCCGCGCCTGGGTCACGCCCAGCGCGGGCAGCGCGGTTTCCGCGAGCAGGGCACTGGCCTCCTCGTTGTCCACGCGGTGCGGGTCGTACACGGCGTCGTGGTACCAGGCAGCGAGGCGCACCGCGTCGGCGTCGTCGGCGTGGCCGTGGTGCTCGTCGACGACCGCGAGAACGAAGGCGAGATGATCCACGGTGTGATAGTGACGATGCGGCTCGCCCCAACGCCCCAGCAGGTCGGCGCCGATCCGGGCCGCGAGCTCGGTCGGCGCGGTTGGCAGTGCAGCCCGCCACGACGTCAGTAGGTCGCCCACGCCCACCAGCATGCGCCCACCGCTCGCGGGCGCGGCCCGTTTCCCCCACGGTGCAACCGTCGGGGCGACCCGGCCGTCGAACCGCTCAACCCGACACCGAGGAGGCCACCGATGCGTCGACTGGTACTGCTGGTCGCGGCCGCGTTCGCGTTTCTCCTCGCGGGGTGCGAGGTTGGCGGGCCGGCGGTCGCGACCCCATCGTCGGCACCGCCGAGCCTGGAACCATTCACGATCACCCGGACCGGGGGCTTCGTCGACCACGACGACACCCTCGAGGTCGACGCGGACGGGCAGTGGACGTACACGAGCCTGACCGGACCGACGAGCACCGGCCGATTCGACAGCGCGGCGCGCACCCGCCTGGCGGGGATTCTCGCCGATGCGGATCTGGCCACCCAGATCGCCGCGATGCCGAGCCTCGGCTGCTGCGACCTGTTCAGTTATGAGCTGCACATTTCCGAGGACGTCTATATGTTCGAGGACTCGGGCCAACTCGGGTCGCTCGTCGCGCGGCTGCTGGATCTGCTCGGCGAGCAGACGCCGTTCTGACGTCAGTCCACTGTGGGCAGCGGCGGACCGAGCACGTCGTCGGCGTCGATGATGGTGTAGGCGTAGCCCTGCTCGGCGAGGAAGCGCTGCCGGTGTGCCGCGTACTCGGTGTCGATCGTGTCGCGGGAGACGACCGTGTAGAAGTGGGCCTGCCGGCCGTCGGCCTTGGGCCGTAGCACGCGGCCGAGCCGCTGGGCCTCCTCCTGCCGTGAGCCGAAGGTGCCCGAGACCTGGATCGCCACGGCCGCCTCCGGCAGGTCGATCGAGAAGTTGCCGACCTTGGAGATCACCAGGGTCGAGACCTCGCCGGCCCGGAACGCGTCGAAGAGCCGCTCGCGTTCCCTCGTGGTCGTGCTGCCCTGGATGACGGGCGCGTCCAGGTACTCCCCCAACCGCTGAAGCTGGTCTATGTAGGCGCCGATGACCAGAACCTGCTCGCCCGGATGGCGCCCGACGAGCTTGCGCACCACCGGCAGCTTGGTCGCGGCCGTGGCGGCGAACCGGTAGCGCTCCTCGGCCTCCGCGGTCGCGTATGCCATCCGCTCGGCATCGGTCAACGTGACCCGCACCTCGACGCACTCCGCAGGGGCGATCCAGCCCTGCGACTCGATGTCCTTCCACGGCGCGTCGTAGCGCTTGGGGCCGATGAGCGAGAAGACGTCACCCTCCCGCCCGTCCTCGCGCACGAGCGTGGCGGTCAGGCCCAGCCGCCGACGCGCCTGCAGGTCGGCCGTGAAGCGGAAGATCGGCGCGGGCAGCAGGTGCACCTCGTCGTAGATGACCAGACCCCAGTCCCGGGCACCGAAGAGATCGAGATGGGTAAAGTTGCCGCTGCGGCGCGTGGTGAGCACCTGGTAGGTCGCGATCGTGACCGGGCGGATCTGCTTGCGCTCCCCGGAGTACTCACCGATCTCGCTCTCGGTCAACGAGGTGCGGGCCATCAGCTCGCGCTTCCACTGCCTGCCGGCGACGGTATTCGTGACGAGGATCAGCGTGGTGGCGCTGGCCTGCGCCATCGCGGCGGCGCCCACGAGCGTCTTGCCGGCACCGCAGGGCAGCACGATGACGCCGGATCCCCCGGCCCAGAAGTGCTCCACGGCCTGCGTCTGGTACGGCCGAAGCTGCCAACCCTCCTCGTTGAGCGCGATCGGGTGGGCCTCGCCGTCGACGTACCCGGCGAGATCCTCGGCCGGCCAGCCGAGCTTGAGCAGGGCCTGCTTGAGCCGTCCGCGCTCCGATGGATGCACGGCGATGGTGTCGTCGTCGATGCGCGCCCCGAGGAAGTCGGCCACCTTCTTCGACTTGGCGACCTCCACGAGCACGGCCCGGTCGGTGGCACGCAGCACCAGGCCGTGCGCCGGGTCATTGGCCAACTGCAGCCGGCCGTACCGGTCCATCGTCTCGGCGACGTCGACGAGCAGGGCGTGCGGCACGGGATAGCGCGAGAAGCGCAGCAGCGCGTCGACCACGGACTCGGCGTCGTGGCCGGCGGCGCGGGCGTTCCACAGTCCGAGTGGGGTGAGCCGGTAGGTGTGGACGTGCTCTGGCGAGCGCTCCAGCTCGGCGAAGGGCGCGATCGCCATCCGGCACGCGAGGGAGTCCGGATGGCCGACCTCGAGCAGCAGGGTCTTGTCCGACTGCACAATCAGTGGTCCCTCAGTCACGAACGCCTCCACGCAACTCCTGGTCGCGACTGCGGGGCTTGATGACGCTCGCTCCTCGCGCTCGCGGCCGGCTCGGCCGACCATCCAGTGTGCCTCGAATGGCCGACAACTACGGGACAACGCGGCGGGGGCGTCGGTCAGGACGCCGCACCAGTACGGCGGGAGCAGACGTACGGAAGAGATCGGGTGAGGCGGGAGCGCCCGGGCTGGGTGCGCCCGCTCTCCCCCGTCGCATGGGACCGGAGCGCGCGCACCCCGCCGGGCGGCAGTAGCCATGGCGCGGGGGAGCGTGCCGGCGTGTGGGGAGCCCCCACGGAACTACAGACGCTCGGAGCCCCCCGATTGGTTGCACCGCCTGGGAGCGTTCCCGGCGTGTCGTTACCGGCGTGTTCTGTCCCATCGGTACCGGGGGCGCCCGGCTGCCGGTATGACCAATCACGGGCCGCGTGGATCCGGAGCGCGGACGCAGGGCAGACTCCTACATTGGACCCGTGTGGGGAGATCGTGTGGGAGGCGATGGCGATGGGGACCGAGGATACGGGTGACCAGAGCCGACGCGGGCTCCTGCTCGGCGCGGCGACCGTGGCGTTGCTCGGTCTGGGCTGGTTCGTCCTGTCCCATGTCGTGATGGGCACCGCCACCGTGGACGCCCTGGTGGAGGCGCTCGGCGTCGTGCTCGCGTTGCTGGTCGTGGCGTCGGTGATCGGCGCCGTACGGGCCAGTCTCGTCGCCAACCGTGACGAGTTGGACGACGTCACACCTGACCGACTACGTGGCGGATCTGACCGCTGACCTCAGGAGTCGAGTGCGGCAGCGGTGATGCGGTGCAGGGCGAACGTGTGCCGGGTCTGGCTGCGGTCGTCCTCCGCATGCAGGAAACCGCCTCCCATCGATACTGGTCGAACGAGGCGCGACCCGTTCGCGCCATGGGCGTCGACGAAGCCGACCCAGACCTTGCGCCGCTCCGTGATGCCTTGTCGCAGCACGGCGAGCGCTTGGGCGTGGGCCTGCGTCGCGTTGACCGGCGCTGCGTCCGGGCCGACCTGGGTCGTGGCGAGCGGCGAGCGCCGCGCGGCCCGTGCGATGCGATCGCCCCGACGGATCTGCTCGACGACGCCGGCCAGGCGCGGGCCGGTCAGCCGGGCACGCTCGGGATCCTCCACGTGATAGGTCAGCCGCACGGCGACCGTCGGCGCGCGGGCCGCGGTGGGACGGGTGAGCACCACGGCTCCGTTCGCGTCCTCGGCGACGGGGGCGTAGCCGGCGTCCCGGAGCACATCGAGCAAGCGTGATGCGTGGTGCGCCGTCGCGAGCACGGTCGGGGCCAGCCGGCGCAGCGCGAGGCCCGAGAGGCGGCGGTCCGCGAGCACCTCGGCGAGCAGCTTCTCGTCATCGCCGCGCAGGTAGGCACCCGCGGTGCCGACCCGCAGCCCACCGTGGCGACGGGCCACGTCGTCGATGAGGTAGGACAGTGTCTGGGGCAGCGGCGTGCGCGAGCGCCGAGCGAACAGCGCGTGCAGGTCTGCCGACGCGTATCCCGCGTCGAGTGCCCGCCGGATGCTCGTGGGCGTCACCCGGTACACCGTGGCTCCGCCACGGGACTCGGCGTCGGCGGCTGCGGCGAGCTCGGCGGCGAGCGTGGGCTCCGGCGGCCCGGGGATGATCACGGTCAGGTCGGCCTGGACGAGCATGTGGTCGACCGGCGCGGGGAGAAGCCGGTCCAGGGCCGCGACGAGCGGGTCGGGCTCAGCGCGCACGCCCAGCGGGTCGTCGTCCTCATCTGGCCGCTCGGCGAGCAGCACCCGACCGTACGACGTGATCGCATCGAGGCCGGTCACCCCGAGGGTCGCTGCCTCGCGCAGCGCGGCCCGGGCGTGCATATCCGTGGCCGCGGCGCCCTGGCGTCCGTAGCGGCGGGGGTAGCGCCAGGCGAGCCGCCCCACCACGGCGTCGGCATCGACAGCCGTCGACTCGCTCTGGTCGACCAGGACGTCCAGCGCCGAGCGGCGGATGCCCGGTGCGCTCGCCCTGACCACCTCGACCGTCAGCGTATTGATCACCTTGTCGCGATCGTCGCGTTGACCCACCAGCGTCGGGGCACGGGTCATCGACAGCCAGGTGCGGGCGAGCACGACCCACTGCCGCGCGATCGGCCCGGCGCGCCACGTGTCGTACGCCAGCGTCGGCAGCCACCGGATGTCCGGGCCACCCTCGCGGGTGATGGTCCCGCCGTACGGCGAGGTCACCACGCTGCCCGGCATCGGCCCCGTGGTGAGCAGCCCGGCCGCCGCGGCGATCTCGAGCAGCAGCGCGGTGCTCGCCTCGTCGAGCCCGGTCGCCTTCGCCAGGCGCCGGAGGTCTCGCACGCCCAGGCCCCCGGTCCGCAGCACCGGTGGCGGAGCCTCGGCCAGGACGCCGAGCAGGGCGTCCAGGTGGCGCACCGCGTCCATGGCCTGGCCGGCGCCGGCCTGGTCGGAACCGGGTCGAGCCCTGCCCTCCAGGGGCGGTGGCGTGGCGTGCAGGGCGCCGAGCGGGCCGGCGTCACGGCGCAGCACGAGCCCGACCTCGCGCGGCAACTCGACCAGGTCATCGGCGATCGCGACGAGCAGGCCATGGTCGAGCAGCCAGCGCAGCGGCGAGGTCTCCGTGAGGGAGCGCAGCGCGACCTGCCCGACGGGGGGACCCTCCGCCAGCCGGTCGAGCACGGCGCGCGCCTCCGGCGGCGCGGAGAGCAGGGCGCGGCGCAGGCCTGCCGGATCGGCGGCGAGGGTGACGATGTCGATTCCCGGCAGGTGCTCGGCCTCGTCGAGCAGCCGCGCGGCCGGCCGACCCAGTCCCGCCGGGTTCGGCCCCAGCAGCTCGTTGATCGCGCCGACGAGTCGCAGTTGGCCGTCCGAGCCGTAGACCAGGTGCAGCGCCCGCAGCCTCGCCAGCGCCGCCCGCACCTGGGTCGCGTCCGCCCCTGCTTCGGCGGCGAGGGTGAGCAGGGTGCCGACCGGGGCGATGCCGTCCTCGCCGCGCACGTAGCGCAGTCCGTCGAGCACCTCGAGGGTGAACCGGTCCAGGCCGTCGAGGGCCCGAGCGACCGAGACCCGGCTCTGCACCCGGCCCGCGAGCTGGGAGAGGTCCGCGGGGACCGGTATGGCCAGATCCGGGCGAAGCTGCAGCAACGCCCCGAGCTCGTCGTCGCTCGCGGCGCGCAGGTGGTCGGCCAGAGTGGAGGTCATGGGTGGGCCAGAGTTCGGCGGGATGCTGACATCGTGCCCACAACGCTAACCGGCGTGTGTAGTGAGCTGTCACCCTCCGGTCCTGTGCGACACTGTGGCCTGTCCGACGGTCGGTGTGGCGAGGAGGATCTCGATGTCGGCGGAGCCTGGCCGCGACCCGCAGCGCCGGCGCCGGAGCCGGTCGAAGGTGGTCAAGCCCGGGCGGTTGCCCGTGAGCGAGGCCACGTCGGACCGGGCCGGGGCCGGTTCCCCCTTCGGTGACGACATCACCTTCCCGGTGCCACCGGAGCAGCTGTCGTACGAACACCCGGAGCCCTAGTGTCCGGTCCAGAGCCGGCTCCGGCGGACCTGGCCCGCGCGCCTGCCGGGCCGGGCGTGGCCGAGGCCGCTGGCGTGCTGCCATCGCAGTGGCTGCGCAAGGCCCGCGACCAGGGCGTGATCGCCTCGACGACGTACACCCTCGACGACGCCCAGATCCAACCGGCCAGCGTCGACCTGCGCCTGGGCGAGTGGGCGTACCGGCTGCGGTGCAGCTTCCTGCCCGGCAACGACACGGTCGCCGCTCGGCTACCGGCGTTCGAGATGGATCGCATCGACCTTCGTGATGGCGCGGTCCTCGAGCGCAACCGGCCGTACCTGGTCCCCCTCTGCGAGTCGCTGGCGCTGCCACCCGATCTCGCGGGGCGGGCCAACCCGAAGAGTTCGACGGGGCGGCTGGACATCTTCACCCGGGTGATCACCGACCGTGGTCACGTCTTCGACGACATCGCGCCCGGCTACCAGGGCCCGTTGTTCCTCGAGGTCGTGTCCCGGTCGTTCACCGTACGGGTTCGGCGGGGCCTGTCGCTCAACCAGCTCCGCCTGCTGCGGCCCTCGCCCACGGTGATGGTCTCCGATGACGAGCTGCGCGAGTTCCACCGCGAGAACCCGCTGCTCTCGGTCGCCGCGGTGGGCGCTGGCATGGGCCACGTCCCCTCGTCGGCCGAGCTACCGGTTGACGACGGACTGTTCCTGAGCCTGGCCCTGCCCGACGCCGGCGCCCCCGTCGGCTGGCGAGCGCGCAAGAACAGCCGGCTGCTCGACCTGACCGTCATCGGCGCGCACGACCCCGACGACTTCTGGGAGCCGGTGCACCCCGAGCGCGGTGGTGGCGTGGTGCTGGAGCCGGAGGAGTTCTACCTTCTGCTCTCGCGCGAGCAGGTCCGGGTGCCGCCTGAGCTGGCCGCGGAGATGCGCGCCTACGACCCGACCAACGGGGAGCTGCGAGCCCACTACGCCGGCTTCTTCGATCCCGGCTTCGGCCACGGCCCCTCGGTGCCGTCGGGAAGCCAGGCGGCGCTCGAGGTCCGGGCGCATGATGTGCCGTTCATGGTCGCGGACGGGCAGCGGGTCTGCCGGCTGTCCTTCGAGCGGATGGTCGAGACGCCGGACATCCTCTACGGCGCCAGCGACTCCCACTACCAGTTCCAGACCGGTGCCCTCAGCAAGCACTTCCGGGCCTGACCCCGTGGTGGCCCCGCGCTGCGCTGTCAGGCAGTGAACATGTCCGCGGCCGTGCAGGCGAGCACACCCTGCGGCGTGTTGCGGATCGTGTCGCGGGCGCAGAGGACGTAGCGCAGGTCGGGGTCGGCGTTCGGGGAGCCGGCTCACCTTCGGCGTCAACTCTGCGAGCATGCGAGAACCATCGACGGACCTCGCCCACCGTCTTGCCGGCCCGTCGTCGGCCCCATACGACTGCTGGCCGAGCAGCCGGCGTCTCCCACCAGCGACGCAGTTCATCGAGTTCGCTGGCTCGGTTGACGAATATCACGGGGCAACACTAGAGGCGCGTGAGGTATTCGATCGCCGTGCCCGGGTCGACCTCTTCGGTCGCGTCGAAGACCTGCTGACGCAGCTCCCCGCCGGTGTCCTCGGACGACGCGAGCACCTCGATCGTGGCCTCGGGCACCCCGGCATCGAGCAGAGCCGCCCCGAGGGCCGTGTGCGCCGGCGCCACATCGAGGAACCGGGCGATCTCCACCATCGCCTCGACCGGTCCGGCCGAGCCATGGACACCGTTGGTCGACAGCCCGACCGGCCCGATGCCGAGGTCGTCGCGCTGCCGGCGCAGCAGAGCCCGTACGGATCCCGACGCGGCCTGGTCGGGTCGCGTCGCGCCCACGACATCTGCGCGGAAACTCTGCCAGGACCGGTCCGTCCACTGGATCTCCAGCGCGACGACACGCGAGCCGGGTTCGGCGTAGTGGCCGAGCTGGCGGGGGTGGAAGCCGTTGAGCACGACCACGGGGCCCGCAGCGAGCGGGACCTCGGCGGCGTACGTGCCAGGGGCGAGCTTCGCCGGTGAGGTGAAGGCCGCGTCGAGCTCCGAGGGCGACACGCCGTAGCGCTGCACCACCTCGTGGCCGCCGAGGACCGGCAGGCCAGCCGCGATCTGGTTGCCGAAGGCCTCGGCGAGTTTCCCCCGCGCGGCGTCGGAGAGCGCGGCGACGCCGAACCGTGAGACCCGGTTGATCATGCCGTAGTGGGCGGCGATGGTCTGGGCCAGCCGGCCCGGGCCGAGTACCGCAGCGCCACCGACCGTGATCGCGGCCTCCGCCAGCACCGAGCCGACGGCATCGATCGTCTTCGTCCGGTCCAGCTCCGGGTAGAGCAGTTCGGGCTTGAGGAAGAACAGGGCCTGGGAGTGGCCCTTCAGCTCCTCGGGCGGCGATACCGGCGCGATGCGGGCGTACTGCTCATCGCCACCGTCGACCAACGCCAATGCGGCCAGGAGGCTGTCCTGGAGCGGGGCCCCAATTCCATACATTCTCGTCCACTCCCGACAGTGCCACCAGTGCCAGTGACCCTAACAGAGCGTGATCACCTCGGTATCCCGGACTG
>DATBGZ010000056.1:0-71318 GCA_036557785.1 Micromonosporaceae bacterium
CACCGGCCAATGGTTGACGAGCTCGTCCGGCCCAACCCGGATGACCCGACCGGCAAGTCGATGATGCGCCGCGTGCCGGAGGTGCTGGACTGCTGGTTCGAGTCTGGGTCGATGCCGTTCGCCCAGGTGCACTACCCGTTCGAGAACGCGGACTGGTTCGAGCACCACTATCCGGGCGACTTCATCGTGGAGTACATCGGACAGACGCGCGGCTGGTTCTACACCATGCACGTGCTCGCCACGGCACTCTTCGACCGGCCGGCCTTCCGTACCTGCATGAGCCATGGCATCCTGCAGGGCTCGGATGGGCGCAAGATGTCCAAGAGCCTGCGCAACTATCCGGACGTCTACGAGATGTTCGACGTCTACGGGTCGGACGCGATGCGGTGGATGCTCATGGCCTCGCCGGTCCTGCGCGGTGGCGACATGCCGGTGACGGAGTCGGCGATCCGCGATGCCGTGCGCCAGGTGCTACTGCCGCTGTGGAACGTGTGGTACTTCTTCTCGCTGTACGCCAACGCGGAGTCGTACGAAGCCAAGTCCTCTGTGGACAGCACGAACCAGCTCGACCGCTACGTGCTGGCGAAGACGGGTGAGCTGGTCAGCGTCGCGACGGTGCAGATGGACGCCTACGACATCAGTGGCGCGTGCCAGTCGGTCCGCGCCTACCTGGACGCGCTGACCAACTGGTATGTGCGCCGGTCCCGGGACCGGTTCTGGGAGGGCGATCGGGACGCGTTCGACACCCTGTTCACCGTGCTGGAGACGCTCTGCCGCGTGCTGGCGCCCTTGGCGCCGATGACCGCGGAGGAGGTCTGGCGCGGGCTGACCGGGGGCCGTTCGGTGCACCTGGAGGACTGGCCGTCGCCGCAGGCGTTCGCCGCCGACCCCGAGCTGGTGTCCACGATGGACGCGGTGCGTGACGTCTGTTCGGCGGCGCTGTCACTGCGCAAGACGAACGGCCTGCGGGTTCGCCTGCCGCTGCGCACGCTCACCGTGGCGACCCCGCGGTCGGCGGACCTGGAGCCGTTCGCGGACCTGGTCGCTGACGAGGTGAACGTGAAGCAGGTCGTCTTCACCTCCGACGTGGCGGCGCATTGCGAGCAGGTGCTCACCGTGGTGCCACGCGCGCTCGGTCCGCGCGTGGGCGCAGCCGTGCAGCAGGTCATCAGGGCCGTCAAGGCCGGGGAATGGTCCGTTGTGGATGGTCGACCGGTCGCGGCCGACGTCACGCTCGAGGAGGGTGAGTACGAGCTGCGCCTGGTTGCCAAGGCCACGGAGGGCTCGGCCGTGACGGCGCCGCTGTCCGAAGCCGGCGGCGTGGTCCTGCTGGACACCGCGGTCACGCCGGAACTCGCCGCCGAGGGCCTCGCCCGGGATGTGATCCGGGTGGTGCAGCAGGCGCGCCGGGAGGCCGGCCTCGACGTCTCCGACCGGATCAGCCTGACGCTCGACGCCCCGGCGGCGGTGGCCCAGGCGGTGCGGGCGCACCAGGACTTCGTGGCGGCGGAGACGCTCGCCACCTCGGTCGCGCTCGGCGCCACAGACGACGGCGCGTTCACGGGCGAGGTGGGCGAGGGCGAGACCGTACGGGTCGGGGTGAGCCGCGCTTGACGCGAACGGGTGCCGTGGAGAGCCGCGTCGGGCCCCTCCCCGATCACCCGCGTTCGGCGGCGGAGTCCTGGTAGGCGCGGGCCCGGGCCGCCCGCACGGCGGACTTCAACACATCGATGTCATACGCCCCGTAGTGGCGCCGGCCGTTGATGAAGAAGGTCGGTGTGCCCGAGACGCTGGACATGTCGGCGGACTCGATGTCGGCGGCGACCCGAGCTGCGCCCGCGCGACTGCGCAGTTCGCGGTCGAACTGGTCGGTGTCCAGACCCAACTCGCCCGCGTAACCGACGAGGTCGTCGTGCGTGAGCGCGTCCTGGTGCTCGAAGATCAGGTCGTGCATCGGCCAGAACGCGCCCTGCACGGCGGCCGCCTGGGAGGCCTCGGCCGCGAGCTGGGCATGGGGATGGACGTCGCTGAGCGGCAGGTGCCGCCATACGTACCGGACATCGCCAAAGTCGGCGAGCAGCTCGCGCACGATCGGCTCGGCCTGGCCGCAGTAGGGGCACTCGAAGTCGCCGTACTCGACCACGGTGACCGGCGCGTCGACCGGGCCACGAACGTAGTCACGGTCGGGGTCCACGGGCATCGTCAGGTCGCTGATGACGTTCGCCCTACCGTAGAGGGCCCGCAGCTTGAGCTGCTTGGGAAGACGCTCGGTGATGGTGAACACGAGCCAGGTCAGGACGGCGGAGAGCGGGATCGAGCTGAGGATCGCGACCGTGGCGACGTCACGCTCCTCGCCCCGAAGCGCGGTGTCGGCGATGAGCAGCGACACGGTGAACGCGACGGTCGAGACGGTGCCGACCCCCAGCACGCCGGCCCACCCGACGGGTGCGCTCAGGCGTCGGCGCGACACCATCGCGAGCACCGAGGTGACGCCCAGCGTGCCCAGGGGCTTGCCGAGGGCCAGGCCGAGGACCACACCGAGCCCGATCGGTGACGTGAACGTCCGGCCGAGCGCGTGACCGCTGACCGGCACGCCGGCGTTGGCGAGCGCGAACAGCGGCACGATGAGGTAGCTCACCCATGGGTGGTAGAGCTCCTGGAGCCGGTCGTTCGGTGACAGCGCCGAGGTGACGCCGATGCGTGCGGAGCGGGCCAGCTCCGGGGTCGGCTGCTCGCGGAACTCGCGGAACAGCTGGCTGGCCCGTTCGAGTAGCTCGCGCGGGGCGGGGTAGGCGTAGGCGATCAGGCCCATCGCCAGACCGAGCACGATCGGGTCGACGCCCGACGCGAGCAGCGCGAACCACGCGGCGACCCCGAGCAGGAAGTAGACCAGGCCGGTGCGCACCTTCAGTCCCCGCACCAGCAGCACGACGGCGAAGATTCCCAGCGCCACGAGCAGGGCGTCGGCGTGAACCGCGCGGCTGTAGAAGATCGCGATCACCAACAGCGCCACGAAGTCGTCGACCACCGACATCGTCAGCACGAAGACGCGCACCGCGCTGGGCAGCCGACGAGCGGTGATCGCCAGCACCCCCAGGGCGAGTGCGGTGTCGGTCGACATCGCCGTGCCCCAGGCGTGCGCCGAGCCATGGCCGAGGTTGACCAGCAGAAAGATCAGTACCGGCAGGGCCATGGCACCGATGGCGGCGAGCAGCGGCGCCAGGATCCTGCGCCGTTCGCGGAGCTCGCCGAGGTCGAACTCCCGCCGGGCCTCCAACCCGACGACGAAGAAGAAGAACGTCATCAGGCCGTTGTTGATCCAGTCATGCAGACTGAGTGAAACGTGCGCATGCCCCACCGCCACGGCCAATGGGGTGCCGAACACCGACGCGTACGAGCGAGGGGCGATGTTGGCCCAGCACAGGGCCGCGACCGCCGCGCCGAGCAGGGCTGCCGCTCCGCCGGTCTCGGTGCTCAGGAAGCGCCGCAGCGGCGACGTGCCGGTCCGCCACGCGGTCATCTGTCGTGGCGTTGGCCTCATGGCCTCATTCTGAGCCACCGGTTGGGTCGCTACAGTGAGCTGCGAAGATCGGGGCGGCGCGGCCGCGCCGCCGATCCGTTCGTCGGGCACTGCTGGAGGGTTCGCCGTGGCGTGGCTTTACACCATCGGGATGTACACGGCGGGCCCCGCGATCCGGCTGGCCTGGCGGCCCACCGTCGAGGGACTCCGGAACGTACCGCCCACCGGTGGCGCCGTCCTCGCCGCGAACCACCTCTCGGTGGCCGATGAGTGGATCATGGGGGCCGTGGTTCCCCGGCACATCGCGTTCTGGGCCAAGGCAGAGTACTTCAGGGGTACCGGCGTGAAGGGCTGGGCGTTGCGGGCGTTCATGAACGGCCTCGGCGCGATCGCGGTGAATCGGGAGGGGGGACGGGCCGCGCTGACCGCACTCGACGCCGCCATCCCCGCGCTGCGCTCGGGTGACCTGGTCGGCGTCTACCCCGAGGGCACGCGCTCGCCGGACGGGCGGCTCTACCGCGGCCGGACCGGCATCGCCCGGCTCGCGCTGCTCGCGGAGGTGCCGATCATCCCGGTCGGGTGCATCGGCACGGGCGAGGTGCAGCCGACGGGGACGCTGGTCCCCAAGCTCGGCCCGAAGGTGACCATCAGGTTCGGCAAGCCGATGGACTTCACCGGCAAGCCGATGGACAGTTCAACACTGCGCGCCATGACCGACGAGGTGATGGCGGAGATCCGGACGCTGACCGGCCAGGAGTACGTCGGACGGTACGCGCCGCGACGCAGCCCTGGCAGTGGCGGCGTGCACACGAGGGACGAACCGTCCGACGAGTAGCCCGGCACCCTCGCCGCTGCTCGCACGCTCACCGCGCGGAGGGAGCCTCCGTACGGAGGAAGATGTCGTCGAGCCGCCGTTCCACGATCGCTCCGGTGGGCCACGTGTCGACGAGCTCGATGAGCCAGGTCGCGAGTTCGGCGACGTCCTCGGTGGGCCATCCCTGCTGCTCGAGGCTCGACCGCAACGCCTCCACGTAGTCCTCTTCGGACAGTTCGACTTCCTTCACCTTGGCGGTCGTCGTGGCCCTGTGCGAGTTGAGCCCGGCAAAGGCCCGCCCGCAGCCGCAGCCGCCGTCGGGGTCGCGCTCGTCCGCGGTGCAGACCAGGCCGACCGTGACCAGCTCGCCTTCGACGCAGAAGCAGAAGTCGTTGTCCCGCTGCCCCTGCGTCTGGTTTGTTGCTACCAGAACCTTCATGTTGGGTGCCTCCGCCCACGTAGTCGTTTGGTTTCGGCGTACGCACACGGCGACCATGGGGGACGTCAAGCCCGAGGTCACCGAAGGGTGGCTCCGCGAAGTCTGTGGGGTGACCCGGCGCGGCTGCTCCTCGAACCCGTACAGGGCGGGAGTGGCGCTCGGTGGGCTTGCTTGTCACAACTGGCCGGCGTGTGACAGATGCCGTTGATCGGTGCTCACGATAACCCATCCGTGCGCGCTCGTACAGGGCAACCGACGCGAACGCGATGTGTCGTATTGCCGCGCCATCCACAGTAGACGGTCAGCGCGTGGGTGGCGACTACCGGACGGCGAGCCAGATCGCCCAGGCGAGCAGGCCGAGCAGCAGCAGCCCGCCCGCACGACGGGTGTGCAGGAACGCGATCGGTGCCCAGTAGAGCGGCCAGACCGGGTTGTCCGGCGGCGCCTGCGTGGGCTTCGGCCGGTTGAAGGCTCGCACGGCGCTGACCGCGCGAGGCAGGGCGAGCACGACGAGCAGGGCCGGCCACGGGAGAGCCTTCGTGGCAACGAGCGCGACCACGCCGAGGTAGAACGCGACCATCATGGCCTGGGTCAGCATCCGGGCGGCGCGGTCGCCGATGATGACGGGAAACGTGTGCGTGCCGCCCGGCTTATCGTAGGGCAGCTTGTCGATATGCTTGCCCATGAGTACGGTCACCGGCAGGATCGCGTAGACGGTCGCGGCCACGAGCACCTGCCAGGCGACCATTCCCGTCCCGGCGTAGTACACGCCGCCCACCATGAGCGGGCCCCAGGTCAGCAGCACGTCGAGTTCGCCGAGGCCGATCTTCTTCAGCCGCAGCGGCGGCGCGGTATAGGCGTACGAGAGGAACAGCCCGCCGAGCGCGAACGCGGCGATCCACCAGTCCTGGCGCACGATGAGGGTCACCATGATGGCGAGATCGAGCACCTGGCAGGCCAGGACGCCGGCGATCATCTGCTTTGTGGTGACCAGACCCGCGAGGATCGGGTGCGGTGCGTAGAGGGCGCGTGGGTAGTCCTTGGTGTCGTTGCCCACCTGCGTGTCGGCGAGGTCGTTCATCAGGTTGTTCGCCAGGTGCGCGATGACGATGCCGATCACGGCGAGCGTCACGTTGAGCCAGTCCACCGCCACGGTGTCTGGGGCGATCGCGGCGAGCAGCACCGCGAGCAGTCCCGACGTCAGGGTCATCGGCAGCACGCCGGCGCGAGTGACGACCAGCCAACGCGTGACCCCGTCGACCACCCCCTGCTCCGGCGGGTTCGTGGTGAGGAAGGCGTAGCGCCACGCCGCGAGCCGGGCGGTCCACGGCAACGGTGCCGACGATGCCGAGGGGACGGTCGATGCTGCCATAGGTCGCAGGCTACGCCGGGGCCCTGGCGTGCACCATGGCCGGCCATATAGGCAAACGTCACACCGGCCGAGCGCCCGGGGCGTGGGTCTGCGCCGGGGAAGGCAGCCGTACGGGCTGCGCCGATTAGGCTGGGGACGGAACGGAGGAGTGCCCCATGCGCATGATTTCTGACCCACCCACGCCGGCGGCCCACCCGAGCACGTCCGTGTTCGATCGGCTGGAGCCGCTGCTGCCGCTGGTCAGCAAGCCGATCCAGTACGTCGGAGGCGAACTCGGCGCGGTCGTCAAGGACTGGGACGCGGCCGCGGTCCGGTGGGCACTCATGTACCCGGACGCGTACGAGGTCGGGCTCCCCAACCAGGGCGTGCAGATCCTCTACGAGATCCTCAACGAGCAGCCCGATGTGCTGGCGGAGCGGACCTACGCGGTCTGGCCCGACCTGGAACGGCTCATGCGCGAGCACGGCGTACCCCAGTTCACCGTCGACGCGCACCGCCCCGTGCGGGCATTCGACCTGTTCGGCATCTCGTTCGCCACCGAGCTGGGCTACACCAACCTGCTCACGGCGCTCGACCTCGCCGGCATCGCCTTGCTCGCGGCGGACCGAACCGATGCCGACCCGATCGTCCTGGCCGGCGGCCACGCGGCGTTCAACCCCGAGCCCATCTCGGACTTCATCGATGCGGCAGTGCTCGGCGACGGCGAGGAGGCGGTGCTGCAGATCACGGGCATCGTGCGGGAGTGGAAGGCCCAGGGGCGGCCAGGTGGGCGCGACGAGCTGCTGTTCCGGCTCGTTCGTACGGAGGCGGTCTATGTCCCCCGGTTCTACGACGTCAGCTACCTGCCGGACGGCCGGATCGAGGCGGTGCGGCCGAACCGGCCGGGTGTGCCGACCCGGATCAGCAAGCGTACGACCATGGATCTGGATAACTGGCCGTACCCGCGGCGGCCGCTCGTACCGCTCGCCGAGACCGTGCATGAGCGCTACGCCGTCGAGATCTTCCGCGGCTGCACGCGGGGCTGCCGGTTCTGCCAGGCCGGCATGATCACCCGGCCGGTCCGGGAGCGTTCCATCACCACCGTGGGGCAGATGGTGAAGGAGGGCCTGGAGTTCTCCGGATTCTCCGAGGTCGGCCTGCTCTCGCTCTCCAGCGCCGATCACAGCGAGATCGGCGACATCTGCTCGGGGCTGGCCTCGCAGTACGAGGGGACCAATGTCTCCCTGTCGCTGCCGAGCACCCGCGTCGACGCGTTCAACGTCACGCTGGCCGAACAGCTGTCCCGCAACGGCCGGCGGACGGGGCTGACCTTCGCCCCGGAGGGCGGCTCGGAGCGGATCCGCAAGGTGATCAACAAGATGGTCACCGAGGAGGATCTCATCCGTACCGTGGTCACCGCGTACTCGCACGGCTGGCGCCAGGTCAAGCTCTACTTCATGTGCGGCCTGCCGACGGAGACCGACGACGATGTGCTGCAGATCGCCCGGCTGGCGCACGAGGTGATCAGGGCGGGTCGGGCGGCGACGGGCTCCCGGGACATCCGCTGTACGGTCTCGATCGGCGGGTTCGTGCCCAAACCGCACACGCCGTTCCAATGGGCCGCGATGACGCCGCCCGACGTGATCGACCATCGGCTGCGGTTACTCAAACAGGCGATCAACGGCCAGCCCGCCGGCTCCGGAGCGTCCGACAGGTCGCTCGGCCGTGCCATCGGCTACCGCTACCACGACGGCCAGCCGTCGTTGATCGAGGGCCTGCTCGCCCGGGGTGACCGCCGGGTCGGCCCGGTCATCCGCCGGGTGTGGGAGCAGGGCGGCCGGTTCGACGGGTGGTCCGAGCACTTCAGTTTCCCGCGGTGGGTCGACGCGGCCGCGGCGGTCCTGCCACCGCTGGGCGTGTCACTGGAGTGGTACACCACCCGGGAGCGGTTCGAGGACGAGGTCCTGCCCTGGGACCACCTGGACTCCGGCCTGGACAAGCACTGGCTGTGGCGGGATTGGCGCGACGCGCTGGCGGAGCAGGAGCAGGACGACTGCCGGTGGACCCCGTGCTTCGACTGCGGTGTGTGCCCGGCCATGGACACCGAGATCCAGGTCGGACCGAGCGGTCGCAAGCTTCTCCCGTTCAGCCCCGCCTCGTAGGCATCGTCAAACGCCAGGAAGGTGCCCTTCATCCGATGGCCAAGCCTCAGCCGGAGCAGAGCCAACTCCCCGTCGTGCAGCGGCTGCGGGTCCGCTACGCCAAGCGAGGCCCGTTGCGCTTCACATCCCACCGCGACTTCGCGCGTGCGTTCGAGCGAGCCATCCGACGGGCCGGCCTTCCGATCGCCTTCTCGCAGGGCTTCACCCCCCATCCCCGCATCTCGTACGCGAGCGCCGCACCCACGGGTGCCGCGAGCGAGGCCGAGTACCTGGAGATCGGGCTGAACGCGGTCGTTGACCCGCAGTGGGCGCGAGCCGCGCTCGACGCCGCGCTTCCGCCCGGGCTCGACGTTCTGGCGATCCGGGAGGCGCCGGCCCGCGCCGGAGCCGGCGAACAGCCCATCGCCGGGCTGCCGGAGAAGATGAACGTGTCGCGATGGCGATTCGAGCTGCCCGGCCTCGGGGCAGCACCCCTCGAGCACGCCGTGGCCGCGTTCCTGGCCGCGGACGAGGTGCTCGTCGAGCGCCTGACCAAGCAGGGCCGCCGCCGTTTCGACGCCCGCCACGCCGTCGTCACGATGGTGACACTCGGGACGGCTGGGGGTACCGATCGTGCTGACCGGCCGGTGCCCGGCGGCTCGGCGCCATCAGCCGGTGCAGTACCTGACACAGCGGGGGCCGGGGAGTGTGCGATGATGGAGGCCGTCGTACGGCAGGTCACTCCGGCCGTACGGCCGGATGACGTACTGGCCGGATTGCGGGTCGTCGCCGATCTCGTGCCGCCGGTACCCGCACGGGTGACCCGGTTGGCTCAGGGCACGTTGACACCCCACGGCGAGATCGCCGACCCCCTCGCGGACGACGGGGAGATGGCGACGCCGTTCGTTGGCGTCGAGTCGGCTCCCGGCGAAGGTCGCGGGGTCGGGCAGCGTGACGACGGCGGTGCAGGCGTCACCGATCAGAACGATCACGTGGTGGCGTCCGGGTAATTCCTCCGGGCGGCCATGACGCGCTTGAGTTGGAACAGACTTCGGCCCCTTGCCGTGAGGCTGGGGTCGGGAAACCTCGCTTGAGGTCGTCCCGTGCGGCTGCGTGTTGAACGCGCCCGGGTCGACCGGAACTGGAGATTTGTCCGCATGGATGACATCGCGGCGGGCGGCGCACCGGACGAGCCGGGCGTGGCCCCAGAACCCATCGCACGCCGGGGCCGGTCCCGCCGACCCACCACAGAGCCACAGAGCGCCGAACCGTTGCCGGGCCTTGAGCTGGAGGCGCCCCCGGCACGCACGCGCCGGCGGGCGACCAAGGCCAGCCAGCCGGAGCCCGCGGAAGTCGCGGAGCCCGTGCCGACCCGAGCCAGGTCCGGCCGGCGCTCAGCCGGACGGGCGAGCCAGGGCGCCGTCCCGGACGCTGAGATCGCGCCAGCGGACCAACCAGCGCCGGCGGCGCCCCGCGTGGCACCGAGCACCGCGCTGCTGTTCGTGGCTCCCGAGCCGTCCGAGTGGGCGGATCGCCCGCCGACACCGCCCGCGGTCGCCGAGGCTGGCGAGGAGCCGACCCCCGGCCGACCGGTCCGGCGCACACGTCGCGACCGGCGCGGCGTGGAGACGGTGCCGGCCGCCGAGGTGCCAGCCGTCGAGACAGAGGAGGCGGCCCCCGCGCCCATTGCCCGCCGGGGCCGGCGCGGGCGCGCCGTGGCCGAGGCCGTTGCGGTCGAGCCCGAGCCCCTCTCCGAGGCGGAGGAGGAGGCCGAGGCCGACGAGGAGCTCGATGCCAACGGGCGTCGCCGGCGGCGCCGGGGTCGCCGGGGCCGCGGTCGCGGCCGTGGGCTCGAGGCCGACGAGATCGAGGCCGCCGAAGCCGAGGTGGAGGCAGCCGAGGAGGGCGGGGCCCAGGAGGAGCCGTTGACCCGTCGTCGCCGGCGTCGCAGGCGAGGCGCGGCCGGCGCGGAGGCGGACGGGGTCGGCGAGGACGGCGTCGTCACGGTCGTGCGGGTGCGCCCGGCCCGGGACGAGGTGCAGGGCGTCAGCGGCTCGACCCGGCTGGAGGCCAAGCGGCAGCGCCGCCGCGACGGGCGTGAGCAGCGCCGCACCCGTCCACCCATCCTCTCCGAGGCCGAGTTCCTCGCCCGACGTGAGGCGGTCGACCGGGTCATGGTCGTGCGGCAGCGCAACGACCGTACCCAGGTCGCGGTGCTGGAGGACGGCGTCCTCGTCGAACACTATGTGGCCCGGCAGTCCGCCACGACCATGGTCGGCAACGTCTACCTCGGCAAGGTGCAGAACGTGCTCCCGTCCATGGAGGCGGCGTTCGTCGACATCGGGCGCGGCCGCAATGCCGTGCTCTACGCCGGCGAGGTGAACTGGGACGCGACCGGGCTGGAGGGGCGGGCGCGCTCGATCGAGCAGGCCCTCAAGTCCGGTGACTCGGTCCTGGTCCAGGTCACCAAGGACCCGATCGGACACAAGGGCGCCCGCCTGACCAGCCACATCGCCCTCTCCGGCCGGCACCTGGTGTACGTGCCGAACGGCCATGCGTCGGGGATCTCCCGCAAGCTCTCCGACGTCGAGCGGCGGCGGTTGCGTGACGTCCTGAAGAACCTTGTCCCCGACGGTGCGGGAGTCATCGTCCGCACGGCCGCCGAGGGCGCCAGCGAGGAGGACCTCGCCCGCGATGTGAAGCGGTTGCAGGCGCAGTGGGACGACATCCAGGCCAGGGCGGCCGCGGGCGGCGCACCGGCCGTGCTCTCCGCGGAGCCCGACCTGGTGATCCGGGTTGTCCGCGATCTGTTCAACGAGGACTTCCGCGAGGTCATCATCCAGGGCAACGACGCTCACGACCAGGTCGAGCAGTACCTCGCCCACGTCTCGCCGGACCTCGTCGCGCGGGTGCACCAGCACACCGGCCCGAGCGACTCGTCGTACCGGCCCTCCTCCCCCGCCCAGCCACCCGACGTCTTCGCGGAGTGGCGCATCGACGAACAGATCCTCAAGGGCCTCGATCGCCGGGTCTTCCTGCCCTCCGGCGGACACCTCGTGATCGACCGTACCGAGGCGATGACGGTGATCGACGTGAACACGGGCAAGTACACCGGCGCCGGCGGCAACCTTGAAGAGACCGTCACTCGGAACAACCTCGAGGCCGCTGAGGAGATCGTCCGGCAACTGCGCCTGCGTGACGTCGGCGGCATCGTGGTGATCGACTTCATCGACATGGTCCTGGAGAGCAACCGCGAGCTCGTGCTGCGCCGGCTTACGGAATGCCTGGGCCGGGACCGGACCAAGCACCAGGTCACCGAGATCACGTCACTCGGCCTGGTCCAGATGACGCGCAAGCGCATTGGCCAGGGCCTGCTCGAGGCGTTCAGCGAGACCTGTGACCACTGCAAGGGCCGCGGCGTGGTGATCCAGACCGAGCCGGTGGCCGACCGGCCCCGGACCAATGTCGCCGAGAAGGTGCGGGCGGTGGCGGCCTCGACGCGGCTGGCCGGTGGCGAGGTGCCGGGCCGGGTGCCGGTCCCGGTCGACTCCACATCTGAGGATGTCGAGCTCGCTGAGGACGATCTGTCCTCGCCCGCGCTTGCCGAGATCGACATGGACGAGTCCGAGCAGAGCCCGGAGATTGCCGGGGGCGACTTCGGGGCGACCGACGATCTCGTGCCCGTCAACGACGAGTCGGAACACCCCTCAGCCCGGCGCCGAGCGCGCCGAGGGAGCTCGCGCCGGCGTACCCGTCCGTGATACGGCAGCGTACGAATGCCACCATAAGTGACGGTCGCATCTAGAGTCAGGAGAGTTTCGGCCATCAGCGGTGCCCGGTGACGGGCGGTCCGTAGGCCGCGGAGCCGCCACGGGCGGAGGCAGGCGGCCACGGATCGAGGCGAGGAGGCGGCGTGCGACGGGGTGGCATGCGGTTGGGTCTCCGGCCGGGGCGCAGGCTCGACCCGCGGGTGTTTCGATGGTTCGCGGTCGGTGTGCCGCTCGCCGCGGTACTGGTCGCCACGGCTTGCCAGGGCACCGGTCAGGCAGTCGACGCCGCAGCGGCGTCACGTTCGTCCCAGTCGCCGTCGGCGTCCCCGACGACATCGCCGAAGCCGACGAGGGTCGACCCCCTCGCCACGATCCAGGTGTGTGGCCTCGCGACCGCGGCGACCGACACTACAATTACGCTCTTCAATGAAGAGATGGCGACCTTCGAACAGGCGGCTGCCAGCAACGACCAGGCCACGATGGTCGAGTCCGCACAGGCGATCGACGACCAGTTCGTCAGCGTGGCGCAGACCTTCACCGAGTTGGCGAAGCGGCCGGTCGACCCGGCGCTGCGCCAGGTTCTCACGGACATCTCGTCCGCACTGACCGCCATGACCGCGGTCTCCTACACGGGCACGACGGTCGACATCCGGATGAAGCTGCAGGTGGATTTCCCGCTCGCGCTGCAGCACACCTGCGCCAGCGCCTCGGCCTCGCCGCCGGTGGGCTGACGCGATCACCGGTCGGTTTGGGGCGGCGGCGCCCGATGCCGTAGGCTGTACCGCGGCGCTCCTCTTCCGCGCCGGGTTATGCGCGCCATCGCGCAGCCAGACACCGTACGTAACCGAGCAGGGAGTGCGCGTCCGATGTACGCGATCGTCAGGACCGGCGGCAAACAGTACCGGGTCGCCGAGGGCGATGTCATCGAGGTCGAGAAGCTCGCGGGCGCCCCCGGCGAAGCGGTGTCGCTCCCGGCGGTACTGCTCGTCGACGGCGAACGCCTCGTGACCGACGCCGGCCAGCTCGCCCGGGTCGCGGTGACCGGTGAGGTCCTCGCACACACCAAGGGCCCGAAGATCAGGATCCACAAGTTCAAGAACAAGACGGGCTACCACAAGCGCCAGGGTCACCGCCAGCCGCTGACCCAGGTGAGGGTGACCGCCATCTCGGCGAGCTTGCGAGCCGAGCAGCGTGACTCAGTTGCGAGCGGGAAGTAGGCGCAGGAATGGCACACAAGAAGGGGGCGTCCAGCTCGCGCAACGGACGCGATTCCCAGGCGCAGCGGCTCGGGGTCAAGCGGTTCGGTGGACAGCGCGTCAACGCCGGCGAGATCATCGTGCGACAGCGGGGGACGAAGTTCCACCCGGGCAACCTCGTGGGGCGCGGCGGTGACGACACGCTCTTCGCGCTCGCCGCCGGCGCGGTCGAGTTCGCCACTCTGCGTGGCCGCAAGGTCGTCAACATCGTCCCGGCCGCCCCCGTTCAGGGCTGACGACCGGGCCCGCACAGACGCCCGCGGGGCGCGACTGTGTTCGTGGCGTACAGGCATGACGAGCTTTGTCGACCGGGTTGTGCTGCATGCCCAGGCGGGCAACGGCGGCCATGGCTGTGTGTCGATCCTGCGGGAGAAGTTCAAGCCACTCGGCGGACCGGACGGCGGTGACGGCGGTCGGGGCGGCAGCATCCGTCTGGTCGTCGACCCGGGCGTGCACACGTTGCTGGACTTCCACTTCCACCCGCGTATCCGCGCGCAGAACGGCAAGGGCGGCTCGGGCAACAACAGGGACGGAGCCGACGGCGCCGATCGCGAGCTGCGAGTGCCCGACGGTACGGTCGTGCAGACCACCGACGGTGACGTGCTCGCCGACCTGGTGGGGGCCGGTACCTCCTACGAACTGGCCCGCGGCGGTCGTGGCGGACGCGGCAACGCGGCGCTCGCGAATACCCGGCGCAGGGCGCCCGGCTTTGCCGAGCTGGGTGAGCCCGGAGAGTCCGTCGAGATCGTGCTGGAACTCAAGAGCGTCGCGGACGTCGGCCTCGTCGGCTTTCCGTCGGCGGGCAAGTCCTCGCTCATCGCGGCCCTCTCCGCGGCACGGCCGAAGATCGCCGACTATCCCTTCACCACGCTCGTGCCGAACCTCGGGGTCGTGCAGGCCGATGCAGATACCTTTGTGATTGCCGATGTGCCGGGCCTGATTCCGGGTGCGGCGACCGGCAAGGGGCTGGGCCTGCAGTTCCTGCGCCACATCGAGCGCTGTGCCGTACTCGCCCACGTGGTCGACTGCGCGACGCTGGAGACGGTGCGCGATCCGGTGTCCGATGTGGACGCCATCGAAGCGGAGCTGGAAGCCTACGGTGGTCTCACGGACCGACCGCGGGTCATCGTGCTGAACAAGATGGATGTGCCCGACGCTCGGGATCTCGCCGCGATCGTCCGGCCCGACCTCGCTCGCCGCGGCTGGCCGATCTTCGAGGTGAGCGCCGTGAGCCATGACGGGCTGCGCGAGCTCACGTTCGCGCTCGCCCGACTCGTCGCAGAGCATCGCGCGGCCCAACCCGCTCGGGAACCTACCCGGATCGTGTTGCGGCCGCAGGCCATCGACGATGTCGGGTTCAGCCTCGAACGTCACCCCGACGGCTCGTTCACGGTGCACGGGACGCGTCCGGAGCGCTGGGTGCGCCAGACGAACTTCGACAACGAGGAGGCGGTCGGTTACCTCGCTGACCGGCTGGCCCGGTTGGGCGTGGAGGACGCGCTGGCCAAGGTAGGTGCCGAGCCGGGCTGCCTGGTGCGGATCGGCACCTTTGAGTTCGACTGGCAACCGGCGGTATACGCGGGCGCTCAGTTCACGCCCGGCACCCGGGGCACCGACTACCGGCTGGATGAGGCGCCGACCCGGCCCACCGCCGCCCAACGCCTCGCCGCACGCAAGGCGCGCCGCCAACCCTCCGCCGACGTACGGCCACCGCCACCGGCATCACCCCCGGCTCCCGAGTCAGCCGACGAGGACTGAGGCTAGGCGCGGCTGCACTTGCCCTCCTCGTCGCAGTACAGGAACGCCGACGTCGCCGACGCGATCGCTCCACTCACGTACTCGGATTTCAGTGTCACCGCGGCGGTGATGATGGCGCCCTTCGGCGGGACGCCACACTTCGCGCACGCGAGCTCGATGCCCTCGACAGAGCCGGTGGCGATGGGCTCGCCCGAGAAGATGGTGGAGTCGGTGTCGTAGGTCGCCTTCGCACCGTCCTCGGCGGTCAGGACCACCTCGAAGTAGGAGCGGTCGTTCTTGGGCTGCCCGGGCACGACATCCCAATCGATGACGACGCTGATCGTGGTATCGGTGGCGCTTTGCACGAAGCCCTTCACGTTCATGGGTGCGCCCGGGATGAGGACGACCGTCACCGCCTTCGTGGGCGCCGAGCGTGCGGTGCCCGCCTTGTTGCGGGCCTCGACGACCAGGCTCAGCGTGGCCCCGACGGGCAGCCCCTTCACGGTCGCGACCTCCAGGCCCTGGTCGTTCGGACCGGTGAGGTCGGCCGTGGCTGTCGCGCCGGTGTCGCCGCGCAGGATGGCGTAGCTGTCCGCCCCATCGGCCGGAGTAAACGTCACCACCACGGTGCCGTCCACCCGGGCCCGGGCAGTGGCGTTGACCGGCACCGAGGGCGGTGGCCCCAGGTTGGCCGATGACGCGGGTGGGGCGGGCGGCTCCCGGGCGGGCGGCCCGCTCGTCACCTCGATCAGCGGCACGGTGGCCGGGGCGGCAGCCAGGAACGAGATCGAGACCGCCGTCCCGTCCGCGCTCACCATGGTGGCCGAGGTGGCTCCCGGTACGGTCGCGAAGAGTTTACCTTCGTCGACGACGAGGATCGGGTCGCCCGGACCCAGGGTCAGGACAGGCGCAACCCGCGTACCGCCGGTGTCGAGCGGGATGACCCGCCCGACCCCCAGGCAGGGCACGTAGACGCGCGCACCCAGCACCACCGGAGGTCCGGGTTGGTCGCAGCCGTACGGGCGCAGGTCGACCAGCCGCGCGGACGAGCCCGTGATCAGCAGCAGCGTCGGACTCCCGGATAGCGACACCGGCACCATCTCCGCCGGGGCGGTGGCCACCGGCCGGAGCACCTGGGGCACGCGCGGAATCGGGACGCTCGCGTCGGCGCCGGTGCCCGTACGCTGCGCCACCCCAGCGTCGGGCGCGACCATCGTCACGCCGCGCTCGTGTGCTACGAGCACCGCCCGCGTCACCGCGCCCGCCGGGGTGAGCGGTGCCGCACGGTCGCCGACGAGCCGTCCGTCCGTCCACACCAGACGCAGCAGTGCGCCGTCACCGCGCAGCGCCCACAACGTGCCCTCGCCATCGAGGGCAACGGCGAGCAGCGCAGCTCCGGCCGACCAGGGCACGCCCATCGGGCGCGCGTCCTGGTCCAGCCGGACAACCGAGCCACGGCCCAGGTCGGCCACGAAGACACGCACGGTGTCGGCCAGCAGCACGGCGCCGGGTCCGGCCGGGTACCGACCGCGGACGGCCAGCGTCTGGGTATCCACAATGGACAGCGATGCACCCGGCTCGAGCACCACCAGCGACTGCCCGCTCTGCGCCAGCTGGAACACCTGGCCCGCGGCCGCCACCGGCACCCGCGTTACCAACCGGCCGGTGGCCGCGTCGACCTGTAACGCCTCACCCGTCGCTGGGTCGGGCAACCAGGCGAACCCGTCCTGTCCAGCCGGGCCGTGTGGCGGCGAGGACGGGCCGGCGCCGAACCGCGCGGCGAGGAGTGCGGCCACCGCGCCGACCACCAGAGCGAGGGCGATCAATCCCGCGCCGGAGCGCCGGGTGCGCCGCGGCCGAGGGCCGACCGGCACCCGGGTCAGTGTCTGTGTCACGTCCGTAGGTATGACCACGACGACCCTCGCCTATTCGTGCGTCAGGTGCCACAACGCTATGGCCGACCGGACACGGATGGGGATCGATGTTCGCCCGGAACCTTCCACTTCCCGCTAGCGGCGGGGTTGGCCCGTCGCCGGGTCGAGCTGCTCGAGCGCCTCCACGTAGGTGTCGTGCGCCCGCATCTGGGCGTCTCGGACGGTCCGGGTGATGAGGTCGCTCAGCGCCCCGGTGTCGTAGCGGCGCAACACGCCATCATCCAGGCGCAGCGCGGTGACGCGCGCCCCGGAGGTTGCCTTGACCCGCACCCGACCGTCGGCGCTGCGGGCCATGACCTCGGCCCGGGCCAGGCGGTCCCGCTCGGTCCGCCACTGCTCGTTCACTGGCTCTTCAGCCACTGGATCGCCTCCCTCATCTCTGCCTCCACCGCGTCGGCCTGGCGCCGCAACGGTTCCAGCACGGTGCGCTCGTACTCCGCGGTTGCCGCGGCCAGCTCCTGCGTCTGCCGGTCCAGCTGTTCGGTGATCGCGTGGGAGGCGCTGCGGCCCTGTGCCTGCGCGGCGGCGATGGCGGCCAGCACCGCCTGCTCGACGATCTCCGGCGGCCGGTTCATCGCGGTCGACCCGAGTCGGATCTTCTCGACGATGCCGTTGCCGCTGACCTCTGCCGTGACCAGGTGCTCCGGGTCACGAGCCGTGTAGGTGGCGCTGTACGCCTGCTGGAACGCCTCCGCCGCGCTCTGGACATCGATGGACATGCGCAGCCTCTCCAGCCGCGCCTCGATCTGCTCCGCGGAAACTTCCGGACGGACCGGCGTCGACATCAGCACCCCTCTCTCCAGACAATGGGCTCCACGCGGTGCGGCACACCGGAACGTCCACATGAGAGCGGGTGGTGGCACAGATGGTAGGAGATGACGGCTCGTCCGGCAACCTTCACATGAACGTCAATGAGACGACGGCCGCCAGCAAGTCACGGTTGGGACATCAGGGAGCCCTCGGCGAGGCATTCGTCGGATTCGAACAGGACAGCGCGGGCTTCGGCGACGTCAGCCCCAGCCGCACCGCCGACGCCTTCGCCCTGGCCGGTGCGCTGATCCGGGCCACGCACGACGTCGCCCTGGGGAAGGCGGCGAGCGCGCACTCGATCATCGAAGGGCTTGCGGCGCAACAGCAGCAGAACGAGACCGACGCCGCTTCGCGGATGGCGTGAGCCACGCGAGCCACGCACGAGGTGGAGGAGAGGCCGGTGGGCGACGAACAGGTGACGCTTATTGGCGGCAAACTGGGAGAGCCGCCGAAGGTCGTGAGCGCCCCTTTGTTACCGGGCGGCGTTGGCGAGGTGGCCAGCGGCAATGGCGACTACAAGCCCGATCAGTACGGCAAGCACGACATGAGCTTCCAAGCTATCTACAACTTCACGCCCGACGAGTGCTACCTGTCCCACCAGCGCAACGCGGAGCGGCTGAAGACGATGGCGCTGAAGAACCAGGCGATCGGGGCAGGCCTGGACGCGCAGGCCTATTTCGGCGGCGAGGCCGAGAAGGAGTGGACCCGCGACGCCAACGAGTACGTGCAGGTCGCCGGCTCGCTGCTGAGCCTCGGTGGCAACTGCCTTCAGTACATGACCGGACCCGAAACGATCAAGGCGCAGGCCAAGGACAAGATCACAACGGTCGAGACTCAGGCGAAGGAGTTCAAGCCCCAACCGTTCGACTGGAACCCGCTGTTCAGCGAGGATCATTACCAGGCGAAGGACACCGGCTCGGGTTGGGTCACCGTCAGCCAGGCGCAGAAGGACGAGGCGAAAGCACGCTTCAACAAGCTGCTGCAGGACAAGCCGGACCTGGTTGGTGCCAACAAGTCTCTGAACGCCGGCAACGCATGGCAGAAGTTCTATCAGGGCACGGCCACGGCGATGAACCAGTCGATCATGACGACTCTCATTCAGGCGAAGGGGGCGGACGAACGCGGCTTCTTCACCCTGGGAGTCGCGGTCCTGAAGGGGATCGTGACCATCAAGGGGCAGTGGGACTCCGAGAACGCGGACCCGACGACCCAGCAGACCCAGGTGGTCCTCCCCGATGGCCGGACGATCTTCGTCCCGTCCACCACGACGCCCGGCGGCACACCGGCGATCGGCGGAACCGGCCTGGCCGGGGTCACACCGGCGGCAGCACCGGCCAACGCTCTCGCCGGCACCGCCGCCGCGCTGGCCTCCCCGTCGCTCGGCAATGTCGGCGGCGCCGTCGCCGAGACGCGTCCCGGCCCGGTCGGCGGCCTCATGGGCGCCCCGCCTGGCGCCGGACGCGGCAGCACGCGTCGTAACGACGAGGATCCGCACGCTCGGCTGTGGGAGGTCACCGAGGAGGACGGCGAGATCTGGGGTGCCGGGACGATCGGAGCGATCGACGGCGGTGTGCTGGCCTGAGGGGCCGGAACCTTCCGCAGGACGCCACGTCGACACGCGTTCTCCCGCGTCAACACAATGAGACTCCGCAGTCCCGGGCCTTCCTGGGCGCGGTCCGCGGACAGCAACGCGAGGAGGGTCGGGCGGGTGGGTAACGAACAGCCGGGGCAGGGCCAACCGACGGACGGGCAACAGCCGGCGCAGTCCATCGACGGGGAGAAAGTCAGCGATCAGGCCGATGGGGCGCGCAGCCTGGCGGACCTGCTCAACGGCGCGGCCGATGCCGTCGCCGGCATCGGTGTGATGCTGGCGATGCGCAACCCGGGGTCCCTCTACGCCCAGGCCAAGAAGATGGTTTTCGGGGAGGTCTGGGGCATGGGCGCGCGAATGACCGCCGGCCTGCTCGGCAAGAGCGCCGCGAGCAGCGACGGCGCCGTCGACCTCAGCAAGACCGCGGAGTCGAACGGCATGTCGAAGCTCAGCGAGGTGAACGGCGTCGAGAGCGCCAAGCTCGTCTGAGCACGCTCCATGGGGAGGCAGCGCAATGACCTACACCTATGAGGACATCCTCGCCGCGGACATCCCCGCCTACGTGACGGGCGCAGCCCAGTTTGCCGCACAGGCCGGCGCGGTCGGCACCGTAGCCGGGTTGGCCAGCGACGGCTACAGGCTGCTCGGCGGCTCGTTCAGCGGCCAGGCGCGCGCCGCCCAGTTGGGTGACGCCACGTCCGTCGCATCGGCGACCGGGGCGCTGACGCAGAGCAGCACCAAGCTCCTGGACCAGATGAGCGAGACTCCCACGGCTCTTGCCATCGCCAAGGCCAAGGTTCTGGCAGTACAGGCGGCGGTGGAGACCTCACCCATGGGGCCCATGATGATCGGTGCCGGCGGAGTCATCACTCTGCTCCCGCGGGCGGATGACGAGTACGACGGGGAAGCCAGGGCGGCGGCCTGCGCGGCCTTCAATGCGAAGATGCGGGCGGCGATTGCCCTGGCCAACGGTGAGGACGTCAAGGGCAAGGTGCAGACCGTCGCGCTCGGTGTCAGCCTCGCCTCCGCGCTCAAGGCGGCTCTCACGACGCCGCACGATGTGACCGGCACCGACGGCGACCAGTGGTCGGCGCCACCCGCGCTCGATCTCGGGCCGGGCCCGGAACTGCCGGTCGAGCAGCCCGCCACCGCCACCGATGCCAGCGGCCCCTACCAGGGACTCACCGGGTACACGCCGCCTCCCGTCTCGGGTGTGTCAGGCCTCAGCACCGCCGCGGGCACGGTCAGCGGCGCGCCCGCCGCAGGCGCGGTCGGTGCGGGCGCGGTCGGCGGTGGCACGTCGGGGGGCGGGCTCCTGCGTGTCCCCGGGGGCCACGGACCCGAGCGCGACGATGACGAGGGACCCGAGATCAGGCAGTGGTCCATCGCCGAGGAGACCGACGAGTTCTGGCGCGCCGCCGACGACTCGGCGACGAACGGAGTGCTGACCTGATGGGCGACGAGAAGCGCGAGTTCGTGGCGCCCGCTGGGGCCGGCATACCGGAGCAGCCGGTCCTCGTGGATCAGCCCACGTCTGCGCAGACGGCTGAGCTTCGGACCGAACAGCCCCAGTTGTGGGCGCAGGAGGCCCAGGCACTGCACGACGAGAAGGGCCTCGACCCGGACGATCACCCCGATCTCGTCGACCTACGGGTGCGGCTCGCACTTCGCCACCAGCAGTTGTACGGGAGCTCGGAAGGGACAGCAGACGCGGGCACCCCCCCGGACCAGAGCTGGCGGATCGGCGCGAACGACCGCACGCCAGCGCAGCTTGCCGGAGACCTGCCGAAGGCGATGGCGGCCGGTGGCGACAGCGTCGACGCCTGGGAGAACCTCATGAGTCCACGCAAGATCGTCGTGGACTTCGACGACGACGACGGCCTTGCCAAATGTCTCGACGAGTTGGCCGACTCCACAGAGCGAGCCGGATACATGTATAGAGAGGGCTTTGCAAGCCTCAAGATTGGCGCGGGCGGCTTCTGCCTCGGCAGCACGTCAGTGCCCGCTATTGGCAAGCTGGCCGACCGCTTCCCAAAGAACGGAGAAACCTGCGGCGACAATCTTGTGGAGCTCGGCAAGCAGATCCGGCAACTGGCCCGAGCAGTCGAGCGGAGCAAGGATCCGCACGAGTCCGCGAAGCGGCAGAACGAGAAGCTCTTGGACAAGTTCCGCGAGTTCAACCATCCTCGTCGCAAGCGACCGGCCGAGCCCGGTCCGGACCTGGCTGGTACCCCGTGACCGACGCCACCGATCCCCCCGAATTGAAGTCGCTGGAGACGATGGTCAGCAACTTCGTCCTGGTCAGCAACCCCGAAGTCGCCGACCTCGTGTGTCGGGTGGCCACGAGTGCCCTGGACGCTGTGAATGACCAGGCAGACGCATTCAAGAAGGTGCAGGAACGCCTCGGTGATCAGACCAAGTTCAGCGGAAAAGTGGCCCAGATCTGTTCCGAGATACTGACGACGCTCCAGAAAGAGCACAAGCGGGTAGCCGACGAGTGCGCCCTTCTGACCGCGGTCTACACGCCCACGGCCAAGGAACTCGTCAGTCGGATACCCCATCAGATCATGGTCCCCGCGTACTATCCCATGAAGTTCTCGACACTCTGGACCGGGAAACAGGCTGAGCAGACGGAGACAGTCCCGGAGATCAACGGGCGCATGGCGGCGTTCCGGGCAACCGGTGTGACGGATCCCTTTGGAGACGATGAGTTCTGGCCCGGCCGCTTCGACAAACTTAACTGGAATCATTGGACTGGCGGTCTAAACAGCGTGGGCCAGGCGCTGTTCCTCATGGAGGTCGGGGACAGATCCGAGGTGCGTCAGCTGCTCGACGTTTACGACGCGGCTGGCCGGAAGTTGAACAACCAGGACTTCCAGAAAGTCTCCCTTCCCGACGTGGACGCCAACGACGGAAACCAGGAGATCAAGAAGGAGGTCAAGAAGGCCGTCGACGACGCCAAGCAGCCCAAGCCGTTCACCAACCCCGCAGGGGTCAACCTCGGTGACCTCTCGGCCGGCGCCGCCAGCCCATTGGCACCCGCCTCAACTCCCGACGCCGGGACCGCTGCGGACGATGCCAACAAGCCACAGTTCACGGCCGGCAGCGCCAACCAGCCGACCGATGCCGCTGTGGACAATTCCAGCTACGGCGCGGCGGGGGCGGACCCCGGCGGCATACCCATGCGCTCCGACGTGCCCACCGCGGCTGCCAACAGCCTCAACGCCCCTGCCGGGGGGAGCAACGGCCCGGGCGGTGCCGGCTCGAGCGTGCTGCCCTACGTGCCGGGCGCCGGTGCCGGCCTGGCGCCCGGGACGAACGGCCTCGGCGGCACCGGTGCAGCCGGAAAGCTGGCCGAACTGGACTGGCACGCGCTCATCGGACTGGTCAACGTCGCCCCGGCCGGCGTCATCGACAGCCCCCCGAGCCCCGGCGACGACAACGAGACCGGCTGGGCGTAGCGCGCCATGACCCGGCCGCACGAACACCAGGGGATGCTGGCCCGGCACACCAGCGCCGGGCGGGTCGGAGTGGTCCAGATCGTGGCCATCGAGCTGGCCGTGATGGCGGTGGTGACGCCGGCCGTCACCACGACGCCGATGACCGCGATGACCACAACGCTGGTCGCGCTGCCGCTGCTGCTCCCGGTGCTGGCCCGCCACCACGGACGGTGGTGGTACGAGGCCGTGTTCGCCTGGCTCGAGCTGCGCCGACGCAGGCGTGACGGCACCCGGGCCGTGCTCGTCGGTGCCGAGTTCTTCGATACCTACCCGGAGCTGGCCCGCCTCTTCCCCCACCTGGCCATCCAGTCGATACCGCACCGAGAGACATCGATCGGTATCGGAGCCGACGACCTGGGCTGGTTCGCCGTCATCGCCCTGACCGCACCGGACGGGATTGCCGTCGGCCCCAGCGAGCCCATGAGCATCGGCCTGCTGGTGCGGCAGGCCGGCGCACTGAGCACCGTTCAGGTGGTCACGCGGCACACGCCGGCCCCGGTCAGCGCCGACCCCGATTCGCCGTGCGCGGTGTCCTATCAGGAGCTTTGTCAGCGGCTCGCCGTTGCCTACCAGCGCCAGACCTGGATCGCGCTGCGCATCGAGCTGCGCGACGCCGCCGACCGCGAGGGCGACGAGGCTGGGGTCCACGCGGCCCTGGCGAGCGCGACCACGCGGATCAGCGAGCTGCTGAACTCGCAGGGGATGGGCCACCGGGTGCTCGACGCGCGAGGGCTGCGTCGGGCCCTGGCCGACGCCTACGGCCCGGGTCCGTACGCAGGCGGGCATCTCGTCTCCGGGGCCGCCGGCGAGTCGTGGAGCCGATGGCGGGGCGAGCACGCGGTCCACCTCTGCTACGCGGTCACCGACTGGCCGGAGGATGCCGCACCTGAGACGCTGACCTGGCTCGGTGCCGTGGCTGGGGCGCACGCGGTCTGTGTGTCGCTTGCCGCTGGGCCGATGCGCGCGCCGGGCCGTGACAGCGGACACGTCGGCGGCCGCGTGGTGGTTCGCCTGGTCGCCTCGCCCCGTACGGTGCGCCAGTGCCAGCGCACCCTTCGCGCCGGCGCCGGCCGGCTGGGGATCGGCCTGGTTCGCCTCGACGGCGAGCTGGGACCGGCGGTGTACGCCTCCACCCCCACGGCCGCCTCGCACGGTTGGGGCAACCCATGGTGACCGCGCGCAGCATCGCGGCCCCGCAGGAGATGCCCTACACCATGCTGGACGGGTTGCGGTTCGCCATCCCGTCCACCGGCGTCGTGCTCGGCCGTGACGCCGCGGGCAACGCGGTTCAGGCGAGCCTGTTCGCGCCCGGGGCGACAACGGTCACCTACATCGGTGGCTGGTGGGCGGTGCAGTTGATCGTGCTGCGATGCCTGGCCATCGGCGCCGTCCTACAGATCGATGCGATCGACACCGACACCCCGGCCCGCGCCGGGGCGCTCGCGGGACTGCACGAATGGCTCGCGCTGGCCCGCCCGGTCGGCGGCGGTGCCCAACCCGCCACCCCGGACCGACCGGTCCTGCACGTGCGCGACCTCGGGCCGTCCGGGCCAACGGAAGCGCCGCCGCCGGCGCCCTGGCAGACCACCCTCACGGTGCTGTCCCGGGTCACGCCGGCCAATCACGACATCGTCGAGGCGGCCGACGTGGTCCTGTCCCAACGGCTCGACCCGCGGGAGGCGGCGGTGGTGGCGTCGGCGCGACTCCTGACGCCTGAGTTCGCGCGGGAGGTCGGGGCGATGGACAACGAAACCATCGCGGCCAGCCGACCCAGAGCCGTGCGCTACGTCCGCCTATGTCCGACCACTGTGGAGCGTCAACTCTTCGGCTGAGCCGTTACCGCCCGATCAGCCGCGGATCGCGCGCACCGTGGTGAGAATCCCGCTGACCCAGATGGCCAGCGGCGCCACGGCCACGATGAGCAGCGTCTCGAGCAGATCCAGCACGCGACCCCAGAACGGCGACTGCTGTCGATCCCCCGTCACGCCGAAGCCGAGGCTGAACACGGCCACCGCGACGGCCGCCCCGACCACGGCCAGCAGGCGGACATCAGATCCGATGAGGTGCACCAGATTTGCGATGAGCGCACCGAGCGCGACGCCGGCACCGAGCAGCAGCGCGAGGCGTTGCGAGCGGGCGCCGAACCACCGGCTGCGCAGGACCGGAAGCATCCCGAGCACCCCGGCGAGCAGCATCCCGGGCAGCCCCGCCCGGGCGACCAGCACGGCCGTACCGGCACTGACGAGGGCGATCGCGGCGAGCATCGACGACAGGTAGGCATTGACCCGTCGGCTGAGATCGGTGACGTTGACGCCGTCGACGGTCTGCGACTCCTGGCGCAGTTGGTCCCGGTCGGTGGGCACGGACGGTCGGGGCAGACCGGTCAACCGGTAGGCCAGTATCGGCGTCGCCGGCAGGGCGGCGTAGGCCACGACGGCGGTGAGCGCGGCGGCCCCGGTGAGCCCGGTCTCAAGGGTGGTCGCGAGCCCCAGCGCCGCCGTGGTCGCCCCGGCGCAGACGCTCATGCCGAGGAACAGCGGGGCGGCGAGCGGGACACCCACGGAGCCGATGACCGCAGTGACGATGAAGGCCGTCGCCGCGACCGTGGCGTGAGCGACGGTCAGCTCGGTCAGTGGCCGCTCGCCCGCCGTGGCCAGCAAGCCGCCCACGCCGGCATAGAGCGCGGCCAACGCCGCGTAGGCGGTTCCGGCCCGGGGTTGGCCGAAGGACCGGGCGAAGACGACCGCCACGACGAGCAGTACGCACGCCACGCCGAAGGCGGTCAGGCCGGCCGTGGTGAAGGGAGCGCCGACGGCCAGCAGCACCGGAAGCCCCACCGCCACGACGAGCAGCCCGGCGGCGAGTGCGGCCGCCCGGTTCGTCTCGGCCGTCCACCGGGCGACCTTCTCCGTGGTCCCGGAGGCCAGGGCGTATACAAGGTCATCGAAGACCATGACTGGCGCGTCCTCGCCGCGGGGGCGCAGGTACAACAGCTCGCCGTCGCGGACCGACAACTCGGCCGGGGTGCGCGACGTATCCAGGGGTGGGCTGCCGAGCCGGGAGAGGGACCAGCCGTCACGCATCCCGGCGCCGTTGCCGCTTGCCGGGTCGCCCGTGGCATCGAGCAGGTTGGGCAGCAGGTCAGCGAGCGGCACATCCGCGGGGACGGCCACGTCGAGCCGACCCCGCGGTGCCACGATCGTGACCCTGCTCAGCCCGGTTGCCACGCCTGCTGCGCCCTCTCTGTCGCCAGTGACCGACGCGGTCTCATGCTCTGTACGCCATCGACGAGGCCCAACGCCCCCCCCCGGCCCGACGACATCGTAGGGCGCACGGGGCCTTCGGTGAACCTTGCGGCGGGCCGGAACAGGGCGGAAGTTGCCGCCCTGACCGCGGCCCGTCGTCGCCGTACCGTGGTGGCAACCTCCCCGCGGACGGAGGCACCACACCATGGGAACGATTCTGTTTCGCCGGCCACCGCGCTACCCCGTGCCGCCGTTGCCGCGCGGGGAGCTGGCGCTGGAGTCCCCGCCGGAGCTCACCGAGCCGGGCCAACGCAGCATGCGCCAGGTATTCATGTTGGTGCCGATGGTTATGGGTGCCGCGGCCATGGCCGTGATGTACGCCAACCGTGGCGGCGGTGCGATGACCTACGTCGTCGGTGGCATGTTCGGCATATCGATGCTTGGCATGGCGGTCATGTCGTTCGGGGGCGGCCAGGGGTCGAAGAAGGGTGAACTCGACGCCAAACGACGCGAGTACCTGCGCTACCTCGACCAGTCGCGCAAGCAGGCCCACAAGGCGCACGCCCAGCAGCGCGCCGCCCTGCTCTGGCGCCACCCGGCGCCCGTGGCGTTGTGGTCGATCCCTGGGTCGGTGCGGATGTGGGAGCGGCGCTCGACCGACAACGACTTCGGCGAGGTGCGCGTCGCCCAGGGCCCGCAGCGTCTGTCGGTCGCCATCATCACTCCGCAGACCCGTCCGGTCGAGGACCTCGAGCCCCTGGCCACCATGGCGCTTCGCCGGTTCGTCCGGGCCTACTCCACGGTGCCCGACCTGCCCCTGGCGATCCAGTTGCGGGCGTTCAGCCGGGTGCTGCTGCGCGGCGAGCGCGAGCACCTCGTCCCCATGGCCCGGGCACTCGTGTGCCAGTTCGCCGCCTTCCACTCCCCCGACGACGCCTGGGTCGCGGTGGTGACCACGCCCGAGCGGCGCTTCGACTGGGACTGGGTGAAGTGGCTGCCGCACGCCCAGGACGAACGACACGCCGATGCCGCAGGGGCGGGCCGGCTCGTGTTCACGTCGGTGGATGACCTGGAGAAGGCCCTCGGTGACGAGGTCACGGGCCGCCCCCGGCACTCGGCCGACGCCAAACCGGTGCCGGGCATGTCCCACGTGCTGGTCGTGCTCGACGGGGCTGACATCGGGCCGGCCTCCCAACTCGGCGGCAGCGGCGTGCTCGGCACCACGGTGCTGGACCTCGGTGGCACCGTGCCGCACGACGCGGGCAGGTGGCTGCTGGCCTTGGATGTGACGGCCGAGTCGATGTCCGCCGATCGCGGTGACAAGGCGACGTCACTGGGGCGGCCGGACCACCTGAGCGTCGAGCAGGCGACCGGGTTGGCGCGGCGGCTCGCGCCGTACCGGCTGTCCCACCACGTGGAGGTGGAGCAGGCGACGAACCGGATCATGGAGCTGCCCGATCTGCTCGGCTTCGGCGACGCGGCCGCGGTCGACCCGGCCCGGATGTGGCGCACCCGGCGGCAACGGGACCGGCTGCGCATCCCGCTCGGGCTCGCACCGGACGGGTCCACTGTGGAGCTGGACATCAAGGAGGCCGCCCTGGAGGGCATGGGCCCGCACGGTCTGGTCATCGGCGCCACCGGCTCGGGCAAGAGCGAGCTGCTGCGCACTCTCGTCACCTCGCTGGCCGTCACCCACGCCTCCGACGATCTCAACTTCGTGCTGGTCGACTTCAAGGGCGGCGCCACCTTCGCGTCCATGGACGTGCTGCCCCACGTCAGCGCGGTCATCACCAACCTGGCTGAGGAACTGTCCATGGTGGACCGCATGCAGGACGCCATCTCCGGCGAGCTGGTCCGCCGCCAGGAGCTGCTGCGGGCCGCCGGCAACTACGTCTCCCGGCACGAGTACGAGCTGGCCCGGCAGGCCGGTGAACAGCTCCCGCCACTGCCCAGCCTGCTCATCATCTGCGACGAGTTCAGCGAGCTGCTGGCCAACAAGCCCGACTTCATCGAGCTGTTCGTGATGATCGGCCGCCTCGGGCGATCGCTCGGCGTGCATCTATTGCTCGCCAGTCAACAACTGGAGGAGGGTCGGCTGCGCGGTCTGGACAACCACCTCTCCTACCGCATCGGTCTGCGCACGTTCTCCCCCATGGAGAGCCGGGTGGTGCTCGGGGTGCCCGACGCGTACGAGCTGCCCAATGCGCCCGGCCACGGCTACCTCAAGGTCGGCACCCAGGTCATGCGCCGTTTCCGGGCCGCGTACGTCTCCGGCCCGTACCGCCCGCGCGCATACGCGCGCAGCACCACGACCGGAGCGGGCAGGCAGGTCGTCCCCTACAGCGTCGCGTTCCAGCCCGAGCAGCAGCACGACGAGCACGCCGCGGCAGAGCCACCGGAGGAGGACGCGGGCGGACGTACGGTCAGCATGCTCGATGTCATCCTCGCCAAGCTCAAGGATCAGGGCCCGCCCGCGCACCAGGTCTGGCTGCCCCCGCTGGGCGCCGCGCCGCCACTGTCCGAGCTGCTCGGCCAGCTCACCATCGATGGGCGTCGTGGGCTGTACGCACCGGGGTGGCGCCGCAGCCTGCGCCTGGCCGTGCCGGTGGGCATCGAGGACCGCCCGTTCGAGCAGCGCCGCGACCCACTGGCGGTGAACCTGTCCGGGGCCGCGGGCAATGTGGCCATCATCGGCGGGCCCCGTTCGGGAAAGAGCACGTTGCTGCGCACACTCGTCGCGGCGCTGGCGCTGACCCACAGCCCGCGGGAAGTGCAGTTCCTATGCATCGATCTCGGTGGGGGTGCTCTGCGCGCACTCGAAGGGTTGCCGCACGTGTCGGGAGTGGCCATCCGGCAGAATGCCGAGGCGGTGCGGCGCACCGTGGCCGAGATCAGCTCGCTCGTCGAGGAGCGCGAGGCACGCTTCGCGGCGGCCGGCGTCGCATCCATCGACGAATACCGCGACCGTCGCGAGCAGGGCGAGTTCGCGGACGACCCTTTCGGCGACGTGTTCCTGGTCATTGACGGCTACGGGCTGCTGCGCGAGGAGCACGAGGACCTGGACGCCGCCATCAACACGATCGCGACCCGGTCGCTGGGCTTCGGCATCCACGTCATCCTGACCGCCAACCGGTGGGGCGAGATCCGGTTCAACATGCGCGAGTTCTACGGAAGCAAGCTCGAGCTGCGCCTCGGTGACCCGAGCGACTCCGAGATCAACCGCCGGGCGGCGTCGGCCGTGCCAGTCGGTGTGCCCGGCCGTGGCCTGTCCCGGAATCGGATGCACTTCCTGGCGGCCGTCCCCCGCATCGACGAATCGCCCGGCGACTCGGGGCTGCCCGACGCCACCGCGAGCCTCGTCCAGCAGGTCGCCAAGGCGTGGCCGGACCAGCCCGCGCCGCGGGTCCGACTGCTGCCCCGCATGCTGCCCGTGGCGGAACTGGGGAAGGCGGCGGACCGCCCGGCGCCGGCCATCGCGATCGGCATCAACGAGTCCCGACTCGCGCCCGTCTACTTCGAGCCAGACACGGACATCCATCTGGCGATCTATGGCGAGGCCGAGTGTGGAAAGACCAACCTGCTGCGGCTGATCGCTCGCAACGTCGTCGAGCACCGCACGCCGGAACAGGCCAAGCTGGTGGTCGTCGACTACCGACGCACCCTGCTCGGCGTGGTCCCCAAGGAGTACCTCGTGGAGTACGTGCCGTCCGCGCAGGCCACCACGAAGATGGCCACCGGCATCGTCGACGCGCTGATGACCCGCCTGCCCGGCCCCGACGTGACGACCGAGCAACTGCGCAGCCGGTCCTGGTGGTCGGGTCCCGACATCTTCTTCATCGTCGACGACTACGACCTCGTGGCGACCGGTGGGCTGTCGAACAACCCGCTCGCGCCACTGGGCCCGCTGATCCCGCAGGCTCGCGACGTCGGCATGCACGTCATCGTGGCCCGGCGCTCCGGCGGTGCCTCACGAGCGTCGATGGACGCGATCCTAGGCAAGCTGCGCGAGCTCGACGCGCCGGGATTCCTGATGTCAGGCAACCGGCAGGAGGGCGTGCTGGTCGGCAACGTCAAGCCCAGCCCACAACCGCCGGGGCGCGGCATGCTCGTACGGCGCAGCGACGGGGTCAACTTGGTGCAGACCGCCTGGCTCGAGGACAGCGCCTGACGGTGCTCATCAGCCGAGGTCGGCGTCGGCGGAAGCTTCCGGCCAGCGGCGTCCATTCGTTCCTCACGGCGGGCATCGAACTTAGGATCACGTTGGATGAAGTACCGACTCTGCCGGCGACGCGTTGCCGGCTAGGTTAAAGGCGGTGAATATGTCGACGGGTGGGCAGACTACCGACCGACAGGCGGTGCAGGACGCGGCAGAGATGTGCCTTGCCGCGCACAGCGACCTCCAGGACGAGTTCGAGGCGATCAAACGCACCGCTGGGGACCTGTACCAGGTGTGGCAGAGCGCGAAGACCTCCGACCGGCACCAGCAGCTCATGGAGCAGTTCAACCAGGCGTTCCTGGCTGAGCAGCAGAACATCCAGGAGATCAAGACACAGCTCGACAAGTGGGGCGTCAGCATCGAGGAGGCGACCGCCCACGGCGAGAAGGTCCTCCACGAGACGGAGTCGCAGATCGGCCATGCCGCCACACCGACAGCCGCGCCGGCCCAGGCGGGCGCCGGCGGCTACCTGCAGCTCATCTCCTCGGGCGAGACCGTCGCCGGCGTCGCCTGACGCGGCCATCGCGACCGCCGGGTCGGCCGACCCGGCGGCGGGCCCTAACCCTCTCGGAGGTTCTTTCCAATGGCGTACGACGTCTATATCGGCGACATCCCCGGGGCGTTTGCCTCAGCCGAGCAGTTGCAGACCAACGGACAGACGGTGGCGGACGCGGCACACGCGATTGAGTCGAAGATCATCACCGCATTCCAGCACGTGAACGACCAGACCCTGGTCGCCTTCCGGGACGAGAGCCTGACCCCTTACTGCCAGGCGCTCAAGAACTTGGCGGCCACCTGCGACGCGCTGGGCACGGTGGCCAAGAAGATCATGCAAGGGTCCATCGACGCGGATGCCCAGGCCCGGCAGCTCTTCACGAGCAACCGCTGAGGGAATCCCGCCGATGGCAGAGCACCGCGCTCCACAGTGGACCGTACGCCTGCTGCTCTCGGCGGTCGGCGCCCTGGTGGTGCTGCCATTGTCGCTTGTCGCTGGACTTCCAGCTCGGGCCGCCGGCGCCCAGGCGTGCAACCTGCCGGTGGTCACCAACCCGCTGCAGGAGCCGGTGTGGGGATTCACGCGGCTGCGCCCGGACCTGGCCTGGCCGCTGACGAGGGGGGCGGGGGTGACGGTGGCAGTCATCGACTCGGGTGTGTCGCCGACGCACCCCGCGCTCGCCGGCAAGGTCCTGACGGGTCGCGACTTCCTGCTCGACAGCACCGGCCAGTGCGACGAGAACGGGCACGGCACACTCGTTGCCGGGATCATCGCCGGCCGGGCGACGGTCAGCAACGGCTACCGGTTCGCCGGGGTCGCGCCGGACGCCACGATCCTGCCGGTGCGCGTCCTGCGCGACGAACAGCGGTCCTCCGACACGAGCCTCTCCGATCGCATCGCGGACGCGATCGGGTGGGCCGTCGACCAGGGTGCCGAGGTCATCAATATGTCGCTGACCACAGCGCCGTCGCCCAAGCTCGAGACGGCGATCCGCAGCGCGCTGGATGCGGGGGTCGTCCTCGTGGCGGCTGCGGGCAACGAGGGCGGTACCGCCGACGACGGACAGGTCGCCTACCCGGCGGCCTACGACGGGGTGATCGCTGTCGCGGGCACCGACCAGCAGGACCAGCGCGTCAGCAGTTCCAGCAGCGGAGACTACGTCGACGTGGCCGCGCCCGGAGTGCGCATCTCCGGCCCGTCGGCCGCCGGCGCCGGCTTCCTCTACAGCGAGGCGGGCGGTACGAGCTTTGCCGCCGCGTACGTCTCAGGGGTCGCCGCGCTCGTGCGCGCGAACAACCGGTCCCTGTCCCCGGAGGAGGTGGCCGACCGGATCATGCTCACCGCGTCGCAAGGGCGAGCGTGGGACCCCGAGATCGGCCACGGTGTGGTCGACCCCGCCCGGGCGGTGGGCGTCCTGACCGTCGCCACGGCACTGGCGCCCCAGCCGTCCGGGTGGGTCGTCCCGCCGGCCGCAGCGCCGATGCAGCACGACCCGGTTGGCGCTGCCGCGCCCTGGGTCGTGGGCGCGGGCGCCTTGGCTGCCATCGCCGTGCTCGTCGCGGTCCCGATCACCCGCCGAGGCCGGCAGCGAGGCTGGCACCCCGGTCAGCACTAGAAAGAGATATGAATCGATATTCGTCTAAGAAAGGTAGCGGGCGATGGAGCTGGCACCTGAGCTCGCGGAGCTCGAGAGCCTGATGAAGAGGGCCGAGTCCGCCCAGTGGGCTCTGCACGACCTGACGGAGGAGTCGAGAGCTGTCGCGGCCAGTACCTGGGCTGCCACGGCCACGGACGCGACCGGAAGTGTCCGGGCATCGACGGATGCTGACGGTGTCCTGGGATCCATCGAGCTGAGCTCCGACTGGCGGCTGCTCGTCGGCGCCGAGCGGTTCGCGGGCGCCGTGACCGAGGCTTGCCAGAACGCCGTGCAGGCAGGCGTCATGGCGTGGGCGAAAGTCGCCGAGAAGACCGGCTTGGACCGCCGCCTCCGCGAGGTGCTGGAGTACCTTGACGGGACCGCCGCGCCACCGTCCTGGATGCAGGCGCGCGGCCCACGCCCGCCATTCCCGACCGCCTCGATGTCCGCGGCGACCGAATCGGATGACCTCCGAGCCGCGCTCACGACGGGAGAGTCGAGCGGAGTCGCGGCGCAAGGGAAGCTGACGGTGACGATCGACCTTGCCGGTGTGGCGACCTGCCAGGCCGACCCAGGCTGGGTCAGTCGGCAGAACACGGCTCAGCTCAACGAAAACCTCGCGGCGGCGCTGGCTTCGGCGCGAGGCAGATTCAAGGCTTGGAAGCGGTGACGCGATGGGGCAGGACGCCGCCTCGACCGCGGGCGTAAACCTCGGCTACGGCTCTGGGTACTCCAAAGAGCAGCTCGTCGTCGACTTCGAGACCCTCAAGACCCTGGCCTTCGGACTGGTGCTGCTCATGGAGGACACGGCAGCGATCGAAATGGCCTACAACGCGCTGACATTCCGGCGAGCACTCACCCCGTTGGGCGGCGTCGAGGGGCCCATGACGCCGGGGGAGGCGCCGGTCGGGGAGCACGAGGTCGTTCTGGCCGGAAAGCACTTCAAGCTCATTCCCGGCTTCGTGGAGGCCCAGGTGTACCTGAACGAGAATCTCCTCACTCTCGCCCGGTCATGTCTGGAGCATCTGAAGGCGGACGCGGAGACGATCAGCCTCGTGGACGTGGCGTACCGGTACGACCAGCGGCTCGGGCTGGCCAAACTAGACGACGTCGAATTGGAGGCGATCGAGCCCATGCTGCCAGCACGCCTCGCACAAGAACTTCCGCCGGGGCCGTAGCCATGGCGGTCAAGTGGAGCACATATGCCGAGGCCCGGGCCGGGGTGCAGGAAATCTACGGCCGGGTCGAGGACCATTACAAACGGTTTCAGGACGCCGCGGTCCAGATTGGCCAACTGTTCCCCGACCTGCCCGGGTTGAACTACATGGCGAAGGTCGGCGGCGAGCATATTCGCTACATGCGGGTGTTTCTGGACGACCTGGGCGATGGCGACTGGGTCATCGGCGAGATGATCCTGAACGACGTCAAGGTTCTCCGGCAGATCCACCTCCGCACGGAGATCATCATGAACTACGCAGACGGGTTGAGCACGTTCGCGTTCAACAGCCCGTCGGTCACCTGGATAGCGGCGCTCGGCGGCGGCACGGAAGCCGCTGACGGGGGCCCAGGTAACCTGAGCTTCCGGGACACGATCGACCTTGCCCACGATGACGCCGAGGCCTTCGCGATCGACGAGCGTCGTGACTTCGCGGCGAAGTACGACAAGGTCATGGGCGTCGAGTATCTGAAGACACGCGTCGATGACTTCAAGTCGAGTTTAGAACTCCCGCCAGATGCGAAGCTCGATGAATACAAGCTCGACGTGCACAACATTCAGGCAAACACCTACCCGCTGCGCGGGACCAGTTTCTCGCGGTTCTATCTCAAGACGAAGATCGGGCCGAGCTTCCCCACCGACTTTGCGCGGAACCTTGGTGACGTCGGCTGGTGGAATCCACGTCGGGACGGCGGCACCGCTGACGGAAGCGATACCCTCACCCCCGCGAACCAACAGTATCCGGGGATGGCGTTCTACGAGTTCATGAGTAAGACGAAGGACAAGACCACTGCATTTGAGGAGAGGGTGTACCGCACGATCTTTGGGTTGACCGTCGTCGGAAGCACGTTCAACGACTACCTGGCTGGGTACATCGGGCTCGCAGAGATCATCGAGAACTTCTTCATCAACCTTCTCATCAAGATTACGGAGATCTCGGCGTACGCGATGCTGGCTTGGCTGGCACGCACCAATCTGGCCGCCTTTGCAGCGGCCGTTGCCGTGCTCTCCAGTGCTATATATAACGCGGTTCACTGGTGCTATACGTACTACCTCGGCACAAGACCCGCCTTTGCCGCCTACAACAAGAACAAGCAGACCCTGCTCACGAATGGGTCGCGGTACGGTGATGTCGCCGCCTACGAGGCGTTCGCAGTGAGGTTCCAGAAGGGCTTGGCGCCAAGTCCGCACCTGCGGCCGGACGGCTCCACCGAGGAGAGCGTCGTCCAGCACGACCTGTTCGAGCGGGACACTGACTGGCCGGCCTATCCGGGCGTTTACTACAGCGAGCAGGACCGCGAGTGGAGGCTCAGGTCGGGGGACTGGGACGCCGGCGTTGGTCGGAAGAACCCCAATACTCTGACCAGCCCCGCCGGCCAGAGGATTCACGACACTCTCGAACTGGGCCGGGAACTTCGCGAGGAACAACGGGCGGCGGAGCAACCCGCACCCGACCCACCGGCTGGACCGAGCCCAGACTGACGCTGGCCGCGCCACGGCTGGGGGACTGCAGGGGCAGACGTGCGGGGCGGCTGAACCGATAGGTGCCGCCGCCAAAGGACAGAGCCGTCAGCCGCGCGGGCCGTGTCCGCGGCGGACCGCGCTTGACCTACTCGTCGACTCGTTCGACGCGTCCGCCTCCGACTACGGCTGCGGTGTCGCCGAAGCAGGCTGCTTTCTCTCCGCCGCCGGCTTGCCCTCCGCGTTTAGGTACGCATCGAACAACTCGCGCATGCGCCTGTGGGCTGTTGGGTCGAAGACCGAGTGAGCGTATCGGAACCTCTGTGTCAGATCTGCCATGGTCGGCGATCCGCTCGCTGATCCGGCGTATGGCAAGGCGTCGTCATCGTAGTCACCGAGCTCGTGTCGCCGGCCTGAGAGGCGTTCGTACTCGCGTTGCCCGTACTCGACCTCCGTCCAGTCACGCCAGAAAAAGGTCGGTGGGTCCACGCCGCTGCCCCGCTGGAAAGCCCGCGGCATGGCGCGCATGTCGTCGAGCATGGTGTTGAGGGTATGAACGACGACGTACTGCTTGTCGATGAGTGCCGCCCGCGCTGCCGTCCAGTCTCGGGACGTGTTCGAGAAGGACCAGTAGTTGCTGGCGAAGCGTCGCAGGATGGCATCCTTGGACGGCCGGTCGAGCATCGCGTCAATGCTGCTCATGCCCGCCGAGATCCAATCGCCCGTGAGAATGGAACGTGCAATGCCGATGAATCGAAGGAAGCCGTTCTCGTGGTACCTCGCCAGGTCCTGAAAGGCTGCGATGGCGTTAAGAATAAAGACGAGACGAGCGACGATCACATTGAGGGTGGACTTTCGGTAGGCTAGGACAAGGCCCCGCAACGCGTCGATCGCCTCGGCGACACTGCCACACAACGTCGTGCATGCCCGGTCCTGCGTTGCCTGGGGAGGAAGCACCGCCAGGTACGCCGCGTACGCTCCACCAAACGCCCAGGGCGCCGCTTCGCGCATGTCTCCTGTTTTCTCGATCGTGCCGGTGCCGTCCATCAGCTTGTCCCAGCTGTCGCCCGAAGGGCCGGCCAGACGCTCCTCGGTCCCGGCTCCCCACTCGCGGTCGTAGCGCCCATGCTCGCTCGCGAGCCAACTGTGGAACCGCCGCCGCAGCCCAACGGCACCGACCTCGCTCCCGAGATCGGTACGGGCCCCCAGGTCCGTTCCGATGGTTCGCATGACTTCGTAAGAGGTCTGGCGGACCTGGAACCGTGACTCGAGGAGTTTCCACCCCTTGTAGTCGCCACTGCTGTCGTCGGGCTGCGCCTTCTCCGGAAACTCCCAATCCCAGCGACTGAGGTCGAACAGATAGTTCTGCTCGTCGTCCTTCGCTCCAGCGTCCTGACCCGCCTGCGTGCCCCGATGTGGCACCAACTTGCCGGGCTGATGCAAACCGATGAAGTTCGTCAGCTCGGTAAAGAATATCTCGGCCGTTGAAAGCGCACCCTTGCTGATGCCTTTGTTCCAGGATTGGGCCGCGTTCTTCCATCGGTCGCCGAGACCCTGCATGAGGCCGACGGTGTACGACTGCAGGGCCGTGGCTTTGAAGTAGTCGGGAACCGGGTCCTCGTCGAGGTATCTCCTGATCTGGTTTTCGTTCAGGAGTCCGCCGGGAGCCCACTCTGCCCTGACGTCCTCAAACTGCGCGATCCCGCCGTGGAGCCCTACCAGGCGCGGGTAGGTCCACGATGGGGAAGGGGCGGTCGCTTGTTCATGCCCTCCCATGGCCGCCTCCTCGACTGCGCGTCATTCCGTACTCAGGGCTCGGGATCGATGGTCTCCAGGAGGGCCCCTTGAACGGCTCGGGTTTCGAGCATGATGCCAATGACGTCAACCAGTCGTTCTGCACCGTGCCGCGCCGTCTGGCCCGCGCCGCCCGCCAGTGTCTCGATGCGTGTGCGAATCTGCCCGAGCTGCTGGGCAAAGGGCCTGAGCATGATGTAGTCATCAGGCCTGTAGTGGTCGGCCCCGGAGCGAGTGGTTGGCGCGCCGGGGACCAGCAGTGTTCGCACATGGTTAAACGCCTCGTCCGCCCACGGTGCCAACGCCAGCCAAGCGAAGTATTGCCATACATACCACTCCAGCTTCATCCGGAGTTCTCGGGCAGTGACCTCCCGGTCCTGTGAGGAACCCACCTCCTGACCCATGCCTGGTTCACCCGTCTTCTCGGCTGGGGGCTGGGTGGCCCAGCCTCGCGACAGCAGCCACGGCGGCGTCCCACGCCGCCTCGGTCTCGTCCCGGGTCGCGCGCAGTGAGGCGAGCGCGGATGCGAGCGCGGAGGCGAGCCCGTCGGTTCCCTGCTGGCCGACCCACTCGGCGTCCGCTTCGCATACGACGGCACCCGACGCGTCGAGTCTCAGCGTCAGCCGTCCCAGCCGGGCGTGGCCCACGTCCACGCTGCTCTCGAAGCAGTTCACGAGCCTCTCCGCAGCGTGGACGGCCAGCCAGATGTCCTCGGCGCGCGCCGAGGATGCCGGGAATGCGACTCGACGCGCGGGTGACGACTGCGGGCGGAGCGAGGACCTGTTCCGGGGGTCGTCGAGCCCATCCCACGGACGCGTGTGCGCCGCCGGAGGGTCCGGTTGGGCATGCACCGCGGCCCGACCGGCCTCGGTCACCGCAGCAGCGAACCCCGCTGACCCGACGAGCCCACGCCAGTTCGGATGGACCCGGATGGACTCCGCCATCCCGTCGGCGCCGACGACCACAGTGACCGCCCCGGCAGCGTCCGTGCCCGTGCTGCCAAGGTCCCAAGCGCCCATTGGCTTCTCCCTTCGGCCGACGCTGCTGCCTGGACGATGATCGTAGGTCGTACAGGGATGGATGTGGTCTGGCTTGGCCAGAGCGAGGAACATTCCGGCGGCGACCACTCGCCATGGGAATGTGCGGAAGCTTCCGGGCCGCCTGGTCGACGCTGTCCGTCGCCAGCCCGTGGCGCATAGGCTGTCGCGGAAGGCAGGCCCGCCGAGAACGCCCCCGAGCCCAGCGCTGTCAGCGCCGCCGGGCTGGCACGGGAGGTGCAGCAGTCCAATGTGGAATCGGCAGGAGCAGCACCAGGCGTACCAGTTCCTGAACCGGCGCATCGTCTCCGCGGTGCTCTCCGGTGAGCCCGAGACCAACGAGCTGCCGATGCGCCGGTTCGGAGTCGCGCTGTTCAGCGGCATCGTGGTCGCGCTGCTCGTCGTCGCCGGCTTCACCGCGTTCGGCTTCATGTTCCCGGGCGGTGGAAAGCCGACCGAGAACACCATCATCGAGGAGCGGGAGACCGGCGCGCTCTACGTGTTCGTCGACGGCCTGCTCCACCCGGTCGCGAACTGGACCTCGGCCCGGCTGATCCTCGGGCAGGAGAGCCCACAGACAAAGACGCTGTCGCAGGCGTCGTTGCGTGACGTGTCCCGCGGACGCCCCGTGGGCATCCCTGATGCCCCCTCCACCCTGCCGGACAAGAAGGCGCTGGTCGGTCTGCCGTGGAGCGTGTGCAGCGCGCCCCGATCCGCCGATCAGCTCGATGTCGCCACCCACGTACTCGTGGGTGGGACTCCGTCCGGTGGCCGCGAAACGGGCGACCTCGACGGCCTGCTGGTCACGACCGGCAGTGACCGGTTCCTGCTCTGGCGGGGGCACCGGCTGCAGATACCCGACCAGGCGGCGCTCGCGGCGCTCACCTGGGCCGGGGTGCAGCCCGCGCTGGTGTCGACGGCGCTGCTCAACGCCATCCCAGCCGGCCCGACCCTGCGCCCTCTCGACGTGCCCGGCGCCGGTCAGCCCACCCCCTATGTGGTCGACGGCAAGCCAACGACCGTGGGCCAGATCTTCCAGGCCGGAGGCGAGACCTACGTCATGGTGCCCGATGGCCTCGCCCCGGTCGGGCAGCTCACCGCCATGCTGTGGGCCAACACCGGCCGGCCGGTCACCCAGACGTCGGCGTCAGAAGTGGGTCGGGTGCTGGCCCAGGACGCCAGCCCGGAGCCGGCGGACCTACCGAGCCAACTGCCGATCGTCGCCGGGGCCGGCGACCGGGTCGCGATGGTCTGCACGGTCTACCACGGAGGGACGGACGTCGACCGCCCGGTCACCGTGCAGTCGTTCCAGCAGCGGACCGAGGACGTCCCGTACCTCGACCGGGCCACGCCATCCGCCGCGCCACTCGCCGACCGGGTGTCGCTGTCCCCAGGCCACGCGGCGCTCGTCCGCACCCTGGTGCCGGAGGGATCTCAGGCGCAGGGTCTGACCTACGTCGTCACCGACCAGGGCATGCGCTATGCGCTTCCCCGCGTCGACACCGCCGCGGTCCAGGCCTCGCTCGGCTACGGAGGGGCTGCGGTTCAGGCCGTGCCGGCCGCCTTCCTCGACCTGCTGCGGACCGGACCGGTGCTGGACCCGGTGGCCGCCCGGGCCTTCCTCGGTATCTCGGAGCCCTCCCGGCCTCCGTTGGACACGACCGAGCAGGGCAGGACCGCGCCGGACGCGACGCCCGACACGACTGGAGGATGACGTGACCTCACCGCGCGTAAGAGTCGACGACATCGGAACGGTGGACGAGATCCGGCTCAACCGGCTCGCCCCGCTGCTGGACACCATCGACAAGGCCGCCAACGCGATCCAGCAGGCCGAAGTGCCCAAGCTCGGCGACTTCGAGGACGGGCAGAAGTCCGTCCACGACCACCAGGCGGTCATCGACGACCTCGGCACGAAGGTCCAGAGCCTGATGTGGGAGCTGATGGCGGTCGTGGATCGCAACGAGGAGGTCATGGCGGCATTCCGGAACGGGATCGAGGTCGACACCGCCCTGCTGTCCCGGATGCTCGACCCAGACCTGCTCGCGATCGAGGCCGACGCGCGCGACGCCGGCGCGACGGGTGCCGCGGGGGCGGTCGGAGCATGACCAGTGACGTCGGGGACACGAGTGTCCTGCTCGGGCCGGACGGGTGGCTCGCCGAGGTGCCCGCCGCCGACCATGGGCCCATCGACGAGTACTACGCGCGCTACCGCGCGGTCGACCCGACCCTCCTGCATACCCAGCTCATGGCCGGCGACGAGGAGCAGGTGCAGAAGGTAGCCGCCAGTTGGAACACGGCCACCTCCTGCATCGACCAGGTCGCCAAGGAGCTGCGCACGGTCCTCACCCAGGCCAAGGCGGTCTGGGAGGGCCGCACCTACGACGAGTTCGAGCGCGAGGTGCTTCCGGTCATGGACCAGGCTGAGGCGATCGCGGCCAAGGCGCAAAAGATGCAGTCCGGCCTTTCGATGATGTCGACGATGCTCGCCGTGGCCCAGCAGCAGGCGGAGGCCCCGCCACCACCCGCGGACGCGATCTACGACGTCACCGGGATCATCACTGCGAGTCTGGGCTACACCCCGTCGCAGAGCGAGCAACTGCGCATCGCCGCCCGGCTGGTGAAGCTCGTCGCGGAACTGTCCCTCAAGTACTTTCTCGTCGAGCAGAAGGTGTGGAACGCGCCGCTCCCCAAGCCGGAGCCCATCACCGAGCCGGACAATGCGGACAGCGGGGCTGCCTCCGCGGACCAGACGCCGCTGTCACCGCTCGGAGGTTCCCCGCCGGCGGTGCCCCCTGAGCAGTCCACCCACCTCGTCTCGACCAGCGCCGCCGCCGGCGGGTCCAACCCGATAGCCGGCGGGATGCCGACCGTGCCGATGGCCGCAGCCATGCACGGCGGCGGCGAGTCGTCGGTCGGCCGTTCGCGCGGATGGACGAGCGCCGAGACGCAGTGGTCAGACGACGGGCGTCCACCGTGGACAGAGGCGGCGGTTGACGACGACCCCGACCCGGTGGTCGGCGACCGGGCAGTGGCGTAAGGGAGGCCGATCCGCATGGTGACGCAGACAGAACCCCCGGTGGTGCGGCCTCGGCCACCCGTACGTGCTCCGGGGCGCCGCATCCCGACCTCTGCCGTGGTGTTCGTCGCCGTCATGGTGGTCGCCGGTTCGGTGGCCGCCCTGCTGGCGACCCGCGACGTCCAGCACCAACCGCCACCCGCCGACGCCGGGGTTGCCGGCGGCTACGCCTGGATGGCCGACCCCGCGACGGGCGAGGCGGTGCAGGTCGACATCGCGACCGGACGCGCGGTCGCCCGGCTGGTCGTGGCCGCGCCCGGAGCCGGGCTCCGCCTGGTCGAGAACGACGAGCTGCTGGTCGCTATCGATGGCACTGGAACCGTTACGATCGTCGATGCGGCGACCTCGGCAATCCGGGGGCGTTTCCCGGGCGCCGGCGCGGCTGCGACGGTGCTTCTCCACGGGACCGAGGTGTACGTCGCAGACTGGGCCCGGGGCACGATCGTCCGGCTGGATGCCGCCGATGCGCGCGCGGTCGGGACGCCCTGGACGGCGGGGATAGCGCTGGTCGATGCCGCAGTCGATGGAGAGGGCACGGTATGGGCGCTGGAGGCCGGCCTGCTCCACCGTCTGATGTGGACGTCGGACGGGTTGGTCGACGCCACCGCACCGATCCGGGTGTCCGAGGCCGGCACGGGCACTGCCCTGGTCGCGCACGACCGCGGAGTCACGATCGTGTCCCCGGCGGCGGGCGTGGCGGCGCGGGTGGGCACCGACGCCGACACCACCATCACGTTTCCCGTGGTGCCGAACGCGGCACAGCGCCCGGCACATAGCCCGGCCGATCTGGTCCCGGTGACCTTGACCGGCAGCCGGACCCTGCTGCTGATCACCGGCTCGGGCATGCGACTGGTGGACCTCACGCCGTACGGCTGCGACCAACCCTTGGTGCCCGAGGTCGCGGCAGGCATGGCCTGGGTGCCCTGTCGAGGGGTCGGCCGGGTCATCGCGGTGGACTCCTCAGGCCAGTACGTGCCGCCCGCTCTCGCGTTGGGAACGGGCGACCCCATCCTCGTCGCCCTCCACGATGGACTCTTCGCCACCGTGAGCGGCGCGGACCGTGGTGCCATCGTGGGCGCCGACGGCGTGACCGGGCCGCTCGTCCTGCGCGATCAGTCCCAGCCGCTGCCCGCCTCCCTGCCGACGATCGCCGCCTTGCCGACGGTCGCCGCACCACCGCCCCCGACGACTGGTCAGCCGGCCGCCCAACCCCCGCCCGGGTCGAAGCCCAAACCGCAGAAGCAACAGGATCCACCGAAACCGCCGGCGACGCCGTCCGGGGTGAAGGCACAGGCCATCGACGACGGCACCGTGAAGGTGTCGTGGACGCCGGCGGACGGGGTCGACGAGTACGTCGTGCGCACCTCCGATGGGACCGCCACGGTCGTCAACTCCGGCATCCCCGGCAACGCGGTCTCGGCCACCATCACGGGCCTGGCGCTGGGAATCACGGTCCGCTCCGTGGTCGAGGCCCACTCCGCCGCGGGCCGGGCGGCCTCCGATCCCAGCAACCCGGTGACGGTCGTGAAGAAGGGGCCCGGCTCCGCCGACAACGTCACGATCACCCCGACCGTGAACGCGACCAGCCTGACGGTCAGCGTCAACTGGACCATCATCCCCGGTGGCCAGACCACCACGGGGTGCGGGGGCAGTCAGGGGTACTGCTTCGGGCCGGTAACCGGCTTCACCGTGACGGTCACCACCGACAAGGGCACCACCGCCCAGAGCTCGGACGGGTACTGGGCAACCTCGGCCGGGCCGTACACCCTGGCCTGCAATGGGACCTGCTCCGGCGTCACGATCACCGCCACCATCGAATTCTGGTATTCAATCTACACGTATAAGAGCCTCACGGACCTCGCGGTCGTGAGCTACAAGGTCCCCTGACGTTGACCGACGACCTACGGCGGTGGACCCGCGCTGGCCCTCGGCGGGCACCGCGAGCGGTCCAACCGTGCGGTGGGCCCGGTGCCCAACACCCTGGTGCCGCCCGACGGCATGTCTGCGATGCCGTCGGGGCCTGCGTGGAGTCGGCACGAGTCACCGTGCCGCATGAGCGGAGCATGGTTCGCCCTATATGCACGCTTCACCGTGAGGCTGTGGAATCGCGCAAGCGGGCGCGGCGGCGCCCTGCTTGGACCGGCGAACCTCAACTGCAGGTACACCTTCCCCCAGATGATCCTGCTCGTCAGGTAACCTGCGTACCGCGCCGAGCGCTTCCAAGATCAGAGCGAGCATTTCGGTCTCCCCGGCCTGGAAGCTTCCATCTCGTCCGGAAGCGGTCGCATCAGCTACCGTCGAAGCACATCTGATGGGGACCACCGCCGCGGCGCAGACCTGAGGGCCTCCCGCAGAGGGGGTAGCGATGGCCAAGCGCAGGTCCGACGACGGGCCGGAGATCGTCGAGCAACTCCGGCCGGACGACTCCGGCTGGCTCGCCGAGCTGCGCCGGGCACACTCAGAACCCATCGATCTCGCTGCTGGGCCAGACGACGACCGCCCTGGCTGGGCCAGCAGCCCCACCCTGGACGGGACCGAATCGGCGCCGGATCCGGTCGGCCCGCCGAGGCCCGCCGATCCGGCACCACCACGCGACGAGGCACCGCCTCGTGCTGACGCGGCACCGCCTCCCGAGGAGGCACCACCGCCTGGCGCAGCACAGCCACCTCCCGACGAGGCACCGTCACCGCCTGGCGCAGCACAGCTGCCGTCTGAAGCGGTGCCGCCGTCTGAAGCGGTGCCCCCTCGGGTCCACGTGCGCGAGGTGGTGCCGCCCTCTTCGACGTCGAAGTCCCGCCCGGCAGTGCCGGCCGAGGCGCCGCCGCGGGTCCGCGGGGGGTCCTCCTCAGCCCCCTCGCCCGGTCGGAACCGGGCGCTGCTGGCCCCAACGCCGGCAACTCGGCCGGTCAGGGGCAGGCCCGGGCCCCACGCCACACAGGTCATCCCCGCGCCCCAGCCCGTGCGGCGCCCGCCCAGGCCGGACCGGAGCGAGCGTGCCGACATCGATCGACGTCGGCGTCCTCGGTGGGGCGTCGTGCTGCCGGTCCTCGCGTTGGTCGGTGGCGCCGCATTCGGACTCGCCTGGCACGGGTTCGACAAGCGTCCCGCCAGCGGCGCCGACGGGGCCGCGTCCGCGGGGAGCGCGACGACGGACGGTCCACCGCCCCAGGTCATTCTGGTCACGAGTCTTCGCGATGAAGGCGACACGGTCAGGCTGGCCTGGATCGATCCGACGGGCGGTCAGGCGACGTTCGTCGTCAGCGAGATCGCCAGCGACGACACCCTGGTAGCCTCGCACCTCGCTCCGACGGGCCAGACCGAGATCGTGATTACCGGCCTTGACCCGAAGGCCCCGCAGTACTGCTTCCGCGTGCTCGCCGTGGTCGACTCCGTCCACACCGGACTCTCTGCCAAGATCTGCACACCTGAACGCCACGCGCCATGATGCCGGGTGAGGACACGATGCCAGGTGAGGGTATGCGCAGGATCGTGACAACGGGGGCGCCGCGCGTGCGCGTTGGTGGGTTCCGGGGCGGTGTGTCGCGGCGCGTCGCGGAGTTGATCGTGTTCGGCGTTGTCGTGGTCTTGGTCGCGGGGGTGCTGCTGGGTACGGGTTTCGCGCAGACGGTGGTGCGGGCGGCTGATGGGTTGACGTGGTTGGGAGACGACAGCCGGGGTGAGGTGATCGAAGTGAATCCGGCCACGGGTCGGCCGGAGACGCGGTTGACGGTTGCGCAGCCGGGGCATGGGTTGGAGGTAGCGCAGACCGACACGCTGTTGGTGGTCACGGACACGGTTACCGGCGAGGTCACTTTCATCGATTTGGCGACGTTGTCCACGACGGGCCTCTACCACGGTGCCGCCGGGCGGACGAAGGTTCTGCTCTCGGGGGCTGAACTGTACGTCGCCGATCTTGCCGGGGGTACGATCGTGCGCCTGGATCCGGTCAGCCCGACCCGTGTCGGTACGGCGTGGAGTGCGGGTGTGCCCCTGGCCGACGCGGTGATCGACAGCACGCCGACCGTGTGGGCCCTGGACCTTTTCGGCACCTTGCACCACCTGGGCTGGACGGCCACCACCGAGGGCGGCACCCTGGCCGACATCGCCGCGCCGCGCACGATCGCGGGTACCGGGGCCGACACCGTGCTGAGTGCCAACGACCCTGTCGGGGTCACGATTTTCGCTGGCGAGTCCGGCCGCATCACCCAGACCGGCACCGGCACCGGCGAGTTCACTGTGACGGCAGACGCGCTGGTCCCTACCGCACCGCCGGGCGGGCCTGACGACCCTGATGCGGGTGAGCCGCTGCTGGCCGCGGCCGAACATGCCCCGGCTGACCTGGTCCCGGTGGCTATTCCACGCCGCAACCTGTTGCTTCTGTTCGCCGGCCGCGCCACTCCTGTCGTCATTGATACAGCGAAATACGGCTGCTATCGACCCGGCCGTCCCGCGGTCTATCACGCGCTGGTCTACACCCCGTGCGACCACGGGCTGGTCATCGTGGTCGACCGGCGCGGCACCTTCCAGAACCGTATCGATACCGGCACCGAGCGCCGGCCCGTTCTCGTGATCGACGACAACCGTCTGTTCATCGAGACCCCCGGAGGCCCCACCCCCGGCTACTACGTCGACGGCGACGGACGGACCCACCCGCTGGGCCCCATCACCGACGACCTACCAGCCCAGGACCCCGGCAGCAACGAGGGCGGCAGCAACAAGGGTGGCAACGGCGGCAACGGCAGCACAGGCACCAAGGGCGGCGCGTGTCACGCCGGCGTCCCGAAGGCGCCCGGCGCCGTCGCCGCCGCCACAGATGCCAAGGGAAGGGTCACGATCACCTGGCAGTACACCGGAACCGTCGACCGCTTCGAGGTCGTGCGGGCCGACACCGCGAAGGTGGTCACCGTCGCCGGACCGCAGCAGCGCAGCGCCGTGGTCACCGGGCTGCCCGCCGGCACCGCCGTGCTGGTCCGCGCCGTCACCTGTGGCGGCAGCGCCGGCTCTGACCCGGTCACGCCGCAAGGCACCGGTCGATGCACCAGCGGCGCACCCCAGCCGCCGACCAACCTCGCCATCACCGGAACCGGACCGAGCATGCTCACCTGGCAGCACACCGGGACCGTGGACCGCTACGAGATCGTGCGCGTCGACACCGCAGAGGTGGTGGCCACCGCCGGCCCGGGTGCACGCAGCGTGTCGGTTGCTCTGCCGGCCGGCACCGTGGTGCTCGTGCGCGCGGTCAACTGTGCCGGCAGCGCCGATTCCGATCCGGCCAGCGTCCCCGACAACCCGTCGTGTTCCCAGACACCGCCGGACCCGCCGGTCAACCTCGCCTACACCAGTGACGGACCAGTCACCATCAGGTGGCAGTACACCGGAGCCGTCGACCGCTTCGAGGTCGTGCGGGCCGACACCGGTGAGGTGCTCGCTACCGCGGGGCCGAGTGCGCGCAGCGCGAGGCTCGGTGTCCTGCCCACCAGCACCACGGTGTTCGTCCGCGCGGTCAACTGTGCCGGCAGCGCCGACTCCTATCTGGTCACCGTCCCCGGCGGGTCACTACCCCCACCGGGGACGCCCAGCCCGCCGCCCGCCGGGAGCGAGGTCGCGGCCAAGGCCATCGATGTGCACGCCGTAGCGACCGACGACGCACGGGTCAACCTCACCTGGGACTACGCGAGCGGGCTGGTCGGTAGCAACGCGATCGACATCCTGCGCGCGGACACGTTCGAGGTGGTGTCCAGCCCGGGAAGTGTCAGCTACCCCGCCACCAGTGCCGTGGTCACCAGCGTGCCCCCGGGCGAGTCCCCCGCCTACATCGTCCGGTTCAACGGGACCGACGCGCGTAGCGCCGAGAACCCGATGGTCAGGCTCATCCTCGCGCCGACCCCGCCGGCCAACCTGCGCGTCACGAACGTGGTCAACAACGGCAGCAGCCTGGACATCACCGTCGACTTCGACGCCGCCACCCCGCAGGGCGCACCGCCCACGCCCGTCGACGACTACACGATCAGCACTGCCGGCGCCGCCCCCATCACGCGCGTCGGCCCCGGCCCGACCACCATCACCGCACCCTGTGGCGGCGGGCAATGCTGGGGACTCAGCTTCACCATTACCGTCACCGCCAACAGTGCCGCCGGCAGGCCACGAGCCCAGGTGCCCTACACCCACCCCAACGGGTTCCCTGGCGGGCCACAGGTGAACGACAACGTGATCGGTGACGTCACGCCAGTGACCGTCCCGCCCAACTGCGGCCCATTACCGCCGCAGCCGCCGCCGCTGCCCTGCATGAACACCTATACCTACTACGAGGTGCAGTTCGACCCGCCGGCGAGTTGGAGCAACTTCGGCGGCACCTGTACCCCGATCATCAACGGCTCCGCTGGCACGGCCTTCCCGTGCTCGACCAAACCGACGTTTCCCGTCGACGGCACCATCGCGTTCCGGGCCAGCAGCGGTGCTCTCTGGGTGCTCTCAGCCGTCGGCACCTTCGCCGGGGTGTGCACGCCACCCATGGGCTTCCCGACCTGCTAGTCTATCTATGTATCGACATGAGGAGAGTTGATGACGGCGGCCACGATCGACAGCATCGGCGAGCGTGAGGTCGCCGAATTCCGTACGCTGCATGCCCGCCTGGGCGATGCTGTGGAGGTCGCCGTACGCGGAAAGCGACCCGCGGTCGACCTCACCCTGGTGGCCATGTTCGCCGGCGGACACGTGCTCATCGAGGATGTGCCGGGTACCGGAAAGACGACGCTCGCCCGATCGCTCGCGACCGCGCTCGGCGGTGTGTGCCGGCGGATCCAGTTCACGCCCGACCTGCTGCCCAGCGACGTGACCGGCACGCCGGTCTACGACACCCGCACCTCCGAGGTGACCTTCCGGCCGGGTCCGATCTTTGCCAACGTCGTGCTGGCCGACGAGATCAACCGGGCCGCGGCGAAGACCCAGTCGTCGCTGCTGGAGGTGATGCAGGAGCACACGGTCACGGTCGGCGGCGAGATGTACCCGGTGCCCGACCCGTTCCTCGTCATCGCCACCCAGAACCCGATCGACATGGAGGGCACCTACCGGCTGCCCGAGGCGCAGCTCGACCGATTCCTCGTCCGGACGAGCCTGGGCTACCCGTCGGTCGAGGAGGAGCTGGAGGTGATGCGTCCCGGCGGCCAGGCGGGGGCGGTCGACCAGGTCCCGGTCGTCTCGAACCCCACCGAGGTGTCGCGGTGGAGCGCGCTGCTGCGGGCGCTGCACGTCGCCGAACCGCTCATGCGCTACGTCCGGGACCTGGGCGCCGCCACCCGGGCGGATACCCGGCTGCGGCTGGGCGCCAGCCCTCGGGCGCTGCGTGCGCTGGTCAGCTGCCTGCAGGTGTACGCCGCGGCGCAGGGCCGCCACTTCGTGATCCCGAGTGACGTGCAGCGCCTCGCCGAGCCCGTGCTGGCCCACCGGCTGCTGCTCACCCGTGAGGCGACCATCGCTGGACTGTCCACATCGGAGGTTATCGCGAGCGTGCTGGGCACCGTACCGGTGCCGAGCCCCAAGGCGGCGTGACCGTGCGTCCCACGAGTCGTGGCTGGTGGGTCCTGCTGCTCGCGGTGGCCGGCCTCGGTCTGGGTGCGCAGTGGCGCTACCCCGGCCTGACCGGCATCGGCGCGGCGCTGGCCCTGCTCGCCGTGGTCGACGCCGCCTCGCTCGGGCTCGCGGGCGGCCTGACCGCGCGCCGGACCGTCGCACCGCTGGAGGTGCCCCGGTACGGCGAGTGCCTGGCGCAGCTCGAGATCCTCCACGATGGACGATGGTTCGCGATGCGGGCCGAGGCGGTGGAGCGCGTCGCTGACCAGGACGTCGACGTGGAGCTCGGTCGCGTCGAGCCGGGGGAGGGCTTGACAGCCACCTATCAAGTGCCGACGGCCCGGCGGGGCCGGTTGACCGTCGGCCCTCTGCTCGTGCGCCGGTACGGCTTTGCCGGTCTCACGGTGCGCACCAACGAGACCGGCGGGCAGGTGATCGTGCGGGTGCTGCCACGGGTGCTGCCGGTGCGGGCCATGCCGCCCGGGGCCCGGCGCGGCCACGTCGGCGCCGAGGAGCGGGTGGCCCAAGGGGGCACGGATATCGTGGGGCTGCACGAGTATGCGCCGGGCGACGACCTGCGTCGCGTGCACTGGGCCACCACGGCCCGCATCGGCACGCTCATGGTTCGCGAGGACGCCGACCCGGCGCGGGCGCACCTGGCGGTGGTGCTCGACGACCGGTCCGCCGCCTATCCCGATGCGGACGCCTTCGAGGACGCCGTAGAGGTGGCGGCATCGCTGCTGCGTGCCGGATACACCGAGGGTCATCCGGTACGGCTGCGGACCATCCGTGGGGGGCTGGACATCGAGATCGGTGGACCCGTCGCCGGGGTGTCCGGCGCGACCCATGATGTGCTCGCCCCGCTGGCCGATGTATCCCTTGTGGACAGTGATGACTCACTGCCCGGGCCGCTGTCGGCGCCGGGTGATCTGGATGTGCTGGCCGTGGTCACCGGCGCCGGGGTTGACGTCGCGATCCTGGCGCTGGAGGCGAGCCGGGCTGAGGTCGGCGCGGTGCTGGCCGTGGACGCGTCTGCCGCGGGCGATGGCCGTCCGGTCGCCGCCGGTGCCGGCAGCGTGGTCGTGCTGCGAGGGGCCGGCGCCGAGGCGCTGCTCGGCGGGTGGGACCGCAGCGTCTCCTTCCGGGGATGGTGAGGTCATGAAGGGGAACTCCGGGCCGGCGCTGATCGGGTGGGGCGCGACCCTCTGGGCGGCGGTGCTGCTCGGCCTGGGGGCGTTGGGTCTGTCGGCAGGGTGGAGCGGGCCGGCTGCCGCCGTGCTCGCTGCCGCCGCCATCGTGCCGGTGCTGGTCTTCTCGCTCGGGGCGCGGTTGCGCGTACCGACGCCGGTCACCGCGCTGGTGGTCCTCGGCCTGGCCGCGGCGGCGACCTATCTGTTCGTGATCGTGCCCTCCGGTACCGGCGTGGCTACCGCCATGCGCGACGCGGTGCCGAGGCTGCTCACGGCCCGCCGGCCCGCGCCGGCCACTGCCGAGTTCCTGCTGCCTGGCGTCGTGACGGCCCTGCTCGTCGGCGTGTGGGTCGCGTTGCGCACCGTCGGTGGCCCCCCCGCACCGCACGACCGCACCGTCGGCGTGCGCGGCCGGGGGCTCGTGGCCGCCCCGGTCGGTGCCGTCGCGCTCTACACCGGCGGCACGCTGCTGACCGCCGGCACCGGCGACCGTACGGGCCTCATCGCCGGCGCCATCGTCGCGGTCAGCGCAGTTGGGTGGGTGGGCCTGGAGCGCTTCCGCCGGATCGCCCGGCGCACGGCCTCGGGGCGCGCCGGGCCGGCCCACTGGTTGCGGGCGGTGATCGGCCGTCCCCTGACCGTGGCGCTGGCCACCGGCACCGTGCTGGCCCTTGTCATCTCGGCCAACCCGGTCGGCGCGTTCGAACCGCGCAACCTCGTCGAGCCTCCACAACGGACGCTGGACGAGGCGAGTCCCCTGCCCGAGCTCTCCGCCTGGCACGAGAACGAGGCCGAGGAGCTGTTCCGGGTCACGCCGCTCGACGGGCAGGTACCGGCCCGGGTCCGGCTGGTGACGCTGTCGCTCTACACCGGGGTCGCCTGGTCGGCCACCGCCGCCTACCGGCCCGTCGGCGTGGTCTACCCGACGACGCTGCCACCGGGCCGGGCGAGGCAGACAAGCGCCGCGGAGTTCACGATCGCCAATCTGCGCGACGTCGTATGGCTGCCCGGCCTCGGCTATCCCATCGACATCTCCTTGTCTAATGTGGACTGCGAAGCCGAGGGCGGTTCGATCGCCCTGGTCGACGGGTCGCTGCACCCCGGCCTGCGGTACCGGGTCGTTGCTGAACGGGACGCGCCCACGGTCGAGCAGATCAGCACGGCGGGGGTCCCGCCGGCGCAGGCGGCCGGACCGTTGCTCGACCTGCCGCGGCTGCCGCCCGCGTTCGCTGAGCTGGCGCGCCAGATCACCTTCGGGGCGAGCACGGCGTTCGAGGAGGCCGCGGCGATCGAGCGCGAGGTGGGCCGCCGCCGATTCGACCCGGCGGCGCCGGTCGGCTCCTCCTACGCGCGACTGAGCAAGTTCCTGATGGAGGACGAGGGCAGCTCGCCCGGCGCTCAGGTCGGCTCATCCGAACAGTTCGCCGCGGCGTTCGCGGTGCTCGCCCGAGCGGTGGGCCTACCGACGCGTGTCGTGCTGGGTTTCAAGCCCGGCCCGGACGGTGTGGTGCGTGGCGGCGACGCGCTGGCCTGGCCGGAGGTGTACTTCACCGACTACGGCTGGTACCCCTTCGACCCGACACCCGGCACCGCCGACCCGGCCGCGGAGGAGGTGAAGCTGCAGGCGCTGGATCGCCTGGACGAGCAGGCCAGGGCCATCGTTGTCCCGCCGGCCAGCACCCAGCCGCCCATCCCCACGCCCACGCCGCCGACGCCCGCACCGCAGGTCGTGCCGAACCGGACCGTCGCGGCCGCGCCGCCCCCGTCCGGCACCAGCCCGCTGCTCCTCGTCGCCGCTGCGTTGGCCATCGTCATGCTCAGCCTGCTCATCGTCGCGTCGGCTCGCGCCGCCCGGCGCGCCCGGCACCGCCGGGCCGGTGCGCGGGGCGCCTGGTCGGAGGTGCTGGACCTGCTCATCCTCATGGGACTGCCGGTGCCGCGCACCCGTACCGCGATGGACCTGGCCCTCGACCTCGCGACCGTCGCCCCTGTCCCTGCCGCGCCGACCCAGCCGGCGCTGGTCATCGCGGTCGCCGCCGACCGGGCCGCCTTCGGGCCGCCCGCCAGCGCTGGCTCGCGGCACGACGAGGTGTGGTCGGCGCTGGGGGCCGTACGGCGGGCGGTGCGCGCGGCGGTCCCACTGCGCCGGCGTCTGCTGTGGACGGTCGACCCGCGGCCGCTACGCCGCCGGTGAGCCAGGGTCACGGGCGTTGGGTGCAGCGCGGGGCTGAGATGCCATAGCCGGAGACGACGTTGTTCGCGTCCGTGATGATCGCGAGCACGTAGAAGCAGTACTGCTTGGCCGGGTCGAGATTGTCCACGGTGGCGCTGGTGGTGCCCGCGTCGGCCGAGAACTCCGGAGTTGACGCGTTGCCCCGGTTGAGGTACACGGTGAAGGCGGCCCGCCCGCCGGAAGGGTCGGTCCAGACCAGGTCGATCGAGCTGCCGTTGTCCTTCAGTTGCGTGATCTCCGGCGCCAGCGCCGGGTCCGGGGTGCTGAGCGAGAGCGCGCCGCTGGGCAGGGGATTGGTGTAGGACGGCACCCCGTGCAGGGGGCTGGTGGTGTGGCTGAACCCGTTCAACAGCCAGGACCCACCGATCCCGAGTACGGTCCCCAGCACCAGCGCGAGGACGGCGAGCAGGACCAGCCGCGGCCACGAGCTGCGCCCCGCCCGATCGCCGCCGTCCCGGCGGACCCGGCGCGGCTCACCGTACCGTTCGTCGTCGTATTGCTCGTCATCGTATTGCTCGTCATCGTATTGTTTGTCGTCATAGCGATCGCGGTTGTAACCGTGGTCGCCTATCCGCCGGGGCGGCGCCACCCGGGGCGGCGGCGGGTATGGCGGGTCGGGAAGGGGCCGGATCACCGGCTGGGGTGCGGTCACCGCGCCGGAGATGTCGCGCAGCGGCGCGGGTGCGGGCGCCGGGCTCACGGCTGCGGTAACAGGTCCGGCCGACACGGCGGTCGCCGCTGGCGACGCGGGGATCGGCGCCAGTGGGGTCGGCACGGAGGCGACAGGCGCTGGCTGCGGCGGCAGCGACGGGGAGGTCGGCGCGGGCGGCGGGGCAGGCCGCGGCTGGGCCGGGGCAGGTGTCCCGGGAGCCCCGACCTCTGGCGAGTCGTCGCCCAGCGCTGCGCGTTCCCGCTCGCGGATGAGCTGGGGCTGCCACGACCGGGCCCAGATCCGTGCCTCCGTCACAACCCCACGCAACGCGTCGCGCAGCATGGTGGCGTCCGGGAACCGGTCCTCCCGACGCTTGGCCAGACACCGGTCGATGATGGCGAGCAGCTCGGGAGTGGCGTCGCTGGACCGGATGGGACGCGGCAGATCGGAACGCACCCGACGCAGGTAGGCCAGCGCCGAGTCCGACTCCGGCTCGTCCGCCGCGAACGGGGGCCGGCCGTCAAGCAGGGTGAACAGGGTCGACCCGAGCGAGTAGATGTCGTCGGCGATCGTGGGCAGCTCACCGTCCAGGACCTGCGGCGAGGCATGCCGGTAACTGAAACGTTCGAGTGAACCGGTATGGCCGGCGTCGATGCGGCGGGCCAGCCCGAAGTCGGCCAGCACGTACGAGGTCGGCAGCACGAGGATGTTCTGCGGTTTGACGTCGCGGTGCAGGACTCCCTGGAGGTGCGCGTACGCCAACGCGTCGGCCACCACCGTGCCCGCGGCCACCACCGCGCTGCTCGGCAGCGGGCCGTGCACGCGCAACTGATCCTGCAACGAGCCGAGCTCGCAGTACTCCATGACGATGCATCCACGCCCGTCGGGCAGGATCCGGGTATCGAGGACCGTCACGATGTTGGGGTGTGACCGTCCCAGCCGTACGGTGATCTCCAGCTCCCGTTGGTAACGGGACGCGGGGACGCCCTCGTTCTCGCCCAGCAGCACCTTCACCGCGACCGGCCGGTTCACGCCCTCCTGCATGGCGCGATAGACCACGCTGTCGCCACCCGAGGCCACCAGGACGAAGTCGCGGTAGCCCGGCAGCGTGACCGGCGGCAGACCCGCGGAGTGCGCAGCCGCGGGCGACCAGGCAGCATCGGGCACACCACCGGGGCTGGACCCAGCAGACGTCGCCCCGTGCGGCACGCCACAAATCTGCCACAGTGCCGCACGGCGGTCTACCCGCCCCCGGGGCGAGCTACGGCGTGCGGGGCATTCACGCAGGCGTGACCATCCGTCACCGTCCCGCCGCCCGGGCTCTCGCCTCCCGTTCGACCCGTTCGAGATCGTCAATGGTGACCAGGCGGACCTCCGCCGCTCGCCGCCCGATGGCGAACCGGACATTCTGGGCGCGGCCCGCATTGGGCGAGGTGAACGGGTCGTCGTGCGGGCCGAAGGCGAGTCGGGCGATGATGCGCAGCGCGTCGTCGACGCGCTGCGGGCGGGACAGGTTCCAGGCGTACCCGTGCCAGCCGAGCACGCGCTCGTAGATCTCGCGGCTCGACGGTGGCCGAGGGTAGTCGTCGGCACCGGTGAGCCAGGGCTCGGCGAGGGCGAGGGCGACGTACCACTCCCGGCTGCGAGGCTCCAGCGCCGGCGCTGCGCCGGTGACCACGTCGTCCCGGTCGCTGGCCGCCGCCGGGTCAGTGTCCGCGGCGGCCCGGACAGCGTCGGTATCCTCGGCGGGCGCGAGTACCTCCACCTGGACGGACAGGACGAGGTCGGCGTACTGCCCCGGATCCGGCTCCCGGCCGCGCAGCACCACGATGCGGTTCTCCCCCTCGTCGAGCAGCGCCGTCATGCCACCGGTCAGCGTGACCCGTCGGGCCCCGCCGGGCGCTTCGAAGAGGCTGGAGAGTTGGGCCTCGACGGCGCCGCGCCAGCGCAGGCGCACGACCTCGTCGCCGACGATCATCTCGCCGACGAGCCGCGAGACATGCGGTGCGCACCGGGGCAGCGTCACGGCGCTGTAACTCAGGTCGATATCTCGACTCTCGGTCGGCAGGTAGCCGTCGGGTGAGCGTCCGAACAGGAGGATCTCCCCGGATCCCAGCGTGACTGGAGGCACCCCGGCGCCCCACATCGTCACCCGCAGCATCCGCCACTCCCTCGGTCGATGTCACGCCTGATCGCTGTCCACCCCGCGGCTGGAGACCATGGTGGCGCCATCCTCTGGTCTAGCTCAAGCCGGCGGCGTCCACCATCCGTGACGCGACACACTCTGTCCACCACGTCCCCGCCCGGCATCCCCGCGATGACGACCGACAACCGACCGGGAGAGTCCATGACCGCGCCGCTGATCGAGCTTCGCCGCGTGAACAAGCATTTCGGCCAGGTGCACGTGCTGCGCGACGTCGACCTCGTCGTCCCGCGTGGCGAGGTGCTCGTCGTCGTCGGCCCGTCGGGCTCGGGCAAGTCGACCCTGTGCCGGTCGATCAACCGCCTGGAGACGATCGACTCGGGCGAGATCCGCTTCGACGGCCTGCCGCTGCCGGAGGAGGGGCGGGCGCTGGCCCGGCTGCGCAGCCAGGTGGGCATGGTGTTCCAGTCGTTCAACCTGTTCGCGCACATGACGATCCTGGACAACGTCGCGCTCGGCCCGATCAAGGTACGCCGGGAGCGCCGGTCGTTAGCCCGGGAGCGGGCGATGGAGCTGCTCGCCCGGGTGGGCATCGCGGACCAGGCAAGCAAGCACCCCGCGCAGCTCTCGGGCGGGCAGCAGCAGCGGGCCGCCATCGCACGGGCCCTGGCCATGCAGCCCAAAGCGATGCTCTTCGACGAGCCGACCAGCTCGCTCGACCCGGAGATGGTCGGCGAGGTGCTGGACGTCATGACGAACCTCGCCGCGGAGGGCATGACGATGATCGTCGTGACGCACGAGATGGGCTTCGCGCGCCATGCCGCGAACCGGGTGGCCTTCATGGCCGATGGCCAGCTCGTCGAACAGGCACCGCCCGCGGAGTTCTTCGCCGCTCCGACCAGCGACCGGGCCCGCGACTTCCTGTCCAAGGTCCTGACGCACTGACTTTGATATTTGGGTCCCTCGTATCTCCGGGCACGAACCGTGGCCGGTGAACCGGATGGGAACTGAGGAGGAAAGATGCGACTGACACGCGCCGCGGCGGTCGGCACCGTCCTGGCCCTGGGCCTGGGCATGCTGGCGGCCTGTGGCAATGACGAACCGGAGAGCGGACCGCCGGCGGCGTCCGTGACCTTCCCGGCCGGCACGACCATGGCCAAGCTCCACGACGCCCAGAAGATCACGATCGGCACCAAGTTCGACCAGCCCGGCTTCGGACTGGCCGACCTGAACGGCAAGCCGCAGGGATTCGACGTCGAGATCGGCAAGATCATCGCATCCGAGCTCGGCATCCCGGCCGACAACATCGACTGGGTGGAGACGCCGTCGGCGGTGCGGGAGGAGTACCTCGAGACCGGTCGGGTCGACATGGTGGTGGCGACCTACACCATCAACGACGCCCGCAAGCAGCGGATCGACTTCGCTGGGCCGTACTACGTCGCGGGTCAGCAGATCATGACGCGGGCCGACGACAACTCCATCAACGGACCCGACGACTTCCGCAACGGCGACAAGAAGGTCTGCTCGGTCACCGGCTCCACGCCGGCGGCGAACATCGTCAACTACCTGAAGGACCAGGCCACCCAACTCGTGCTCTTCGACACGTACGACAAGTGCCTGGACCCGCTGCGCAACGGTGACGTGGACGCGGTGACCACGGACAACGTGATCCTGCTCGGCTATGTCTCCCAGTCGCCGCAGGACTTCAAGTTGGTCGGTTCGAAGTTCACCGTCGAGCCGTACGGCATCGGGGTCAAGAAGGGCGACGACGCTTTCCGCAGCTTCGTCAACGACGTGCTCGAGAAGATCTTCGCCGATGGCCGGTACGCCAAGGCGTGGACCGACACCGCCGGCAAGTTCGACCCCACGGTGCCGGAGGCACCCAAGGTCGACCGGTACACGTCCTCGTAGCACAGAGCCGCCGTGCGGCCTGGCGCCACGTCCGGCCAGGCCGTACGGCCCGTCTTCGCACCGACGTTGGAGGCTGATTGGCGTGGACGTTCTCATCGAGCGATTCCATCTCTTCTTCGACGGCTTCCTGCTCACCCTGCAGGTCTGCGTCGTGGCGGGTGTGCTCGCCCTCGCCTTCGGCATAGTCGCCGCGGTGTGCCGCATCTCGCCGATCCCGCCGCTGCGGTGGCTGGGCACCGCCTACGTCACGGTCTTCCGTAACGTCCCACTGACCGTGGTGCTGTTCTTCACGGTCTTCGGTCTGCCGATCATTGGCAACCGGGCCGAGTTCCTCAAGATCCATGGGCTGGACCGGTTGTTCCCACGACTGACCATCGACCTGCCCTATTTCAGGCTCGTCTGCCTGGGGCTGGCGATCTACACCGGAGCGTTCGTCTGCGAGGCGCTGCGCAGCGGTGTCAACGCGGTCGCCTCTGGTCAGTCCGAGGCGGCTCGTGCTCTCGGCCTGACATTCATCCAGAACCTGCGATATGTCGTGCTGCCCCAGGCATGGAAGGCGGCGATCGTGCCCCTCGGCACGGTGCTCGTGGCGATGGCGAAGAACTCGGCACTCGCGGGCTTCTTCGGGCTGGTCGGTGACCTGTCCGCGACCATGCAGACGCTCGTCTCGCAGGAGGGCGAGCCGCTGATCCCCGTCATGATCGGGATCTCATTCTGGTACCTGCTCATGACCATCCCCGCAAGCCTTGTGCTGGACACGGTCGAGAGACGAAGGAAGCTCGCATGAGCCGCGCCGAGGTCGACGTCGAGCTCAGCCTCCATACGTCGCGTCGACGAGGCCGGGCCCCGAGCGCCAGCGTCCTCTACGACGCCCCAGGGCCGCGTGCTCGCCGCACCATCTGGATCGGCAGCGCGCTGGCCGCCGCCGTGGTCCTCTTCCTCGGGTGGCGCTTCGTGTACCGGCCGCTGGAGGCCACCGGCCAGTTCTCGCTCGACCTGTGGGGTCCGTTCGTCGACTCGTCCAACAACCATTGCCCGGGGGCAGTGCCCCACTGCTTCGACCAGATCTGGCCCAGGCTCGGCCAGGGCCTGCTCGCGACTCTCCGGGCCGCCGGGCTGGCGATCCTCGCCTCGCTCGTCTTCGGCCTGGCCCTGGCCGGCCTGCGCATCCAACTCAAGCACCTCATGACGCGCCGCTACCGGCACCTACCGGCACCGCTCGCGTGGAGCGCGCGCGGGCTCACCGTGGGGCTCAACGGTCTGACCCGGGTCTGCGTCGAGGTGCTGCGTGGCATGCCGGTCGTCATCACGATCTTCTTCGTGGCCCGCGGCCTGCCCGAACTCGGCCTGCCACCGCAAGCCACGATGTGGTATCTCGTCATCGGCCTGACGCTCTACAACGCGATCGTGATCGCGGAGGTCGTACGGTCGGGCATGGAGGGGCTGCCGAAGGGCCAACGCGAGGCGGCGTCCTCACTCGGCCTCTCCTCGACCCAGACCATCACCCTCGTGCTGCTTCCCCAAGCCGTACGGATCATGCTGCCCGCGATCATCAGTCAGCTTGTCGTGGTGCTGAAGGACACCTCGCTGGGCTTCATCATCAGCTACAACGAGCTGCTCAACATCGGCAAGCTGGCGATCCAGTTGCTGCACAACCCGCTGCAGATGTACTTCGTGATCGGCCTTACCTACCTTGCCTTCAACTACGCCCTGTCGCGCCTCGCCGACTGGACCCAACGGCGCCTGGCCCGCGGCGGGGTCTGAGGACCGCGGCCCGGGCCTGGAAGCCGCCCTCTTCCGGACCCGGGCCGCGGGACGATGCCTCCGATCGATCCTGGCACCCATCGACCAACGAAACGGCAACATCCGGTTTCCCCGGCTAACCACACCCGTCTAGTCTTCGCTCAGGCAACAGGCCAGGAGTCGCGATGAAGCTGCTCGTCGTCGAGGACGACAACCGGGTGATGGCCGCGCTCCGCGCGGTGCTCGCCCAGCACGGGCTCGAGGTGGCCTGCGCCAGCACCGGCGAACAGGCCATCGAGCTGATCGCCGACGGCCCCGACGCGGTCCTGCTCGACCTGGGATTGCCCGACCGCGATGGCTTCAAGGTCTGTGCGCAGATCCGCAAGATCTCCAGCGTTCCGATCATCGTGGTGACCGCGCGCGCGGACGCTCGCTCCCGCGTGCACGGCCTCAACCTCGGCGCGGACGACTACATCACCAAGCCGTACCACGTGGCCGAGCTCGTCGCGCGCATCCACGCGGTGACGCGGCGAGCCCGGGCCACCGATTCGTCCGCCGCGACATCCGGCAACTCCGGTGATCCGTCGTCGCGGGACGCGGTGCTGATCTTCGGTGCGGTGCGCATCGACCCGCTGGCGCGGGTGGTCACCGTCGACGGCGAGCCGGTGCATCTGACGGTGAAGGAGTTCGACATCTTGGCGGTGCTCGCGCGCCGGCCGGGCGTCGTCTTCCGGCGCGAGCAGCTCCTGAGCGAGATCTGGAGCACCGCCTGGGATGGCGCCGCGCGCTCCCTGGAAGTGCACGTCGCGTCGCTGCGGCAGAAGCTGGGTGTGTCGGGCCTCATCGATACCGTCCGCGGGGTCGGCTACCGGCTGGCACAGCCGGTCACCGCGACAGACCCGTCCGCGTGCCCGAGCCCCGTGGCCTAGTCCGCCATGCGCAGGCGTCTCGTCGTCCTGCTCGCCCTGCTGATGGGCTTCGTGCTCGCCGCGCTCTCCGTCGCGTTCGGACGCAGTTATGCCGCGACCCGCCAGCAGGAGATGTTCGTCGATCGCCTGCAGGACACCAGCCAGTTCGCCGACATCGCGCAACAGGCGACGACCGCCGCGGCCCTCGACGCGCTGCGGGATTACCTGGACCGCTACAGCGATCTTTACGGCATCACGGTCGCGGTGGTCAGCCCCGCGGGCACGACCTGGGCGCTCGCCGGTCGGCTCGGCGACCTCACCCGCCAGGAGACGACGCAAGAGTTCGCCGAGGCGGCCGCGGGCCACCAGAGTGCGGCCCCGGCCACGCTATGGCCGTGGCAGGACGGTGTCCTGGTGGTGGCAGTGCCGGTGCTGCGCGGTGACACGGTAGCGGCCGTGGCGATCACCGTCTCGAGTAGCGCCCGGCTGCGGGCGACGCTCGGCCGCGACCTGGCATTGATCGTGGTCATCGACCTCGCGGTGATGGTGCTGCTCGTGGCGCTCGCCATGCGGCTGGCTGACTGGGTGCTGCGGCCGGTCTTCGTCCTCGACGCGGCGGCCCGGGCGATCAGTACCGGGGACCGGAGCGTGCGCGTGGGCGGTCTGTCCGGCCCGGTCGAGCTGCGGCGACTCTCCAACACGTTCAACGGGATGGCGGCCGCCGTCGACCTGGCCATGCAGCGCCAGGAGGAGTTCGTGGCCGACGCTTCACACCAGTTGCGCAACCCACTCGTCGCCCTGGTGCTGCGCCTCGACGCCCTCGCCATCGGCCTCGACGGGCCGCGAGCCGACCAGGTGCGCCTCGCTCGCGAGGAGTGCAGCCGCCTGGAGGCCATCCTCGACGAGCTGCTCGAGCTCGCCACGACGGTGCACGTCGCGGCCCGGCCACGACCGGTGGATCTCGCCGAGCTCGTCGACGTCAGGGTCCCGGCGTGGCGACCGATGGCCGACCGGCGTGAGGTGCACCTATTTCAGTCCATCAGCAGCACGCCCGCGGTCTGGGGTCTGGTCGACCCTGTGCTGATCTCCTCTGCGCTGGACGCGGTGCTCGATAACGCGGTGAAGTTCACCCCGACCAGTGGCCGCGTCGCGGTCCGGGTGGGCGAGGACCCTGACGCCGCTACCGTCGAGGTGACCGATAGCGGGCCGGGGTTGGGCACGGAGGATCTCACGCACATCGGCGACCGGTTCTGGCGCAGCGCGGCGAGCCAGAACATCCCGGGCTCCGGACTGGGCCTTTCCATTGCCCAGACGCTCCTGCGGGCGACCGGCGCCGAGATCGCCTTCTCTGCCGCGACCCCGCACGGGCTGTGCGTGCGGATCCGGATGCCGCGCGCCGAGCCGGGACGGGACGAGGGGCCCCTGGAATCCGCACCAGGCGTGAGCGCCGCAGGCGCGCCATGACACGCCGCGAGCCCGGCATCGTGCGCCGGCTGCCCCGGCGGTGGAGATGGGTGGCGGCCATCGCCGTCGTCGTGCTCATCGGCGTGGCGGGCTGGGTCGCCTCACCGTGGCCACCACGGTCAGCGCCGAGGCCCGCCGGACCGGTGGTGCTCGCCGCTGGCGAGGTCGGCGGAGTGTCCCACCTCTACTCCGAGGAGCTGGGCGCGGCGTTCGGCGGCGCACCCGGCGCCTTCCGGACGGTCACGACTGACGGCTCGCGAGACAGTCTCGACCTGCTGGCCGGTGGTGGTGCCACGTTCGCCCTCGCCACCGCGGACGTGGTCGCGGCGTACCTGGCCGCACATCCGACGACGTCGATCCGTGCTGTGGCCCGGCTCTACGACAGCTACGTGCACCTCGTCGTCGCGGCCGACGGCCCGGTGCACCGTCCGGCCGATCTGCGCGGTGCCCGGGTCGCGGTCGGCACGCCCGGCTCAGGATGGCAGCAGGTGGCCGACCAGATCCTCGACGTGGCAGGCATCGATCCCGGGACGGATATCACCCGGTTCGACCTCGGCCCGCAGGCGGCGGCCACGGCGCTGGCCGCTCGACAGATCGACGCGTTCTTTCTCGTCGACGCCATGCCCTCGCCCGAGCTCACGGGGACGACCGGTGGCTACAGCTACATGCACGGCGGCGCGATCCGCTTGGTCGACCTCGCCGACGTCGCGGACCAGTTGCCGGCATCGGAGAACTGCCCCGGCTCGTCGTGCGCCGCGTACCACACCGGCACCGTACCTGCGCAGACGTACCCATCGTTGGCCGTGGCGATCACGACGGTGGCCATGCCCACCCTCCTGCTCACCGCCGCGGCGGTCAGCGACGAGCTAGTCGGGCGGATCACAGCGCTCGTGTTCGCCAGCGCGCCGCGGATCGCCGCAGATCTGCCGGCCGTGCGCCAGATCGATCGCCATGGCGCCATCTTCACCGGTGCGGTGCCGCTGCACGAGGGTGCGGCGGCCTACTACCGCGCCACGAAGGTCTTCGCGTTCGCCCCGTTGCCGTGATGGCCGGTCGTCCGAGTCGTGGCTCACTGGCCCGCGCTCTGCCGGCCCGTTCGCGGGCCCGCTTCGCGGGTGCGGAACCGGGGCGGAGCGGGAGCGGATCGGGCGATGCGGTGCCATGATCGGCGGGTGCACCAGGCCTTCGTCCATACCGCAACGCTGATCATGGGCGCCGACGCCGACCTCGGTGCCCCGGGGGCCGCCGTGACGGTGGCACTGTGTGGCCATTGGGAGCACGAACCGCCCTGCCCGTTGGCCGCGCACCACACCCGGGCGACCCGGGTCGAGGGCGAGGTCCGGTTGCGCATCCTGTTCGCCGCCGAGCCGACGGCGGAGCAGACCGTACGGGAACGGATCGACGCGGCGCTGGCCGCAGGCGAACTTCGCGGGCCGGACGGGAGCGTGACTCGATGGCGTTGGCAGAGCAGCCAACGCGACGAGGTCGCGGACGCGGAGCGGGCGCACGGTCGCAGGCTCGTGCGCGGTTGAGCCGACGCGCGGGTCGCGTGTTCTGCCCGCCCTCGGCGCCCGTCATCCGGTGGCCCGCTCACGCCGCCAGTCCGATGGCCTTCTTGGCTCTCGCGACGGTATGCCCTGCCCGTTCCCGAGCCCGCGAGGCGCCCTCGTGGCGCACCCTCTCCAGGTGCCCCCAGTCGGCGACGAGTTCGGCATAGCGGCGCTGCACCGGAGCCAGAGTGTCCACAATGGCCTCGGTGAGTGCCTCCTTGAGCTGGGCGTACGAGGTGAACCGGGTCGCCACGGTGGCGGGGTCGGTGCGCTCGCACGCGGCCAGGATCTCGAGGAGGTTCGACACGGCCGGCTTGCGGCGAGGGTCGTGGATGACGGCGCCGTCCGCGTCGGTCACCGCGCGGGCCACCTTGCGGCGGACCAGCTCCGGCTTCTCCAGAAGGCGGATCAGACCGGAGTCCACAGTAGAGGACTTGCCCATCTTTCCGGCGGGGTCGGCCAGATCCATGACCCGTGCCGCGACCGCCGGGTGCACCGCCCGAGGGACCGTGAAAGTGCGGCCATACCGGGTGTTGAAGCGGTTGGCGACATCTCGCGCCAGCTCCAGGTGCTGGCTCTGGTCGTCACCGACCGGCACCTCGGCGGCATCGTGGAGCAGGATGTCCGCGGCCATCAACACCGGGTAGGTGAGCAGCGACAAGCGGACCGGCTCCGGCCCTGACGCCTTGGTCCGGAACTGGATCATGCGGGCCGCCTCGCCGTACCCGGTCGCGCACTCCAACAGGTAATGCAGTTCGGCGTGCTCCGGGACGTCCGACTGGACGTAGACCAGGGCCGAATCAGGGTCGACACCGCAGGCGAGCAGCGTCGCCAGCAACTCGCCGGTCAACGCCCGCAGCCGGGTGGGATCGTGTTCGACGGTCAGGGCGTGCAGGTCAGCGATCATGATGACCGACTCGGCGCGTCGGTGCTCGGTGGCGGCATCGAGCATGGGGCGGATCGCGCCCAGGTAGTTGCCCAGGTGAAGCGTCCCGGTCGGCTTGAATCCGGTCAGCCGGCGCGCGGCCGTGGCCGCGTCGGCATCCATCGCGCTGTGGAGGGTGGGGTGCTCGTGGGTGGCTACGGTCGTCATGGCGGTGGCTCCTGTCCACAGTGGAGATTGGCCGCCTCCATGCCGAACGACCGCCGGCATGCGAAAGCGGCCGCCCGGATGGGGCGGCCGCGTCGGAAGTTGGGTACGCGAGTCTGGTGGCCGCCCTAGCGGCGCCACCAACCGAGGGTGCGCAGACCTCGCATGGGACGGAGGATACCAGAGCCGGGGGCACGTACGCTCGGCGTATGCCCGGACCGAGGCGTGAGGCTGGCGGCCGTACGGCCACGCGACGTACGGTCGGTGCTGCCCCGGCCCGTACGGTCTCGGTGCCCGACCGTACGGTCTCGCAGCGCCCACGCCGGCGCGCGGTGCGCCGAGTCGGCATCATGGGCGGCACCTTCGACCCGATTCACCACGGCCACCTCGTCGCCGCGAGCGAGGTGGCGAGCCGGTTCCTGCTGGACGAGGTCGTCTTCGTACCGACCGGCCAGCCCTGGCAGAAGACCGAGCCCGCCGGCTCAGGAGGCCGTGGCTCTGAGCCCGCCGGCTCAGGAGGCCGTAGCTCTGAGCCCGCCGGCTCAGGCTACGAGGTGAGCTCGGCCGAGGATCGGTACCTCATGACCGTGATCGCGACGGCGCCGAACCCCCGCTTCTCGGTCAGCCGGGTCGATATCGACCGCGGCGGCCCGACGTACACCGTCGACACGCTGCGCGACCTGCGCGCTGTCTACGGCGCGAAGGTGGACCTCTTCTTCATCACCGGCGCAGATGCCCTGGCCAAGATCCTCTCCTGGAAGGACGCCGAGTCGATCTTCGACCTGGCCCATCTCGTGGGCGTGACCCGGCCGGGTTTCGTGCTCTCCGACGCCCACCTACCGGCGGACACCGTGAGCCTGGTCCAGGTGCCCGCGATGGCGATCTCCTCCACCGACTGCCGCAGACGGGTGGTCGACGGGCAGCCGATCTGGTACCTGGTCCCCGACGGGGTCGTGCAGTACATCGCCAAGCGAAACCTCTACCGGGCTCACTAGGCCGCTGACCTGGGCAAACGTCCCAGGCCGGGCACCTCCGGCCCAACTTCGGCCCAACTCACCCCACCACCCTCGGCCCGGGCACCGACAGTCGGAGACCGGCGTCGACCAGAATCCGAGTCGCCTCGATCGCCTCGGGCCACCGCCCGACGTATGTGTTGAGCGTGATCGTCGGTGTCGCATGGCCAAAGGCAAGCTGAACCGTCTTCACCGACGCCGCGCCGTGGAAACCGGTAGAGAGCGATCTTCGGCCCCTGTCGAATACTCACCCCGGAGGCCCCGCGGGTCGAGGAGCATTCGTCATCGTTGGGGATCGTCGTCCTGGAGTAGTTCGGCGGCGTAGCGGCTCCAGTCGGCGCCGGCCTCGTGCATCCAGCGCACCGCGGTGGTCGGGGCGAGGTTGAGCAGGTCGGCGAGGACGGCGGCGGGCAGGTGCGCGGCGAGGTGGGTCATGGTGGCGCGCCGACCGGGCAGCGCACCGATGCCGAGCTTGCGCAGGCGAACGCCGAGTTGCGAGCCGGTGATCGGCTTGCCGGGCTTCCCGCCGGGGAAGAGCCAGCGGCTGGCGGGTGAGCCGATGCCGGTGTAGGCGCGCCCGGAGCGGGCGAGTTCGAGCGCGGCCTGGCCGAGCTGGTCTGGCAGGATGATCTCGTCGCGGCCGAACCGGACCGAGACGGTGCCGCCGCGGTTGGTGACCTGATCGGTGGTCATCGCGGCGATGCGGGACAGGTGCTGGCCGTAGAGCAGCAGCAGGCAGCCGGCGACCCGGTTGGTGAGGTCGATCTCCTCGTCGTGCAGCAGGCGGTTGATTTGTTCCCAACGCTGCTCGGGATCGCTGGCGGCGCCGTTGTTGCGCGGCGGCAACGGGACGTGCACGGCCGGGCAGTGGTGGTGCTCGGCGGCCCAGAGCACGAAGTCACGCACTGAGCCGGCCCCTTGCCCGGTCTCCAGCCATATGTCCACGGTGGACTGTTTGCAGTCGGCGAGAGCGAGGTTCCGAGCGGCGAGCCAGGCGAGGAAGTCCACGGCCGCGCGCAGCCGGACATGGGCGACGGCGGTGTTGGTGCGGGGCCGGGGGCGTTGAACGGCGCCACGGCGCAGGCGGCGTAGGACCCGCCAGGTGGCGTAGGCCTTGGCCAGCCGCCGGTCCTCGGGGCGGGTGATGGTCGCGATCAGGTCGGTGGCCCAGCGTTCGGTGCGGGCCAGGCCCTCGTCACGTTCGGGTAGGGCGCCGTTGGCGACCAGGACGTGACGCAGGTAGTCGGCGGCGCGAGGGCGCGGGTGCATGTCGAGGGCCTCGTGGGTGAGGGCGAGTCGGCCCGCGGCGGCCTCGGCGAGCAGAGCGGCGCCGGCACCCCTGCGCAGCCAGTTCAGCGCCGAGCGCGGCGCGTTCGTGGCGGCGATCGCGGCGTAGACGCCGGTGAGCTGGGCCGGGATCTCGTCGTTGTCGCCGCGCAGCAGCACCGCGGTGCGGCGGCGCAGGCTGCAGGCCGGGCAGCGGCCCTTCTCGTAGAGCTTGGTCTCCACGCCGCATTCGGAGCACGTGTGGGTGGCCCGGCAGGCCGGCGCAGTCGGCGCAGGTGGTCGCGTTCGGGCCGGACGGGAAGACCAGCCTGCGAAGGTTTCCGCACTGCTCGCACTGGGCGCGGTGGCGCAGGGCGTTGGTGTAGCAGGTGTCGCACAGCGGTCCCGCCGGCCGGCGCACCGCGGGCGGCCGGTCGCGCCCGCACCGGACGCAGGTGTCGGTGGAGCGCGGGCTGCACGGCTTGCAGACTGGTTCGGCGGTGTCGGCGAAGTAGCAGGGGCGGGTGCGGCCGCAGCGGGAGCAGACCGCTCGGGGCGGGCGGTAGCAGTTCGTGCACACGTCGGGGTTGCCGTCGCGGCCGCCCACCGCGATGGAGGCGGTGACGCCGCACAGTGCGCACCGGCGGTGGGCGCGCTCGTGGCGACGGCAGCGCTCGCAGATCGGCTGTCCGTCCGATGTGGAGCTTGCCACTGGTTTCGTTGTCCCGCAACGGGTGCACGGCGCGGCGTTGCTCTGGTGCGCGCAGCGGCGGCACATGCCACCGGCCTGGGTCACGTTCAGTGGTGCGCCGGTGCGTCCGCAGACGGCGCACGCCCGCGCCGCCAACGCCGCGCCGCGGGCGATGAGCTCGCCGACCAGCCGCCCGACGGTGGGCGGCGCACCCAGCGCCAGCGCGCTCGGATGGTCCCGCAGCGCCGCGGCCAGGCTGCGCAGCGTCGCCGCCCGGCCGGCCACGACCGCGTCGACGGCCTCGGCGACCACACGCCGGGGCAGCCTCACGCCGGTCGCCTTGACGTGGTCGACGACCTCCCGATGGCGGCAGTCGGGGCAGTGCTGCCCGCTGGGGCGTCGGGACGGGTGTCGGCAGGGCGTGCTCGTCGCGGCCACGCCCATCACCTGGCCTGCGGCGTGATGCGGGCCCGGCGCGGCCGAGGCCGTTGCGCCGGCTCCGCCGCGGCAGCCCGCTTGGCCGGTGTCTGGTCCTGCAGCTCGATCAGGTCGCCGGGCTGGCAGTCGAGGATGTCGCACAGCGCGGCCAGCGTGGACAGGCTCAGCCGTTGCGGCACCCCGGTCACCAGCCGGTAGACCTGCTCCCGGGACAGCTTCACCCCGCGCTGGGCCAGCGGGGCGATCAGATCCGTGGTCGCGAACATGCCCCGCTCGGCCATCCGGGCTCGCAGGTGCCACCGGTAGCCGACCCTACTGGTCACTGTGGACGGTCCTGTCCGTCGTATGCCCGGGCCAGAGCCGCGCGTAGCATCCGGTTCTTCGCATCCGAGCCGACGGTGGTGTACGCGGCGGTCGTGGACGCCCACGAGTGCCCGACCTGCTGCTGGACAAACAACGGATCCACCCCGTCCTCGATGAGATGCGACACGTAGGAATGTCGCAGGCAGTGCACCGACAATTCAACCGGCAGGTCGGCGGCGGCGCGAAGGACGGCGAAGCGCTCGTCGACCCGACGTGGAGAGATCCGCCCGTCCTGCTCAGTCAGCCACAGCGCCGGTTCCCGCTCAAGGCCGTAGAGCGGACGCACCTCGGTCAGGTACTGCTCCAGCGCATCGGCCGCCCACGGCATCACCGTGGCCACCGCCCGCCGCCGCGGCGGGCTGCCCCGCATCGCCTTGCCATAGCGGACGTTGCAGACCCCGAGCACGCCCAACCGCGGTGCGGCCGGGTTGGCAGTGAAGTCCACGACGTCCAGCATCGTCGCCTCCCGACGCCGCAGCCCCCACCCGTAGATCACCTTGAACAGGGTGGCGTCGCGGAAAGCCGCCAGCCAACCCTTACGACCCCGCGCCTGCACCGTGGCCACCCGGTCGTCGGCGGCGTCGAGGAACGTCTGCAACTCGTTGCGCGACAACGGCCTCCGCTCGGGCCGGCCTTCGTAGTCGACGGCGTGCACCGCTATGTTCTCGGCGAAGCACACCTGCACCGGCACCGCGAAGACCTGCTTCTCGCACTCGACGAGCCAGCCGTAGCGCGGGTCGCACACATAGTCCAGGAACGTCGCCAACGCGCCCTGGTACGAGCGCACCGTCGAGTGTGCCCACTCACCCGAGGCCACCCACGAATCGACCTGCGCCGGCGCCCACTGCCACGGCCACACCCCGGTGAACTCCCGGAACCGGCGCACGATCCGCTCCCGCCCCTCCACCACGCCGGCGGACAGGCGCCGGGCCGCCTGCTGGCGCCGCCAGCCCTCGAGCATTCCCTCAAACAGGGCCGGCTCCGGTCGGATCGGCGTCACGCCCTCGACCAGCACCAGCGCCGCCGACCCTGCGACCCCTGCCGCCACGCGTCACCCCCGGGAGCCGATGCACTCAGCGCATCAATCCGGCGCTAGGAGCAACCTAAACGGATGCAACATCGTAGCAACAGATGCAACGGAGGCGCCGGATCCCTTACGCGACGGCGTGTCCGGCAGAAACGACCCCACATACGGACCAGCCTGCGAAAACCCTTGCTGTTGCAGCACAATGATCCCAGAACCCGCCGAATGATGCGCCAAATGCAACATCGCTCATTTTCAAGAGCGTCGCGAAGTAGTGCCTCAGTGTGTGAAACCCGATACCCTTCGGCATCCCCGCCTGTTCCACTGCCGGAACCCAACCGCGCGACCAATGGCTCCGATGAATCGGGTTGCCGGCCTTGGTGAGGAAGAGCAGCCGGGCAAGCCGGCGAACAGGCTTGCGGGGATTGGTCTCGTCGTCGATCTCGACGTGCACCGGCGGGAACGCCTCGATGTGTCGCCTGACAGCCTGGACCACAACCGCGCCGAGTTCCACCGTCCGGCGGCTCTGGGGCGTCTTCGGCGGCGCGAGGAAGGGCCTGCGACCGCTGACCACCTTCAGCTGTTGCACGACCTCCAGCGTCCCGCCATCCAGGTCGAGACGATCGAGCTCAAGCCCTCACGCCTCACCCTGGCGAAGCCCCGTGCCTGCCCCAACCAGGGGCAGCGCCTCATACCCGCCAGGACACCCACCTGGACCAGCCAGCGCGGCCGACAGCGCGTGGATCTGCTCGGCCGTCCGGATGAACATGTCCTCGCCGGGAAGGTCGGGCAGCTGAATGCCCTGACACGGTGACACGCCGATCACCCGATCGATGACCGCCGCACGAAACGTTGAGACGAGGTAGCCATAGGCAACCCGAAGCGAGCTCGGAGCCAGCACCTGAGCCCGGTCCTTAACCCACGCTTGAATGGTGCTGGCACGAACCTGCGCCGTCCGCATCCCGCCGAATACGGGGTAGACGTGCACCCGAAGTGTGCGCTCCACCAGTTCGGCCGTCGAGTCCGCGTGGAGCCGACCTACCCGCCACGTCTCGCCGTACGCGTTGACGGTCACGCGACCCGCCGCCGGGTCGACGTAGACGCCTCGACTCACGTCGGCCCGAACGTCGGCGTCGAAGCGCTCAGCGTCCACCTTCCGGGCAAACATCTGCCACCGGCGCAACCGCCTACGTCCTGACGTCGGGCCATGCCACACAGGTGCCCCCAACGTTTCTGGACCGCCTGACGAGTGACGCCGAGCCGATCGGCGAGGTCCTGCCACGAGTAGCCGAACTACCGAAGTCCCACGACCGCATCAGACACGGCGAGATCCACTGTGGACGCCTGTCGCCGCTTCCTGAAAAGTGATCCGGTGTGTACCGAGTTCGATGACCGCGCGCATCACCGACCACCAGCCCAGCCCGAGCGTGGGCGCGACACCGGAGACGCTCTCCCCGTCAGCACCGACGCGGCGGGTCACCCACGCCTTGGCCCGGGCCGTCAGCGAATGGCGCGGTGCGCCCGGCGGGGACTGCTCAGTCCAGGTCCGCACCGCACACGCCGGCTCGGGGCAGCGCCAGATCCGTTTCCACCACACCAGCACCGTCGCCCGGCCGGCGACCGGCACGTCCCGCAGCAGATGCTCGCGCCGGTCGTGCACCTGGGCTCGGGTACCGCACTGCCCACAGTGGACTTCGGTCGTCGTGGTCTCGACGAGCAGTTCGAGCTCGCCGCCGTACTCGCCCGCGCCGAGGATGACGAAGCCGGGCAGGTCAACGATGGTTTCCGCGCAGCAACTGGTAGCGTCAGCACCCACTGGGGCCTCCAAAGATCCGTAGCTTGGTCGCTTTGGATCATGAGGCCCCAGCCCCTACTTAGCGATCACCCTCGATGGCGTGTCGCGACGGCTCCCACGTTCATGGCGAAGAGCCCGATTGAGCGATGCTAAGTGACGCCAAAGCATGCGAATGCCGGAATGAACAGCGTTCGTCTTCGATTGGAACAGATCAACATTGAGTCTGAGCATAGAAGGCCGCGTCCGGCACGGTCGTCGCGCTCTTCACTGCCGCGAACTCGGCCGCGCTTGCCGCCAGTCTCACCGGTGAGACCTTAAAGACGATGGCGGCCCGGGAGGTGGATTGGCGCAGGTTTGTCCCAATACTGACCGTCGCCGCGCACGTCCAGGTCTTGGCAATCTGGTTCGTTGGTCAGCAGCCAGACCAGGTCACATTGCGGAAGGGATCGCACCGGTTCGTCCGGTTCTTCGCAAGATGGTACCGCGAAGAAGGGAGGATCTCGCTTTACTGCGAGGATCTCGAGTAGTTGGAGGGTGATTCGAGCGCGAGCATCCGTCAAGCGCTGAAGGAGAAGGGCAACCGGGCTACCGTCTACATCAGAGGTAACTGCTCAGGTTCCCGCGCAAGTGTCGGCGCGGTGACGTCGCTGTAGCTCCCTGTTCTGACATAATTCTTGCATGTCCGAAGCTTCGTCCATTGAGGAGCTGCTGCAGCGGCTTCTGTTGGTGGAGGCGGAGAATCGGCGGTTGGCCGAGGAGAATCAGAGGCTGGCTGAGGAGAACGCGGAGTTGCGTCGGCGGTTGGGGCAGAACCCGCGCAACTCCAACCAGCCGCCCTCGTCGGAGGGGCTGGGCAAGCCGGCGCCGAAGTCGCTGCGCGGCAAGTCCGGTCGTAGGCCCGGCGGCCAGCCGGGGCACGAGGGCCGCACCCTGCGCCAGGTCGACAACCCCGACAAGGTCGTGCCGCACGAGCCGACCGCCTGCGCCGGCTGCGGCGCCAGCCTGGCCGGGGCACCGCAGGTAGGTGTGGTGCGCCGGCAGGTGTTCGAGATCCCACCCATGAAGACGACGGTGACCGAACACCGGATGCTCACTAAGCCTGATCTCGTGGACCCGGTAGCGGGACACGATGACCGTCGATGATTTCTGGTCGTGCTGATTCGGGTCCCGCTGCTGGGCATGGCCGGCCTGCTGGCCATGGCCAGCCTGCTCGGTCTCGGTGGTCGCGGTGGTG
>DATBGZ010000057.1:0-18770 GCA_036557785.1 Micromonosporaceae bacterium
CACCCAGACCGAAACCCGCCGCGACTACACCCCCTACGGCACCACCCGCGGCACCACCCCCACCGGCTGGGTCGACAACCGCGCCTACCTGGGCCAACCCACCGACCAGAACCTCGACCTGCTCGGCGCCCGCACCTACGAGCCTGCCACCGGCCGGTTCCTGCAACGCGACCCCATCCTGGAAACCGACCCCACCCAACTGGGCGGCTACACCTACACCGGCAACGACCCCATCAACGCCAGCGACCCGAGCGGACTGTGTATGTACACGGACGGAGACCTCTGCATTAGCGCAGAGAACGCACGCGGCAAGACGGTCACCAACGGCTCCGGCCACGACACCACCACCGGCGACATGACCTGCCTCAACGTAGCTTGCGAGCGAGCGCGGGGAGCTTCTCACCCCGGCCTGATCGTTACTATTCCTCCACCAACCATTGGTGGATTGCCCGTCTACGGTGGCGGTGACTTTGAACAGTACATACCCGACATTATAGAAATGGCACAAAAGGCAGCCATTGATCCACAGCTTCTTCTCGCGAACTACATGATCGAAAGCGCCTCATGTGACGGACTCGCGGCGGTGTGTGCCCCACTGCAGGAAGTCCAGGCCCATGCGACCGACGATTGGTGGGACCTCCTTGAGGCCTGGTATGTGCCTTTATTGGGCCATCGAATGGGGCAGGGAGACCATGCCTCTATCGGAACGGCGAACATGGACAGGACCACCTATGAACAGACCCAAGATAACACTGCTAACGGCCCGAGGCCGGAGTTGGCGGGTCATTCATGGTTCGACCTGATCGGGAACCCGAAATTGAGTATCGCCGCAATGGCCCACCGCCTGGAAGATCTCCAGTCCGGCCTGCAATTCAACCTGGACACCACATACTCGCGCAATGAGCTCATTCGCTTGGGTTATCGAAGTACCTGGAGCAGCATGATGGAGGTTGCGACTGGCTCCCCCATGAATCCCGGCAGCGTTGCCAACACCCAGATGTTCGACGTTCAGTACGCGCGTGCCGGGCGGTGGCTCAGCTACTACAATCAGGGTCAGCTTTGAGGTGAGGGGAGCCATGCGACATGTGACTGCACGCCGCCGAGCCGCGATCGCGCTAGCAGTCGGCGCGATACTCTCGCTCGTGGCGGGGTGCGCGGCTGAGTCCCCAGAGCTGCGAGCGAGCCGCGAGCTAGCGGACTCGGTACAAATTGCAGGTTACCGTCGAATATACTCCAAGACGGCGGCAGACACAGTACAGGTCTATTTCCTCGGTCCAGCGAACGTGGACCTCGCACAGGCTGTGTCGGCCCGTGGGTGGTCACCAGAACCGCCGCCTTCTAAAGTCCCGACCAACCTAGAATGGCGCTGGGTGTTAGCTGGCCACGCCGACGACGCCGAGCACATCTGCAACGTGGGAGTGAGCACGCTTAGGCCGGACCTCGCCCCAGCCGCCGCAGATATCAGCGAAGACGAGAAACAACAGGTCGCCGCCGGACAACTCCTGTACGTGGAGGTGAACTGCGGCTGCGTAGGACGACCTACATCTTGATCAGCTAGGTAGGGCGGCGGTTGGCCGAGGGCGGGGATAAAGCCCGGCACAAACAGCGTCATGCCGCCAGGACTACGCGGCGGACTGGTTGGCGCACCTGGAGGGGCTTGCCGCCTGCCTGACTGGTCGCCCCAGACCGAGTCGGACTGGCGGGCCGACTGGGCCATCGTCCGCAGCATGCTCGGGTGACCTTGCAGCGGGACCCGACCGCGGCGAAGGACGCCACCGTAGCGACCGGCATGGCCGTAAGGCGCGGGTTCCCGCAGACTCGCCCGCGGCGGGCTCGGGTGCGGTAGGTCTCGTGGTGTGACCGTGACCCGCTCCTCAGCACGAACCGGGCGCGGCGCGTCCGCCGAGCCGTACGTGCCGGTTCATGCCGGGCTCGACGAGCTGCGGCGCGCCGCGGTGGCGTGCCATGGTTGCGAGCTGTACCGCAACGCGACTCAGGTTGTCTTCTCAGCCGGTCCGCGCGGGGCCAGAGTCGTCATGATCGGGGAGGTTCCCGGCGACGTCGAGGACCGCAAGGCTCAGCCGTTCGTCGGCCCGGCCGGTGGGGTGCTGTCCCGGGCGATGGCACAGGTCGGCATCACACCCGAGCAGGCATACCTGACCAACGCGGTCAAACATTTCAAGTTCCACGTCGATGGCCGGTCGAAGCGGCGGATCCACGACAAGCCCAACCGGACCGAGATCCTCGCCTGCCGACCCTGGCTGCGCGCCGAGCTTGGCCTGCTGCGCCCGCGGCTGGTCGTCGCGCTCGGCGCCACCGCGGCCCAGGCGCTGGCCGGGCCGAGCTTCCGCGTCACCCACCACCGGGGTGAGCTGCTCGGCTGGCCAGAGACGGCCGAGCACCCCGAGGAGTATCCGCGCTCCGACCCGCCGGCCCGGTTCCTCGCCACGGTGCACCCGTCGGCGGTCCTGCGCGCCGACGACCGCGACGCCGCCTATGCCGAGTTCGTCGCCGACCTCGCGGTCGCCGCCTCGGCGATGGGGTGAGGTGGTGATGGCGTGAGGTCGTTACTCGGCGGGCTTCGAGTCGATCGAGCTCGGTGGCTCCGGCCGGTCGGACTTCTCCCGGATCTTCTGAGCCGCCTTGGACAGGGAGGCCGAGAGCGCGTCGAGGAACAGCCCGCCGGACTCGCGGACGTCGGCCTTGACCGCGTCGTCGCGCACGGCCTTGCCGGCCGCCTCGAACGCGTCGCTCACCGAGTCGCGGATCTTGTGCAGCGTGTCGGTGGCCTCCTCCGCGCGCCCGGTCTGTTCGAAGTGCAGCTTGAGCTTCAGCGCGAGCGCCTCGATCTTCTCGCCGAGCTCGGACCACTTGGTGCCAACGTCGGACATCTCCTCGCCCCCAATAACGCGACGATCCTGCACCTGTCTCACGCTACTCCGCGACGGGCTACTCGCCGGTCTGACCGTCGATGCGTTCCCGGATGATGTCCGCGTGCCCGTTGTGCCGGGCGTACTCGCCCACCAGCTTGGCGAGGTTCCACCGGACGCTGCGGCCGTTCCCCTCGCCCCGCTCGTCGAGCCCAGGGTGGGCGGCGATCGCCTCGTCGGTGCGGGCCATCTGTTCCCGCCAGGCCCGCAGCGACGCGTCGACGTCGGCGACCGTGCAGTCGAAGTCGGGCTCGGCGTCGTCGTCGTAGCTTCCCCACACCCACGCCAGCGGTGTCTTCGGGCCGAGCGACCAGTTGCCGTACACGTGCTCCATCTCGGCCATGTGCCGCACCAGGCCGAGCAGGCTCAGCTTCGAGGGAGCGGCGGCGCGCTCGACGAGCTGCTCGTCGGGCACTCCCTGGCACTTGACCTGCAGCGCGTCACGGTGGAAGGCCAGCCAGCCCAGCACGATGCCGCGCTCGTCCGCGTCGGCCGGTTCGGGACTGCGCACGAACTCACCCATGGGTCGAGACTGCCATGCGGCTATGACAAGCTGGCGCCGTGGTCGTGCTGCGGATCATCGCCGGGATGGGCCTCGTCGCCTGGCTGTGGCTGGCGCTGCTGCGCGGATCCTTCTGGCGCACCAACATCCGGCTGCCCGCCGCGCCGCCGCCGGCGCGCTGGCCGTCGGTGGCGATCGTGGTACCGGCACGGGACGAGGCACCGCTGCTGCCGCAGACCGTGCCGGGCCTGCTGGCCCAGCGTTACCCCGGTCCGGTGCGGGTGATCCTGGTCGATGACGCGTCCAGCGACGGCACCGCGCAGCTCGTGGCCACCCGCTGGCCCTCGGTGCAGGTGGTCTCTCCCGGGCCGAAGCCCCCGGGCTGGGCCGGCAAGCTCTGGGCCCTGCGTGCGGGGGTCGCGGCGGCGGGGGATGCCGAGTTGCTGCTGTTCACCGACGCCGACATCGCGCATCCCAGCGACTCCCTTGCCCGCCTCGTGTCCCTGGCTCAGGAGCGGGACCTGGATCTGGTCTCCCAGATGGCGCGGCTGCGCTGCCGCAGCGGGTGGGAGCGGCTCGTGGTGCCGGCGTTCGTCTACTTCTTCGCGATGCTCTACCCGATGCGGTGGATCAACCAGCCGCGCCGGCGCACGGCGGCCGCCGCCGGTGGCTGCGTCCTGCTGCGCCCCAGCGCGCTGGCCCGGGCCGGGGGCATCGAGGCGGTCCACTCGGCCGTGATCGACGACGTCGCGCTCGGCACGGCCGTCAAGCGCAGCGGCGCCACGGTCTTCCTCGGTCTCGCCGATGGGGTCGAGTCGGTGCGTCCGTACCCGTCGCTGCGCCGGCTGTGGCGGATGGTCTCCCGCAGCGCGTACGCGCAGTTGGGCTACCGCCCGCTGCTGCTGGTCGGCACCGTGGTCGCGCTGACCGTGGTCTTCCTCGTGCCACCACTGTCCACTGTGGTCGGTGCGGTGGTCGACCCGGTCACGGCGCTGCTCGGTGGCCTGGCCTGGCTGGTGATGGCCGTGACGTACGCGCCGATGCTGCGCTACTACCGCCAGCCCGTGGTGGCGGCCCCGCTGCTGCCGGTCACGGCCGCGCTGTACCTGGCGATGACCGTGGACTCGGCCCGGCGCACCTACCGCGGTGCGGGGGCGCAGTGGAAGGGTCGCAGCTACCCCGCGCCGTCATGACCCGTAGTTGACGAGGGAGACCGACGGCGCGGCCGCCTCCAGCATCCAGGAGAAGCGTGCCGCGGCGCGGGTCGGGTAGGCCCAGCCATCGGAGCACTCGACCAGCCGTACCTCGGGGCGTTCCAGCCAGGCGAGGATCCGTTCGGTCTCCTCGGCGCTGGCGCACGGGGTCGGCCCCGGTCCCGGACGCACCGGCGCCGCGGCGGCGAGCAGTGCGGCGATCGCGGTCCGAGGGTGCTCCCGCGGCGGACAGACGCCGGCCGCGACGAGGCGCCCGTGCCGGACCACGGCCAGCTCCCACCCACCGCGTGGCGCGGGCCGGGCGGCCACGACCTGCGCCAGGCGGGTCAGTGCGGTCAACCGCTGCATCCGTACGGCCGCCCGCAGCAGGGCCGTCAGGCGCGATCGGACGCGTGCGGCGTCCTCGAAGCGCTCGGCGGCGGCCAAGCGGCGCATGCGGTCCGCGAGCCTGTCGACGATTGCCGATGGATCACTCTGCACCAGCAGCCGGAACGGCCGAGCGGCGCGACGGTCGTACTCGTCGCGGTCGACCCGCAGGTCGCACGGGGCGGCGCAGCGGCGCAGCTCGGCCAGCGCGCAGGTCGCCGAGGCCCGCCGGTGGGACAGACGGCGCCTGCACTGGCGGATCGGGAGCGCGTCGTAGACCGCGGCCGCGGCGAGATCGGCGTGGCGTCGGGACGCGAACGGTCCCAGGTAGGTCGCCGCATCGTTGCGCGGTCTGGCCACAATGGACAGTCGCGGATATGCCTCGGTGGTGAGCTTGAGCCAGGCCGTGCGCTCAGGGAACTTGGAGCGACGGTTGTACGGCGGCTTGTGCTCGGCGATGAGCCGCAACTCGCGCACCTCGGCGTCGAGCGAGTGGGCGCAGACCTGCGCCTCGACACGTTCCGCGACGTGCAGCATCTCCGAGATCCGCTTGCGGGTCTCCGACGCGGTGAAGTAGCTGCGCACGCGCGTGGCGATGGACCCGCTGGTCCCGACGTAGAGCGGCCGTGCCCGGGCGTCACGGAAGATGTAGACGCCCGGGGCATCGGGCAGCCCCTCGGCGAGATGGCGTTTGGCGCGCTGCTGCGGTGTGATCGCCTTCGCGAACTCGATGGCGTCCTCGAGGGTGGAGATCTTGAAGCTGCCCAGCCGCCCGATGAGGGCGTGCAGCACCTCGACCGTCGCGCGAGCGTCATCGCATGCCCGGTGGGTCGGTGTCGTGAACGTGCGGAAGTGCTGCGCGAGCGTGCCGAGCCGGTGATTGGGGACCTCTTCGTCGGTGAGCAACCGCCGCGCCAGAGCGACCGTGTCCAGGACCGGCGGCGAGGGCCACCGGTAGCCGTGCGTCCGGCACGCGGCGCGCAGGAAGCCGGTGTCGAATGGGGCGTTGTGCGCGACCAGCACCGCACCGGCGAGGAACTCCAGCAACGCCGGCAGCACCTCGGCGACGGTCGGTGCTGCCGCGACCATCGACTCAGTGATGCCGGTCAACGCGGTGATCAGGGGCGGGATCGGCTCGCTCGGGTTCACGAGCGTCATGAACTCGCCCACCTGCTCGCCGCCGCGCACCTTGACCGCGCCGACCTCGGTGATGCCGCAGCCGTCGGGAGCACCACCGGTGGTCTCCAGGTCCAGAACCACGAACGTCACCTCGTACAGCGGCGTCACGGCCGGGACGTTAGCCCGGCCGTGCGACGTTTCCACGCAGCTCGGCCCGGCGGCGCCCCGCCGCGGCCGGGTGAGCCCACCGCTCTGGTCCTGCCGGTCACCAGCGTCTACGGTGTGACGAGTCGATGGGGCGGGGGTGGAGCGGGTGTCGCGGCTGGGCCGGTGGATCCCGGTGGCGATGGTCGCCGTGCTGGTCGGCGCCGCCATGCTCGCCGCGCTCTACGCCAACCCGGTGATCGACTACGCGCCACCTCCGGTACCCACCGCCAACCCCCGGCCGCAGAACCTCCCGGCCCAGTCGCAGCACGGCGTACCGACGACATCGGTGGACGCCCAACCACAGGACATCACGTTCCCGCCCTGGCTGCGCAACGCGTTCAATGCCCTCTGCGCGATCGCGGTGCTGCTGCTGCTCGGCGCCGTGCTGTGGTCGATCCTGCAGCGGTTGGCCTCGCGCACCCGGGCACCCGCGGTCACCGACCCCGAGGAGCAGCGGCGTCGGGCCCAGGAGAGCGTGCGCGCCGCCGTGGACGAGGGCTTGACCGACCTTGACGACGCGGACCTCGACCCGCGCCGGGCGGTGATCGCCTGCTGGGTGCGGCTGGAGGCGGCCGCGGCGGCGGCCGGGACCCGGCGCGAGCCCGGGGACACGTCGACGGAACTGGTCGGGCGGCTGCTCGAGGACCACGCGATCACCGCACCCGTGCTGGCTGGGTTCGCGGCGGTGTACCGGGAGGCGCGGTTCGCCACCCACGTGGTCGACGAGGCCATGCGCCACCAGGCACGCTCTGCTCTGCGCCAGATTCGGGACGAACTGGTCCATGGTGCCGACGCCGGGAGCGGATCATGAGCGACCGGCCGGTGCGCCGCTCGGCCTCCACCGACGTCGGGTGGTCGCCGGACGCCATCACCTTCGCCATCGGCTCGCCCCCCCATCCGCTGCTCGAACCCAACCGCTGGCGGCGGCTGCGGTGGGCGCTGGCGCTCGCGGTGCTCGCGGCGGTGGCTGTGGTCCTCATCGGGGAGCAGTTCGGGCTGTGGCTGCCGTTCCCGCTGGTCGGGGCCGTGTTCGTGGGCGTCGTGCTGATCGGGCAGGGAGTGTCGCTGGTTTCGGAGCCGGAGTGGCTGCGCGCGGCCGACCTGGTCCGGCCCGTCCGGGTGCATCGCCGGCTGCAGCCCGGTGGCTGGTACGAGGGCGGTGACGGACTGGTCGCGGCAGTGCGTCGGTGGGATCGGCAGATCGAATGGGGCTCGACCGGACCGGCCCGGTTCGCCAACACCGTGGGCACGCACATCGGCGAGGTCGTCGACGAACGGTTGCGCCAGCGGTACGGCATCACCCGCGCGTCCGATCCGCAGCGGGCCCGCGAGCTCGCCGGTGAGACCCTGTGGGCGCTCATGGGTCCGCTCACGCGCGTGCCCACCCACCGCCAGATGCTCGCGGCTCTGGACGACCTGGAACGCATCTGAGATCGACGACGTGAAGGACAGCGAGAACGGGAGATATGTCGTGACCGAGCATCTCAGCCTCGCCCCGGCGGATGTGGGACGGCTCGCCAACGGCGTGCTGGACGCGGTCGGTACGGTCGTGGTCGGCAAGCGGGACGCGCTGGAACTGGTGCTGGCCGGCGTGCTCGCGGGCGGGCACGTGCTGCTGGAGGATCTGCCCGGGCTCGGCAAGACATTGACGGCCCGCAGCCTCGCCCAAGCGCTGGGCATCGGCTTTCGCCGGCTCCAGTTCACCCCGGACCTGTTGCCCGCCGACGTCACCGGCTCGTTCCTCTATGACCAGCGCAGCCACGAGTTCACGTTCCGGTCCGGGCCGATCTTCACGAACTTCCTGCTCGCCGACGAGATCAACCGCACGCCGCCCAAGACGCAGGCGGCCCTGTTGGAGGCGATGCAGGAGAAGCAGGTGACGGTCGAGGGGACGACCTACACCCTCGACCCGCCATTCCACGTGCTCGCCACCGCGAACCCGATCGAGCACGAGGGCACCTACCCCCTGCCCGAGGCGCAGTTGGACCGTTTCCTCATCCGGGTCAGCTTCGGCTACCCCAGCCGGGACGAGGAGTGGGGCGTGCTGCAGCGGCGCATCGCCCGCCGCCGGGAAGAGACGCACCTCGATCCGGTGGTCGACGCGAACACTCTGCTCGCGATGCAGCGGGCGATCGAGGACGTGACCGTCGAGGACTCGGTCGGCCGCTACATGGTCGAGCTCACCACGGCGACCCGGGACCATGCCTCGGTGCTGGTCGGTTCGTCGCCGCGCGGCTCGCTGGCCCTGATGCTCATGTCGCGCGCCGTCGCGGCCATGGGCGGACGCGACTTCGTCGTCCCCGAGGACGTCAAGCGCGTGGCGCTCGCCGCACTGGCCCACCGGATCACCTTGAAACCCGAGATGTGGCTGCGCCGGGTGGACCCGTCGCAGGTGGTCTCGTCGGTGCTCACGAGCGTGCCGGCCCCGGTCTCCTCGGCCCTTCCCGCGCACTCCGGCTACTCCACCGCCCCGGCGCGGCCATGACGGTAACGGTGCGGCCGGCCGCCCCGCCGCGGGACCTGGCACCGGCGGCGACCAGTGTGCAGACCGCCAGCGAAGGACCCAACTGGGTCCCGACGCGCGCGCTGGGCCGGGCCGTGCTCTTCTGCGGCTCGGCCATCATCGTGGGCGTGTTCCTGGGCCGGCTCGACCTGATCGTGATCGCCGCACCCTTCGCGATCGGCGCCGCGGTCGGGCTGCGCCGGCGGCCGACACGCGCGCCCGTGGTGGCGGTCGAGATGGAGCAGGAGACGGCCTCCGAGGGCGAGGAGGTGTCGATCGGCCTGGAGATGTCCAATGTGGACGACACCCGGCTCGACCTGGTCGTCGGTCGGCTCACCACCTCGGGCTGGCTGGACTCCCGGGGCCGCGCCGCCGGGGACGGAACGGACCCCCGCGACGGCCTGCGTCCGTACGCGGGTGACGTCGGTCCGGGCGAGACCGCCCGGGTGGATCTGCGCGCGATCGCCACCCACTGGGGGCCGCAGCAGGTCGGCCCGGCGGTGGCCTACGGCGTGGCGGGCGACGGCCTGCTGGTCAGCGGCTTCGCCGTGGCGAAGGGCATGATGCTGCGCGTGCACCCGGCGGTACCGCCGTTCCGGGCCGGCGAGACGATGCCGCGGCTGACGGCCCTCGTCGGCATCCACCGGTCCCGGCGCCCCGGCGAGGGCGGCGAGCTCGCGGGCGTGCGCCGGTACGGCCCGGGCGACCGGCTGCGCCGCATCGACTGGCGAGTCACCCTGCGCACCGGTGAGCTTCACGTCACGCACACCTTCTCCGACCGTGACGCCCAGGTGGTGGTCCTGCTCGACGTGGTCTACGAGTCCGGCCGTTCGGGCGGCATCCGCAGCACGGCCTCCATTGTGGACACGACGGTCCGGGCCGCGGCCGCGATCACGGACCACTACCTGCGCCAGGGTGACCGCGTCGGTCTCGTCGAGTACTCCGGGACGCCGCGCTACCTGCGTGCCTCCTCCGGGGGCCGGCACCTGCACACCGCGCTGGACTGGCTGCTGGAGACCCGCTTCAACCCGCACGCCGCCGACGCGCCGGTGTTCGGCATCGATCACCAGTTGATCCCGAACGCCGCGCTCGTGGTGGTGCTGACGCCGCTGCTCGGGCCACGCAGCGCCGAGATGATCGCGACGCTGGCCCGGGCGGGGCGCTCGGTGGTCGCCGTCGATACCCTCGGCGCGCTGGCCCAGCGGCCCGTGGATGGGTCGCGCTGGACCGCGATCGCCCAGCGGCTGTGGCGAGCCGAACGGGAGAACCTCGTCGGCCTGCTGCGTGAGGCGGGCGTGCCGGTGACGGTCTGGGCCGGCACCGGGTCGCTGGACCAGGTGCTGCAGGACATGGCCCGGATGGCAGAGGCACCCCGGCTCGGTGTGCGATGACCGCGTTCCTGACCGACCTGCGCGACATGGGTACCGGCCTGACGAGCCGGGCGTCGGCCGTGATCGCCACACTGCTGCGCACCACATTGCTGGCCTGGCTGCTCCGGCTGACGATCCTGCTGGCCCTGCTCGGCGCGTGCGCGTTCGCCTTTGGCCCGCGGGCCCTGGTCGACCCCGCGTTCGTGCTCGTGGTGGCGCTGGTGGCGCTCGCTGCCGTGCTGCCGCGCAGCCGGGCCGTCAGCCTGGCGCTGTGGGTCATCGGGTTGGTCTGGGTGGTCGGTGAGTCGCACCCGCCGTTGTGGCGCGTGCTCGGGATGGCCGCGACGCTCTACGTCGCGCACGCGTCGGCGGCGTTCGCCGCGGTCCTTCCGCACGACTGCGCGGTCACGGGGTCAGCGGTAGCCCGCTGGGCGGTGCGCACGCTGCTGGTCATCGCGGCCAGCCTCGCGTTGGGCGGGGCGGGGATGGCGGTGCTGGGTCCGCTGCCTCCGGTGCGCAGCATCCTGGGCCCGATCGCGGGCTCGCTGTTCGCGGCCGCGATCGCCGGCCTGATCGCCGGCCTGGTGCGCAGGCGGGAGGCGGCGTAGCGCCGGGCGTACCGTGACGCCATGCGTCGAAGCCGCACGCCGTCGCTGGTCGCCGCGGCGACCGCGATCGTCTCCTGTGGACTGCTCGCCGTGGCCATCTGGCAGGGATGGCTCGGCCCCGATGCCGGCCGTGGCGCAGGATTCTGCGAGGCCGCCCGGCAGGGGCTGATCAAGCAGCCGGCCAACACGTTCAGCAATACGGGCTTCGTCGCGGCGGGCCTGCTGGCCGCGTGGCACGCCGGCCGTCCGGGCAACGTGGGTCCCATCCTGTCGTCCCGACGCGCACTGCCGACCGTGATGGCGTGCGTCATCGTGCTGCTGGGGCCGGCGAGCGCGGCGATGCACGCGACGCAGTCCAGCCTCGGTGGGCACCTGGACATGCTGAGCATGTACCTCATCGCCGCCCTCGCCGTCGCCTACGCCATCATGCGGTTCCTGCGCGCCGGCACCGCGACCTTCGCCGTCGTCTTCGTGGTGGCCGTGGGCGCCTGCGAGCTCGTCGAGGCCGGTGGCGGCCACCTCCCCGTGGTGATGACCGCGGCCAACGCCGCCTTCGGCGCGCTCCTGCTCGTCGCGATGGTGCTCGAGCTGCTCATCATGCGCCGCGGCCAGACCCGGTCCCGGCGCGTGTTCGGGTTCGCGTCGGTGGGCACACTCCTGGTCGCCTTCGGGATCTGGAACGCGACCAACCACGGCATGTGCCAGCCGTACTCGCCGGTGCAGGGCCATGCGGCGTGGCACCTTCTCGACGCGGTCGCGGCATACCTGCTCTACCGCTACTACGCCAGCGAGGCCCCGATCCTCGCCGCGGGCGAGCAGGCATCGGCCGACGTGGTTGAGGTTGGCGGTTCGACGCGGTTGGACTGACGTCGGGTTGCGGCGGCTTCGCCGGCGCTGTCAGGATCACGGCCATGGAAGGAGTACGCGCGATCCTCACCCACGTCCTGGTCGGGGCGCTGCTCGCGTCGATGGTGGTCCGGACGATCGCCGGGTTGAGGATGTGGCGGCGGCTTCCCCAGGACGGCGTCGGTGACGCGGCAATCCGGGCGCGCCTGTACCGGCGGTCCATCGTCGCGTCATGGGCCACGACGAGCGCCGTGCCCCTGATCTGGCTCTCCCGCGGCGGTCTGTCCGCGGCCGACCTCGGCTGGGCCGTGCCGAGCGGCCGCGGCGCGCTGGCCGCCTACGTGCTGGCGCTGGTCCTGCTGGCCGCCGCGGTGACCGGCGCCGTGCGGCAGCGGCGCTGGATCCAACGCGGTCACCGCGTGCTGGGCGGCGCCCGCACCGACCTGATCCGGCCACGGACCGCCGGTGAACGGCGGATGGTGGTGGTGCTGTCGCTGACCGCCGGCATCACCGAGGAGGCGGTCTTCCGTGGCCTGCTCATGGCCGTGGGTATCTCTGTCTATCACGTGCCGGTCCTGCTGGTGGCGATCCTCAGCGTCGCGCTGTTCGCCGCGGGCCACGCCTACCAGGGTGTCTATGGCGTCATCGGTACCGCCGCCCTCGGCGCCGCCTACACCGCCATCTATGAACTCTCCGGCAGCCTGGCGCTGCCGATCGTGCTGCACGTCTGCCAGGACCTGCTCGGGCTGCTCGTGGTCCCACCCTCGCCGCAGCCGCCATCCACCGCGCCGAAGGCGGCCTACGCCGACGAGGGCAGGCAGGCGGCGTAGCCCTCGGTCACCCCAGGCTCGCGAGGGCGTCGGTGAACACGGCGGCGTAACTGTCCACATCGGAGGCTGTGCTCGCCGGGCAGGTCAGCGCCATGTTGTGGAAGGGCGTGAGCAGCACACCCCGGTTGGCGCAGAACACGTGCAGGTAGTCGTCGAGCTCGCCGTCGTCGGCCGCCTGGGATTCGGCGCCGGTGCGCGGCGCCGGATCGGCGTAACGGAACTCGACCCGGGCGCCGAGCTGGCTCACCGACCAGGGCAACGCCGCCGCGTGGACCGCCTCGGTCAGCGCCCCGGCGAGCCGGGTGGTCAGCGCGATCATGTGGGTGAACGCGTCGTCGGTGAGCACCTCGCCGAGGCAGGCACGGGCCGCGGCCATACTGACCGGGTTGCCGGCGAGTGTCCCGCCCACACCACCCATGTCGACGAGGTCCAGATCGGTACGCCCCAGCAGCCGGTCGGCCACCTGCTGGGACAGCCCGTACGCCCCGCAGGGCACGCCGCCCGCGATCGCCTTGCCGATCGTGACGACGTCGGGGCGCAGGCCGTCGCGACCGGTGACCCCGCCCGGGCCGGCCGAGAAGGTGTGTGTCTCGTCGTGGATGAGCAGCGTGCCGTACCGGCGGGTCAGCTCGCGCACGCCCTGCAGGTAGCCGGGCTCCGGCAGCACGATGCCGATGTTCGTCAATGCCGGTTCGATCAGCACCGCAGCGGTGTCGCCATGGGACAGCTCGCGCTCCAGACCGTCGAGGTCGTTGATCTCGGCGACCCGGCTGGTCGTGAGCACATCGGTGGGGGCGCCGACGTTGCCCCAGCGGCTGGCCGGCTGGCCGTCCGCCAACACGATGAGCGACTCGTCGACGCTGCCGTGGTAGCAGTAGCTGTGGAACAGGATCCGGGACCGGTCGGTCAGCGCGCGGGCGAGCCGGATCGCCCACCGGTTGGCGTCGGTGGCGGTGAGCGAGAAGCTCCACGCGGGCAGCCCGAACCGCCGGGCCAGCTCTTCGCCGACCCATGCCGCGTCCTGCGTCGGCATCATCGCGGTCAGCCCGCCGTCGTCCTCGATGCGCCGCCGTACGGCCGTCACCACCGGCTCGGGGGAGTGGCCCGCCATCGCGCCGGTGTCGCCGAGGCAGAAGTCCACATAGGAGTGTCCATCGAAGTCGGTGACCCGGGCTCCCCGCGCTGTGGCGAGGTAGAGCGGGAACCCGCCCGCCCGCTTGTTCATCCAGGTCATCGGTACCTGGCCGAACAGGTGCCGCGCCGCCTCGTACGCCGAGCGCGACCGCGGGTTGCGCTCGCCGAAGGCCGCCCGTTCGCGCTCCAGCAACGCCGCCAGGCGGGCCCGGTCGATCATGTCGGCCACTGTACGGGCAGCGGCTGCCCGAGCGGCGCGGGGGTCACGAAGCGTTGAGCGGAATGTCGGCGACCGTGATCGAGGCCGGGCCGCTGGGGCCGGACAGGCCGTAGATCACGGAGAAGCTGATGCTCACGGTCGCCGCGCCATCGGGCAGCCGGGGGAAGACCACGGTGCCGTAGACGGTCCCGTTCGGTGGGACACTCTGGTTCCAGTCGCTGCGGAACGAGTCGGCGCCCAGCGTCCGCCGATCGCCGGAGGCGGTGAGTTGACAGTTCTCGTACAGGGGCAGGTTGATCGGTATGGTGCCGGCGTTGTCGGCGGTCAACGCGACCTTGGTGAAGTGGCTGGTCAGCGTCACGCTCTGCACGGTCAGCTTCAGCGGCCCGGACGACGCGGACTGCTGCTGAGCCAAGACATCGAAGCCCCTCTCATCGCCGGTGATCCATCCACCGAAGTACTGGGCCCCGTAGGTCACGCCGGCCACGCCGCCGCCGCAGAAGACGAGCAGCACGAGGACCCCGATGAGCAGCGGTAGCCCCTTGCGCGCTGGCCGCGCGGGCGCCGCCGGATCATAGGGGTATGCGCCGTACGGGGGCGGGCCGTACGGTTGCGCACCCGCCTGCTGCGGCGCGGGCGGAGGCGCCGCGAGCTGCGATGCTGGGCTCGGCCGCTCGCGCTGGAGCAGCGGCACGACCCCGCTGAAGGCGGAGATACCCGCGACGAGCGCGACGCCGACCGGGTTGGTCCAGTCCTTGCGCAGATAGGAGATCGCCGCGTCGAGGATCATCGCGACGACGGCGCCGAGAATGCCGAACGCGGCGGCCTTGACCAGCCGTCCAGCGCTCACCGACCGCATGCGCCCCCCAATCCTCGGCAGCGACGCAGAACATATCGAGTTCCCCCTCGCTCGGCAACGACACAAATACGGACGTACGGGTTGGCGTTCGGTCCAACGGCCGCCCAGGGCCGATGACTGGCGCATCCCTCACAGGGCCTCTGTTCGAATTTCAGGGGCCGTTCTGCCTGCGTCGACCGTCTCACTGGCGCGAAGAATCAGGGTCGGAACGGGAGTCTGCGATGTGGCTTTTCGCGCTGCGCTCGTCGGCGTCGCCCCTCGTCCGCCGGGCCGCGTGCCTGGGGCTGGCCGCGTGCCTGCTGAGCGGGGTAGCGGCGTGCAATCGCGGTGCACCTGTGGGCCTGCCGCCGACGCCTCCGCCGACAACGGCGCCGGCGACGACTCCGCCACCGACGCCGCCTACGACGACATGGCCACCGGCACCGCCCGCGACGACACGGCCACCGGCACCGCCCGCGACGACACGGCCATCAGCCACCGCGGCGCCCACGACCCGACCGGGATTGCCGGATTCGCTGCTCGATAAGGACCTCGAGCGGATCCCGACCTCGTCGAGGGTGATCGCGCTGACCTTCGATGCCGGGGCAAACGCCGATGGCGTCGCGCCGATCCTCGCCACGCTCGCACGGGAGGGGGTGGCGGGCACGTTCTTCCTCACCGGCGACTTCGTCGACCAGTTCCCCGGGCCGTCTCGCCAGATCGTTGCGGCCGGACACCGGATCGGCAACCACACGGTGGACCACCCCCACCTGCCGACCCTGCCCGACGGGCAGGTCCGCGCTCAGGTCCTCGACGCTCAGGCGAAGATCCGAGCTGTCACCGGTGCGGACCCGGTCCCGTTCTTCCGTTTCCCGTACGGCGACCGCAACAGCCACACGATCGCGCTGGTCAACCAGTGTGGCTACGGTGCGATCCGGTGGACGGTGGACAGCCTGGGCTGGCAAGGGACTCAGGGTGGCACGCGTGACGCCAGCTACGTCGAGCGCCGCGTGCTCAACGCCGCGACGCCAGGAGCGATCGTGCTCATGCACGTCGGATCCAACCCCGACGATCACTCCACATTGGACGCCGCCGCCCTGCCCGGCATTGTCGCCGGATTGCGCGACCGGGGCTACTCCTTCGTGACCCTCGACGTCCTGCTGACCTGAGATCCTCGGCCCATCGGCCGGCCGGAGACGGTGCCGCGTCACTCGATGGTGGCAACGGGAGCCGAGTCGGCCGTTTGCCTGCACCGGTCCCGGCCGTTGGCTATGGTGGTCTGTAGGTGGTTGTCCCACTGACAATGTCAGAACGGGACAACCACCTCCTTCTTTGTCACCTCGCGTTCGCGTTCTTTGTCACCTCGCGTTCGCCCGGGAGCGCGTCCCGGCTCAGCGCGTCAGCGTGGAGCCGGGGGTGGTGGGCCTGCTCGCCCCGAGGAAGAAGATGCCGGGTAGGCCACTGGTCTCGAAGCCGGCACTGTGGTTGGCGCGTAGCACCGAGTTCTCGATGGTCATCGTGCCCGTGCGGTCGTTGCTGACGAAGAAGATCGCCCCGCCGCCCTCGACCGCGTCGTTGTCCTCGATGAGGCTGCCGGCGACGCGCACCGTGAACCGGTCGCCGTCGGTGTAGATGGCGCCACCGCTGCCGCCGCCCGGGGTACCGCTGCGGGCCGGGTTGGCGCCGCGGCCGACCGCGGAGTTGTAGCTGATGACGCTGTTGAGGATCACCCAGGAGACGCCGATGCTCGACAGCGCCCCGCCGTTGGCGCACCGTCCACCCTGGTCCGGGGTGCCGCCGAAGGTGCTGTTCACCACATAGACCGGCTTGTCCTGGTACTGGTCGAGCACCCGGATCGCTGCGCCGCCTACGTCGGGGCCGGTCGGGTCGCAACGGCCGCGCAGGAACGTCGCGTTGACCACCTTCAACTGCCCGCCCCGATCGAAGATGGCCCCTCCGCCACCCGGCACGCTGAAGTTCGCCGCGTCGGGTGGGATGTCCTGCCCGGTGGCGTTGCCGTCGACGAAGGTCAGGTTCTGCACTGTCAACTGTGGAGTGTCCTGGTCGTAGCAGTGTGACGTGGTCCACCCCTGCGCCTTATCGCAGGTATTCATGTAGAGGATCCGATGCTTGCCGCCACCGGAGAGCGTGACCAGGCCACCGCCGTCGAGCACGATGCGCGGACCGTGGGCATTGCGGACCTTCGCGGTCTGGGTCAGCACGATGGTCACCGGCGCCGGCCCGCAGTGGAACGTGATGACCCCGCCCGCCGCGACCGCTGCCACGACAGCGTCCGAGGTGCAGCTCTCCGGCGTGCCGTCACCGATCACCCGGGTGGGATGGGACGTGTCCTCGGCCCGGCCCTGCGCCGGTATCTGGGCATGGCCGTTCGGGTTGCCCGAGTGCGTGGTCGGCGCCGCGGCGGTGGTCGGCGTCGACCCGCCCGCGGTGGGCGAGGCCGTGGACGCGGTCGCTGCGGGCGATGTCGAGTCCGGCGATCGTGGTCCGGTCGAGCAACCGGCGATGGTCAGCAGGCCCGCCAGCGCGGTGCTCAGGACCAGGCGGCGCACACGCCGATGCTAGCGGCCCGCCCTGTTCCACTGAGACGTCGGCCGTCAGGTGGTGGTGACCGCCGGGGCACGGGTCGGCGGTGCGCAGCCGGTGTACGGGACCTGGCCCAGGTCGTCGAAGCCGTCGAGAACCCTGATCGCGGAGGCGCCGGTGGCCACGTTGGCGTAGAGGAGACGGAAGCGGACGGGAAGCGGCGTCGGGCACGGGCCGCGTGGGGCGAGCACCGCCGACAGCCACGTCGTTTCGTGCTCGGGGAGCTCCGGGGCCTGGGGCGCGTCGATGCCGTTGAGCGGCGCCAACTGTCCACACGTGCCCCACATCGTGCCGGCGACGTTGAACCCGCCCGCCGGCAGCTCGATGGTCAGACCCTGGAGCACGACCGTTCCCGGGCCGTCATTGATCACCTCAACGCCGAGCCAGAGCCACATCGACTCCTGCGCCGAGCACTGTCGCCCCGTGCTGCGGACCTCCGCGGCGACGACCGGCGGTGTGTTGGCGGCCTGGGGTGAGGGTCGCTCGCGCGACTGCGATCCGACCGCCACGCCGGCGCCGAATGCGACCACCGCCGCGGCGACCGTCGCGGCCGCGTACCACCATCCCGGCCGCTGCGCGGCTCTGCTGGAAGGGGGCGGCGTCGGGGCGCCCTCCACCAGGAAGGTCAGCTCGGGCCCGGCCGGCGGGGCGTCGCGTCGAGCCATGTCTGCACAGTATCGGCGTTCTATGACGCCAGGCAGCCCGTGTACGGGACCTGGCCCAGGTCGTTGAAGCCACCGACGTCCAGGCCCGTGTTGACGCGGCCGAGGCTGTCGACGTACGAGAGCAGGAACCGGACCGGGAACGGCGCGGGGCAGGGGTCGCTGGGATAGAGCACCGCCGATAGCCACGTCTTCTCGTTCGTGGCGAGCTCGGGTGGGCGCGGTGCCATGGTATCGGCGAAGGGGAACAACTGCCCGCACGTCCCCCACACGGTGCCCGCGACGTCGAACCCACCGATGGGCAGGTTGACGACCAGGCCTTGCAGTACCACGGTGCCCGGCCCGGTGTTGACCACCTCGATGCCGAGCCAGAGCCGGGTGCCGGCCTGGGCCGAGCACTGCTGCCCCGTGCTGTGGATGTTCTGCCCGACGATGATCGCGGCACTGGTCTGCGGTGCGGCCGCGGGGCGTGACCGCGACCCGAAGACGACACCGATCGCGAACGCGAGCACCACCGCGACGATCCCCGCGCCGAGCCGCCACGAGACGCGCTGTGGTGGGCCCGAGGCGAGCTGCTCCGGCGGCGTGACATCGACCGAGACCGTGAGCTCGGGCCGAGCCGCCGGCGCGTCGCCTGAGGACTCCCGTCCTGCCATGCCCGCACTGTATCGACGCGCTAAGCCTGATCTCGTGGACCCGGTAGCGGGACACGATGACCGTCGATGATTTCTGGTCGTGCTGATTCGGGTCCCGCTGCTGGGCATGGCCGGCCTGCTGGCCATGGCCAGCCTGCTCGGTCTCGGTGGTCGCGGTGGTG
>DATBGZ010000058.1:0-41831 GCA_036557785.1 Micromonosporaceae bacterium
TCCACGACGTAATCCAGGTTCCACCGGTAGGCCATGTTCGCCGCGAACGAGTCGGTGCCGGTCGCCTCGCTGTAGCAGGCATCGCCGCTGTGCGGGCAGTACACCGGCTGCGTCCACACCGCGTTGGTGGCCGGGTCGATGCCGGTGCCGCCCTCAGCGGCGGGCAGGTGGCCCGCGCCGTAGTAGAAGCGGCTGCCGTCGGTGTCGGTGATCACCCAGTACTCGCCCTGGTAGGCGCCGTTGGCGCTGGGCCCGGAGGCGGTGAGCAACTGCACCCGGGCGCCGGGGTCGCTGCTGATATGCCAGTCGCCGGAGGCGTCGTCGCGGACCAGGGCGCCGGCGCCGTTGGGCCCGTCCAGGCTGACCTGCGCACCGTCGAACGCCCAGCACGTGTCACCGGAGCCGTCGATGCCGTCCTGCGAGCACGGCTGGTAGGCGCGTTCGATGTAGCCGGGCTGGTACGACCAGCCCACCCCGACCCAGGAGGATTGCGCGTTCGTCGACGCGGTCATCCCATCCACCGACTGCGACGAATACGACAAGCTCACCTCCGGTGCGGCGCCGCCCAACGCCGGCGGCACCGTCAGCGGATACGCGTAGGAGAACCCGCCCGACGCGCCGCCGTGCGACCACGTGTCGGAGAACTGCAACGGCGTGGCCGCGTAGGTGCCCGCCGATCCGGCCGGGGCCGAGTCGGCCGCCAACACCAGCCCCGCCGACATCGTGTCGGCCAGGGCCGCGGCGGGCACCGCGGTGGCCGGGCCGTCGGAGGGCGCTGTGGTGGCGGGCAGGGTGACGGTGGCGACCAGCCGGCCCGCCCCGTCCCGGAAGGCGGTGACCGGGGTGCGGGTGCGACACGCGGGCAGTTGCGGGGCGCTCAGCGCGCAGGCCGGCAACGCGACCAGGTCAAGGCGCTGGTCCAGGTTCCCGCCCGACGTGCCGGCCAGCGTGGTGGTGTCCAGCTGCACCTGCACCGAGGCGCTGCGCGATGTGGGGTGGGCCTGGCGCAGGCTCCACACCAGTCCTGAGGCCACCCCTAACCCGGTCGCCACGCTCGCCGGGGCGAACTGGGCGGTCACCGACGCGGCCTCCGTCTCGGCGGCGCGGCCCAGCCACAACGGGGTCGACCCGACCTGCGTCGCCGCGACCTGGCCGGCCACCGCCCCAGGTGTGTGCACGGCCGACGGCGCCGGCAGCATCAGGGTGGTCGGGGTCGTGTCCGGCGGCGCCGCCTGACGCGGGGCGTAGGGCGGCGGGGTCGGATCGGTCGGCTGACGCGGCGTGGCCGGCACCTCGGCCGCCGCCACCGGCTGGGTCACCGGCACCGCCGGCGGCCTCCACCCCGACCGGGACAGCACCCGCACGCCCACCAACACCCCGGCCACCAACAGCAGCGCCACCCCCGCCGCGCACCAGCGCACCAGCACACCCCGGCGGCCGACAAACGGCCGGATGATCATGTTGGCCTTGATGTTCACCGTTGACACTCCCCGGTTTGGATCGACAGGTGTCGGTGACCCGCGGTCGCGCCGCGGCTTTTACGCAGGTCAGTTCACGGATATCGCGAAGATGTGCACCGCGGCGTTGGCGGACAGGGTGATGCTGGCGATCTGCACATCAGCGCCCAGCGGGTCGCCGCCATCGAGGAGGGTGAACTCCGGCGTCGCGAACAGGCTCGTCGCCATGGCGTCGCTGGTCCCATCCAGCCGCAGCCGGTAGCTGGTGCTCGCCACCACGGTGTCGCCGGCCACCGGCGTGCTGGTCCAGTCCGGCAGGATGATCGTGACGGCCTGGGTGTCGCCGTTGGTGTAGGTGATCGTCGCCTCCACCGACGCGCCGTCGGGGTCAGTAGTGGCCGCGGCGCCGAGGAACCGAACCACGTGGGCCGGTCCGCTCGTGTTGGGCACCGGCGCCGCCAGCACCTGCCCGGCGGCGATGTCGTTGTCGACCCGCTGCGCCCACGACGCGGGCAACATAAAGGCGTCGTAGCCGCCCACATCGCTGGGCAGATACAGCGTGTTGGCGCCGCCCACCCCAGCAGAGCAGGTGCTCCAGCCGGTCGGGCAGCCGCCGGCACCGTCGTTGACGATCACGTCAGGGTCCAGGCTCGCGCCATCCAACGCCGTAGCGCTGAAGACGAACCCGTCATCCGTGGCGGTATCGAACGCCTGGGCGTTGCCGGTGCCGTCGGCGCCGATGCCGGCGTTATCGTGCGGGGTGTAGCCGGAACCCAGCGCGAGCTGGTGGGCCGCCCAACCCGCGTCGCTGACCGTCCTGACGGTCCCCATCGTGGTCACCCCGCCACTGGTCGTGGTGGGGATGAGCGCGAGCATGCCGCCGGCCAGGCTGTCCGTGGCCCACAGCGCCAGGTTGCCGTCGCTATCGGCCCGGCCGAACGTGCTCAGCAGCGGGAAGTCCGCCGCCGGCAACGGCGAACCGACAGCCACCGCGGCCGATGCCGGGTCGGCGATGCCGGCCTCGACGTCAGGCAACAGCATCACCTGCCCGTCACCCAGACGCCGCACCCACAGGCTGCTGCCGGTGCTGCCCGGCAACACGCCCGCGCCCAGCAACTGGCACGCGTCCCACGCCCACGAGCCGCTGCTCGTCGACACCGCCGTCGGCGGGTCGTAGTCGTACAGGCTGCTGCTGGCCGGATAGTGCCACAGCGTCGCGACACCGTTGACGACCTCCACGGTCAACAGGTCCGGCCGGGCCTCCGCAACCGTAGGTAGGGCCACCAGCTGCACCACCGAGGACCAGTCCTGGTCGTTGTAGTCCGCGCACGCCCCGCACCCCGGCTTGGCGACATCGACCTCCCCGAATGTCCAGGTGCCGCTGGTGCCGGGGTTGTTCGCCACCGCCAGGTGCCCGTTCTGCTCGATGAGCAGGTCGTCGTAGTTGTTGGCGCTAAACGAGCCGCCGTGGGTGACCAGCGCGCCGGCGGCGCTGGCGCTGTCGGGCATCGGCCAACGGGCATTGCCGTCGGCGGGGATCAGGACGGTCCCGCCGTAGCGCGGGGAGGGATCACCACCGTCGGGGTTGACGCTGGTCGTCTCCGGGCTCGAGTAGACGCGGATCGCGCCGGCCGCGTCCACGCTGACCAGATCCGGCGTGCCATCACCATCGATGTCTCCGGCGATGCCCGGGGTGTAGGTGCCCAGCGCGGCCTGCTGGACATAGAACGTGTACGCCACCGCCGTGGACACGTTGCCGGCACCGTCGACTGCCTGCACCCACAGCGTGTTCGTGCCCCAATGCAGGTCGGAGGTCGCCACCGACACCGAAGTGCCGGTCGTGTTCTGCTCCCCCGGAGCGGTCAGGCTCGCCCCGTTCACGTTGTAGTTGTAGGAGGCGACGCCACCGCCGCCGGGATCGTCGGCGGTGAACGCGATCGGGCCCGACCCGCCAGGAGTCACCGTGCTCGGGCCGTCCGGCGGGTACACCGTCGAGGTCACCACCGGCGCGGTCGGTGCCGTCGCGTCGTAACGGAAGTAACAGGTCGACGAGACCGGCGAGGTCTGGAACTGGTTCGCCGCCGTCGCATACCACCGATAGGAGGCGCCATCGGCCAGGGTCACATCCACATGGGCGTTGACAGGGGCGTTGGCGGTGCCGCCCTCATGCGCTGGCGTCGTGAAGTCCTGATAGGCGCCGCCGTTGGCCGACAGGTAGAAATGCGCGGTCAGGTCCGTGTTGATGTCCGGCGTGGAGACCGTGTCCGACAAGCTCGCCTGGTTGCCCGTCACCGCCGCCAACCACGGCCCCGGACTCGACGTCACGCAATTCTGGCCCTGCACCTTCAGACTCGCCGGCGTGTTCGGCACCGACCAGTACGTCACGCTCATCGACGGCAGCAGACTGAAATGCCGATAGGCACAGTCGACCGACTCGTTGGCGGCATACACGATCAGATACATGTTTCCATAGTTGTGGCTGGCCGCATACGACATGACCGTCGTCGTACCGATCGACCGGTCACCCGAACCGCGAGCCAACGCCGCCGAGCCCCTCACCCCACTCGCCGCCGGCGCGTTGTTCCAGTCCGTGGAGCTACCAAACGACGCATTGCCCGACGTAATCGCCACATCGATCGTGTCCGGGCCACCCGTGGTACACGACGTGCGGATCTGATGCAACTCCAACGACGCCGACTGGATGTACTTGCCATCCAACGAACCGACCGCGAACCGCAGAAACGAACGCGTCACACCGTTGATATAACAAGGATCGCCGCAATTAGTGGTCCAATCGTCGTAGCCGACCCGCAGATTGTCGCCCGGGTTGTACTCCACCGTCGTCGGATGATTACTTTGAATGTAGCCATCAGCCGTAGCCTGCGACGGCGTCCACGGCGGATCGATGTACACCGGGTACCTTACATCGGGGCCGGTCAATGCATCCGATGGCGGGCTGAGTACCAACGCATCCGACTGCACCGAGTCCGCCACCACCGCACGGCGGGCCGCAACCCCCGGCCCAGCGACACTGGAGGCCACCGACTCACCGCCATCCGTGGTATCACCCGCCTCGGCAGACTCGACGCCCGGCGGCAACGTCGAATCCCACATCACCGGCGGCGGCGCGGTGAACACACTCTCACCCGAGGCCGTGTCCGCGGCCGTGACCGAGCCATCAACCCCAGCCGACAGCGACAGCCCGGTCGCCACCGTAGTGAACGCGATGCTGGTCAGGGCCGGATTGCTCGCCGCCGCGGCATCGTGGACGACAAGAACCTCCCGCACACCCCCATACACCGTCGTCGTCGCCACCAGATCAACCCCGGGCAGCACGTCGGCGTAGGTAGCCGTATCGCCCGACACGACCGGCGAAGGCAGACCCGACCCGAAGCTCACCGACAGGCTGTGCCCCGCCTCGTCGGCCAACACAGCCAACGGACCGGCCCCGCCATCGGACAACTCCACCGACGAACCCACCGCCACCGGCGCCAACCGGCCATCATCACCGACCCGCAGGCTGCGATCCACCGCCTGCCACCCATCACCGTCGCGCACCCGCGCCGGACCCGCCGACAACGTCGCCGTGAACGACCCGTCCGGATTCGCCACCGTCACACTCTCCGCGGTCGTCGCCGCGTCCACCGTCACCGCACTGCCCGTCGCCACCGCCAACGCACTCGCCGCCTGCGCCGCATCCGACGACCCCGACCCCGCATCCTCCGCCACAGCCGGAACAGCCGCCACCGCCCCGGCCGCCGCCACCACCGCCAACACCCAGCCCGCCCGGACCGCCACGCGACGCACGCGAAGCTTTACATGCATGATCATCCGAGGACGGGCCGACGCAGGCAACATCACACGCCTCCCAAGGGGGCAACGAACACGGACCCGCTCACGCCAACGGCCGTGCTGGATGCCGATCCTCCAGTCGCACAAACCCACACGTCAATCCCTCAACACCATCACAAGCAACACCGACATAGACAGACGTCACGCCTCGACTACCGTCCGTACGTACCGGCACCATCCCCGAACGCAGGCAGAACACACACAGCACGAACAGCGGCCCGCACGCCAGCGCCCCAGCCTGCGACAACGCGCCACCACCAGACGCACCACCCCAAATCCTTGGAGTTTCCTGAAAGAACGCTGAACGCCGCTCAGTCGGGACACCCTCACCGACCGTCACCACCTACATCAATAAATTCGAGTCTTACGACCTTAGCCGCGCCGCTACCCGAACCCCATCGATCCGGACAATATCGACCTCCACCGACGGGGCTGCCACACATAGCAAGGCGAAGAGGCCCCGACATCAACCCGACCGCCACTGGCAGCGGTCGGGACGCCGCCACGACGCTGCAGAGCACTACGGCGGCGACGAACAACGGCCGCAGGCTGCGGGGCCGCCGGCTCATTGCGCCGCCGAGAAGGGGCAACGCTGTCTCGCGCCGTCCCGCCGGCGGCCACCCTCCGGCCGCCCAGTAACGCCCGCAGTACCAGAAGATCTTGGTCCGGCAGCGGCCGACGGTGGGGCGCGGAGCAGTGGGCGGGGAACCGTACGGCTCACGGCGGCGTCGGAGAGGGCATGAGGAAGATCTGGGCCACGCTCGTCGGGGTCATGCTCGTGGCTACTGGGTGTGCGACGCAGGCCGGTCCGGCCCCGGTGCCCGGTGGGTTGAGATTGCTGAAGGCCGACGTCGCGCGGTTGGATCCGCCGGCCGACGCGCCGGTGGCGCAGGTGGTGGCGGGCATCGCGACCTTCGGGTACAACCTGGCTCCCGCGCAGCCGGGCGGGAACTGGGTCGCGTCACCGGCGAGCATCGCGATCGTGCTGGCCATGCTGCGGGCCGGCGCGAACGGGGCGACCGCCGACGAGATCGACCACACCTTCGGCTTCCCGGCCGGCGTGCAGGACGCTTTCAACGCGCTGAGCCGCCAACTGGTGACGGCCGACGTACCTCCCTCCACATCGGACGAACCGACCCGCGCCCCGGGAGCGCCGGCCCGGCCCAGCGTCGTCTGCATGGGCAACGCGATCTTCCCGGCCCAGGGCTTCCCGATCAAGGACTCGTACCTGCAGGTCCTGGCCCAGCAGTACGGCTCGGGGGTCTACCCGCTCGACTTCCAGACCAGTGCCGCGAAGGACGCCATCGACGCCTGGGCGCGCGACACGACCGCCGGCAGGATCCAGAAGGTATTCGATCATCTCGATCCCGCCACGGCCGCGGTCGTGGCGAACACCGTCTACTTCAAGGGCGAGTGGCGCGTGCCGTTCGACGACACGAACACCGCCGACAAGCCGTTCCATCGCGCGGACGGCTCGACGGTGAACGCGCCGACGATGCGCGACCAACTGGGGGTCGGCTACGCCGAGGGTTCGGGCTGGCAGGCCATCGAGCTGCCGTACGGCGAGGACGGCGCGTACGCCATGCGGGTGCTGCTGCCGACGGCCGGCCAGAGCCCGCGCGACCTGCTCAACCCGTCGCTGGGCGCGTCGTTCAGTACCCAGCCGGTTGACATCGAGTTGCCGAAGTGGGACTTCGCCACCGACGTGCCGCTCCTGGACGAGCTGGTCCGCCTCGGCGTGGTCAGCGCCTTCGACCCGAACCGGGCCGACTTCAGCGGCATCAGCCAGACCGGGCTCTACGTGAGTCAGGCCATCCACCGCGCGAACATCACCGTGGACGAGTACGGCACCCAGGCGGCCGCGGTGACGGCGGCAGCGTTGATGCCGACCAGCGCCCATGCGCCCGCGACGATCAGCTTCCACGCCGACCACCCGTTCGCCTTCCAGATCGTGCACACGGCTACCGGCACCGTGCTCTTCGACGGCATCGTCGTCGACCCGACCGCAAGCTGAGCCAGCCGTGCCGCGCCAAGGTGCTCGGGTCACGGGTTGCCGGTCGTGGCGAGGCGTTGCAGTTGCGGCAGCAGCCACGGCGCGATGAGCTGCGCGACGCCGGCCGGCGTGAAGTGCAGCCCGTCGCTGCGGACGCGCAGGCCGTTGATGCTCCACGTGAACGTCCCCTGTGGACAGACAACGCGGTTCAGGTCCAACACGGTGACCGTGCCCGGGTGCTTGGCGGCCTCGCCACGCAACAGCGCGTTCCACGCGTCGACCCGAGCCGGCTGGTCCTCCGGGTAGAGGCCGCCCGAGGGTGTCTCGGCCCGGTGGGTGTAGGGCGCGGTGAGCAACACCACCCGGGCGCCGCGGGAGCCGGCGATGCTCACCGCCTGGTCGAGTTGGCCCATGAGATAGCCGTCGAACGATGCCTGGCCGACGTGCTGGTACTGCCCGTCCAGCGTGGCGTCCATGAACTCCCACCGGTCGAGCAGGATCACCGAGACGTCCGGGTCGTCGCCCTCGACCGCGGAGCGCCACCGCGAGGGCCACTCGGGACAGTTCGGGTAGAGGGTGTGGGGCGTGCCGAGCTCCAGGATCTGGTCCAGCAGCGTGATGCCGCAGCCCTGGATCGCCGGTACGTGCACGTCGAGCTGCGGGTGGTCGGGCAGGTAGGTGCCCAGCGTCCACGACACCGAGTCGCCGAAGAAGTCCACCCGGGGCAGGGCTCCGGGCCGCCGCCCCGGCCGTTGCGTCGGCGGCGGCGCGTGTGAGGCGCTCGTCCCGGTCGGCGCCGGGGCCGCCGGCATCGGGAGAATCGCACTGCGCACCGCGCCGGCCGGCGTGAGCGCCGGGAGCGCGCTGGCGGCCGCCGCGAGCGCCGCCGATGCCGCCACCGCCACGACCGTGACCCCGACGGGTGCCGCCCAGCGCGGCGAGGGCAGCCAACGCGGCCGTACGCCGCGGCGTACGGGCAGCTCCACCAGAGCGGCCGAGGCGGCCGCGACGAGCAGGGTGAGTCCGACCCGTACGCCCAGCAGCGCCGGCCCCGCCAGGCCGGTGCGGTCGGCGTTGAGGAGGGCGTAGAGCGGCCAGTGCCACAGGTAGACGCCGTACGAGATGCGGCCCAGCCACACCAGCGGCGCCACCGCGAGCAGCCGGGCGGTCACCGATCGGGGGTGGACCACGGTGTGGGCGAGCACGGCCGCGACGCTGAGCGCGGCGATCGTGAGGCCGCCGCGGTAGAGCCAGTCGGCGCTGCCGTTCGCGTGCGTCCAGAGCCAGGCCAGCGCGGCGAGCCCGGCCAGCGCCACGCCACCGAGCCAGCGGTCCCAGCCGGCGCCGGTGTTCCCCACTGTGGCCCGGGCGAGGAGGATCGCGAGGGCACAGCCGATGAGCAGGGCCTGTGCCCGGGAGTCGGTGCCGAAGTAGTCGCGGTCGGGGTCGTCCGGGCGGTACAGCCGGAAGGACATCACGACCGAGGCGACCGTGCCGAGCAGGGCGACCGCGAGCAGCCCGGCCCGCCCCCGGCGCCACCGCAGGGCCAGCACCACGACCAGGGGCCACAGCAGGTAGAACTGCTCCTCGATGCCGAGCGACCAGGTGTGCTGCAGCGGCGACGGGTCCGCGGTCTGCGCGAAGTACCCCGACCCTCGGTAGATCATCCGCCAGTTCGCCACGTACCCGAGCGCGGCCAGCGTGTCGCCCCGCAGCAGCGCGGTGTCTTCGGGCGGCACGATGACCCGCCCCAGCACGACGACCGCGGCGAGCATGACCAGCAGCGCCGGCAGCAGCCGCCGCGCCCGCCGACCCCAGAAGGCGGGCAGCCGCACCCGGCCCACGCGGTCGTGCTCGGCGAGCAGCAGCGAGGTGATCAGGAAGCCCGAGAGCACGAAGAAGGCATCCACGCCCAGGAAGCCGCCGGGCAGGAACGCGACTCCGCCGTGGAAGAGCAGGACGCCGAGGACGGCGACGGCACGCACGCCGTCGAGTGCGGGCTGGTACGCGAAGGTCGGCGCGCGTGTCGTGGCCGTGCCCGTTACGCCCATAACGTGCAGCTTTACACCGATACGGACCGTTCGCGGATCAACGGCCAGCCTGTCGCGCTGTGGTCCTCGTCGCCGTGGGGGCTGGCCGGCACCGCGTCCGTCTACGGTATTGCCGTGATCGCTGACCTCGTCGCCGAACTGCGCCGCGCCGGCGTGGCCGAGGTGGACGCGTCCACCCGGCGACGGACCGAGTACTCCACCGACGCCTCCCTGTACCGGGTCCTCCCCCAGGCCGTCGCGTTCCCACGCCACGCCGACGAGGTCCTCGCGGCGGTCGGGACCTGCCGGGCGCTCGGGATTCCGGTCACCGCCCGGGGCGCGGGCACCTCGATCGCCGGCAACGCCGTGGGCACGGGTCTGGTCCTCGACTTCTCCCGCCATCTCAACCGGGTTCGCGCCATCGACGCCGACGCCCGCACCGCTCTCGTCGAACCCGGCCTGGTCCTCGCCGACCTGCAGGCGGCGGCGCGCCCGTACGGGCTACGGTTCGGCCCTGATCCGTCGACCCACAACCGGTGCACGATCGGCGGGATGATCGGCAACAACGCCTGTGGCTCGCGGGCGCTGGGGTACGGCCGGACCTCGGACAACGTGGCCGCCCTCGACCTGGTCACCGCGGCCGGCGAGTGGCTCGATCCCGCATCGCCCACAGTGGAGGGTCTGCGCCGGCTGGTCGCGGCGAACCTCGCCACGATCCGTACCGAGTTCGGCAGGTTCGGCCGCCAAGTCTCCGGTTACTCGCTGGAACACCTGCTCCCCGAGCGCTTCGACCTGGCCCGCGCGCTGGTCGGCACCGAGGGCACGCTCGGGGTCATCACCGGCGCGACGCTGAAGCTGGTGCGGGCGCCGGCCGCCACCGTGCTGGTGGCGCTGGGCTACCCGGGCATGGCCGACGCCGCCGACGCGGTCCCGGCGCTGCTTCCGCTGAGCCCGGTGGCCATCGAGGGCATGGACCGTCGCATCGTCGAGGTCTTCGCCCGCACGCACGGACCGGCGGCCGTGCCGGCGCTGCCCCGCGGCAACGGCTGGCTCTTCGTCGAGCTCGCGGGGGCGACGGCGGAGCAGGCGCGCTCGGCCGCCGGACGGCTGATCGCCGCGGCCGGGGCGCTCGAGGCCAGGATCGTCGCCGAGCCCGGTGAGGCCGCCGCAGTCTGGCGGATCCGCGAGGACGGGGCAGGTCTCGCCTCACGGCCCGTCGACGGGCGTCGCTCCTGGGCGGGCTGGGAGGACGCGGCCGTGCCACCGCGGTTCCTCGGCGCGTACCTGCGCGAGTTCGATGAGCTCATGACCGCGCACGCGGTCTCGGGTGTCCCCTATGGACACTTCGGCGACGGCTGCGTCCACCTGCGCATCGATTTCCCGCTCGACCGCGCCGGTGGCGTCGGCGTGTTCCGGTCGTTCCTGTTCGACGCGGCGCGGCTGGTCGCGAAGTACGGCGGCTCGATGTCGGGCGAGCACGGGGATGGTCGGGCGCGCGGCGAGCTGCTGCCGCTCATGTACTCACCCGCCGCCATCGAGCTGTTCGAGGCGACGAAGGCGATCTTCGACCCGGGCGACCTGCTCAACCCGGGCGTCATCGTCCGACCCCGCCCGCTCGACGCCGACCTGCGGGTGCCGGCGGCGCGGCCGGTGCTCGACGCCTCGCTGCGCCCTGAGCCCCGGCGGCGCCGCGAGTTCGCCTTCGCCTACCACGAGGACGCCGGAGACTTCTCCGCCGCGGTGCACCGGTGCACCGGCGTCGGAAAGTGCCGTGCCGACACCACCGCGTCGGGCGGCGTCATGTGTCCGTCCTATGTGGCCACCCGGGACGAGAAGGACTCCACGCGCGGGCGGGCACGCGTGCTGCAGGAGATGGTCAACGGCACGCTCGTGCGCGACGGCTGGCGCTCCGCCGAGGTCCGCGAGTCACTCGACCTGTGCCTGGCGTGCAAGGGCTGCTCCTCGGACTGCCCCACCGGCGTGGACATGGCCAGCTACAAGGCCGAGGTCCTGCATCAGGCCTACCGCGGCCGGCCGCGACCCATCAGCCACTACAGCCTGGGCTGGCTACCGCGCTGGGCCCGGCTCGCCGCGGCCGCGCCGACGCTGGTCAACGCGGCGCTGCGCGGGCCGTGGTCGGGTCCGGGCAAGCGGCTGGCCGGCCTGGACGCCCGGCGCGACCCACCCGCCTTCGCCCGGTCGACGTTCCGTCGCTGGTTCGCCGACCACCCGGTGGCACCGGGCGAGGAGATAGTGCTCTGGGTCGATACCTTCACCAACCACTTCTCCCCGCAGGTCGGCATCGCGGCGGTGCGGGTGCTGGAGCGGGCCGGTTTCTCCGTACGGATTCCGCGCCGCGGGCTGTGCTGCGCTCTGACCTGGATCAGCACCGGCCAGCTCGACACGGCCCGGCGCATCCTGCGGCGCAGCCTGGGCGAGCTGGCACCCTCCGTGCGCTCGGGCGTGCCGGTGGTCGGCCTGGAGCCGTCGTGCACTGCGGTGTTCCGCGGCGACGCGGCCGAGCTGGTGCCCGACCAGCCGGCCGTTCCGATGTGGACGCTGGCCGAGCTGTTGACCGAGCGCGGGGCGGAGCTGCCCGACCTGGCCGGCGTGACCGCCGTCGCCCAGCCCCACTGCCACCACCACGCGGTGATGGGCTGGTCGGCCGACCGAGCGCTGCTCGCCCGGGCCGGCGCCACGGTGACCGCGGTAGGTGGCTGCTGCGGACTCGCCGGCAACTTCGGCGTCGAGCGCGGCCACTTCGAGGTGTCGCGGGCGGTGGCCGAACACGCGCTGCTGCCGGCCGTACGGTCGGCCGACCCCGACGCCGTCATCCTCGCGGACGGTTTCTCCTGCCGGACCCAACTCGGTCAGCTTGGCGACCGGTCCGGCATCCACCTCGCCGAACTGCTCGCCGACCCGCCGACCCTCGGGTGAGGGCGGCGCCGGCCCACAAGGACTTCACAGCATCTACGCAGCTTGTATTCAGGTCCGGCACTTAACGTCTGCCCGCGCAAGTCACTCCCGTGCGAGGAGACCTCACCTGCCATGAGCCTGACATCGATGCTGCGCCGTATCTCCAGGCGTACCTGGCTCATCCTGTCCATCGCCGTCGTCGCCGCCACCGGAACCGGCATCTGGGTCTTCGGCTTCCTGCTGCCCGCGGGAGGCGACCAATCGCCGGCGACCACGCGAACCGCGACCGCGAGCCGGCAGACCCTGGAGAAGGCCGTGACGACCACCGGGTCGGTCACGCCCGCGATCCAGGACGACGTCTCGTTCGACGTCGCGGGGACCGTGACCTCGGTCGCCGTGACGGCGGGTGACACGGTCAAGAAGGGCGGCGTCCTCGCGACGGTCGACAAGCTCCAGGTCAACGCGGACCTGCTCGACGCGAAGGCGACGCTCGCCTCGGCCAGAGCCAGCCTGGCCTCGGCGCAGGACGCCAACGATGGAAGCTCGGCGGCGCAGGCACGGGTCAACGCCGCCGCGGCCGCGGTCGATGTGGCGAAGGCGTCGGTCAGCCAGGCGCAGGCCGCCATGGCCGACACGACCCTCGTCGCGCCGCACGCGGGGCTGGTCACCGTGGTGAACATCGCGGTCGGTGACCGGGTCTCCGCGGGCGGATCGCCGACCAGCGGCTCATCGACCAGTGCCACGTCCTCATCGAGTGCCACGTCGGCCCAGTTCACCATCGTGAGCACGGACGCCTGGGTCGTCGACGCGACCATCGGAGAGACGGACATCGCCAACGTCAAGGTCGGGCAGCAGGTCGCGCTGAGCACCGACGACCGCAAACAGCTCACGGGCAAGGTGACGCAGGTCGGCCTGCTCCCGTCGACGACCTCGGGATCGGCGAAGTACCCCGTGGACATCGCCGTGGATGGCCCCGGTGATGGGCTCTTCGATGGCATCTCGGTGGATGTGCGGATCATCTACGAGAGCCGGGCGAACGTGCTCACCGTGCCCTCGGCCGCCGTGACGACCAGCAACGGTGTCAGCACCGTCATCGTGGTCGCCAGCGACGGCACCCAGACCAGGCGGCAGGTGACCGTCGGCGAGACGTCCGGCAACCTCACCGAGATCGTGTCCGGGCTCAGCGAAGGCGACGTCGTGCTCGTCACGACCTTCACCCCGGGCCTGCCGAACCCCGGCAACCAGGGCAACGTCCCCACGCGCTTCCCGGGCCGGGGGCAGTTCCCCGGCGGCGGGGGATTCCCGACCGGCTTCCCCCGCGGTGGCGGTCAGGGTGGCTTCCCGGGGGGCAACCCGTGACCCGCGCCGTCCCGGCCCGCCGACGCGTCCCGCCGTCCCCTGCGGCCTCGTCCCGGACGGTGATCGAGCTCGCCGGCGCACGCAAGACCTACCGCAGCGGCGCCATCGAGTTCGAGGCACTGCGCGGCATCGACCTGCGCATCGCCGACGGTGAGTACGTGGCGGTGATGGGTCCGTCGGGGTCCGGCAAGTCGACGCTCATGAACATCCTCGGCTGTCTCGATGTGCTCACCTCCGGCACGTACCGTCTGGGCGGGGCCGACGTCGAGCGGCTCGGCGAGGCGGCACTGGCGAAGGCACGCAACCGGCAGATCGGGTTCGTGTTCCAGCAGTTCAACCTGCTGCCGATGCTGTCGGCCCTGCACAACGTCGAGCTGCCCTTGGTCTATGGAAAGGTCGGCAAGGCCGAACGACGCCGCCGGGCGGCCGACGCCCTGGCCCGCGTCGGCCTCGCCAGCGTCCTCGCCAACCGTCCGGGCGAGCTCTCCGGTGGCCAGCAGCAGCGCGTCGCGGTGGCCCGGGCGCTGGTGACCGAACCCACGATCCTCCTCGCCGACGAACCCTCGGGCAACCTCGACTCAGTGTCCACAGAGGACGTTCTGACTCTCTTCGACGAGCTGCACGGGACCGGACGCACGATCGTGCTGATCACCCACGAACGCGATGTCGCCCGGCGGGCACGCCGCGTGGTCCACCTGCGCGACGGGCAGGTCGTCTCGGACGAGAAGGTCGCCGCGTGACCGGGTCCGAGACTCTCGCCACGGCCTGGCAGGCGATCCGGTCGCACGCCCTGCGGTCGCTGCTCACCGTGCTCGGCATCCTCATCGGCATTGCCGCCGTGATCCTGACCGTCGGTCTCGGCCTGGGCACCCAGCGAGACGTGAGCGAGCGGATCAGCTCGCTGGGCAGCAACCTGCTCATCGTCTCGCCCGGCTCCAGCACCTCCACCGCCGGCGTGCGGGGTGGTTTTGGCAGCGCCGCGACGCTGACCCTCTCCGACGCGAAGGCGCTCGAGTCGCCCGTCGCCGCGCCCGATGTCCAGGCGGTCGCCCCGGAGAAGGACTCCGCGCTCTCGCTGGAAGCCAACGACACCAACTGGACCACGACGGTGACGGCGACGACCGTGTCGTGGCCGCAGGTGCGCTCCCGAACGACCGACCTCGGCGAGTTCTTCGACCAGCAGGATTACGACACGAACCAGCGGGTCGTCGTGCTCGGCACGCAGACGGCGCAGCAGCTCTTCGGCACCACGCGCGTGGTCGGTCAGACGATCTCGATCGATGACACCGACTTCCGGGTCGTCGGCGTGCTCGCCGCCGCCGGCTCCAGCTCCGCGACGAATCTCGACGATGTCGCCGTCATCCCGCTCTCCACGGCCGGCAGCACGGTGATGGGGGGCACGACCGCCACGAACGTGAACGTCATCTATGTCAAGGCCGCGTCGGACCGCGTGCTCGCGGCCGCCCACCAGGAGGTGCGGGCGGTCCTGAGCAACCTGCACGGCATCACCGATGCCGGCAGCCCGGACTTCACGGTCGCCAGTCAGGACGCCCTCGTCGACACCGCCACCGCGATCTACCGGACGCTCACCGTACTGCTCGGCGGCATCGCGGCGCTGTCACTGCTCGTCGGCGGCATCGGGGTCATGAACATCATGCTCGTCTCGGTCACCGAGCGCACGCGCGAGATCGGGCTGCGCAAGGCACTCGGGGCGCCGCCCGGAGCGATCCGGCGCCAGTTCCTGGTCGAGGCCGCGGTCCTCGGTCTCGGCGGCGGCGTGCTCGGTGTCGTGCTCGGGCTGGTGGGGGGCTTGGGTGCTGCCAGGCCTCATCGACGCCTCGATCGTCGTCTCCGTCCCGGTGGTCGCCCTCGCCCTCGTCGTCGCCATCGCGATCGGCGTCGTCTTCGGCGTCTACCCGGCCACCCGCGCCGCCCGGCTCGCCCCCATCGACGCCCTCCGCAGCGAATAGAAGGACGCTATGCAGCCCGCACTGATCCGCTTCCTCAGCCGGCGCCGGAACCGCGTCGGCGCGACCGTGGTGGCGATCGTGGTCGTGGTCGGCGCCGGCGGTGCCGCCGTGCTCGCGGCGAACCACGACCCGAACTCCCACTACCGCACCGCGACGGTCGGGTACGCGCAGGTGGCCGAGACACTGCAGCTGACCGGGCAGGTTGCCTCGGCGCACAGCGTCGCGGCCGCCTTCCAGGTGTCCGGCACCGTCGCCCGGGTGCTCGTCGCCCTGGGCGATCGGGTCGGCAAGGGCCAGGCGCTCGCCGCCCTCGACACCACCGACCTCGACTCCGCGGTGACCTCAGCCAAGGATGCGCTCGCCCACGCACGCCAGCAGTTGGCCGACGACCTCTCCGCGCAGAGCAGCGGATCCTCCAGCACCGCATCACAACCAGCATCGGGCTCGACCGGCTCGGGCAGGTCCGGTGCCCCGTCCTCGGGCCAGGACCCCTCGGTGACCGCCGCGCGCAAGGCGGTCACGACCGTGCAGACGGCGCTGCTGGCCCAGTACGAGACCGTCACCACCGCCCAGTCCGCGTCCGCTGCTGCGGCTGACGCGGCTCAGCACGCATGCGCGCCCTTCCTCGCCGCGACCCTCGACTCTGACACCACAATGGACACGGCCACGGCGCACCGCAGTGCCGACACGAAGAACCGCACCCGTACGCATCCGCAGGCCGGTACGGATGGTGCCGCGGGCGGGGCGGGCGACCAGCTCGGGGCGGTCCAGCAACTCCTGACCCAATGCCAGCAGGCGCTGGGCGCGCAGGTGGCGGCGCAGCAGGAGGTGACGACCGACCAAGGCGTGCTGACCCAGCGGGCGAGCGCGTTGAACGACGCCGTGACCGCGCTGCTCAAGGCGCTCGCGGCAGCGCCCGGGGGCGCGGTCCCGAGCAGTACGGCCGCGGCCAGCCAGAGCCGGGCACTCGTCGGCGGCACGTCGTCGAAGACATCGGTCACCATCACCGCCGAGCAGATCCTCGCGGACCGGGCCGCCACCGACAGCGCCGACGCGAAACTCGCCGTGGCCAAGCAGGACCTCTCCCTGGCGAAGCTCTCCAGTCCCATCGACGGCACCGTCGTCGCGGTGGGCTTGGCCCAGGGCGATCGGGTAACCGCGGGTTCGGCGAGCGCGGCCATCACGGTGCAGGGCGACGGGTACGTCGTGCCGCTGACCGTCCCCCTGTCCAAGATCGCCAAAGTCGCGGTCGGGCAGTCCGCCGAGGTAGTGCTGCCCGCGTTCGCCGCGACCTACCCGGCCTCGGTGTCGGCCATCGGCGTGCTCAACGTCTCACAGACGTCGACCCCCTCCTACGCGGTCACCCTCGCCCTCGACTCCGGCACGGACGCCATCCGGATCGGTGCCACCGCACAGGCCACCGTGACGCTCTCCGCAACCGACTCCGCGCTGAGCGTCCCAACCTCGGCCGTGACCCTGACGACGACAGGGGCGACCGTGCTGGTCCTGCGCGATGGCGTGCCGACAACCGTGACCGTGCAGGTCGGCGCGGTCGGCGCGGAGCGTACGCAGATCCTGGGCGGTCTGTCCCAGGGCGAGACGGTCGTCGTGGCGGACCTGACCGCGTCGAGCACGTCCGACGACACGACGACGGGCGGCCTGACCAACCTCGTGCGCGCTCCAGACGGCAGGGGCGGCACCGGCTTCGTCGGCGGACCGGGCGGCCGGTAGGCCATCGAGCCCGATGCGCCGGGGTGCGGGTGGTCAGTGCAGCAGCCCGGCCGCGAGCCTGCGGTAGGCCTCGCGTGGGACCTCACCGCGCGGCGCGACCACCTGAAGGCTGACGTGGTCTGCCCCAGCCTGGTGATGCTCGTCGATCCGTGCGCGTATCGCGTCAAGGTCGCCCCAGGCGACCAGCGCGTCGACGAGCCGGTCGCTGCCGCCGTCGGCCAGGTCGTCGGGGGTGAACCCGAGCCGCAGCCAGTTGTTCGTGTAGTTCGGCGCGATCAGGTAGAACGAGACCATGCCCCGGGCGGCCTCGCGGGCCCTGGTCGGGTCTGACTCCAGCAGGACCGTCTGCTCGGGAGCCAGCAACGGCCCGGGGCCCAGGATCTGCCTGGCCCGGCGAGTGTGCTCGGAGGTCACCAGGTACGGATGCGCACCCCCGGCCCGGGTGCCGGCGAGGCCCAGCATCTTCGGACCCAGCGCGGCCAGCACCCGCGCCTGCGGCGGCACCGGCGCCGGCGCCGCGTCCAGTTCGTCCAGATAGGACACGACCTTGCTGTACGGACGCAGGTACCGGTGCTCGGTCACCGCCTCCACGTGGTGCTTGTGTCCGGCGCCGAGGCCGAGGAGCACACGATCGGGGTAGGCGCCCGAGGTCGCGGCGAACGCCTGCGCGGTCGTGGCGGCCGGCTCGGTCCAGACATTGACGATCCCCGTCGCGACGACGAGCCGGCGCGTCACGCCCAGCACGTCCGTCACGAGCCGCAGATCACCCGAGGACCCGCCCAACCACAGCGCGCCGAAACCGAGCTCATCCAGCTCGGCGGCCGCGGCCAGGCCCTCGGGTCCCTGCATGGCCCACGAACCCACCCAGATCCCGATCCGACCGAGATCGACTGACATACAACTCACCCCCGGGTGACAGGCGCCCCGCGTGCACGATATCGGCAGCCGCGGCACGCCCCGTCACCCGGGGGCGAGCAGTCACGCTGTTATGCGGTCGGTGGTGCCATGCCCACCTGCTCCATCAACGTCGGTACGTCAACCAGACCCCAGTGGTCACTGAACCGGCCATCGCGAACTCGCGAGGCGTCCATGACCGACACGCGCACCTTGCGGCCGGTGGCCGGCACGCCGAGGAACTCGCCCCGGTGGGTACCGGTCATCGTGCCCACGGTGGCAATCGTGTCGCCCTCCGCGATCTGCTTCTCGATCTCGAAGTCCAGGTCCGGGAACGCCTGCAGCATGTGCCCGATAAAGCTCTTGGCGCCCTGGCGGTTGGTGGCCTGGCCGGGTGCCGGAACGTGCTCCACGAAATCGTCGGTGAGCAGTTCGTCGATCGCGTCGACGTGCTGACGCCGGAAGACCTCGTCGTAGAAGTATTCGTTGAGCTTCTTCACATCATCAGCGTGCATGGTCGCCTCCGTGGCCTCCATGGATTGCTGGTCCGATCCAGTATTCGCGGCCGACGCTTGGGCGGTGGGCGTACCGGCCAGGTCGTGGCGGACGAGCCGAAGCACCGGGCGTGAGGCCCGTGCGGGCACAGCGCCCAGGCAGGCGCGGTGGGTGCTGCGGGTCAGGCTGGGGTTCTACCACTGCCTGTCAGCGCGACCCGGACACACACTCCCGCTGCCACTGTGTCGGGTGATCCTCTTGCCGAGTCGGTGAACCAGGCGTGAGTGGTGCCGTGTGACCCATACCCTGACGGGGGCTGGGCAGAGTGGTCCGGCGGGTATGGGAGCCCTGGGGTGAGTGCGCGTGCGGCCCGGCCGGGCTACGCGGCCGTAGCCGCGTTGCTGATCGCCGTGTACTACCTGCTGCCGGGGCTGCGACCGGGGATCGTCGCGGCGATCGGAGCGCTGAGCCTGACCGCGATCATCGCCGGCACATCGTGGTTCCACCCCCAGCGATGGGGTGGTTGGTACCTCATCGCCGCCGCGGTCGCGCTGCTCTCGCTCGGCGACGTGATGTTCACGGCTCTGGCCGCGGCGAGCACCGAGCCTCCACCCTTCCCGGGTACGCATGATCTGTTCTACGTGGCGGCCTACCCGCCGCTGGCGCTCGGCATGCTCTACCTGGGCCAGCACCGGTTGCCGTCCCGGGACTGGCCGATGGTCGTCGACAGTGCCGCGCTCAGCCTCGCCGGCGGCCTCCTCCTGTGGGTGACCCTGGTGCGTCCAGCCGTGGTCAGTCACCACCTGTCGGGGTCCGGCATAACGGTGGCCGTGTTGAGCTGGGTGGGATACGTCGCGGTGCTCGCTACCTCGGCGAGGGTGCTGGTGGCATGGCGTACGAACTCCGCAGTGGCGTTGCTCTCCGCGGGCGTGGCGGCGTACCTGGTCGCCGACTTCTTCTACGGTCGCGAGTTGGTCGCGGGCAGGTGGAACACGGGCAGCCTCATCGACCTGGGCTACCTCGGGTTCAGCGTGCTCTGCGGCGCGGCGGCGCTGACCACTTCGATGAACAACGTCGCGTCCGCAAGCTATGCGCGGCACCAACTGGGGCCGGTTCGGCTGAGCATCGTCGCCGCGGCGCTGCTGGCGGCGCCGACCGTGCTGCTGGCCGAGGCGACCGAGGGTCCGGTGACCACGGCGGTGGCGGTCGGTTTGGTCTCGGCTCAGGTCGGCGTGCTGGTGTTGTGGCGCTTGGCCATGGTTGTGCGCGCATACCAGCGCCAGGCTGACCGCGAACGGACGGTACGCGATGTGACCCGTGACCTGGTGCTCGCGGCGACCGAGGCCGACGTGACCACCAGCCTGCTCGACGGACTGCGCGACCTGCTGCCGCTCGGGTCGCGCACCAACTTGCGGCTCGTCGAGACCGTGGGCGACACCGCACGCGTTGAACTGTCCCCAGTGGACACCGCGCACGAGCGCCGCGGCCGCGCCCTGGGTGAGCTGATCGCGCCGGCGAGCCCACCGCGGTCCGACCAGCCAAGGCCGCGACTGCGGTGCGTCGTCTTCACCGCCCCCATCGCGGAACTGGTCGAGCTCGAAGCGCTTCTCAGCGGGCTGGCCGACCAAGCCGGCTCGGCCCTGCACCGCATCCAGCTCACCGACGAGCTGCATGCGCAGGAGCGGGAGCGTTACTTCCGCACGCTCGTATTGACCAGCGACGACGTGACGCTGATCAGCCGTGGGGGCCGGGTCGTCTACGCCACCCCGTCGGCGTGGTCGATGTTCGGACGCGACGTGACCGGCGAGTCAAGCGACGAGCTCATCCAGGCCGAGCCGCCGCAGGTGGTGGGTGACGCGCCACCAGCAGCCGACGTCACCGCGGAACTGAACGGGGTCGACGGCTACGTCCGGCGTCACGACCGCGTCGTGGAGGCCCGGTGCCGAACCCGCGACCTGACCGACGATCCGAGCGTGCACGGCGAGGTGACCACCCTGCGCGACATTACTGCCGAGCGGCAACTCGAACGCGACCTGGCATTTCGGGCAAGCCACGATCCGCTCACCGGCCTGGCCAACGCCCGGTTGTTCCACGACGAGCTCTACGCCGCTGGCACCCGAGGGCACACCCTGCGCGGTAATGGCGAGGCGGTCCTCTTCGTCGATCTCGACGACTTCAAGACGGTCAACGACACGTACGGCCACCACATGGGCGACGAGCTCCTCGCCGAGGTCGGCCGCAGGATCACGGCCTGCCTCCGCCAGGACGACCTGGCCGCCCGGCTCGGGGGGGACGAGTTCGCCATCCTGCTGCGCCACCTTACCGACGTCGAGACCGCGGCAGGCGTCGCGCAACGCGTCGTCGAGACCCTCTCCCGACCGGTCCGGCTGGGCGCGGACGATGTCACCCGCACGGCGAGCGTCGGGTTGGCGTACACGGAGGAGCGGGGCGACTTCCACGGGCTGCTGCACGAAGCCGACACGGCCCTCTACCGGGCCAAGGCCTCGGGCAAGAGCGGCTTGCAGATCTTTCGCGACGACGGGCCCGAGACCGGCGGGAGCGACGAGCTGCCCCGAGAGTCCTGATACCGCTCTCGGGCGATGCGCCGCCTAGCATCGACCAGGTGGCAGGTGCGCGGCGGGTGGTCATCGCCCCCGACAAGTTCAAGGGATCGTTGACGGCGGCGCAGGTCGCCCACCACCTCGCGGTCGGCGTACGGTCGGCGCTGTCCACTGTGGACGTGGTCGAGGCGCCGGTCGCCGACGGTGGCGACGGGACCCTGGCCGCGGTGCTGGCGTGCGGTTTCCGCAGAGTCGGCCTCGTCGCATCCGGCCCCACGGGGCAACCGGTGCAGACGGCCTTCGCGACGCGGGCGGGCGTCGGCGTGATCGAGCTCGCCGACGTGTCGGGGCTGGCCCGACTGCCGGCCGGCACCACGGCACCGCTGGTCGCCTCGAGCCGGGGCACGGGCGAGGTGGTCGCCGCCGCGCTGGAGGCCCGATGCCACCGGGTCGTCATCGGCCTCGGCGGCAGCGCGTGCACCGATGGCGGGGCCGGCATGGTTCGGGCACTGGGCGCCAGGGTGTGCACTGCTGGCGGCGCGGCGATCGACGAGGGCGGTGGCGCCCTGGGCGAGGCGGCGCTGCTGGACCTCTCCGCTCTTCACCCCGGGCTGGCGCACGCGCAGATCATCCTGGCGTCCGATGTGGACAGCCCATTGCTCGGGCCGGCCGGCGCCGCGCGCCTCTTCGCGCCACAGAAGGGCGCCACCGCCGAGCAGGTCGAGGCCCTGGAGTCGGCGCTGCGGCGCTGGGCCGACCTCGTCGACGCCACGCTGCGCCAGGCACCGGACAGGATGCCACCCTGGTTGGCGGACCGGGGCTCGCGACCCGGCCTGCGCGACGAGCCCGGCGCCGGGGCCGCGGGCGGGGCGGGCTTCGCGGCCATGGCTGTCCTGGGCGCACGGCGTCGGCCAGGCATCGACGTCATTCTCGACCTCGTCGGCTTCGTCGAGCAGATTCGTGGTGCCGATCTCGTGGTCACCGGCGAGGGCTCACTGGACCCGCAGAGCCTGCGTGGCAAGGCCCCGATCGGTGTGGCCGCGCGGGCCGCGCAGGCCGGCGTGCGCACCGTCGCGGTGTGCGGTCGGCTGGCGTTGTCGCGAGGTCAACTGGCGCAGGCGGGTCTGAGCGGCGCCTACAGCCTGCAGCCGTACGAACGTGATCTCCAGCGGTCGATGCGCGATGCCAGGCCGTTGCTCGAGCGGGTCGGACGGCAGATCGCCATCGACCATCTGGCTCAGGGCTGGTAGCGGTACCCCATGCCCGGCTCGGTCAGGAAGTAGCGCGGACGGGCAGGGTCGGGCTCGAGCTTCTTGCGCAGGTGGGTCATGTACTGGCGCAGGTACTGTGTCTCGCTGCGATAGGTGGGTCCCCAGACGTCCTGCAGCAGGCGGCGCTGTGGCAGCAGTACGCCGGGATTGCGGAGCAGGAGTTCCAGCAACTGCCACTCGGTCGGGGTCAGGTGGACCGTACGGTCGGGTTGATCGATGGCGTGGACGACGTGGCTGTGCAGGTCCACCCGGAACTGTCCAATGTCGATGGTCGCGGGGACCGGCTGGTCGGCTCTGCGGCGGTTGACTGCGCGCACCCGGGCCAGGAGTTCCTCGAGGCTGAACGGTTTGGTCACGTAGTCGTCGGCGCCGGCGTCGAGCGCGTCGACCTTGTCACGGCTGTCGGCACGGCCGGACAGGACGACGATCGGGACCGGGCTCCAGGCGCGCAGCTCGCGGATGACGTCGACACCGTCCATGTCCGGCAGACCGAGGTCGAGCACGAGGAGGTCGGGCTTGTCCTTCTCCGCACTCCGCAGGGCGCTGGCGCCATCGGCGGCGGTGACGATCTCATAGTGGCGGGCCTGCAGGTTGATGCGCAGCGCGCGGAGCAGCTGCGGTTCGTCCTCGACGAGGAGGATGCGGGTCACTGGTTCGCTCCGGGCGGTCGGTCGGCTCCGGCACCGGGCCGGTAGTTGTCGAGGCGGTCGAGCAGAGCCGGGTCGGCGAGCTGGTCCGGGTCCGGCGGGGCGGCGCTCGGTTCCATGGCCGGAAGCGCCAGGGCCATGGTGAGGCCGCCGCCGGGCGTGTCCTCGGGCTGCAGGGTTCCGCCCATGGCTTCGGCGAGGCCCCGCGACAGGGCCAGGCCCAGGCCGACGCCGGTCTCGTTGTCACGGTCGCCCAGGCGCTGGAAGGGCAGGAACACCTTCTCCCACTCGGCCTGGGGAATGCCGGGCCCGCGGTCGATGAAGCGGACCTCGACGGTCCCGGCGTGTTCGCTGACCGTGACCGTTGGCGGCTTTCCTGATGGGCTGTGCCGGACCGCGTTGGAGAGCACGTTGACAAGGATGCGCTCCAGCAGCACCGGGTCGGCATAGACCTCGGCGACCTCATCCGGCGCCTGCACGATGACGTCGCGCGCGGGTGGGCCGATGTCATCGATCGCGCGCGGGATGGCTTCGACGACGCTGAGCAGTTGTGGCCGCATGCCGAGCACGCCCGCCTGGAGTCGGCTCATGTCGAGCAGGTTCTCCACCAGGCGGATCAGCTTGTCCAGTGACTCCTCAGCCGTGGCGAGCAACTCGCCACGGTCGGCGTCGCTGAAGGTCACGTCGGGGCTGCGGAGGCTGGCGATCGCGGCCTTCGCGGAGGCCAGCGGAGTGCGCAGGTCATGGCTCACCGCGGAGAGCAGGGCCGTGCGCATCTTGTCCGCCGCGGTCAACTCCGTCGCCACGGCCGCCTCTGCGGTCAACCGCTCCTGCCGGAGCGCGACCGCGGCCTGTGCGGCGAAGGCCTCGACGACGCGGCGGTCACCGGCGCCGAGCGTCCGGCCGCGCAGTGCGAGCGTGAGGTGATCGTCGATGGCGACGTCGATGTCGGCGTCACCAGGGGTGGCGGACGGTTCGCTGCCGACGGTCGCCACGCTCTGCCATGCCTGCGGGTCGTGGTGGGTGTCCGGCGTTGCCGCGACCTCGGGTCGGCGCTCGAGGAGGGTCACCGCGGCGAGCCCGAACGTCTCGCGTACCTGCTCGAGCAGGGTGATCAGTGGCCGTCCTCCGCGCAGCACACTCCCGGCCACCGTCGACAGCGTTTCGGCTTCGGCGCGCGCGTGGGCGGCCTCAGCGGTACGGCGCGCGGCGAGGTCGACGACGGCACTGACGCTCACCGCGACCAGGAGAAACACGACCAGCGCGAGCAGATTCGCCCCTTCGGCGACGGTGAATCGGTGGACGGGGGGCGTGAAGTAGTAGTTGAGCAGGGCAAAGCCGGCCAGGGCCGCGGCGAGGGCGGGATACAGACCACCGACGAGTGAGACGGCCACCACGAACGCGAGGAACAGCATGATCTCGGTGTTGAGGCCAGGACCGTCGCGGTTGGCCAGCAGCCCGAGCGTGAGCGCGGGAAGTCCCACGCCGGCGAGCAGGAAGCCGATCAGCCGGCGCTGCAGGGTGACGCCCCGACTGAGTCTGATCGGGCGACGGCCACGCTTGACCTGTTCGTGGGTGACCAGATGGACGTCGATGGAGCCGGACTCGGCAATGGTGGTGACGCCGACGCCCCGGGAGAAGATCTGGGCGAGCCGGCCCCTGCGGCTGGCGCCGAGGACGAGCTGGGTGGCGTTGACCGCCTTGGCGAACTCCAACAGCGCTTCCGGGATGTTGGTCCCGACGACCTGGTGGTAACTGCCGCCGAGGCTCTCGACCAGAACGCGTTGGCGCGCCAGGTGGGCCGGGTTGGCGCCGGCGAGACCGTCCGGGCTGGCGACGTGTACGGCGATCAGGTCGGTGCCCTTGCTGCGGGCCGCGATGCGCGCACCACGGCGGATCAGCGTGTCGCCCTCCGAGCCGCCGGTGAGGGCGACCACGACCCGCTCCCGCGTCTCCCACGTGCTGTCGATGTGATGCGCTGCCCGGTACCGGTCGAGCTGGTCGTCAACCTTGTCGGCGAGCCAGAGCAGCGCCAGCTCCCGCAACGCGGTGAGGTTGCCGATGCGGAAGTAGTTGCCGAGCGCGGCATCGACCTTCTCCGGAGGGTAGATGTTGCCGTGCGCCATCCGTCTGCGTAGCGCCTCGGGCGTCATGTCGACGAGCTCGACCTGCTCCGCCTGGCGCACCGCGGCGTCCGGCACGGTCTCCCGCTGGGTCACCCGCGTGATCTGGGCCACGACGTCGTTGAGCGATTCAAGATGCTGGATGTTGACGGTTGTGAGCACGGTGATACCGGCCGCGAGCAGCTCCTCGATGTCCTGCCAGCGCTTCTCGTTGCGCGAACCCGGGATGTTCGTGTGCGCGAGCTCGTCGACGAGCGCCACCTCCGGCGCCCGGGCGAGCACCGCGTCGATGTCCATCTCGGTGAAGGTCGAGCCTTTGTACTCCAGCGTCCGCCGAGGTACCACCTCCAGGCTGCCCAGAAGGGCCTCGGTAAAGGGCCGGTCGTGCGTCTCGACCAGGCCCACCACCACGTCCGTGCCCCGCATGGCACGACGCCGGCCCTCCTCGAGCATCTTGTAGGTCTTGCCCACACCCGGGGCGGCCCCTAGGTAGACGCGAAGCTGTCCACGTGCCATTCGCGCCGCCTATCCGGCAAAGGGATAGAGCTGATCGAGATCGAGGTTGAGTTCCAGCACGTTGACTCCCGGCTCACCGATGAACCCGAGCGTACGGCCGGACGTGTGCTTCGCGACGAGAGCCTGGACGTTCGCGAGGCTGGTACCGCGCTCCCGGGCGACGCGTGGTGCCTGCAGGGCGGCGTACTCTGGCGAGATCTGCGGGTCGAGGCCGCTGCCGCTGGCCGTGACCGCGTCCGATGGCACGGCCGGAGTGCCGGGAGCGGCACCACGGATCGGCGTCACCACGGCCCGCGAGTAGTCCTCGCCCGCGTTGGCGCATTCGACTGGCACGGCGTGGTAGGTGGCGACGAACGGGGTCGCGGGGCACTCCTCGTTGAGGCTGACCACCCGCGTCACTGGCCCGCTGGTGCCGTCGCGATAGAACACCCCGAGCACCGCACCGACGCCGCCGGGCGTGCAGAAGGGCCGGCCGCCGTCCACGCCCTCGAGGTGGCCTATGGCGAGCGACCGGGAACAGACCTGCGTCAGCAGACTCGGCGTACCGGTGCTCGGATCCGCGGGATCCGGCAACACGTCCACCACGTCTTCCGGCCCCAGGTTGCTGGCCGACGTCGCGGTCGGGTCGTAGCCGTCGCCGGCGGCCGACGGGCGCGACTGGAAGTACTGGGCCAGCGGGTTGCCGTCGGCGTCCGTGAACGACTGCCCGATCAGGGCGCTGCCGACCGGCTGCCCGTCGCGCTCGATCAGTGAACCGTCAGCGCGGTGCGCCAGGCCCGGAATGCGAGCCACTCCCACCATCGCGAGTGGGTAGGCCACACCGAGCAGCACGGTGAGCACGAGCAGCGCCCGCAGCGCGGCGAGGTGCTGCGTGATCCAACCTGGTAGACGCATGACTATATCCCCGGAATGAGCTGGATGAGCAGGTCGATGATCTTGATGCCGGCGAACGGGGCGATGATGCCGCCCACGCCGTAGATCAGCAGGTTGCGACCCAGCATCGACGACGCGCTGCCCGGTCGGTATCGGACGCCCCGCAGGGCGAGCGGGATCAGGATCACGATGATGATGGCGTTGAAGATCACCGCGGAAAGGATCGCCGACTGCGGGCTCGACAGCCGCATGATGTTCAGCCTGTCCAGGCCCGGGTACACCGCCGCGAACATCGCCGGGATGATGGCGAAGTATTTGGCTATGTCGTTCGCGATCGAGAACGTCGTCAGGGCACCCCGGGTGATCAGCAGTTGCTTGCCGATCTCGACGATCTCGATGAGTTTCGTCGGGTCGGAGTCCAGGTCGACCATGTTGCCGGCCTCTTTCGCTGCCGACGTACCGGTGTTCATCGCCACGCCCACGTCCGCCTGGGCAAGCGCGGGCGCGTCGTTGGTTCCATCACCGGTCATCGCGACGAGTTTGCCGCCCTCCTGCTCCCGCTTGATGAGTGCCAGCTTGTCCTCTGGCGTCGCCTCCGCGAGGAAGTCGTCCACACCGGATTCGTCGGCGATCGCCTTCGCGGTCTGCGGGTTGTCACCGGTGATCATGACCGTCCGGATGCCCATCCGGCGCATCTCGTCGAACCGCTCCCGCATGCCACGCTTGACGACGTCCTTGAGGTGGATGACTCCCAGCACCCGGGCGGGCTGCCCGCCAACGTGCTCGGCCACCAGCAGTGGCGTACCGCCAGAGGCCGAGATCCCGTCGACCAGCGGCCCTACGTGCTGCGACGGATGCCCGCCGTGGTCGCGGACCCACTTCATCACCGACGTCGCCGCGCCCTTGCGGATCTGCCGTGCCGTCCCGTCCACGGAGAGGTCGACGCCCGACATGCGGGTCTGGGCGCTGAAGGCGACCCACTCGGCCTGGTCGAGCTCGCCCGGATGGCGTTCCCGCAGGCCGTGGTGCTCCTTGGCGTAGACCACGATGGATCGCCCCTCGGGGGTCTCGTCCGCGAGGCTCGACAGCTGCGCGGCGTTGGCCAGCTCCTCGACGCCGACCCCGGCGACCGGGAGGAAGTTGCTCGCCTGGCGGTTGCCCAGGGTGATCGTCCCGGTCTTGTCGAGCAGCAGCGTGTTCACGTCGCCGGCCGCCTCCACAGCACGCCCGGACATCGCGAGAACGTTGCGTTGCACCAGGCGATCCATCCCCGCGATGCCGATGGCCGAGAGCAGCGCGCCGATCGTGGTCGGGATCAGACACACGAGCAGCGACGCGAGCACGATCCCGGCGACGCCGTCGGCGTTGAGCGCGATGGTGTCGGGCGCGGCGGCCTGCACGCCCTTGGAGAAGATCGCCAGCGGCTGCAGCGTCGCGACCGCCAGCAGGAAGATGATGGTCAGCGAGGCGAGCAGGATGTTGAGCGCGATCTCGTTGGGGGTCTTCTGCCGGTTGGCGCCCTCGACGAGGGAGATCATCCGATCGATGAAGCTCTCGCCCGGCTTCTGCGTGATCCGCACGACGATGCGGTCCGACAGCACCTTCGTACCGCCGGTGACCGCGCTCCGGTCGCCGCCCGCCTCCCGGATCACCGGAGCGGACTCGCCGGTGATCGCCGACTCGTCGACGCTGGCGATTCCCTCGATCACGTCACCGTCGCCGGGGATGACCTGGCCGGCTTCGACCACGACGATGTCGCCCTGGCGCAACGCGACCGCGTCGATGGACTCCTCGCGGTACGAGGCTGCGGCGGCGCCCGGACTCCAACCACTGAGCCGGCGGGCCACGGTCTGCTGCTTGGCCTTGCGCAGCGCCTCGGCCTGGGCCTTTCCGCGCCCCTCGGCGACCGCCTCGGCCAGGTTGGCGAAGAACACGGTCAGCCAGAGCCAGACGGTGATCCACCAGGCGAAGACGCTGGAGTGGGCGATCGCCAGCACGGTTGTGAAGACCGCTCCGACCTCGACGATGAACATGACGGGGTTGCGCCACAGGATCAACGGATTGAGCTTGCGCAGCGCGTCGGGGGTCGACCTCCCGAGCTGCCGGGGGTCGAGCAGACCACCGCCGACCCGCCGCCGCCCCGTGGTCGCACTCGCGGCTAGTGACGTGACAGACATTCCAGACGTGGCTTCCTAGAAGGCCTCGGCCAGCGGGCCGAGCGCGAGGGCGGGCAGGTAGGTGAGGGCGACCACGATGAGCGTCACACCGACGACCATGCCGACGAACAGCGGCCCGTGCGTGGCCAGCGTTCCTTCCGAGGCAGGCACTGGCTGCTGGCGGGCCAGCGAACCGGCCAGTCCGAGCACGAACACGATCGGCAGGAACCGGCCGAACAGCATGCACATGCCCAACGCCGTGTTATAGAACGGCGTATTCACACCAATGCCTGCAAAGGCTGAGCCGTTGTTGTTGCTCGCCGAGGTGAACGCGTAGAGCACCTCCGACAGCCCGTGCGCGCCCGTGTTCAGCATGGTGGCACGCGCCTGCGGGAACGACATGGCCACAGCCGTACCGATGAGCACCAGCGCCGGCGTGGTCAGCAGGTACAGCGACGCGAACTTCATCTCGCGGGAGCCGATCTTCTTGCCGAGGTACTCCGGTGTCCGGCCCACCATGAGCCCGGCGACGAAGACGGTGATGACGGCGAGAACGAGCATTCCGTACAGACCCGAGCCGGTGCCACCTGGCGCTACCTCGCCGAGCATCATGTTGAACATCGTGATGCCACCGCCGATGGCAGTGTACGAGTCGTGGAAGGAGTCGACGGCGCCGGTCGAGGTCAGTGTGGTCGCCGCGGCGAACGTCGCCGACTGGGGGACGCCCAATCGGGTCTCGGTGCCCTCCGTCGCCGCGCCGACCGCCGCCGGCACCGTGCCGGGGTGCTGCAGCTGCACCGCCGTCAGCGCGATGACGCTGCCCAGGGCCAGGATCGCCATCACGGCCGCGATGGCGTAGCCCTGTCGGATCCCGCGACGCTCGCGGAGCGGGTCATCCAGGCTCGGCTGGCCGACCATCCGGCCGAAGACCCGGGGCAGGCTGAACGGGATCAGCAGGATCAGGAAGATCTCCAACCAGTTTGTCCACCCGGTCGGGTTCTCGAACGGGTGCGCGGAGTTGGCGTTGTAGAAGCCACCGCCGTTCGTGCCGAACTCCTTGATCACCTCCTGGCTGGCCACCGGGCCTCCGGTGATGTGCTGCGTTCCGCCCGCTAGCGTGGTGACGTCCGTGCCACCCGAGAGGTTCTGCACCGTGCCTGCGGCGATAAGGACAGCGGCGCCGAGCACGGCCACGGGCAGCAGGATGCGCAAGCAGATGCGCACCAGATCGACCCAGAAGTTGCCCAGTTGGTTGGTCTTCGACCGTGCGAACCCCCTTACCAGCGCGACGGCAACGGCAACGCCGACCGCTGCGGAGACGAAGTTCTGCACGGCCAGGCCGGCCATCTGCACGAGGTGGCCCATCGTCGACTCACCCGAGTACGACTGCCAGTTCGTATTGGTGATGAAGCTGACGGCGGTGTTCCAGGCCTGGTCTGGGTGCACCGCCGGGAAGCCCAGGCTCAGCCAGAGCTTGTCCTGAACCCGCTGGAACAGGTAGAGAAACAGGATGCTGATGGCTGAGAACGCGAGCACGCTGCGGGTGTAGGCAACCCAGGTCTGCTCGCCGTCTGCGTTCACGCCGATGAGTTTGTAGATACCTCGCTCGGCGCGCGAGTGTCGTTTCGGGTGCAGCGCCCCGTACATGTAGTCGCCGAACGGCCGGTGCACGATCGCCAACGCGACCGCGAGGGACACGATGAACAGGACTCCGGCCGCCGTGGTGCTCATCAGAAACGCTCCGGTCGCACGAGGGCTATCACAAGGAACACGGTCAGAGCGACCGCGAGGATGAGGGCGATGAGGTTTTCGATACTCACAGGCGCTCAGCTCCCCGCAGCAGTAGCGCGAGGACCACGAACGCCGTGACCGTCACGACTACGTAAATGAGATCAGCCACGGGGCTTCCTCCTTGTCCATCACTGTGGGTGCCCGACGGTCGTTGACGATCAGCCCGTCGGGCGGCACGGTCAGCGGTGGCGGCTCGGCGCCGCCCCTGTCGTGGCTGCGCCAGGCACGTGGCCGCGGCTCGAAGTCAAGTCACCGCCTCGCCGGGCGAACAGGGCCGTTCACGGGATTTCTACGGGGGAGGCCAGATCTTCACGCGCTTTTCACGCCACGGCGCGACCGGAGTACGCCTTGTCGGCCAGATCCCGGTCGGGCCGGGCCCCAGCGGTGGTGCGCCGCACAGCCGCGCCGTCCGGTTGCCACTGTTAATGACCGAGATATACACTACGCACAGTCATGACGGGAGGCGCGGGAGGCGGTGCGCGGTGAGGATCATCATTCGCAACTCATCGGGCGTGCCGATCTACCAGCAGATCAAGGAGCAGGTCAAGCAGGCGATCCTTGCCGACGAACTCAGCGAGGGTGATCTGCTGCCGTCAATCCGCCACCTCGCGGCCGACCTCAAGGTGAGCGTCATCACCACCACGCGGGCGTACACCGAACTGGAGCAAGAGGGCTACCTCATCAACGTGCCCGGCAAGGGTTGTTATGTGGCGCCAAAGGACAGCGACCTGATCCGGGAGCAGTTGATTCGCCGGATTGAAGATGCCTTCGGTGAGGCCATCGCCGCGGCACGGCTGACCAAGATTTCCGCACAGGAACTACACGAGATCCTCCGCTTCACCCTCGAAGGAGAAGGCCATGAATGACGCCCTGGAAGTCGTGGACCTCCACAAGACCTACCCGGAGTTCACACTCGACCGGGTGTCATTCTCGTTGCCGCCGGGCTACATCATGGGTTTCGTTGGCCAGAACGGTGCGGGTAAGACGACGACGATCCGCCTGATCCTCAATATGGCGATCAGAGATGGTGGCGAGATCCACGTGTTCGGGCGCGACAACATCCGCGATGAGATGGCGGTCAAACAAGATATTGGCACGGTGTTCGATGAAATCTTCTTCGTGGACTCCTGGCGGGTGCGTGAAGTCGAGATGGCGATCCGGAGGTTCTACTCTGGATGGGACAGCTCGGCATTCGCCGGATACCTCCAGGAGTTCGCGCTTCCGCTCGGTAAGCGGGTGCGGGAGTTGTCGCGCGGCATGAAGATGAAACTCATGCTCGCGGTGGCGATGTCGCACGGCGCGAAACTGCTCGTCCTTGATGAGCCGACATCCGGCCTTGACCCCTTGGCCCGTGACGAACTGCTGGACATCCTTCGCGCCTATATTGCCGACGGCGACAAGAGCGTATTCTTCTCCACCCACATCACCCCGGACCTTGAACGCATTGCCGATTACATCACGCTCATCGACCGGGGCCGGGTTCTTTACACAGGCACGAAGGACGGCCTGCTGGAGCACTTCACGCTCGTGTCAGGCAGCACGGACGACCTCACCGACACGCTGCGGGCGGGCATCATTGGGCTGTCACTGACCAGGAGTGGATTCACCGGGCTGATACATACAGACGCCGTCAAGGGTCTGCCCGCCTCGATTCACACCCAGGAACCCACGATCGACGACGTGGTCATCCACATCGGAAAGGACGGAGGACGCCATGAGACGGATCAGTAACGCGGTACGGCTTGACTATCGCACCGGCAGGTTCTACCTGCTGATCTACCCGCTGCTGTTCCTCGTCGGCCTGGTGATCGGTGCCGTCGCCAAGATGCCGATCTTCACTGTAGTACTCACGATTGTGCTGGCGGTCTTCATCTCAAGCGGTGTCTTCTCCATCAACGAGCGCAACCACGGTGAGAGGCTCTACGGCACCCTCCCCCTGGCGCGCAAGGACGTGGTGCTCGGGCGGTACGTCTTCGGCCTCACCATCGGAGTCGCCGCCACGGTGATTGCCGGGATGTTGGGCTACCTCGCCTCACGGATCGCCGGGGTGTCGATGGGAGCGTTCGGACCGAAAGGTGGCTCGTTCGTCCCCGGGTACGACTCGCTGCTGTTCTGGGCGGCGATCGGGCTGGCGTTTTGTTACTTCTGCTTCTCCATGGCCATCGCGTTTCCGATCTACTTCCGGTTCGGGTTCTCCAAGTCCTACGTCTTCACCATGCTGCCGCTGTACCTCGTCGTCCTGGCCACGCTGCTCATCACGAGAAAACTCAACCTCACCCTCGACGCCGGCTCCGTACTTGACTACCTGGCCGGCCACCTGTACCTGCCACCCATCATCGGCGTGGCCGCTGGCCTCGTCTTCCTGGTCGTCTCGTTCCTGATTGCCAACTCCGTATACGCCCGCAAAGAGATCTGAACCTAACAGGAGGCCACTCATGAGCAACAACAAACCATGGTTCCGGGCGAACAGATCTGGTATGGGGTTTCACCCCGCGACCTGGCAGGGTTGGCTCATTCTCCTGGGCTGTGTCGCGGCTTTCGTCGCCGCCGTAGTCGTCGTCGTCACCGCGACACGCTAGGGCGAGACCGTCGACTGTGATGGCGAGGGCAACATCGGGCGCCGGCACGGTCAGTCCAGGCTGGGCCGCGGCGATGGCTGCGCCTGCGCCGGACCGCGGTCGGGCAGGCGCCGTACGACGATGCCGGTGATGACGGTGAGAGCGCCCACCGCCACCGCGATGGCATTCGGAATCACGAGTGGCCAGTCGCGTCGGGTCAGGCCATATCCGACCCAGAGCGCGAACCCGGGCAGCAGCAGCCCGAAGTAGCCCAACGACAGGTCGGCCGAGGAGCGGCGAACAATCATGCGACGGACCTGCAGGACGGGCGAGAGCGCCATGACGATGCCCCAGCCGCCAGCCACGATACCGAGAACCGATGTCATCGCTCGATCACCCCGCACCCTGAGGCGCTCGGCTGGTGGGTCGCGCCGACCTCGTCGGGTCGAGAGCGCTAGCGCGACCAGGCACCACGATACGTGACGCCGACGGGGGCTACGCAGCGACGCGTCGGGTGAAGACTGCCCTCCAGTTGACCTCCCAGGTCTGCCCGCTGTCAGGTGAGAAGGCCTGCTCCCAGCGTGGGTGCTCGGTGCCCACGTCGGACCATCGATAGCGGACGCGGATCGGTCGCCCTTCGAATGAGTCATCGCACTCGAATGTCCCGATGGAGCCGTCGAACCGGCCGACCACCGGCACGTCGAGTCGTCCACCGGTGGCGGGCGAGGCCCACCAGATGCGCCAGACCTGCTCGTCAGGGCTGTAGAGCCGCAGCGTCAGGCCCTCGAGGTCACGCTCCGGCGAGCGCAGCACGTCGAAGGTGGCATTGCCGTCGAGGTGCACGGACGTGTCGAGCGTGGCAGAGAACTCGTACCAATCGTCGCAATCGGACAGTACCCGCTCCAGGCGGCGTTGCACGCTGGTCCATGAGCCGGCCAGGAAGTCGAAGTCAGTGTTTGGCATGAGACGGACGCTAAGGCACAGGCCCTGACACGGATTGTCAGTGCGGTCGGGCAGAGTGGGCGGCGTGCGCGCGGACCGATTGCTCGCCATCATCCTGTTGCTGCAGACCCGCGGTCGGCAGACGGCCAGCCAGCTCGCGGCGGAGGCGAGGGTGTCCGTCCGGACCATCTACCGAGACGTCGTGGCGTTGTCGGCGGCCGGCATTCCGATCTACGCGGATCCCACCGGGTACCGCCTTGTGGCCGGGTTTCGCACCGAGCTGACCGGCCTGACCGAGGCGGAGGCGCGCGGACTGGTGCTGGCCGAGCTCCCCGACGCGGCGGCCGAGCTCGGCCTGGCGCCGACGGCGGCGGCCGTACGGTTGAAGCTCTCCGCCGCTCTGCCAGAAGCGCTGCGGGCGCAGGCGGCCCGGATGCGGCAACGGCTCCATTTCGACGCACCTGGCTGGTACGCCGATGGCGACCGATCGGACCACCTCGCCGCGGTGGCCGAGGCGGTCTGGTCGCAGCACGTGGTCGACGTGCGGTACGACGCCTGGGGTGGGGTCGTCCAACGCCGGCTGGAGCCGTACGGCCTGGTCCTCAAGGCCGGCCGGTGGTACGTGGTGGCCAGCGTCGATGCAGCGGTACGGACGTTTCGCGTCAACCAGATACTCGAGCTCACGGTCCGGCCGGAGCGGTTCGAGCGGCCGGAGGAGTTCGATCTGGCCGGATTCTGGCGCGCGCACATCGCCGAGTTCCGAGAACGGCTCTACCGCGGCGAGGCGCTGGTACGGCTCGCCCCGCAGGCGATCCCGTCGCTCGCGCACCTGCTGGGCCGCGCCGTCGCGGAGGCAGCCCAGCGCGGCGAGCCGGGGCCGGACGGTTGGCTGGTGGCCCACATCCCGATCGAGTCCGAGTCCCACGCCGAGCGGGAGCTGCTCCGCCTCGGCGCACAGGTTGAGGTGCTCGAGCCGGCGTCGCTGCGGCAACGCATCGCGCGGACCGTGGCCGCGCTGAGCGCGCTCTACCCTGGTTCGGTTCCGAGCCCGGATCCCGGGCATCAACGCCACCGATCTGCCGATAGTGTCGCGGGCTGACACACGTGGTCCTGGTCGGTGCCGCGGGAGATCGCTCAGGCGGCGAGTTCGCGGCGCGCGCGATCGGCCTCGCGGACCACGCCGACCTCGGTGAAGATGCCCAGAGCCGTACGGAAGTGGCCGGCGGGCTCGGGGCCATCGCCGAGGCGACCGAGGAGCATCAGGTCCCGCGCGTACGCCAGGCGGCAGCCGGCCGCTCGGTGGACCTCGGCAGCTCGCCGTGCCGCCGCCGCGGACGCGATGCGATCACCGGCGTCCAGCAGCGCGGCGGAGAGGGCCGCCGCGGCGAGCCCATCGAGCACGCGATACCCGATCTGCTGCGCGATGGCGGCCGCGCGCCGGGCGTACCGGACCGCCTGCCGGGGGCGGTGCAGAGCCCGGTAGGTGTCGCAGAGCCCCAGCAGCGCCTCGCACTGCAGGTACGCGCCCACGCCCGCGGCGCTCATCCGCAGCGCCCGCCTGTGGTGATGGATCGCGAGGTCGGGCTGCCCGCAGGCGCGGCGCACGGACCCGGCCGCGTTGTGGACTGCAGCGAGAAGGGGATCGTCCGCCCCGGCGACCAGGGCGAGGCTGGCCTCAACGCACTCGATGGCGGCGGATCGGTCGCCGGTTTCGGCGTAGATCTCCCCGAGGCCGCACAGCGCCGCAGCCTCCGTGCCGGACGAGAGGTGGGCGTGGGCGAGCGCACGGGCCTCGGTGAACAGGTCCAGCGCGCGCCCCGCAGCCCCGAGCAGGTGGACGGTCTTGCCCAGACCCACCAGGAACACGGCCAGAGATGGCGCGTCTTCGGCCTGGCGCGCGAGGGCGATAGCGGACGTGTAGTGTCGCGCGGCCGCGGCCAGGTCGCCTTGGTCGAACCGGACGACCGCGAGGTTGTTCAGCGCGCTGCGTTCGCCCACACTCCAGCCAGCCTGCCGACTGAGCGCGACCGCATGCCGCAGATGCGCGACGGCCCGGCCGAGGCGACCCATGGCGAGGTGCGCGGTGCCGCTGCCGAGATACGCCGGCGCTTGCGCGTCCGGTCGCCCGGAGCGGTCGGCGCAGGTGAGCCCGGCGTTGACGACGGCGAGCCAGCTCGCCACCGATTGGCGGCCAGCCCACAGGTGCGGCCGCAGGGCGTCGGCCATCTGCCAGGCGATCTCGGGCGCGCCGTGCTGTTCGGCGCGCAACGCGACAGCGTACAGATTCGGCAGCTCCCGGCTGACCCAGGCGCGTGCCTCGGCACGGTCGGGGAAGGCCTCCGCCCGTCCGGCCGCCGCTGGAGCCAGCGCCATCAGCGGGTAGAGCCGCCGGCTCGCCGACCAGGCGCGGCCGAGGTAGAAGGTGAAGAGCCGACGCGCCGCGGCACATCGCCGATCCTCTGTCTCATGGGTCGCGAGGCGGTCGCATGCGTATTCCTTCAGCAGGTCGTGCTGGCTGTACCGGCCGGGCTGGCGTTCGTCGACAAGGTGCGCGGCCGCGAGTTGAGACAGGTGCGCGGCGGCCGACTGCTCGTCGACGCCCGCGAGCGCCGCCACCGCGTCGGCGGTCACCTCCGGCCCAGGCACGACGGCCAGGAGCCGGAACATTCGCCGCGTCTGCTCGGGTAGCCGTGCGTACGAGGCATTCAGCGCCGTCTCCAACGACGCCTCCGGATCGCCGGGGACCGATAGCCCCGCGAGTCGGCCACCACGCGTGAGCACATTCACATAGTCAGCGGTCGACCAGGCTGGATGGATGGACAGGTGGGCCGCGGCGATCCGCAGTGCCAGTGGCAAGTGTCCGCAAGCCGCAGCCAGCTCGCGCACCGCCTCCGCCTCGGCCGCCACCCGCTGATCGCCCAGTACTTGGGAGAGCAACTGGCCAGACTCGGCGGCGCTGAACGGAGCGAGCGCGATGCTGCGGGCGCCGTTGCGGGCAGCCAACCCGACCAGCGATGCCCGGCTGGTGACCAGCACGAGAGTGCCGTTCCCGGCCGGCAGGAGCGGCCGCACCTGTTCCTCTGACGCGGCGTTGTCGAGGACCACGAGCATCCGTCGCCCGACCAGCAGTGAACGGTACAGAGCCGATGCCTCCGACACGCTGGTCGGCACTCGTTCACTCGCCAGGCCGAGCGCACCGAGCAGGTAGCTCAGCGCTTCGGACGGCTCGAGTTCGGCACCTGGGCCGAAGCCGCGAAGGTCGAGGAAGAGTTGGCCGTCCGGAAACCGGTCGCGCACCCGGTGCGCCCAGTGCACGACCAGGGCGGTCTTGCCGACTCCGGCCGTGCCCGCGACGACGACCAGATGCGTTGCGTCGAGAGCCCCGTCGACCAAGCGGTCGAGCTGTGCGAGTTCCTCGCAGCGTGCGGTGAAGTCCGCCACCGCGGGAGGAAGCTGGGCCGGGATCGGCCGATCCGGGACCGGCCCGTCAGCCTCGGCCGTGGTTGACAGCATCACGAGACGCTGCGGCACCGGGCCGGTGTCGATCCCACGCAGGATGACGGACTCCAAGTCGCGGATCTCCCGGCCAGGGTCCAGTCCCTCCCGCTCGGCGAGCAAGCCACGGTAGCTCCGGTAGGTCTGCAACGCCTCGGTTTGGCGGCCCTCGTGGACAAGCGCCCGCATGTAGCGCAGGCGCAAGGGCTCGCGCAGCGGGTGCGCCTCGACGACCTGGGCCAACTCGTCCGCGAGGCCGTCCACGCGCGCGGTCGCGAGCTGGATGTCGGCCAACTGCTCCCACGCCGATGTGTACCGGTCGACCAACCTCGCCCGCGCGCCCTCGACGAAGGCGCCCGCCACGTCGGCGAGAGGCTCGACACCCCAACCCGACAGCGCCGCACGCAGCAGTCGACCAGCCTCGACTCCTCGCCCGGCGGCCGCCGCGTCGCGGGCCAACCGCGTCGCCTGCTCAAAGACATGAACGTCCACATCGGACGGTTGCACAGCGAGAATGTACCCGAAGCGATCAGCCAGCAGGACGGGCGGCGCGCCAGCCGATTGAAGGAGCCGGCGGACGGCGGAGACTGCGCTGTGCACCTGGCCGCGCGCGCTTGGCGGCGCCGCCTCGCCCCACAGTGCTTGGACGATGGCGTCCTGCGACACTGGGCGGCCGGCGTGCAGGGCCAACAACGCGACCAGAGCACGGGTCCGCGCTCGCGGTATCGGGCACGGCCCATCCTCGGTCAGTAGGCCGAAACGGCCGAGCAGAACAGCTTTGACCATTTGGGCCTCGCAGGGCTGCGAACCGGGTGCGATCGAGAATAGACCACGTCCGTCACCCAGACTGCCCCGTCGACATCTGCCGAGGCGAGAAGGACGCCAGGTGGGGCCGGCCGTACGTCAGGTGGCCACCTCGATGGCGGCATCGTCGCTGACATGCTGATCGCGCTTCGCGGCCTGGGCGAGGTAGCGCTCGCCGTGGCGGATCGGGCTGAACGCGAATCCGGTGGCGATCGCGGCGGTCAGGATCCCGATGACGCAGTAGACGAGCCGGACGTTGCCGGTGTGCTGGATCGCCACGGCCCCGGCCAACGCGCCGAGTGGGTTGGCCGACCAGGCGAGCACGCCCGCGATGCTGATGACGCGGCCGAACATGTTGCTCGGCACGATCGCCTGCCGCAGCGCGCCGGTGTTGATGTTCAGGAGCAGGCCAAAGCCGCAGGCTGCGGCCCACAGCACCGCGCCGACGACGTACCACGGCACCACGGCCATCAGCGCGGTCGCGATCCCGTCGACCACGAGCGCACCGAGAGCAACGACCGGGAACGACAGGCGGCGTCGCAGTGGTCCGGCGAGCGAGCTGACCACGACGATGCCTGCCGCCCCGGCAGCGAAGAGCACGCCGACCTGGAAGTCGCTGGCATTGAAGGCTCGCTTGCCGAACAGCACCAACTGCGCCCATGTCGTGGTGCTCACGAAGTTGATCAGCGCCATCATGAGCGAGATCGAGCGCAGCACGGGGTGGCGCAGCACATAGGACAGCCCCTCCCGCACGTCGCTGAGCAGACTGCGTACCTTGGCGATCGGACCGGCCAGGACGGCCCGATCCTGAGTCGCGTCGTTGAACGAGCGTCGGATCAACGACAGGGCCAGTGATGAGCTCAGGAACGTCGCTGCGTCGATGAACAGCAGGTAGGTGACGCTGGGGAGCAGCGCCACCAGCGCGCCGGCGAGCACCGGCCCGACGATCCGCCCCGCCGAGTTGGTCGCCATGATCCGGGCGTTGGCGGTGACCAGCTCGTCGCGCCCGACCAGACTCGGTATGGCGGCGAACTCCCCGGCGTCGAACAGGATGCCCATGGTCGCCTGAACAAAGGCGACGACGTAGATCTCCTCGACGCGCAACACACCGAGCAGGGACAGGACAGGCACCACGCTGATGACCGCGGCCCGGACAATGTCGACGGAGATCATCAGCCGTTTGCGGTTGACTCGGTCAACGACGGCACCGAGGACGAGCCCGAAGAGCAGGTACGGCACGAACTCCGCGGCCGTGGTCAGCCCGAGGCTGACCGGCGACCCGGTGAACTTGAAGACCACCAACGGCAGCGCGAAGTTCGTGAAGGAGCTGCCCACCTGCGAAGTCGTCTGGCCGACGAAGTAGACCCAGAAGTCGCGCCCCAGGCGCCGCGCCTCGATCACCCAGGAACTCTCGCATCACGATGCCGCGCGACGCCAGCAGGTTGGCGGCCCGCGTCGCACCCGGCCGGCACTGCTGCTCCCGGAACCCGGCGCTAGTGTGCTCAGACAGGAGGGTCGCGAGGCGGCCGTGGTGGGTGGGAGGAACGACGATGGGCCGCGAGACGGTCGAGATCCGTACGGTTGAGGGCACCTGCCCGGCGCACGTGTTCACGCCCGAGCTGGCCGGACCTCACCCGGGCGCGATCCTCTACATGGACGGGCTCGGCATGCGCCCGACGATCCAGGCGATGGGACAGCGGCTCGCCGGTCATGGCTATGTCGTGCTCGTGCCCGACATGTTCTACCGGGCGGGTCCCTACGCGCCGCTGGACCCGAAAGCGGTCTTCGCCTCTGGCAATGTCACCAAGGAGATCGGCCACCTGTTCGGGTCGACCGACAACCATCGCGCCGCGCAGGACAGCGCCGCCTTCCTCGACTACCTCGGATCGCGCGCCGACGTCGCGGGCGACCGCGTGGGCGTGACGGGGTACTGCATGGGTGGCGGCCATGCGCTCACCGTTGCCGGCACCTACCCCGACCGCGTCGCGGCGGCCGCCGCCTTCCACACCAGCAACATCGCCACGGACTCACCCCTGAGCCCACACCTGCTCGTGCCGCGGCTGAGGGCCCGCGTCTACATCGGCGGCGCGGACCACGACCAGGGCTACCCGCCGGAGATGGCACAGCGATTCGAGGCCGCCCTGACCGACGCCGGCGTTGAGCACCGATGCGAGATCTACCCCGACGCCCGCCACGGCTTCACGATGACCGACTTCCCCGTCTACGACGAGGCGGCCGCGGAACGGCACTGGCGGGAACTGGTCGCGCTGTTCGACGCGACGCTCGCGCCCGCCGCCTGATCGTGGGCCCGCTCAGCCAACCGAGGTGTCGCCCCCGTCCGCCCGGGGTATCGGGCGGCCAGGCCGGTCTCCGCCTCGCGCGTCCTCGAACTCGTCGTAGCTACGCTTTCTCCACGCCGACCGGCCCGTCACCGATCGTTGACCGGATCGCTGAGCCGCCGGGGCGGTCGGAGGGCTCGGCGCACGGCGGCCGCGACGCGGTCAGGATCGCGGTCATCCCGTACCACCATGACCACCGTGCCCGCGCCGTTCCCGCTGGAATTCCTCTGTCCGAATATGGTGGTTACTCGAGCCATGGCGGTGTCGACCTCGGCCATTGGGTCTGTGGTGTCGCCACGCAACCACCGTCGCAGCACGTGGTTGTGCGCCGCCACGACGGCGGCGGCCATGAGTTCAGCCACCAGGGCGCCATCGGGCGTCACGCCCATCCAGTCCCCGATGAACTCCCGGAACAGCCGTTGATATCGGGCGACGCTCGCGATCTCGCGGTCGCGCAGGGCCGCGACCCGGCTCGTGAGCGCGTACCGCAACCGAGCGTTCTCGCCTTCTTCGATGTAGCGCTGCAGCACCAGCCGAGCTGCCTCAGTGACCGCCAGGAGAGCGGTCTGCTCCGTCGACGCGTCGAGGCGCGCCTTGACGGCCGACAGGAGACCGTCGTGGTCGGGGAAGATGACGTCCTCCTTCGACCGATAGTGCCGGAAGAACGTCGTCCGGCCGACGCCCGCGCGCTCCGCGATTTCGTCGACTGTGGTCTGCTCGAAGCCCCGCTCGTCGAACAGGGCGAAGGCCGCGCGGACGAGGCGTTCGCGGGCTGGCGTCGCGCTCACGCTGCATCCTTTCCGCTCCTCGGCCTTGCCTCGGCAGGTTGGTACCCAGTACCGTTCGTACGGTACTAGGTTCCGGTGTTGGCCGCACCCTGAGTGGGCTGGAGTGAAGTGAAGATCGTTGTGCTCGTGAAGCAGGTGCCGGATTCGGGGTCGGAGCGGAGCCTGCGTGGTGACGATGGCACCGTGGATCGGGCGTCGGCGAACAACGTGATCAATGAGATGGATGAGTACGCGATCGAGGAGGCGCTGCGGTTGCGGGAGGCGCTCGGT
>DATBGZ010000059.1:0-8445 GCA_036557785.1 Micromonosporaceae bacterium
TCAGCTCGCTACGTCAGCTCGCGGTCCGGTCCCGCCACCGGCGCAGAACCAGCAGTACCGTCGCGCCGAACGCGATCAGGCCAGAGCCCAACGCCACCATGCCGGCCAGCATGGACCCGCTCACATCCATGCCCGTCTTCGGCAGCGTGGTACGGCTCGGGCTGATGAACGTGGTCGTCGTCACCGGCGGCTCCGTGGTCGGCGGCTCGGTCGTCGGCGGCTCGGTCGTCGGCGGCTCCGTGGTCGGCGGCTCCGTGGTCGGCGGCTCCGTGGTCGGCGGCTCCGTGGTCGGCGGCTCCGTGGTCGGCGGCTCAGTCGTCGTGGTGGTCGGCGGCGGAGTCCCGCCGCCACAGATGATGTAGTGGCTGATCGTCGGATCCTGATCGCCACCATTGATCGGGGGAACCAGGCCGGTCACCAAGGCCGGGCCGACGAACGGACCGAAGTAGACGTCGGTGTCCTGTCCACCCTTAACCACGATGGCGTCAACGGTGAAGCCGGCGCCCACCGTCACGGTCAGCGACTTCTTGTCACTCGAGACATCGACCGAGTTGCCGTCGCCGCCGTCCGGCGTGTCCACCGGGGGATCGACCTTGGCAATGAGTGTCGCCAGCCCGAGGTCATCACAGGAGTTGACGTTGCCGGGCGCGACGCTCGGTGTCGGCGTATAGGTCGTGGCCGCGGGCGGGTCACTGTCGGCGAGCGCGGTCCCGGTCATCAGGGCGAGCGAAACAGCCGCGACCGCCCCGGCCGAGACGGCGACCGTGGCGAGGCCGCGGTAACGGCGGCGACTGGGGGACCCAGTCGGTGGAGCCTCATCCGGGTACGTGGGATACGACATGTGCAGGGTTCCTCCAATGTCGAGTCAGGAGCGGATCGCGCCGCCGCCTGCAACGGTGAACCAGGCACACGGCATCAGCGCGAACCCGCCCCCGTTCGACACCCGGTCGAGTACTGACCGCTGGCCGTCCACGGGCATGGACCGCGCACCAAGTACAGCGCCGAAGCGGCGGTCCGTGTCACACCCCGGCCAGCGGGCAGGCCCCAATGTCGGAAGTCCGGCGATCGCCGCTACGGCAGCGGCCACGCCAACCCCGCCAGCCGGTCTGGCCCCGCCTCCGATGTGGACAGACTGGCCCAAGCCCGGCCTCGGGGCCACGAGGTAGCCGCTCAAAGCACGAAGAAGCGCGGTGCAACCCGGGGGCTGCACCGCGCTTCCTACGGTGACTTCGCCGCTACGTCAGCTCGCGGTCCGGTCCCGCCAGCGGCGCAGAACCAACAGCACGGTGGCGCCCAGCGCGATCAGGCCAGAGCCCAGCGCCACCATGCCGGCCAGCATGGACCCGCTCACATCCATGCCCGTCTTCGGCAGCGTGGTACGGCTCGGGCTGATGAACGTGGTCGTCGTCCTCGGCGGCTCCGTGCTCGGCGGCTCCGTGCTCGGCGGCTCCGTGGTCGGCGGCTCCGTGGTCGGCGGCTCCGTGGTCGGCGGCTCGGTCGTCGGCGGCTCGGTCGTCGGCGGCTCGGTCGTCGGCGGCTCGGTCGTCGGCGGCTCGGTCGTCGTGGTCTCCACCGGGCTACCGCTACCGCAGATTACGAAGTGGCTGATGTTCGCCGTGCTGTCGCCGGCCGCTGGCGCGACCAGCCCCGTCACGACCGCAGGCCCCACGAACGGGCCGAAGTAGACGTTCGAGTCGTCGGTGCCCTTGACCACGATCGCGTCGACGGTGAAGCCGTCGGCGATGGTCACGATCAGGGATTTGCCGTCAGCCGAGACGTCGACCGAGTTGCCGTTGCCGTCGTCCGTGTCGACCGGCGGATCCACCTTGCCGATGATGGTCTCGAGCTGCAGCAGGTCACACGACTTCACGTTGTTGTGCACGAAAACGCTCGGCGTAGGCGTGTAGGTCGTCGGGGTCGGGGGGTTGTCGGCGATCGCCGTCCCGGTCATCAACGCCAGCGATGCGGCCGCGACCACTCCCGCCGAGATGGCAACCGTCGCGAGGCCGCGGTAACGACGACGGGTCGTCGGCGCATCACCTGCCGGGCGCTGCATGCCTGGCTTTCGTATAGCCATTCGAAGGTTCCTCCACATAGCGGTCCGGCAAACGCCTGAGGCTCCCACTGCCGGAGGACTGCCACCATCCGCCGATCGGACACTCGGCAGACCGAGCCGCATAATGAGATACGGGGCTCGGTCAGGGCAAGTGTCGGCAAATTGACGCTGCCTGAAAGGTCCGGCTGTGCCGGGGGCGGCTTCTCGCCGCGTGACTCAGCGGCGGGCGCTGGAGCCCTTGTCGGCGCCGACCGGGTCCGACGTGGACAAGGCGGCGATAAAGGCCTCCTGCGGTACCTCGACCCGGCCCACCATCTTCATCCGCTTCTTGCCCTCTTTCTGCTTCTCGAGCAGCTTCCTCTTGCGGGTGATGTCACCGCCGTAACACTTAGCGAGCACGTCCTTGCGCACCGCACGAATCGTCTCGCGCGCGATGATCCGCGAGCCGATGGCGGCTTGGATGGGCACCTCGAATTGCTGGCGCGGGATCAGGACGCGGAGCTTCGCGGTGATCGCGACCCCGTAGTTGTACGCCTTGTCCTTGTGGACGATCGAGGAGAAGGCGTCGACCGGCTCGCCGTGCAGCAGGATGTCCACCTTCACCAGGTCGGCACGCTGCTCGCCGCTCGGCTCGTAGTCCAGTGACGCGTACCCCTTGGTGCGGCTCTTGAGCTGGTCGAAGAAGTCGTAGATGATCTCGGCGAGCGGGAGCGTGTAGCGCAGCTCGACGCGGTCGGTGGAGAGGTAGTCCATGCCGAGCAACGAGCCGCGCCGGCCCTGGCAGAGTTCCATCACCGCACCCACGTAGTCGGTCGGCGTCAGCACGGTCGCGCGGACCACGGGCTCGTACACCTCAACGACCTTGGCCGCGGGGTACTCGCTCGGGTTGGTGACCGTCACCTCGCCACCGTCGTCGAGCACGACGCGGTAGACCACGTTCGGAGCGGTCGCGATGAGGTCCAGGTTGAACTCGCGCTCCAGCCGCTCTCGGATGATCTCCAGGTGCAGCAGGCCGAGGAACCCGCACCGGAAGCCGAAGCCCAGCGCTGCGGAGGTCTCCGGTTCGTAGGCCAGCGCCGCGTCGTTGAGCTTGAGCTTGTCCAGCGCGTCCCGCAGGTTCGGGTAGTCAGAGCCATCAATGGGATACAGGCCGGAGTACACCATTGGCTTGGGATCCTTGTATCCGCCCAGGGGTCGCTTCGCGGGGCGTGCGCTGATCGTGACCGTGTCGCCCACCCGCGACTGGCGCACGTCCTTCACGCCGGTCATGAGGTAGCCCACCTCGCCGACTCCGAGCGCCGTGGAACTCACCGGCTCGGGAGAGATCACCCCGAGCTCCAGCAGTTCGTGTGTCGCGCCGGTGGACATCATGCGGATGCGATCGCGTGCCTCGATCCGCCCGTCCACCACCCGCACGTAGGTGATCACGCCGCGGTAGACGTCGTACACCGAGTCGAAGATCATCGCCCGCGCGGGCTGGCCAGGTTCGCCTACGGGTGCCGGGAACTGGCGCACGATCTCGTCGAGCAGGTGCGACACGCCCTCGCCGGTCTTGCCCGAAACCCGCAGGCAGTCGTCGGGGTCGCAGCCGATGAGCCGGGCGAGCTCGTCGGCGTAGCGCTCGGGCTGTGCCGCCGGGAGGTCGATCTTGTTGAGCACCGGGATGATCGTGAGGTCGTTCTCCAGCGCGAGGTAGAGGTTCGCCAGCGTCTGCGCCTCGATGCCCTGGGCCGCGTCGACGAGCAGCACCGCACCCTCACAGGCGGCGAGGCTGCGCGACACCTCATACGTGAAGTCGACGTGCCCAGGCGTGTCGATCATGTTGAGGACCGCGTCCTCACCCTCGCGGGCACCCGCACGGATCCGCCATGGCAGCCGGACCGCCTGGCTCTTGATCGTGATGCCGCGCTCACGCTCGATGTCCATCCGGTCGAGGTACTGGGCGCGCATCTGGCGCGGATCGACGACGCCGGTGATCTGCAGCATCCGGTCGGCCAGCGTTGATTTTCCATGGTCGATGTGCGCGATGATGCAGAAGTTGCGGATGCGAGTTGGGTCGGTTCCACCGGGCTCGAGCGTGGCTGCGTTCATCGGATCGGGCGGGCCGAAGGCGTGGGTGGGGTCGTGAGTATCGGGCGGGCCGAAGGCGTGGGTGGGGTCGTGAGTTCAGTGGCCACCGTGGTCCCTTGTTGGGCGATCGGGTCACCGGCCATCCGTACGGCTGGCCCTGTCCGGCCCGGCGCGCGATCTGCCCGGGCCGGACCTATCGTCCCACGTCCGTCGGCGCCCGCCCTACGCCGCGGCGGTCCCGCCGGCCGTACGGCCTCAGCGCGGCAGGCCCAGTCGGTCCAGGGCCCGCCGACGGTTGCGCAAGGAACGCTCATAAAACAGGTGCGAGAGCCGGGGCAGCCGCGCCCGGGTCTTCGCCTCGTCCTCGATATCCCAGGGCTCGCCGACCGGGCTCTCGATACCTGAGTCGGCGTCACGAAGTGACTCGGCGAAGTCAAAAAAGGTCACGGCGTCCTCCCCGGTGACCTCGGCGTAGGCCTGACTGGCGACGAACAGGACGTCCTCGCGACCCAGCCACCGTGGGTCGGGCGCGGCCGCGATCTCCCGCACCACCGGATGGTCGGCCAGGGAGTCCGGGTCGGCGAGGGCCGCTTCGAAGGTCGTACGCCCGAGCGCCACCAGGCCGGCCCGGAAGTCGTCGAAACCGTCCTCGCCAACCAGACCGTGTTCAATGAGGGTGGCCGCCAGGCTCAGCTCCGGTGTGTCCCCTCTGGCCCGCACCTCCTCGAAGGTGTTGTCGAAGTCGGCGATCTGCGCGGCGCTGCATCCGACGAGCAACTCGAAGAGGGCGATCGCCACCGGATCGGTGAGCTCGTCCTCCTCGTCGTCGTACTCGTCCTCGTCCTCGCTCGGGGCGTCGCCCTGATCGTCCGCGTCGAGCTCGGCCCGTGCCTGGTCGACCAGTGCCTGCAGTTCCTCTTCGTCGAAGTCCCAGTAGTCCTGCTCCGGGTCGTCCGACTCGTCCGAGTCGTCCACATCCCGCACGGCCTGGTCCGCCTGCGGACCGGCGGCCGCGCGCGCCTGGTCGATCATCTGCCAGAACCGGTCGATGTCCATGGCAGGCAGTGTGGCATCAGGCCGGGGGCGCGACGATCACTTCAGCTCCGGCGCGCCGGGAAAGGCGGCACCGACCCGGTTGGTTTCCCGTCCCGGAGCGCGGCTGATACGCTGGTTCGTCGCGCACGACGCTCGTTGGCGCGTGCCCAGAGATCCGATCCAGTGGAAGTTGAACGAGGCCTTCGCGTGGCGAACATCAAGTCCCAGATCAAGCGCAACCGGCAGAACGAGAAGCGCCGGCTGCGCAACAAGTCGGTCAAGTCGTCGCTGAAGACCGCCATCCGCAAGTTCCACGAGGGTGCCGCCGCTGGCGACGTGGAGACGGCCACCGCGCTTCTGCGCGATGCCGCACGCAAGCTCGACAAGGCCGCGAGCAAGGGCGTCATCCACCCGAACCAGGCCGCGAACCGCAAGTCGGCGATCGCCAAGCGCCTCGAGGCACTCTCCGCCTGATCAGCGCCGCCTGATCAGCGCTCGCGGGAACCGGGCCGAGCCGCGCCAGCGAGGGTGCGCAGGCCGGTGACCTCCCGGACCGCGCGCTCCAGGGCGTACCCACGGTCCTCGGCGCCGCCCCGAACGTCGACATTGCAGGTGCCGATGATCGTCATGGCTCGCGCCAGTGCCTCCGACGACCAGCCGGCAGCCCAGGCCTGGGCCTTCTTGACCTTGAACCAATGCATCCCGAGCGGCCCGGCGAGTTGCTTGGGATCGCCCCGCCCGGCAGCGACGACCCGCGCCAGCGTGCGCACACCGTCAGCGAGCGCGTCGGCGATCGGGACCGGATCGACACCCGTGTTCAGCGCCCAGCGCAGCGCCTCCAGGGCCCGGACGGGGTCCCCGGCCATCACCGCGTCGGAGACCGTGTACCCGTTGACCTCCGCCCGGCCGCGGTAGTAGCGCGTGACGTCGGCCGACTCGACGCGCCCCCCGGTGTCTGCCACAAGCTGCTGGCACGCTGCCGCCAGGTCCCTGGTGCTGCTGCCGACCGCTTCGACGAGCAGCTCCACCACGTCGTCCGCGCAGCGGGCGCCGAGGCGGCGGAACTCCTGCCGGACGAAGGCGTTGCGCTCCTCGTAGCGCGGCTTGGCGACGTTGACGACCGTCGCGCGGGCCTCGCGCAACCCATCGACCAGCGCCTTCGCCTTCGTACCGCCGGAGTGCGTCACCACGAGGGTCACGTCCCGCTCGGGCGAGGCGACGTAATCGAGCAGGGCGCCGACCAGGTCCTTGCGTGCGTCCTGAGCACCGCGGACCACCACGACACGCTCGCCGCCGAAGAGCGCCGGACTCACCGCGGCGAGGAGGTCACCGACCGAGGCCTCCTGCGCTACCAGGTCCTCGACGAGTGTCCCCGGGTCCGCCACACGGGAGGCGTCCACGACCGCCATCACGGCACGGGATGCGAGGAACTCGTCGTCGCCGAGGACGAGATGCAGCGCGCCGGTCACCCGGCCATCCTGCCACGACCCGCACCCGTGGGCTCGGCCGCGCGCGGCTTCCGTCGGTCCTATCTGGTCGCGACATCAGGGCAACGCCGGACCCGCCGGATGCGGCCGGGCGTGGGCCATCGGACGTCATAGGCCCACCCGAATTTCTCGAAAAGCCAGATCACGCGCGCCGAGACGTCGATCTGGCCCCGCAGCACGCCGTGCCGTGCACTGGTCGGGTCGGCGTGGTGGAGGTTGTGCCACGACTCGCCCATGCTGAGAAGCGCCAGCGGCCAGAAGTTCGCGGCCTTGTCGCGGGACGCGAACGGGCGGTCCCCCACCATGTGGCAGATGGAGTTCACCGACCACGTCGCATGATGCAACAGGGCCATCCTGACTAGCCCGGCCCAGAAGAACGCGGTCACGGCCCCCCACACGGACCAGGTGAGTAGACCGCCCATGACGGCGGGTGCGGCCAGGCTCACGAAGACCCAGAGCCCGAACGTGCGGTGGACCCGGGTCACATCCCGGTCGGCCAGCAGGTCTGGTGCGAACCGCTCCTGGTTGGTGAGGCTGCGGTCGAGGACCCATCCCAGGTGCGCGTGCCAGAAGCCGCGGGCCAGGGCCATCGGCGACGTGCCGAACAGCCAGGGCGAGTGCGGATCGCCCTGCGCGTCCGAGAAGGCGTGATGGCGGCGGTGGTCGGCGACCCAGTGCCGGATGGGACCCTGCACCGCCATGCTGCCCGCGATGGCCAACGCCAGGCGCAGCGGACGCTTCGCCTTGAACGAGCCGTGGGTGAAGTAGCGGTGGAAGCCGACGGTCGCGCCCAGGCAGGTGAGGGTGTACCAGCCAACCGAAAGCCCGATGTCCACCCAGGACAGTCCCCAACCCCATGCGAACGGAACGGCGACCGACACAGCGATGAAGGGCACGATGACAAAGAGGTAGACCGCGAGGTTGGCGGCCGAGCCGCGCTGGCCACCGAGAAGCGGTCGCGGGCCGGGCTTGACCAGGGGTACCGTCACGTCGGTCACGGGTCTCCTCGCTTCGTGCGCCTGGTCGCAGGCTAGGTGTCCAAAAAGGACATAAGATGCCTGACGGGCGAACGGCACCAGACGACCGGGCGAACGTTCGCCACACCGGCGGCCGCCGGCACGTCCGTGATGTCCATAGTGGACGATGCGCCCCTGGGTGCGGAGGGGTCGACGAGGGGCCGAGCTTGCCGGAACCGACACGCGGCCCGAGCGTACGGCGGAGAATGGCTGCCATGGCTACGCTGACCAGCCCGCTCGAGGTCATCCGGACAGCGGTGACCACAACGGCGGAGAAGGTTTATACCGAACCCATCCGGCACGAAGACCTGGTCGTGATTCCGGCCGCGAGTGTGGGCGGCGGAGGCGGCGGAGGCGGTGGCTCCGCCGAACAGGATCGACCCGGTTCGGGCACGGGCGAGGGCGGTGGCTTCGGCCTGAAGGCCAAGCCCGCCGGCGCCTTCGTGATCAAGCAGGGCAAGGTTCGGTGGCAGCCGGCCGTGGATGTCAACCGCATCGTGCTGGGCGCCCAGGTCGTGGCGGTCACGGCCCTGCTGGTCGTCCGGGCCGTGATCCTCCGCGGTTCCCGCGCACGCATGGGTCGCAAGAGACCACGGGCGATCCGAGCGACCACCCAGCAACGGCGGATCCGCCAGAGCGTCCGCTAGGTGAGCGGTGTCTTTCTCGGGGCGTGGCTCCCACCGGTCGGGCTGGCTTTGGCTGAGAATCACGGCAGTGTGGTTCTCGGCTCGGGGAGTGGCTTGTGTCGTTGGGGTTGGCTGATCGGCAGGGTGACCTACTC
>DATBGZ010000060.1:0-40109 GCA_036557785.1 Micromonosporaceae bacterium
GAGGCTTACGCGGCGTCACGGCGCCGGTCCAGCTATCCCAAGCTGACCGAGTTCGTCCAGCAGCTGCCTTTCGAGCTCGACCCGTTCCAGGACCAGGCGTGCGCCGCGCTGGAGGACGGGCACGGTGTGCTCGTGTGCGCGCCGACCGGCGCCGGCAAGACCGTCGTCGGGGAGTTCGCGGTGCACCTCGCGCTCGCCGAGGGCCGCAAGTGCTTCTACACCACGCCGATCAAGGCGCTGTCGAACCAGAAGTACTCCGACCTGGCCGCCCGGTTCGGGCTGGACCGGGTCGGCCTGCTGACCGGCGACGTGAGCATCCACGGCGAGGCGCCGGTGGTCGTGATGACCACCGAGGTGCTGCGCAACATGCTCTACGTCGGCTCGCCGGCGCTGACGGATCTCGGATACGTGGTGATGGACGAGGTGCACTACCTCGCCGACCGCTTCCGCGGGGCCGTCTGGGAGGAGGTGATCATCCACCTGCCCGCGAGCGTCACGCTGGTCTCGCTCTCCGCGACCGTCTCCAACGCCGAGGAGTTCGCCGAGTGGCTGGTGACCGTGCGGGGCAAGACCACGGTCGTGGTGACCGAGCACCGGCCGGTGCCGCTGTGGCAGCACATGCTCGTGGGCCGGCGGATGTTCGACCTGTTCCACGACCCGGAGGCGGCGAAGGCGCACGAGGTCCATCCCGAGCTACTGCGCTACACCCGGGAGATGACCCGTCGCATGGGTTGGGTGCACTCCGGTGACCAGCGCGGATATCGCGGCCGCGGTCGACGCCCGCCCGGACCCGATCGCCCGGAGATCGTGGAGCGCCTCGACCGGGAAGGCCTCCTTCCAGCGATCATGTTCATCTTCAGCCGCGCCGGCTGCGACGGGGCGGTGCAGCAGTGCCTTCACGCCGGGCTGCGCCTGACCGACCCGGTAGAACGGGCGGAGATCCGGCGCATCGTCGAGGAGCGCACCGCGGTCATCCCGTCCGAGGACCTCACCGTCCTGGGCTACTGGGAGTGGCTCGACGGCCTGGAGCGTGGCCTCGCGGCCCACCACGCGGGGCTGCTGCCCGCCTTCAAGGAGGTCGTCGAGGAGTTGTTCGTCCGGGGACTGGTCAAGGCGGTCTTCGCGACCGAGACCCTCGCCCTGGGCATCAACATGCCCGCCCGGTGCGTGGTGCTGGAGCGACTGGTCAAGTTCAACGGCGAGGCCCACGTCGACCTCACGCCCGGGGAGTACACCCAGCTCACCGGCCGAGCGGGCCGGCGCGGCATCGATGTCGAGGGACACGCGGTCGTCGTCTGGACGCCCGAGGTCGACCCGCGCCACGTTGCTGGCCTCGCCTCCACCCGCACCTACCCACTGCGGTCGAGCTTCCGCCCGTCCTACAACATGGCCGTCAACCTCGTCGGGTCGGTGGGCGGTGCCGCGGCCCGTGAGCTGCTGGAGTCCTCGTTCGCCCAGTTCCAGGCGGACCGTTCGGTGGTCGGCGTGGCCCGGCAGGTCAAGCGGAACGAGGAGGCCATCAGCGCCCACGCCACGGAGATGGCCTGCGAGCTCGGCGATTTCGCGGAGTACTTCGGCATCCGGCAGCGCATCACCGAGCGGGAGAAGTCGCTTGCCCGCAGCAGCGCAGCCAACCGCCGTGCCGCCGCGCTCGACTCGCTGAATCGGCTCAAGGTCGGCGACGTGATCCGGGTGCCCTCCGGACGGCGGGCCGGCCTGGCCGTGGTGCTGGACGCCGACACGGGGGGCATGTCCGAACCGCGCCCGCTGGTGCTCACCGAGGACCGATGGGCCGGCCGCATCACCGCGGGGGAGTTCCCGGCCCCGGTCGAGGCGCTGGCCCGGGTGCGGGTCCCCAAGCACTTCAACCACCGCTCGCCGGCGCAACGGCGTGATCTCGCCGCGACCGTACGGGCGCTCGTGGCCGCTGGCGAGATCCCGCACCGGTCCGGCCGGGCGGCGCGAGGTAGCGGCGAGGATGAGCAGTTGCTGGTGCTGCGCCACGAGCTGCGCAAGCATCCCTGCCACGCCTGCCCCGACCGGGAGGAGCACGCCCGATGGGCGGAGCGGCGCGCCCGGCTGGAGCGCGAGACCCGCGGGTTGCGCGAGAAGGTCTCCAGCCGTACAGGTTCGTTGGCGCGTACCTTCGACCGGATCTGTCTGCTGCTCACGCATCGCGGCTATCTCGAAACGCCCGCCACCGCCGAGGATGGCGCTCCGGCCGGTGGCGCCGGTTCGGTCACCGACGCCGGGCGTTTGCTGGCGCGGATCTGGAGCGAGGCCGACCTGCTCGTCGCCGAGTGCCTGCGTCGCGGCGTCTGGGACGGGCTGGAGGCGGCGGAGCTCGCGGCCGTGGTGTCGGTGGTGGTCTACGAGTCGCGCCGGGAGGTCGAGGAGCCGGCCAGCGTGCCGCGGGGCCCGGTCGGCGACGCGATCGACGAGACGCTGGCGGTGTGGCGGGAACTGGCGGCGGCCGAGGGCGAGCACGGCCTGTCCCTGACCCGGGAGCCCGACCTGGGGTTCGTCTGGCCGGTCTACCGCTGGGCCCGGGGAGAGAGCCTGGCCAAGGTGTTGGCCAGCGGCGTCGAGGCGGAGCTCCCGGCCGGCGACTTCGTCCGTTGGGCGCGCCAGGTCGTCGACCTGCTCGGCCAGATCGCCCAGGCGACGGCCGAGCGACGCACCCGTGACCGGGCCAACGCCGCCATCGACACCCTGGTTCGGGGCGTGCTCGCGTACGCGGTCGCGCCGTGACACGCTATGCAGATCCTGCCGGACTTGCGTAATCAGCCGTTGACCAGGCAAGATCCGGCCGAGCAGCGGGGGATTGCTCGCCGGACAGGGCCGCCCACGGCCCCGTCTCCGGTGGCGACCGGCCATGGGCCACGCCCGCGTGCGGGCGCGTAACGGAATATCGGGAGACCCGCATGCAGATCCATCACTTCTCGTTCGGCGCCGTCACCCCGACCCTGTCGTACACGCTTTCCGTTCTGGGCAGTCTGCTCGGACTCGTCTGTACCGCGAGAGCTCGGGCGATGCCGGACTCGAAGCACCGGTCGCGTTGGCTGCTGCTCGCTGCGTGGGCGATCGGGGGAACCGGCATCTGGGTCATGCACTTCATGGCGATGCTCGGCTTCTCCGTCGAGGGCATCACTATCCGCTACGACCTCGCCACCACCTTCGCGAGCTGGATCACCGCCATCGTGGTCGTCAGCATCGGGCTGTTCATCGTCGGGTTCGGCCGGCCGCATCCCGTCAAGATCATCCTGGCCGGGATCTTCACCGGCTCGGGGGTCGCGGCGATGCACTACACGGGCATGGCGGCGATGCGGATGCCGGCGCACGTCCACTACGACCGCACGTTGGTCATCGCCTCGGTCGTGATCGCGATCGTCGCCTCGACCGTCGCCCTGTGGTTCACGGTCACGCTGAAGCGGGGCTGGGTGCTGTTCGTCGCCGCCCTCGTCATGGGCATCGCGGTCAATGGCATGCACTTCACCGGCATGTTCGCGATGTCCGTGACGCCGGAACCGGGCGCGGCGACCGCCGGGTTCATGCCGATCCTCTTCGTCGCCCCCATCGCGCTGTTCGTCATCATCGTCTTCGTGGCGCTGCTGACCGCCCTGATCAACCGGACCGGTTCCTCCGACGACCAGCCCGGCGGGCTGACCGCTCGCCTGCTACCCCAGCCGTACCCGGCCCAGTCCGGCGCTGGCCCACACTCCCTGTCGGTGCCGGCGCAGCCGGGGCCCGGCAGCAGTCGCATCGCCGGCGCCTTCGGCCCACGCCCGGGCCGCTGAGCCGCGCTCGCCTGGTCGAAGTTCAGGCGGCGTTGCGGGCTGCGGCGAGCGCGTCGGTGAGCCGGCCGACCGCGCCGCCGAGGTTCCAGCGCTTCGCCAGGTCCGCGAGCAACGCAGGATCGCGGGCGGTCGCCGGCAGCGTCGTGTCCAGCGAGGGCAGCGGCACGTCACGCGCCACCTGCACCACCCGCGGCGCGACGGCGAGGTATCCGCCCGCCGCCGCGAGCTTCGTGCGCAGTCCCGGGGCGAAGCCGGCCGACCGGTCGTCCAGCGCCGCGAGCATGGCCTGCAGGTTGCCGTACCGGGCCACAAGCCGCGCGGCGGTCTTCTCCCCGACCCCGGGTACGCCCGGCAGCCCATCGCTCGGGTCGCCGCGCAGGGCCGCGAAATCGGCGTAGGCAGAGGCCGGCACGCCGTACCGGGCCTGCAGCGCGGCGTCGTCGAGCACCTCCAGGTTCGCCACCCCACGGCCGCAGTAGAGCACTCGCACCCCGCGATCGTCGTCGATGACCTGGAACAGGTCCCGGTCGCCCGTCGCCACCTCCACCGGGCCCGGCTCGCGCGTGGCGAGCGTGCCGATGACGTCGTCGGCCTCGTACTCGGCCATGCCGGCGGTGGTGATGCCGATGGCGGCGAGCATCTCGAGCAGCACCGGCACCTGTCTGCTCAGCGCGTCGGGCACGACCTCTGACCCCGTCTCCGCGTCGGCCAGCCGGTGACTCTTATATGTGTCGATGAGAGCCACACGCCACGCCGGGCGCCAGTCCTCGTCGAGTGCGCAGACCAACCGGTCCGGCCGGCGGGTCCGGATCAGGGTGGCGGCCATGTCGAGGAACCCGCGGATGGCGTTGACCGGGCTGCCATCAGGGGCTCGCGCCGCGGACTCCGGGATGCCGAAGTACGCCCGGAAGTAGAGGCTCGCCGAGTCGATCAGCAACAGGGGGCGCTCGCCATCCACCCCACGACCGTAGTGCAGGGGATGCCGTCGCGGCGTTGGGAGAACCGGTGCGGCGGGGGGATGGTTTCCCAGCCGGGTCGGCCCTACGATTCCGGGACGCCAAGATCCTCTCGACTCCTGGAGCACGCACGATGGGCTACACCGTGGCACGGACGTTCTCGTCACTCTACATAGCCATCGATATCGCCTGGCTGCTGGTCTACCTCGGGATACTGCTCGCCTTCAGGAAGCGGGTCGCGGTCGTCGTCGGGCTGCTCATGGGAATCGTGTACTTCCTCGTCGACTACGGCATCTACTACGAGGCGCTCGGCACCCGCCACATCGCCGGCGCGGATCCGTTCTGGTTCGAGCTGTGGTTCAGCATGAGCTACGGGCTGACGAACTTCGCCTGGATCTGGCTGTTGCTGGATCGCGACGGCCGGGCGGTGCAGTGGTCGCTGCTGCCGATTCTCGGCTGGGTGGCGATCGCGCAGGTCAGCGACGACTACGGCGGCGGATTCACCCAGATCTCGATCTCTCGTGGCGTGGGCTACCACGGGGTGATGGCCGCGATTCTGCTGGTCGGGTACCTGGTGCTGATCATCAGAACCCTGATGGGGAGGGAGAAGGTCAGCATCCTGTGGCTCATGGCGATCGGCATCGGCGTCCAGTTCGCCTGGGAGGCCGTCCTGCTGCTCAGCGGGATCCGGCCACCACAGTGGCAGCCGCTCGTCATCGACTCGCTGATCGAGACGAACTGCGGCATGCCGATCATCTTCTATATCCACAAGTTCGTGACGAACAGGATAGGTGAGCGTCCGGCCCCGACCGCGGAGGTCACGGCGGCGACGACGACGGAGCAATCGGTCGACGGCGGCGGTCCGTCTACCGCATTTCTGGAACGGCCGCGCTGACCTGCTCCGGGGTGAGCTCGGCGGAGTCGTACGCGACGAAGTACGACGGTCGGCCCTGGACGGCGGTGTAGAGCCGGCCGAGGTACTCGCCGACCAGACCGAGGCCGAGCAGTTGCGCACCGCCCAGGAAGAGCACGACCGTGATCGTCGAGGGCCAGCCTTGCACGGTGTCGCCGAGCCCGTAAGAGACGGCAACGTAGACGAACATGAGCAGACAGAAGAAGAAGCTGACCAGCCCGAGCCACGTCGCGATCCGTAGCGGCGCCGCCGAGAAGCTGGTCACGCTGTCGGTGGCGAGCGCCATCATCTTTCGCAGCGGGTACTTCGTGCGGCCGGCCGCGCGCCGGGCCCGCACGTAACGCACCTCGCCGGAGGCGAAGCCGAGCCACGGCACCAGCAGCCGGTAAACGGGCTGGTGCTCGGGCAACTGCTTGAGCGCGTCGACGGTCGCCCGCGACAGCAGCCGGAAGTCGCCGGCGTTCGGCCGAACCCTCACGCCCGCCAGACGCGCCATGGCCCAGTAGTACAGCCCGGCCGTACCGCGCTTGCCGAAGGTGTCCGTGCTGCGGTCCGACCGGACGCCGCAGACCACGTCGAGCCCCTCGGACCGGGCCAGCGCCAGCATCTCGGGGATCGTCTCCGGCGGATCCTGCAGGTCGGCGTCGAGGCTGACCACGTACTCGCCGTCTGCCCGGTGCAGACCCGCCATCAACGCCGCCTGGTGTCCGCTGTTACGGCGCAGCCGGATCACGCGAAGCTGCGCCCATGCGCGGCGCAGACCCAGTAACTGCGCCGCCGTGGCGTCGGTGCTCCCGTCGTCGACCGCGACCACTTCGTAGGTCACGTCGAGGCGATCGAGGACCGGCCGCAGCCGGTCCACGAGCAGGGGTAGCACCTCCGCCTCGTTGAACATCGGAACCACCACGGAGAGCACGGGTACCACGGAACCGGCCATCTTCTCCTCCCGGCGGGGTCGGGCAATGCTACCCGCGCCGATCTCTGTGCGCGCCGGACGGGACTCGCCCGGCTCGTGCTAGCATCCCGCGACCGCTGAGGAGGAATCGCGCATGGTCGATACCCGCGCGAGCGTGGATCGTCCGGGTCGCGCCATGCTGCAGGCCGTGCGCGACCGCCTCGCCCTGCGCCGCGACCCGGTGCTGGTCGCCGCAGCACTGCTGATCGTCGCCGGCATCGCGTGGCGCGCGTACATCGCTGCCGGAGGCTATCTCGCCCACGACGACTACCGGTCGGCGCAGTGGGCGCTGGAGAGCGGGCTGACGCCGGGCTACGTGTTCAAGGTCTGGAACGACCACCTCACACCCGCGGCCCAGGTGATCTACTGGGCGCTGACGAAGCTGACCGGTCTGGCGTACTGGCCTTACCTGGTCCTCCTGCTGCTGGTTCAGGCGGCCGGAGCCGTGGTCTTCCTCCGCCTGCTGCGACAGGTGCTCGCGCCGGGCTGGGCGCTGCTGATTCCGCTGGCCATGTTCCAGTTCACCCCGATCACCTTCGAGTCGACCTCGCACATCTCGACCGGCATCCGGCTCGTCCCCATGCAGCTGGCGATGGTGTGGGCCCTGAGCGCTCAGGTGAGCTACATCCGCACGCGCGAGCGCCGGCATGTGGTCAGCGGCGCCCTTGCGCTGCTGTTCGGCCTGCTCTTCATGGAGACATCGGTGCTGATCGCACCGTTGCTCGTGGTCTTCACGGCTTGCCTCTACGCTTCCGGTCCTCCGCTGCGCCGGCTGTGGGAAGCGTTGCGGCGCTACTGGCCGATGTGGGTCACGCTCGCGGCGCTGTCGGCGTTCTGGCTCGCCGTGTACCTCGTCCGAGCCCGGGCCAATGGCCCGACCATCGGCACGCCCGGGCCGAGGTCGGCGGGCGAGGTCATCACCTTCCTGCACCAGTACTTCGAGCTCATGCTCGTTCCCGGGCTGCTCGGCGGCCCGGTCTCCTGGGCCTTCTTCGGCGACGGCCCAGGCGCCGTCAACCCGGCACCGGCGCTCGCCCTGGTCAGCCTGGTCGTGATGCTGGCACTCGCGGTGCTCACCGTTGCCCGCCGGCCGAGGGCAGCCTGGGCGTGGGGGATGGTCGCCGTCTACGCCGTCCCCGAAGCCGCGTTGCTCGCGGCGAAGCGGCTCGGGTCGGGGCTGAGCGCTCTGACCGGTCTCGCGCCCCGCTACGGGGCCGACGTCGCGGTTGTCGCCGCACTCGGCATCGGCGTCGCTATCGCCGGACAACGCGGGATGAACCAGACGCGCCCCTCGCCGGCATGGGCGAGGTCCCGGCCCGTCCTGGTGCTGGGCGCGGTCACGCTGGCCGCAGCCGCGGTCGCCAGTCTCGTCAGCGGGCTGCGGTACGCCGAGGGCTGGTCGCACAAGTTCGGTCGCGACTACCTCCACAACGCCCAGGCCGACCTGGCCGCGATGCCACCCGGAACGGTCTTCTTCGACCGGCTCGTACCGATCGACATGGTCTTCACCTTCGACGCCAAGGAACGTCGACAGTCGAGCATTCTCGCCGCGGCCAAGGGACCGCAGCCGGCCTTCGTGACGGAGGGCGAGAGCGTCTTCGTGATCGCCGACGACGGCCACGTGCGCCCGGCATGGGTCGCGGGACCGGCCGCCGTGCCCGGGCCGAGCGAGTGCGGATGGCCGATCAGCGGTGGCGTCCCGGTGACCATCCCGCTCGACGGACCGGCGACGTACAGCTGGGCGGTGCGCATCGTCTACGAGAGTTCGGCCGACACCACAGCGACCTGGCGTCTGGGCGGCGCCAGCCAGGACTTCCCGGTCCGCCGGGGCCAGCACCAGTACTTCTTCCTCACGGGTACCGGGTGGAACCCGTACTCCTGGGCCAGCGGGGACAGCGTCGAGCTGAGCCTGCGAGACCCCGCAGCGTCGTTCTGCACCAGCGAGGTCGCGGTCGGCGAGCCCACCGGCGCACCGTGAAGGCCGGCCACCGACCGGAGGCGAGCAGCCCAAACGAGCGTTAAGCTGGCGCCCGTGACATCCACGCGCATGCTTCCCACGGAGGAGTCGGAAGCACTGCTCGACCTGACGGCCGAGATCGCCGATGCCGAGCTTGCTCCCCGGGTCAACGACTTCGAGGCCAGGGGCGAGTTCCCCCGCGATGTCATCCGCCTGCTCGGCCGTTCGGGCCTGCTCGGGCTGCCGTACCCGGTCGAGTACGGCGGTGGCGGGCAGCCGTACGAGGTCTACGTGCAGGTGCTCGAGATCCTGGCCCGGCGCTGGTTGGCGGTCTCGGAGGCGGTCTCCGTGCACACGCTGTCCTGCTACCCGGTGGCGACCTATGGCAGCGACGCGCAGCGCAAGCGCTTCCTGCCCGACATGCTCGGTGGGCAGTTGCTGGGGGCGTACTGCCTGTCCGAGCCGCAGGGTGGGTCGGACGCGGCCTCGCTGAGCACGCGGGCCGTGCGTGAGGGCGACGAGTACGTGGTCTCGGGCACCAAGGCCTGGATCAGCCACGCCGGGGTAGCGGACTTCTACAACGTCTTCTGCCGCACCGGTGGCGCCGGCGCCCGCGGCATCTCGTGCCTGCTCGCCGACGCCGCCACGCCCGGGATCGTTCCCCAGGCGCGGGAACGCACGATGGGCCTGCGCGCATCGCCGGTCGCCCAGATCGTCTTCGACGGCGTGCGGGTGGGCACCGACCGGTTGATCGGCGACGAGAACAGCGGCTTTCGCATCGCGATGTCCGCACTGGACTCCGGACGCCTCGGCATCGCGGCCGGCGCCGTCGGCCTGGCCCAGGCTGCCCTCGACTACGCCGTGGCGTATGCACGCGAACGCGAGCAGTTCGGCCGGCCCATCGCGGAGTTTCAGGGCGTCGCATTCATGCTCGCCGATATGGACACCCGGATCAGCGCGGCCCGAGCACTGTTGCTGCACGCCGCCCGCGTGCGCGACCGCGGCCTGCCGTCCAGCGCCGAGGCGGCGAAGGCCAAGCTCTTCGCCACCGACGTCGCCATGGCGGTCACCATCGACGCGGTACAGATCCTCGGCGGCGCGGGGTATGTGGCCGATCACCCCGTCGAGCGGTACCTGCGCGAGGCGAAGGTGCTGCAGATCGTCGAGGGCACCAACCAGATCCAGCGCCTGGTCATCGCCCGAGCCCTGACCCACTGACGAGCGCGGCGGAGGCGCCCCGGCTGTTGCGGTGCCGACGGGATTCAACGATGATCACCGTATGGCCGTCCTGCCCGGATGCCCGGTGCGTACCGTGGCGCAGCAGTACGCGCAGGCCGTGGCCGGACTGAGCGACCATCGGTTGTCGCGCCGGATCGGCGCCCTGCACACCCTGGCGATGCTCGGCGAGACGTCGCCGGCGCACCGGGCAGCAGTTCTCGACGTGATCTGCGCCCTGCTGCGGACACCGGGCCAGGACGCGGCCCGCGAGACCGCGATCCGCCTGTTGGAGCGGCGCCTGCATCCCGGCCGGGCCGAGTTCTGGCCCGGCATGAGCGTGGATCTGTCGGGTGCGACCCTGTCCGATCTGGACCTCAGTCACTGCCGCATCGACGGGGACCTGAGGCTGGACGGCTGCGTGCTGCTCGGGCAGACCCGGCTTCGTGGCATCACGGTCTCCGGGCGAACGCTGGTCCGCGGGGCCCGATTCGCCGACCATGCCTGGCTGGAGCGGGGGGTCTTCGCTGGTCCGGTCTGGTTCGACGGGACCGTCTTCGGCGGCGACGCGTGGTTCGGGGAGGCGACCTTTACCTGGGCCTCCTTCGCGGGCGCCGAGTTCACCGGTCACGCCTGGTTCGGGGCGGCCTCGTTCGAGGGGCCGGTTGACTTCGGCCACGCGGTGTTCCGGCGCTCCGCAGGTTTTCGTGGCGCCGTGGCCAAAGCGCCCGTGAGCCTTGCCGGCACCACGTTCCACGGCCCCGCACGGGTATCGCGCCGCGACGGCACCTGGAACATCATGGCGCCCGGCTGGCAGGTCGTCGTCGACGACGACAACCCCGCCGTGGGCCGGCTGTTCTGGGTTGGTGGTCGCGACCTCATCGAGAAGCACGTCCTCACCGAGGAACCCACGCCGGTCTGACTCGTCAGGCGTCAGTCAAGGCTGCGGCGGTACCGGACCTCGGCGAGCGCGAAGCCGTACGACTCGTCGACCCGGCGCTGGCCGTCCAGGCTCCAGCCGACGGCCTCGTAGAACCGGCGCGCCCGGTCGTTGGTCTCCAGCACCCACAACGTCGCCTCGCGGAAGCCGGCGTCGCTGAGCCGCCTTACCGCCTCGGCCATCAGGACCCGGCCACCACCGCCGCGCCAATGCTCGGGCAGCAGATAGATCGCCATGACCTCTCCGGTGGCGGACGGATCCGCGTCGGGGTCCCGGGCAGGGCCGAGGCTGGCGAAGCCGACAACTCCTTCGGTACCCCGCTCCAGCACCAGGACCGACGTGGGTGGCTGGATGCTCTCCAGCCGGCGACGCCACGCCCGCCCCCGTTCGGCCGGATCGAGTGCGTCCAGATAGTCCTGCGGCATCAGTCCCGCGTAGGCTCCGCGCCACGCCTGCGCGTTCACGAGCCCCACCGCCTCGGCGTCGCTCACCTGAGCGGGTCTGACCTGCATGCCGCCGATCGTAGTGTGTTTGTCCCGGCGAACTGATCGAATAAAGTGGTTCCACAGTGGAGCGACGGACACGCTCGCGATGACGTGCTACACGACGCAGAACTCGTTGCCCTCCGGGTCGCCCAACAGGACGGCATAGTGGTCCATGCCGGGGGCATCGGTGACCCGCACCACCGTGGCCCCGTGCCCCACGAGTTCGGCGACGTGACTGTCCACTCGGGACCGACGCTGCGCCAGCGGGACCGACCTCCCTCCGCCGACCTTCAGGTCCAGGTGCAGGCGGTTCTTCAGCGACTTGCGTTCCGGCACTACCTGGAACCAGATGGACGGCCCGTGCCCGGTCGGATCGACGAGCCGGTCGACGGCGTCGTCGTCCATGTCGCCCAGCTCCTCCTCCGGTACGGCGATGCTGAGGTAGTACTGGCGCCAGGACGGGTGCCCGTCGGGCGGGTCGGGCGGCACGTAGCCGAGCGCGACGGACCAGAAGCGCACCAGTGGTCCGGGATCGGCACAGTCGATCGTGAGCTGCCAGTCGGTTGTCACCGCGCAACCCTAGCGGTCCGGCCGACCGGCGCCCAGCAGCATCGAGCTGACCGGCCGCCCCGCGCCGTCCGCCCGGCCGGCAGGATGTGGGCATGAGCACCCTCTACCGGGGCGGGCACGTGTACAGCCCAGCGGACCCGCGCGCCACCGCGATCCTCGTCGACGGCGAGCGCGTGGCCTGGCTGGGACCCGACGACGACGCTCCCGCCGCCGACCGGATCGTGGACCTGGCCGGGGCTCTGGTCACGCCGGCCTTCGTCGACGCGCACGTGCACGCCACGAGCACCGGGCTGATGCTCACCGGGTTGGACCTCGGCGCGGTGCGGTCCGCCGCCGAGCTGCTCGACGCCGTTGCCGAGCACGCGAGCGGACTGCCCGAGCGGGCGGTGCTGCTGGGCTTCGGGTGGGATGAGTCCACGTGGGACGACCGCGCGCTGCCGATGAAGGAGCAGATCGACCGGGCCGCTGGCGGGCGAGCCGCCCTGTTGTGCCAGGCGTCCATGCACTCCGCGTTGTGTTCCTCCGCGCTGCTCGCGGCCGCGGGAGCGGAGCTGACCGCGCAGCCCGGCTACGACCCTTCCGGCCTCGTGCGTCGCGATGCCCACCATCGCGTGCGGACGATCGCGCTCGGTGCGCTGACCCCGGCCCAGCGTGGCGCCGCGCAGCAGACCGCGCTGCGACACGCGGCCCGTCTCGGTATCGCCGCGATCCACGAGTGCGCGGGACCGGTGATCTCCAGCGAGGACGACCTCACCGCGCTGCTCGCGGCCAGTGGTGTCGAGAACGGGCTGCCCGACGTCTACGGGTACTGGGGCGAGCTGATGGCGGCCGCCAAGGTCAAGGACCTCGGTGCGGTCGGCGCGGCCGGTGACCTGTTCGCCGACGGCGCCCTGGGGGCACGGACGGCTCATCTGCGCGAGCCCTATGTGGACGGTGAGCAGGCCGGCGCCCGCGGACACGGTTACGTCAGCGCCGACCAGGTCAGCGAACACATCGTCGACTGTGTCCGGCACGGCGTTCAGGGCGGCTTCCACGCCATCGGCGACGAAGCGATCAGCACGGTCATCGCGGGCTACCGTGCCGCGGCTGTGGTGGTCGGCCTGGAACGGCTGCGTGCCGGTCGGCATCGGATCGAGCATGTGGAGATCGTCGATAGAACGATCATCGGCAGCCTGGTCGAGCTGGGTCTGGTGGCGAGCATGCAGCCGGCCTTCGACAGGCTCTGGGGCGGAGACCGCCAGATGTACGTGCGGCGGTTGGGGCTGTCGCGGTCGCTGGAGTCCAACCCCATGGGGGCGATGCACGGGGTCGGCGTCGCGCTCGCCTTCGGCTCCGACTCGCCGGTCACCCCGCTCGACCCGTGGGGCAGCGTGCGGGCCGCGGTGTGGCACCACAACCCCACCCACCGGATGAGCGCCCGGTCCGCCTTCGCGGCGCACACCCGCGGCGGCTGGCGCGCCGTGCATCGGGACACCGAGGGCGTGCTCGCGCCGGGGGCGAGCGCGACCTTCGCCGTCTGGTCGCAACCGCCGCGAGCAACCCCCGCCGGGTCTCCCGATGCCGCGGGATCGGGTGCCCGGCTGCCATCGTTGGACCCGGACGAATCCCTGCCGGTGTGTCGGCTCACCGTCCTGCGCGGCACCACGCTGTACGAGGCTTCCTAGCGATCGGACACGCCGGGGTCGACACGCCGCGACACGGGGATTTCCGGCCGCGCGGTCGTTGACACGATCGCGGCACGACGACGTAACGTCATGGGGTCCTTTTCCCGCGGGATTGCTGTCGGGCGCCCTCGCGCAACGACTGCTGGCCAGACGACGGACCCTCTTCGTCGTCGGTGCCAGGACCAGTGGGTGGGTGCCGGCGACCGGGCGAGAACCGGCGGCCGGCCCGCGGCGTGGACTGCGGCACGGTCAGCAGGCCACGAGGCAGGGGGCACGGTGCGGCCAGTAGACAACGACCGCGGGTGGGCAGCCAGCCCGGCCGGGGCCGGTCCGAGGGCCTAGCGGTTCACCTGCCACCGGCCAGGAGGGGCCTGGGGGGCGGGGCGCGGCGGCAGCCGCGCCCCGTTGCTATCCGCGCCCGGCGATGGGCTGGACCGCGGGGGAGTACCGGTTGGCTGAGAGTCCGGCGGACCCGCCTCGTCGCGGGGACCCACGTCGGGCACGATGGGCGGCATGGACCTGCTCGCGCCACCGGGCGCGGCCGCCCCTGGCCGCCCCGCGACCACGGCGCTGCGGCGCGTGGCGGCGACCCGCGCGGCGCTGGCCCGAGTGGAACGGCACCGCCCGGTCCGGGTCATCGCCCGCCTCTGGCCGCTGTGGGCGGCCGCTGGAGCGGGTCTGACGCTGTGGTTGGCGTTCCCGCCCTATGACCAGTGGTGGCTCGGGCCACTCGGCGTGGCGTTGCTGGCGCTGGCCACCTACCGGCGTGGGTTCTGGGCGGGTGCCGGCCTCGGCGCCGTGACCGGATTGGGGCTGCTCATCCCGTTGCTGTGGTGGGCGGGCGGCTACATCGGGGCGGTGTGGCTCTTCCTGCCCGTGGGCGAGTCGGCATACTTCGCGCTGCTGGGCGGGCTCTGCGCGCTCGCGACCCGGGCGTTCGCTCCGCGCTACGGACGCGCCGCCCGGGGGGCCACGTCGGTGCGGTGGCGGTGGACGTGGCCACTGGCCACCACCACGCTGTGGGTGCTTCAGGAGGCGCTGCGCGACCGTACGCCTTTCGGCGGCTTCCCGTGGGGGCGGCTCGCCTTCAGCCAGGCCGACTCCCCGCTTCTCGGGCTCGCCGCGCTCGGCGGTGCGCCGCTGGTCACGGCGGCCGTGGCGCTGATCGGTGGCCTGGTGGCCCTGGCCGTACGTCTGCTCCTCGAGGCTCCGCGCCCGTTCGCGTGGTCGCGGCTGCGGCCGGCTGTCCTGGCGCTCGTGGTCGCCCTCGTGGCACTCATCGCCCCGGCCCCCATCCTCTGGGGTGGGACGCCGGCGGCAGCGGGGGAGCAGACCGTACGGGTGGCCGTCGTGCAGGGCAACGTGCCCCGACTGGGCCTGGACTTCAACGCGCAACGCCGCGCCGTGCTCAACAACCATGTGGCGGCGACCGCGGCGCTGGCGCAACGCGTCGACGCGGGCCTGACGCCACGCCCGGACCTGGTGGTCTGGCCCGAGAACTCCAGCGACATCGACCCGGTCCTCAACGCGGATGCGGCCGCGGTGATCACCCAGGTCGCCCAGGCGATCGGGGCGCCGATCCTGGTCGGTGGGCTGCGCGATGGACCCACCGACACCGAGGTGCGCAACGTCGGGCTGGTCTGGGATCCCCAGGCTGGCGGACCGACCCAGATGTACGTCAAGCGCCATCCGGTGCCGTTCGCGGAGTACGTGCCCATGCGGGCATTCATCCGTACGTTCATCACCGACAAGGTCGACCTGGTGCAGCGCGACTTCGTGGCCGGCGACCGGCCGGGCGTGCTCACGCTCGGACCGGCCACGGTCGGGGACGTGATCTGCTTCGAGGTGGCCTATGACGGGGTGGTTCGGGACACGGTGACCGGTGGGGCACAGTTGCTGGTCGTGCAGACCAACAACGCCACCTTCAACGCGGCGGAGGCACGCCAGCAACTCGCCATGGTGCGGCTACGCGCGGTCGAGCATGGCCGGGAGGCGCTCATGGCCTCCACGGTCGGGGTTTCCGCGTTTGTCGACGCCCACGGCAGGGTGTACGACGCGACACGGTTCGATGCCGAAGCGGTCATCGAGCGGACCGTGACCCTGTCGACCGGCCGTACGATGGCGACCAGGCTCGGTGTGCTGCCCGAGGTTCTCCTCGCCGCGTTCGGGGTGGGGTTCGTGCTGCTGGCGATCGTGCTACCGAACCTGGGTCGCAGGACCGGCCGACGGAGGACAGATGTCGGCGATGGCGCCGGCGTGGTGGCTGAGGCGAGGGGCAGACGGTGAACGAGCAGTACCCCGGAGTGGGGCGGGTGTTGGTGGTGATCCCCACCTACAACGAGGCCGACAACCTGCGGATCATCGTGGGTCGGGTACGGGCGGCAGTGCCGGAGGCGGACGTCCTCGTCGCCGACGACAACAGTCCGGACGGCACCGGCTCGATCGCTGATGAGCTCGCCGCCGCGGACGACCAGGTCCACGTGCTGCACCGCCCGGGCAAGGAGGGGCTCGGCGCGGCGTACCTGGCCGGGTTCGGCTGGGGGCGCGACGCGGGCTACGACGCGGTCGTGGAGATGGACGCGGACGGCTCGCACTCCCCGGAGGAGCTGACGAAGCTCCTCGACGCCCTGACCGACGCCGATGCGGTCCTCGGGTCGCGCTGGGTCGCCGGCGGTACGGTCCTGAACTGGCCGCTGTCGCGGCATCTGATCTCCCGGACGGGCAACCTCTACACCCGGCTGGCCCTGCGCATGCCGTTCAAGGACGCCACGGGTGGGTATCGGGCCTACCGGATGAAGGCCCTGGACACGATGGACCTCGACGGAGTCGCCTCCCAGGGGTACTGCTTCCAGGTCGACCTTGCCTGGCGGGCGTACCGGCAGGGCCAGCGTGTGGTCGAGGTGCCGATCACCTTCGCCGAGCGGGAGCGCGGCGCGAGCAAGATGAGCTCGTCGATCGTCCGGGAGGCCCTGTGGCGGGTCACCGTATGGGGCATCAGGGCACGGCTGCGCGGCATCCGCGACCGCCTGCGGACGTGACTCGTGGCCACCCAGGGCCCCCAGGACCGGCGTCCGCCAGCACCCCCTGTCGCGGGGCTGGGCCGCGGGTTGCTGGTCGGCGTCGCGGTCGCTGTCCTGCTTGCCGTCGCCGAGGTCTTCGTCCTGATCGTTATCGGTCGGACCATCGGTTGGCTCGTGACGATCCTGCTCGTGATCGCCACCTCGCTGCTCGGCGCGTGGGTGCTGCGCCGGGAAGGGCCCCGCTCGTGGCGGGCGTTCCGGGCCGACCTCAGGGAACGGCGCCCGCCCGGCGCCAGCGCGACCGACGGCCTGTTGGTGCTGGTCGGGGGAGTACTGATGGTGTTGCCTGGCTTCATCACGGATGCCGTGGGGGCGCTGCTCGTCGCGCCGCCGACGCGCCGGCTCGCGCGCGGCGTCGTGCAGGCGCTGCTCACCCGTCGGCTGACCCCATCGGCCGCGACGACCCTTTTCGGTCCCCGAACCGTGCGGGTGCGTACGGGAAGCACGCAGGCACCGCCGCCGCCCTCGGCTCAGTCGGGCGTTGCGGGCGAGCCCATCGAGGGCGAGATCATCGACCCCCCTCCGCACTGAGGCGTCCCGGCCGCACTCCGGCGACCCCCGTCGGTCGCCACTCGTGATGCAGAGAAAAGCCCCGCCGAACCCGGCGGGGCTTTCGTCGCGTGGCGTGATGGTCAGGAGGCGCGGCCGCGGCGGGCGCGGACCTCCTCGAGACGTTCGTTGAGGATGTCGTCCAGTTCGGCGATGGTGCGCCGCTCGAGCAGCATGTCCCAGTGGGTCCGGGGCGGCTTCGCCTTCTTCTGCTCCGGCTCGCTCCCGTCGACCAGGCGCGCCACTGTGCCGTCGAACTTGCACTCCCAGGTGATCGGCACCTCGGCGTCGACGGCGAAGGGCACCTCGAACTGGTGACCTCGCGGGCACAGGTACTCGCGAGTCTGTCGGGGCGCCAGCTCAGTGTTGCGGTCGGACTCGTAGCTCACCGCTCCGAGACGACTACCGCGCAGCATGCGCTCGGCCATGATCGGCTGTTCCTCCAGGATCGCGTGGATGTGCCCCGGTTCGGTCGGCAGGCTTCCCCGAGGGCTGGTCTGTGTAACGAGTCGATGCCAGGTGACGATTCCCGCAGGGGACCGTCAGATGAACGTCCCCTCAAATGTAGCGAGCAGATGAACAGCGCCAAGGGCCGACGAGCCGCGACTCGATCCGACTCACCGTCGTGACGGCGTGGGTGGGGCGAGTTTGTGCAGTGCAGCGGCGAGTTGGCCGACCTGCTCGGCCAAGGCGGCGGCATGGGCCTGGGCGGCCGCGGCGTCGGCACGAGCCTGGGCCCGGGCGGTCTCGGCGTCCTTGCGGGCGTCTCGCGCCTCCCGGCGCGCAGCATCGGCGTCCCGGCGGGCGGCGTCGCGTTCGGCCTCGACGGCGCCGAGCCGGGTGGCCGACTGGCGCTGCGCCGATTCCATCTGCTCACGCAGCCCAGCCAGCTCGTCCCTTGTGGAGGCCAGCGCGACCTCGTGCTCCGCGCGCGCCTTCTCCAGCCGAGCCGTGGCCTCGCGGGCTTGCGCGGCATGCGTCTGTGCCTGGGCGAGCGCGGTGTCCCGAGCCTTCCCGGCCTCAGCCACCGCCGCCAACGCGGCGTCGCGCGAGCGTACGGCGTCGGCCAGCTCGGCCCGGGCAGCATCCCGGTCCCGCATGGCGGCGCCATGCAGGGCCTGGGCCGCGGCGAGGTTGTGGCGTGCCTCGTCGCGCTCGGCCTGCAGCGCCTCGAGCCGGGTCACGGCCTCCACAGTGGACTGTTCTGCCGCCCGGGTCGCGGACTGAGCGGCCGCGAGCTCTTCGTGGGCCGCGGCGACCTCGTCCTGCGCCGCTCGGCGCGCCTCGGCCACGGACGTCTGCGCGGCCTCGACGGCGCGGCCGCTCTCGGTCCGTACCTTCTGTAGCTCGGCACGCAGCCGGGTCGCCTCGTCGCGCCACTGGTCTGCCTCGTGCCGGGCCTCGTCGCGCTCGACCTGGGCGGCCGCCACGTCGGCGGAGGCCTGGGATCGCACGAGATCGACCTGCCGCTGGACGCCGGCGGGGGACAGCTCGGTATGCAGCGCCTCGGAGAGGGTCTCCATCGCCTTGTCGAGCCGGTCCACCACCTCGAAGGCCTGCGCCACCTGGCCCACGAGGCCGGGGTTGGTGCGCTGACGCATGCGCGCGTTGCGGGCGGCGCGCAGGCACTCGTTGTCGTTGTCGCGGCAGTAGCGGAACGGTCGACCCGCCGACGCGCGTTGCGGCACGGGCCGTCCACAGTAGGCACACGGGCGGGTCGAGACCGGCTCGACGTCGGCCGTCTCCTCGACGGGCTCCCCGGAGACGTCGACCAGGTCGTCGGTGAGGTAGTCGTCCGGACCCATCGGATCATCCACATTGGCATGGATGATGACGGGCTTGGTCTGCGCGCCCTTCACACCACGGAAGTCTAGGCCCCTGACCGAGCCCGCCGCGGCTACGACGCGGCCCAAAGCGCCCGAATGGCTTCGAGCACCGACGCCGCCTGCGCGTGCCCGGCGCGTGCGGCCGCGGCACGGCGCGCCGGATCCAGCACGTTGCGCCCGATAGCAGCGGTAGCGGCCGCATCCGGTGCGACCAGCACTCCTCGTGCGCCGGTCAGCGCGGCGAGCTGTCGGCCTGGCCGGTCCTCGCGGCGCAACGCGGCCGTCAGCGGCGCGAGGACGACGACAACCTCGCAGTCGGCCAGCAGGTCCACATTGGCCGGTGAGCGCATTCCGCCGTCGATGTAGCGGCGCCCGTTGACGGTGACGGGTGGCCAGACGCCCGGCACGGCGCAGCTAGCCGACACAGCGTCCACAAGCGACACTCCGCTGTCGCGGCTGAAGACCACGAACTCGCCGTTGTCCGCCGCGACCGCGGTGATCAACAGCCGTTGGCTCGGCCAGCCAGCGTCGCCGAGGCGGTCCGCGATGACCCGGCGCCGCTCCTGCTCCGGAATGGTGCGCGCCCGCAGTGCCAGGCTGCCGATCCTCGCCCGCATGCGCTGCGGGTCCCGTGCCGTCGCAGCAGCGCTGACGTACCGCAGCGTCAACCCCAACCCGAGCCTGGCGGCCTTCTCGGTTGGCGGCGGCGGCTGCAGCTGACGCCCGTATGCCGTCGCGATCGGCTCACCGCCGAGGATCGTCGCCCCGACCACCGAACCCGCCGAGGTGCCGACGACCACGTCCGCCCCGGTGAGGTCGACGCCCGCTTCGGCGAGCCCGGCCACGATGCCGAGTTCCCAGGCGACTCCGGTGACCCCACCGCCGCCCAGCGCCAGTCCCTTGCCGCCCATCGCCTGCTCCTTTCGTGACGGCCGTCGTGGGTGCCCGTGGCCGGCACCGACGACACGGTAGCCCGACGGCGACAAGAGCACGGGCCGCGGGGTTATGCCTGGGAGTCGGCGAGGTTGAGCCTGGCTCGGTCGTGCCGCGCACGTTCACGCGGAGAGCGCCCGCTGAGCCGTTCCTCCCCCGTTTGCCGCTCGTCTGCCCACCGACCCACCGGCTCTCGGATGGGTTATCGGATTGTCTGTTAATCTAATCCCGCAATCCTCAGAAACGGACTAATCGACCCTCTCCCGCGCTACACCATAATGACCGTTATGGTGCAACGACGGTAAGGGGGGAGTGCGCTCCAAGGGGCCGACGGTGCTGATGAGGAGCCGGCCTTTAGCCGGCCAGGGGCTGCCAGGCAGAGCCAAGTTCGAGCAGTCGCTTGAGTTCGACGAGGTAGGGCGGCCAGCCCTGGCGGTACCGCTCGGCGAGAGCGTCGTCGTCGATGCCGCTGTGGACCAGGGTGAGGTAGGTCGCTCCCCGCGATCCGCGCAGCGACCAGCGCACGAGTGACTCGCCGGCGCCGCCGTGGTTGCGCCACGAGTACGCCAGCACCTTGTCGGGGTCCAGCTCGACGATGCGGTCCGGTCCGTACCCGGGCCAGCCGACGTCGTACCGCCCGCCGACCGTGGCCTCGACGGTCGCCGGACCGCCCGCCACCTTGCTCACGGTGGCGGAGTCGAGCAGCGCCGCGTAGACCTCTTCGGCTGGTGCGTCGATGACGGTGCGGACGAGGGCATCGCCCTGAGCGGGGACGCTGAAGTCGAACGGCGGCATGGTCTGGCGGCCCTCGCTGAAAGCGGCGAGGTTGGCCAGCGTGACGTACCAGAAGCACTTCAGCGCGACCGGTTCCGCGCTGCCGTCATGGCTGAGCGTGACCAGCGATCCCTCACCGTCGGGGGCGAGCGAGATCTCGACCGTGGCGGGCCCCTCGTCGAAGGCCCAGGTGAAGCGCAACCCGCGCCCGGGTTGGTGACCGAGAAGCGTCTGGCGCGGGCGGTCACCCTGGGGCGCGTACCGGCCCCAGAACTGGTAGCGGGAGCGGCCGAGGTCGACCTCGGCGGACTCGGCGAACCACTCGGTGAGCTCGTCGGCGTCGGTCAGGGCCTTGTACACGGTGTCCGGGTCGGCGTCGGTGCGCACCCGAAGGTGCAGCGACTCGGTAGGGCTTGTCACGGCTGACATGAAAACAGACCCCGCTGCGGTGCGGCGCACGCAACGCCGGGCGAGCCCACCAGATTCGCCGGGGCCAGGGCGGTCACTCGGGCGGGCGGCGTTCCAACACGACCACCGGGATGGTCCGCGACACCTTCGCCTGGTGGTCGGCGAAGAACGGGTACTGCTGCACCACCGACGCCCAGATGCGGTCGCGCTCCGCGCCCTCGGGCACGCGGGCGTTTGCCTGGTAGGTATCGCCGGCCACCTCGACCGTGACGTCGGTGTGGGACACGAGGTTGTGGAACCAGTCCGGGTGGCGCGGCGCTCCCGCGTTGGAGGCGATGACGAGCCGGTCCTCGCCGTGCGGGATGAACATCATCGGCGTCGTGTAGCTGCGGCCGGTGCGGGCGCCGATGGTCGTCAGCAGCAGGATCTGACGCCCACCCGGCGGTCCGCCGTTGGCACGAAACTCCGCGATGAGTTGCTTGTTGTACGCCTTGACATCGGCCGGGATCGTCATGACTGCCCCCCTCGCGCTCGACTCTATCGCCACGCCGACGACCGCACCGGCCATCGACACCGGCCCGGGACCCCGAATAGGCTGACCGGCGAGGGGAGGCCGTGTGCTCGAGCCGTACCTGGTTGTCTGTGGGCTGCTGCTGCTCGGGTCCGTGCTGGCCCGGGCCCTGCCGGCCGCGCGGCGCAGCCTCGACGAGGACTATGAGGATGGCTGGGACCTCACGGCGCGTGAACTGGCGTACCTCAAGCGGGGGCCGTACGGCGTGGTGCTCACCGTCCTCGCGGCCCTGCACGCGGAGGGCGCGGTCGATCTCAGCGACCCTGGCCCGGTGCGCCGTCTCGATCCCCCGCGCGACCTGGAGGACAGTCTCGTGATCGCGGTCTACTCCGGGCTGCATTGGTCGCGACGGCCCCGGCTGCTCGCCCTCGCACCGCGGGTGCGGCGGGCCTGCGCCGCGTTGCGTGGGGACCTGCGCGAACGCCGGTTGCTGCCACCGCTGCGCCGCCGGGTCTTCGCCGCGGTCCTGCTGCTCTACGCGGTCGGGCTCGCCGCGGCGACCACGGTCGAGGACGATGGGCGCGGCTCCACAGTGGTCGGTGCCGCCGCGGTCTGTCTCGCCGTGACCGTGCTGGCGCTCGGGCCCCGCCGCACGCTTGCCGGCGGGCGGGAGCTCGCCATGCACGCCGCGGCCATGGCCCGGGTGGCGGGCGGGCTCGGTCGTGAGCGCCAGCGGGCGTCGCGCGGGCCGGGCGACGCGACGGATTCGGCTGTCGCGGTCTACCTCGGTGATCTGGTGGCCGCCGACGGCCTCGCGGCGATACGCGTGCTCTGCGGCCGTTACGTCGCCTGCGGTGCGCTGGCGCCGCCGCTTCCGTCCTACGAGCCGGTCCGGGTCGTTGAGCCAGTCGTCGAGCCGATACCGCTGACCGCGCCGCTGCGCCTGGTCGTGCCGAGCCAGAGCTCGGATGACGGAGGGGAGTCGATCTTCGTCCCGGCCGAGCCGCCGGTTCCGGTCGAGGCGCCGGCTCTGTGGCGACGGGAACCCGTGGCGGTGGCTGCCTGATGACCGGACTGCCTGCCGATATCCCGTCGGTCTCCGCCGGCCTGGCCGGGGTCGGCTACCTGGCCGACGAGGGGCTGGCGACCGCGCTCTTCCTCGCCGTACGGATGGGGCAACCGCTGCTGCTGGAGGGCGAGCCCGGAGTCGGCAAGACGGAGGCGGCGAAGGCGCTCGCGTCCACACTGGACACCGTGCTCATCCGGCTGCAGTGCTACGAGGGGCTGACCGCGGCCGAGGCGCTGTACGAGTGGAACTATCCGCGGCAGCTCCTCGCGATCCGCCTCGCCGAGTCGCGCGGCACGGCCGTCGCCGACACGGACCTCTTCACGGACGAGTACCTGCTCGCCCGGCCGTTGCTGGCCGCGATCGACCACCCGGGGCCACGGCCGGCGGTCCTGCTCATCGACGAGGTGGACCGGGCCGACGACGAGTTCGAGGCGTTCCTCTTCGAGCTGCTCGCCGAGTGCGCGGTGACGATCCCCGAGCTCGGCACACGCACCGCCCGGGTACGGCCGGTGGCGGTCCTGACCAGCAATCGCACCCGGGATCTGCATGACGCGCTCAAGCGCCGATGCCTCTACCACTTCATCACCTACCCGGGACGCGAGCGGGTCGCCGAGATCATCCGTCGCCGCGTGCCCGGCTCATCGGCCCCGCTCGCGGAGCGGGTCGCCGCATCGGTGCAGCGGCTGCGCGAGCTCGACCTGGTCAAGCTCCCCGGCGTGGCGGAGGCGATCAGCTGGGCCGCAGCGTTGGAGGCGCTCGGGGTCTCCACATGGGACGGTTCCACCGCCCGGCGGACCCTGGGCGCGGTGCTCAAGTACGACGAGGACCTCGCCGCCGCCCGCGACGCCGGCCTCCCGGAATGAGCGCCGACCTCGCCGACCTGGTGTCCCGTTTCGCGGCCAGGCTGCGGGCCGAGGGGCTCGCGATAGGCCCGGACCGCGCCACACGCTTCGCCCGGGCGGTCGCGCTCGCCGAGCCTGCCACGACCACCGATCTCTACTGGTGCGCGCGCGTGACACTGCTCGCCGAGGAGGGCGAGATCCCGATCTTCGACCGGGTCTTCGGCGAGGTCTTCCGTGGACTCGGCCCGGCTGCGCCACAGGCCGCCCCACGCGACGGGCAGCCCTCTACCCTCCCGTCCACCATGGCGCCAGTGCCGCTGCCCGGAGTGTCCCGCGGCCGGGCCACGGTGAGTGCCTCCCAGACATCCACAGTGGACACGGATGCGGAGGCCGACGCGGATGCGCAGCCGCAGCCCGCGTTCGCCGCGGCGGCGGAGCGCCTGGCGACACGCGACTTCGCCACGCTCTCGGCCGAGGAGCTCGACCTGCTGGCGACGTTCATGAGCCGGCTGCGGCTCGCCACGCCCCTGCGGCGCTCGCGGCGGTACGAGCCTGGCTCACGCGGCCGGCGCATCGACCTACGCACCACGCTTCGCCGGGCGCAGCGCACTGGCGGCTTCCCGGCCCGGCTCGCCCGGCATCGCCTGAAGCTGCGGCGGCGCCGGCTCGTCGTGCTCTGCGACATCTCCGGGTCGATGGAGCCCTACGCGCGGGCGATGCTGCAACTGCTCTACGGCGCGGTCGCCGCGACGGGGCGCACCGAGGTCTTCACCTTCGCGACCCGGCTGACCCGGCTCACCCGCGTCCTGGCCCGGGTCCGGCCCGAGGTGGCGCTCATGCGCGCCGGTCGGGCGGCCCCGGACTGGTCCGGCGGCACCCGCATCGGCGAGGCCCTCAAGTCCTTTGTGGACCGCTACGGCGCCAGGGGCGTGGCGCGGGGCGCGGTGGTACTGATCATCTCCGACGGCTGGGAGACCGGCGACGCCGCGCAGCTCGGTGCGCAGATGGCCCGGCTCGCGCGCCTGGCCCATCGCGTCGTCTGGGCGAATCCCCGCACCGCCGCGCCCGACTACCAACCGCTGGTCGCCGGGATGGCCGCGGCGTGGCCGCACTGCGACGCCATCGTCAGCGCGCACTCGCTGGCCGCCCTCGACCAGCTGCTCGCCGCGCTCGCCGCCGACCAATGACCGCCGCGGTCGTGGTGGGTCGAGCAGACCGGGGGCGATAGCCCGCTGCGAGCACGTGTGCGAAGATCGCTCTATGTCAGCGCCCGTCTCTCGCCCGGCGCCCGGCGGGCTCGCGAGCGAGATCGGCGACCTCTACACGTTCACCGACGGCTGGTTGGGCAACCGCCGCCTGTCGGAGCACACCCGCGACGCCTACCGCCGCGACGTGACATCGTGGCTGCGCTGGTGCGAGGAACAGGCCATCGATCCGCTGACAGCCACCTTCATCCACGTCAACACGTACGCGCGCGCGCTGGAGTCCACTGTGGATCCCCGCACCGGCACGCCTTTGTCGGCGGCGACGGTGGCTCGCAAGATGTCGGGGCTGTCGAGTTGGTACGCCTTCCTCGTCAAGGTCGGCGCCATCACCGCGAACCCGGTGGGTGCAGCGGACCGGCCGCACCTGGACCGGGACCACTCGGGCACCGTGGGGCTCTCCGCCGCGGAGGTCGACGCCCTGCTCGTCGCGGCCGAGACGGACCGGGGTGGGCACCGGCTGCGTAACCACGCCATCATCGCCGTGCTCGCAGACCTCGGGTTGCGGGTCGGCGAGCTCGTGGGCCTCGACGTGGCCGACCTCGGCTACGAGCGCGGCCATCGCAGCATCCGATTCACCGGCAAGGGCGCCAAGCCGCGCCGCCGGGCTCTGACGCCGGCGAGCACGGCCGCCGTCGAGACCTACCTGCTGCACCGCGCGATGGCCACCGGCGTGGCCGTCGACGTCCTGGCCGGCCCGCTCTTCGTCACCTCCACCGGGGCGCGGCTGGACCGGCATGCGGTGTTCCGCCTGGTGCGTCGCCTCGCCGAGCGAGCCGGTATTCCGGCCTGGGCCGACCTGTCTCCGCATTCGCTGCGCCACGCGTTCGCCACGACGGCTCGAGCCGAGGGGGTGCCGCTGGAGGACGTGCAGGACGCGATGGGCCATGCCGACCCCCGGACGACCCGCCGCTATGACCGGGACCGCCACAATCTCGACCGCGACCCGTCCTACACGATCTGGGCCGCGCGCGCCCGTCGCGCCACCTGACGTGGTCCCGGGCGCTACACGCCAGCGAGGCCGAGCGCGACCCGCCGGGTGAGGTTGACCAGGGCGGGCGCGTCCGCGAAGAGATCCGGCAGGCTCGTCCAGACCAGGCACATCGCCACGTCCATGAGACGGCTGGTCCGGGCCCGCTGGGCCGCTGGCGCTGATCCGGGCGTGCAGGCACGCACGAGCATGGCCCGGATGGTCTGTTCAGCCAGATCAGGGTCCGGGACCGTACCGGCCACCTCGGCGAAGCAGAGCGACGCGACGATCCGCACCAACAGGAACGCCACCCGATCGGGCTCGGCGACCAGGAGTGGTGCCGCGGCGCCGTCGCTGGCCGACTTCCTGGCGCGCCGCCGGGCCGCAGGGACGGTACCACCGCGACGGGCAACCAGGCCCGCGTCTTCGAAGAGGCGCACGGCGGCGTCGACCGCCAGCCGGGACACCACGCCGTCCGGGCTGGTGAGGAGTCGGGTCGCGGTCTGCGGTTCGGCCGCGACGAAGCGCCGCAGCGGGCGTGACGCGAGCAACTGGCGCGTGAAGCCGCCCACAACCTCGAGCACACCGTCGATGCCGTCGCTGGTGCGCCGCGCGGTCGCCTGTTCGACGGTGCGCTGCAGCAGGCGCCGCAACGCCTCGGCGAGCAGGGTGTCCCGGCTGCTCACGACCCGGTAGAGGGTGGCCCGGCTGACGGCCAACGCGGAGGCCACCTCGGCCAGGTCCACGGTGGCGTGGCGTGTGAAGTAGCGGCAGCCAGCGTCGACCGCCTGGTCGAACGTGATCACACGCTTGCCCGCGATTCTGGAGATGTCGGCCTCCCGTACGCCCGCTGCCCGGGCGCCCAGTACGCCGGGGACTTTGCTGCGCCGGGCGGCCCGACGCGGGCCATTTGTCGTCGAACCCGGGCCAACGGAGCTACCGTTTCCTCTTCGTGCCCGTATCGACTACGCCAAGCCACCTCCAGGCGGCCACGAGGTGGTCGCCGTGACGAGTTATGTAACGCCAAGGAGACGGTTTGTCAAGCAACCGCCGAGCCCATGACCTCGGCAGACGTGACCATGGCGAACAGAACCAGAATGAGGATCTTGACGCGGAGCAGCGATACGTCAGCCGCCTCTACGACCGGCTCGACGCCATGCGCGCCACCGCGCGGCAGCGGCTTGGCGAGACCTTGCGGGAACGCGGCAACAGCCACCAGGCCCGGTCCGAGCGCGACCACACGGCAGCCGGGTACGCCCGGACGGTCGCCGATCTCGATGGCGTAGAGAGTGGCCTGTGCTTCGGTCGCCTCGACTTCGGTGGCGGGCACAACGGGTACGGGTCGCGGCTGTACCTCGGGCGGATCGGGATCTTCGCCGACAACGAGGGTGGTCGTAGCGAGGGCGGGACCAACGATCCCGGCCACGAGCCCCTGCTCGTGGACTGGCGGGCACCGGCGGCGCGACCCTTCTACCTCGCCACCGCCGCCTCCCCGCTGGGAGTCTCGCGGCGCCGCCACCTGCGCACCCGAGGCCGTACGGTCATCGGACTCGACGACGAGGTCCTCGACCTGAGCCGGGTTGCGGGCGCGAGCACCGGCGATCTGACCAGCGAGTCGGCGCTGCTCGCGGCGGTGACCGCGAGCCGTACCGGACGCATGCGCGACATCGTCGCCACAATCCAGGCGGAACAGGACCACATCATCCGGGCGCAGCTCGCGGGCGTGCTCGTCGTGCAGGGCGGGCCGGGCACCGGCAAGACCGCGGTGGCGTTGCACCGCGCGGCATACCTGCTGTACACCTACCGCGAGCAGCTGGCCGCCCGGGGTGTGCTCATCCTCGGTCCAAACAGGACGTTCCTGCGCTACATCGCCCAGGTACTCCCGTCGTTGGCCGAGACGGGCGTCCTGCTGGGCACGCTCGGCGACCTCTTCCCGGGGGTCCGCGCGAGGCGGGCGGAGTCCCCGGCCACGGCAGAGCTCAAGGGCCGGCCGGTCATGGTCGACGTGCTGGCCCGGGCCGTCCGCGAGCGGCAGCGGGTGCCTGAGCAGCAGGTGCTGGAGCTGGCGGTGGATCTGGGCGGTGGCACGCAGGCGCTGCTGCTGCACCGGGCCCTGGTCGAGGACGCGCGAGCCGTGGCCCGGCGATCCGGCCGGCCGCACAACGAGGCACGGAAGATCTTCGACCGGTACGTGCTCGAGGCGCTCACCATCCAGGTCGCCGAGGCGATCGGCACGGACCCCTACGCCGACGACCCGCTGGGCGAGGATGACGCGCCCGGCGACCCGATGTTGCTCGACGCCGCGGATCTCGCGGACATCCGTGCCGAGCTCGAGCAGGAGCCGGCCGTACGGCGGGCGCTGGACCAGCTCTGGCCGGTGCTCACGCCGCAGGAGCTGCTCGCCGACCTCTTCGCCGATCCGGACGCGATCGCGTCCGCCGCATCGCGGCTCACCGAGGTGGAGCAGGCCCTGCTGGTCCGCAGGCCAGGAGTCGCGGACCCGTACGGCTGGACGGTGGCCGACGTGCCGCTACTGGACGAGGCGGCGGAGCTTCTCGGCGACCTGCCGGACCTGCGGCGGCAGCGGTTGCTGGCGGAGCAACGGCTGCGGGAGGCGTACGCGCAGGGTGCCCTCGAGATCGCTGAGGGTTCCCGGACGTTGGAGTTCGAGGACATTGAGTCGGAGGTGCTGCTCGCCGGCGACCTGCTCGACGCGGCGAGCCTGGCCGAGCGGCAACGCGTCGCCGACCAGATCACCACGGCCGAACGTGCCGCGGCGGACCGCACCTGGGCCTTCGGGCACATCATCGTGGACGAGGCGCAGGAGCTGTCCCCCATGGCGTGGCGACTGCTCATGCGCCGCAGCCCGAGCCGCTCGATGACTGTCGTGGGGGACATCGCCCAGACCGGTGACCTGGCCGGCGCCCAGTCCTGGGATTCGGTCTTCACGCCGTACGTGGCCAACCGGTGGCGCCTGGCCGAACTCACCGTCAACTACCGCACGCCGACCGAGATCATGGACCTCGCCGGAAAGCTCCTCGCGTCGATCGACTCATCGCTTCGGCCACCCACGTCGGTCCGGTCCACGGGCGAGGCGCCGCGGGTGGTCACGGCCGGTGGTGGTCTCGCGGACACGGTCGCGGCGGCCGTACGGGAGCACGCCCCGCGGCTGCGCGACGGCCGGCTGGCCGTGCTCGTGCCCGATGCGGCGCTCGACGCGATCGCCGCGGTCGTCCGCTCGGTCGAGCCCGGGTCGGCCGTGGGCTCCGATCCCGACCTGGCCGCGCAGGTCGCGGTGCTCACCGTCGCGCAGGCCAAGGGTCTGGAGTTCGACGCGGTGATCGTCGTGGATCCCGACGCGATCGTGTCGGGCTCCCCACGGGGACGCAGTGACCTCTACGTCGCCCTGACCCGGGCGACCCAGCGGCTGACAGTCATCATGGACGGGCCGGGTCTGTTCGCCTGAGATCGCCGCGCCGGCCCTGGGGCTAACCCCACCACGATGCCGGAGGCCCGCCGGATCGACGGTCAACGCTCGGGCCACGATCGTGGAGCGCATGACGTCACGCATCGGTAGATTCTGTTTCCGGCATCGTTGGCTGGTTCTGTTCGCCTGGCTGGTCATCCTGGTCGGCGGGGTTCCCGCGGCCGGAGTGGTCCTCGCCAACCTCAGCTCCGACGACAGCTCCTATGTGCCGGAATCCATCCAGGGATATCAGGCCCTCGACGACTCCGACGACCGCGGCGAGCAGGTGGTAGCCATCATCTCGGGTGTGGACAGCACTTCTGGGGCGACTCAGGCGGCGCTCGAGCGGGCCTCCGCCGACATCCGCGGTTACCCCAACGTGGCCACTGTGGACGATCCTGTCCCGGCCACGGACGGCAGCGGGGTCGCGGTCGCGGTCACGCTCACACGATTCCCGGACAATGCGGCACAGCAGCAGGCTGCCGCCCCGGTCGTGGAACGGCTGCGACGCGTCGCGACCGACCTTCCCGGCTCGACGGTTCGGGTGGGCGGCGACGCCGTGCTCGACCCGCAGGTCAACGATGTCGTGGCACATGACCTGAACGCGGCCGAGTTGCGTGGCCTGCCGTTGACCCTCGTCGTGCTGCTCTTCGTCTTCGGCGGCCTGCTGGCGGCCGGCGTGCCGCTCCTCGCCACCCTCGTCACGCTCCTCGGTGGGTTCGGCGTGCTGTTCGGCTTCTCCCAGATCGTGCAGCTCGACTCGAATGTGGTGACCGTGGTGACGCTGCTGTCGCTCGGCCTGTCCATCGACTACGGCCTCCTGCTCGTGGCCCGCTACCGGGAGGAGCTCGTTCCCGCGTACCGGCAGGCCCTGGCCGCAGGTGAGCGCCGGATCAGCCGCACCGCGCGAGGCCAGGCGCTGGCCCGAGCCTGGGGCACCGCCGGCCGTACGATCATGTTCAGTGGCCTCACCGTGGCCGCGGCGCTGTGCGGGCTGCTGGCCCTGCCCATCCCCTCGCTGCAGGCGATGGCCGCGGGCGGGATCTCGGCGGCGCTCGTCGCGGTCCTCGCCGCCCTGACCTTCACCGCCGCGCTGCTGTCGCTCTTCGGCCGGGCGATCCGCCCATCCCGGCGCAGCCTGCGCGAGCCCGCACCGGGCTCCGGCGACGAGGCCGGCTTCTTCGCCCGGCTCGCCGCGTTGACCCAGCGCTCGCCGGCGCTCGTGGCACTTGTCACCGTGGTCGGCCTGCTCGCCGCCGGCTTCCCCTTGCTGCGCATGAATGTCACCAATCCCGGGCTGGAGGGGCTGCCCGACAGCATCGAGTCCGTGTCGGTCGCGAATGACCTCAGCGCCCGGTACGGGGCGCCGCCGGACCAGCCGGCCGTCCTCGTCGTTGCTCGCACCACAGTGGAGAGTCTCGACGCGTGGGCGGCGCGCTGGCGCTCCGACCCGGACGTGCAGCGGGTCGAGCCGGCGCGCGCCGCGGGGCCCGACCTGGCGACGGTCACCCTGACGGTCCGCGCGGGCAACCAGGACGCCGCGGCCCGCGCGCTGGTGGCCCGGGTCCGCGCCGACCGGCCCCCGGGTGCCGCGTCATGGGTCACCGGACAGGCGGCGCTGCTCGTCGATATTCTCGCGACCCTGCGGGCCAGCCTTCCCTTGGCCGCGGCCGTGACCGTGCTGGCCATGTTCGTCCTGCTGTTCCTCATGACCGGCTCGCTGGTGGTGCCGCTCAAGGCGATCGTCGTGGGAATGCTCTCGCTCGGAGCCACCTTCGGCGTGCTGGTCCTGCTCTTCCAGGAGGGGGTGCTGGCCGGCCCACTCGACACGCTGACCGTCGGGGGGCTCAGCCCGTTCGTCATGGCGGTGGTCTTCGCCTTCGCCTTCGGCCTGTCGATGGACTACGAGGTCTTCCTACTCGGGCGCATCAAGGAGTACGTCGATGCCGGCCACGACACCAACACGGCCGTACGGCGTGGCCTGCAACACACCGGACGCATCATCACCACGGCCGCGCTGCTCATGCTCATCGTCTTCGGCGCGTTCGGGTTCGCCCAGATCTCCTCGATCGAGGAGATCGGCGTCGGCCTCTTCGTCGCCGTGCTGGTCGACGCGACGATCGTGCGCTGCCTGCTGGTGCCCGCGACGATGACCCTGCTCGGCCGCTGGAACTGGTGGGCCCCGGCGCCGCTGCGCCGGCTGCACCGGCGGTTCAGCCTCACCGAGCGGGCGTCGCAGTCCCGGCCGCCGGCCGAGGCGGCACCGGTCCGGCTCCCGGCCTGACGTGGCGAGGGTGGCGGCCATCACGCCGCCACCCTCCGCGCCGGGACGCCCGTGCGCTCCCGCTTCGCTAGGCTGGTCGGGCGGATCGGTGGCTTGGGGAGCGTGGTCTGACGTGCGGGCATTGCTGTTGGAGGGGATCGCGCCCGATGCCGTGGCACGGCTGAAGGCGGACGCGTTCGACGTGGAGACGATCGGGCGCGCGCTGGACGAGCCCGAGCTCATCGAGCGGGTCGGCGACGTCGAGTTGCTCGGCATCCGCTCCAAGACCCGGGTGACCGACGCCGTCCTCGCCGCCGCGCCCCGGTTGCTCGCGATCGGCGCCTTCTGCATCGGCACCGACCAGATCGGGCTGGACGCCGCTGCCTCGCGAGGCGTGGCCGCCTTCAACGCCCCGTTCTCCAACACCCGCAGCGTGGTCGAGCTCGCGCTTGCCGAGATCATCGCGCTCACCCGGCGGCTGACCGACAAGAACACGGGCATGCACCACGGTGTCTGGGACAAGGCCGCCGAGGGCAGCCACGAGGTGCGGGGGCGCGTGCTCGGCATCGTCGGCTACGGCAACATCGGCACCCAGCTCTCGGTCCTCGCTGAGGCCCTGGGCATGACGGTCTATTTCTACGACACCGCCGACAAGCTGGCGCTGGGGAACGCCCGCCGGTGCGCCACCCTCGACGAGCTGCTCGCCGCGGCAGACGTGGTCACCCTGCACGTCGATGGCCGTCCCGGCAACAGCGGCTTCTTCGGCGAGCAGCAGTTCGCGCGGATGCGGCCCGGCAGCATCTTCCTCAACCTGTCCCGGGGTTTCGTCATCGACCACACGGCGCTGCGCTCGCACCTCGAGTCGGGGCACCTCGCGGGCGCGGCCGTGGACGTGTTCCCCAAGGAGCCCAAGGGGCGCGGTGACGAGTTCGTGTCCGAGCTGCGGGGCCTGCCCAACGTCATCCTGACCCCCCACATCGGAGGGTCCACAGAGGAGGCTCAGGCCGACATCGGCTCCTTCGTGGCGAACAAGCTCGCCCAGTTCGTCAGCGAGGGCACCACGACGCTGTCGGTCAACCTTCCCGCGGTGGCGCTGCCGGTCCAGCCCGGCGTACACCGCCTGGTCCACATCCACCGCAACACGCCGGGCGTGCTGGCGCAGGTCAACGGCATCCTCGCCCAGCACGACGTCAACGTCGAAGGCCAACTGCTCGGTACGCGTGGCGACGTCGGCTACGTGCTCACCGACATCGGTGTGGACTACGCCGAGGACGTGCTGGACCAGTTGCACGCCATGCCCCAGACCATCCGCCTGCGCGTCGTCTCCTGAGCCCGCGGCCGCGGCGCCCGCCCGCCCGCAGTCGGCGCCGCACGATCAGGGGCAGAGGATCTCGAACGTGGTGTGGGCGTCGTGCGCGATGTCGTCGGCGGTGAGCCGGGCGCGCCCCCAGAGCTCGGCCGCGACCTTCGTGGCCTGATCGTCGGTGGCCGCCGCGTGCTCCACCAGCAGGGCCAGCGCCAGGCCGTACCCGATGGTCAGCGCCATCTGCCGGGCGCCGGCGAGCACCCGTTCGTCGCGCGGCTTGGCAGCCGCGGTCTCCAGCGCCCCGCCCAGCGCGAACCGCGCGGTCCGCAACCCGTCCACGGCCCCGCCGATGAGCATCGACGACGCCTGATCCGTTGCCTCGTCGAGGCGGGCCAGGAACGCCTTGGCGAGGCCGGGATCGTGGGCCAGCGCCCGGATCACGTCGACCGAGAGCACGTTCGTGGTGCCCTCCCAGATCGGCAGCACCGCCGCGTCGCGCAGCAGCCGCGGGATTCCGGTGTCCTCGACGTAGCCGGCTCCCCCGAAGCACTCGAGGTACTCGACCGCCGATGACACCGCGAGCCGGCCCGTGATGAGCTTCGCGATCGGCGCGACCAACCGCAGTTCCTGCTCGGCCAACGGGTCCTCGTCAACCTCGACCCGGCCCAGCAGGGCGAAGGCGTGCGCGGCCAACGCGAATGCGGCTTGCGCGTCGACGGCGAGGGCGGACAGCGTCGAGCGGTGCAGCGGGTTGGCCGTCAACCGTCCACTTGCGACGCTGCGGGCACCGGCGTAGGCACGCGCGTACGCGAGCCCACGCCGCATCCCTGCCGCGGCCGCGGCGCTGTTGTGCAGCCGGGTGAGGGTCACCAGCGTCATCATCCGGTAGATGCCACCGCCGTCCGGGTTGCCCACGGGCAGGGCCCAGGCGTCATGCAGCCCGACTTCGGCCGTCGGTACGGCCCGCGTGCCGAGCTTGTCCTTGAGGCGGTGCAGTGTGATCCCCGGCGCGGCCGCGTGCGCCGGCATCCTCACCCCCGACAGCGGAGAGTCGGCGGCGTAGCGGGGCACCAGGAACGGCGCGAGGCCCTTGCTGCCCGCCCCGGCGCCGTGGGGGCGCACCAGCGCGACCGCGATCGCCGAGTCGATGGCGGAGCAGAACCACTTCTCGCCGGTGACGCGCCACGACCCGTCCGTGGCGGGAGTGCCGAAGGTCGTCGCCCGTCCCACGTCCGAGCCACCCTGCGACTCCGTCATCCACTGACCGCTCGTGACGGCCACGGCGGGATCCGTGGAGACCAGCCGGGGCAGCCAGGTGTCGCGGGCCGGGCCCTCCACATCGGAGCGTGACAGCAGCGCCGCCGCCCCGTCGGCCATCGCGACCGGGCACGTGAACGTCGCCGACTCCGGACCGTAGAGGTGCAGCAGGGCGTGCTGGACGCAGCGAGCCCCCGCGCCCCAGCGGGCCAGGGCCTGCTGCGCGTACGGCAGACCCACCAGGCCGTGCTCCGCGGCGGCGGCCCGCAACCGTTCCCAGCCCGGGCTGGTCTCGACCCGATCGACGCGTGCCCCCCACCCGTCGTAGCGGTGCAGCACCGGCGGGTGCGCCTCGGCGTCGATATGCGCGGCCCGCAGCGGCCCCATCACCTCCGTGGCCAACGCCTTGAGTGGCCCTTCGGCGGTCGCGAAGCCATCCGGGCCGAGCAGGCGCGCGAGCCACGACCGCAGGACGGGGTCGTCGGCGTACACGTCGGGCAGGTCGGGCATCGTCTGTACGTAGCGGGCCATGGCGCCAGTCTTCCGGTCCGACGCGGGCGGGCGCCAGCCGACATCGGTCCCGAAACCGCGGAGTCGTCCCGGTTCCGGTCAGAGCGCGGTCGAGGGGCCAAGCTCGCCGCTGCGGTGGTGGCGGCGGCACAGCACCTGGTAGCGCACGTCGTCGCCCGCCGCCTCCGCGCCGGTGTCGCCGATCATCACCTGCTCGCCCTCGCGGGCCACGGCGCCGTTGACGATCCGTGCGTTGAGCCGACCCTCGCGCCCGCACCAGCAGAGCACCTCGACCTGCAGCCGGGCGACCTCGTCGGCCAGCTCGAAGAGGCGGCGCGATGCGGGGAACAGCTCGGTGCGGAAGTCGGTGGCGAGGCCGAACGCGAACACGTCGACGTGATGGACGTCAACGAGGTCCGCCATCTGCTCCACCTGAGCCGCCGTATAGAAGCACGCCTCGTCGCAGATCAGATAGTCCAGCCGTTGCCCCGCCTCGCGCCGGGAACGCACCAGCGACACCAGGTCCAGGTCGTCGGTCACCTCGATGGCGTCGTGAGCCAGCCCGATCCGACTGGTCACCCTCGGCCCGAGTGAGCGGTCGTGCCGGGTCAGCACCAGCCCATGCCGGCCCTGCCGGGCGTGGTTGTAGTCCATCTGGAGCGCGAGGGTGGACTTGCCACAGTCCATCGGGCCATAGAAGAACTTAAGCGTGGCGCCGTCGCCGGGGCGGCGGTCGCCGATGACCGGGTCGACGGGAGACAGCGCCGAGGTCGTCACGAACGGCCAGCCTAGCGGGCGCCCGGCTCCGGGCGGGACCTTCACCGCCGGCTCGCAGCGTGGCAGGATCGGGCCCACCATGACGACAGACGACGCGCCGGTGCGGCGGTGGCGGGTGCCGCTGCTGTGGCGGTTCGTGCTGCCACTGTCGCGGCTGGTCGTCCCGCTGATCTGCCGGGTGCGGGTCAGCACGAGCATGCCCTACCACCTGACGCGTGGTCCGCTCATCCTGGCCAGCAACCACATCGGCACCTTTGACCCCATCGCCGCGACGGCGGCCTGCGCCCACATGCGCATCGCGCCGCGGATGATGGCGACTGGCGGGCTGTTCCGCGCCCCGGTGCTCGGGGCACTGATGAGGGCCGCCGGGCACATCCGCGTCGACCGTGGCACCGGAAACGTGGCCAACGCCGTTCCCGACGCGGTCGTTGCGCTGGATGCCGAGTCGACGGTCTTCGTCTACCCCGAGGGTCGGATCGGGCTCGACCCTGGGATGTGGCCCGAGCGCCTGCGCACTGGCCTTGCCCGGCTCGCCCTGACCACGCGCGCTCCAGTCGTCCCCGTGGCGATCTGGGGCTCTCACGAGGTGGTCGCCTACCACGGCTGGGATTCCATGATCGGCATGCTCCTCACGTGCCTCTGGCGCCGCCCCATCGTGCGGGTCCACTTTGGAGCACCCGTCGACCTCTCCGACCTGACCGCCGGTACGGTCGGCGACGCGCAGCGGGCGGGCGATCGCATCGCCGACGCGATCACGGCCGAGCTCGCGCCCCTGCGCAAGGACGAGCCCCGGCTGCCGCGCTACCACGACCACACCCGCCCGGTCTCGGCCGCCCGCAGGCGCGCGCCGACCCCGTAGCCCGCGTACGGGCTGACCAGCCCGACCTCGCCGGCGGCGCCCGCACGCTCGGCGCCTATCCTTGTCCGGCAACGTCCCAGGGATGGTGAAGCACGGTGGCGAACCGGTTCGCGTACCTCGACGCGCCGACGCCCATCGCGTTCGCGCATCGGGGTGGGGCCGCGGAAGGCGACGAGAACTCGATGGCCGCCTTCGCCCGTGCGGTCGCGGCCGGCTACCGGTACCTGGAGACCGACGTGCATGCCACCGCGGACGGGGTCGCTGTTGTCTTCCACGACGACACGCTCGAGCGCATGCTCGGCCGGCCAGGGCGGGTGGAGGACCTGAGGCTGGCGCAACTGCGTTCGGAGCGCGCCGGCGGCGAGGCGATGGTGCCGACGCTGGCCGAGCTGCTGGAGCAGTTCCCGGAGTGCCGGCTCAACATCGACCTCAAGGCCGACTCCGCGGTGGAGCCGACCATCGAGACGATCTGGCGGCTGGGCGCGCGGGACCGGGTGCTGCTCGCCTCCTTCAACGACCGCCGGATCCGGCGGGCCCGCCGCATCTGCGGACCGCGCCAGGCCACGTCACTCGGGCAGCGGGAGGTGGCGGCGCTGTGGCTCGGCTCGCGCTTCGGTTGGGGCCTGGCGGGGTTCGTGCCCGGTGTCGCTGCGGCGCAGGTGCCGATGCGCTATTCGGGGATACGTGTCGTGGACGACCGTTTTGTCCAGCGCACCCACCGGCTCGGCATGCAGGTGCACGTCTGGACGATCGACGATCCGGGCCAGATGCGGGAGTTACTTGATCTCGGTGTGGATGGCATCATGACCGATCACATCGAGGTGCTGCGCCGGGTGCTGACGGACCGAGGAGAGTGGTCCCCTCACGCCACCTGACGTTCGCCGCGGCGACACCTCGGCGCAACGCACCGCTGGCAGCATGCCCCGGCAACGCCGGCGTGCCTGCGCCCCGCCCCCCGAGAACAGGTGAAGCCCGTGAGCAGCCCCACCACCGATGCCGTCGCGCCCTCGGGCGAGCCCGCCGCCCCGGTCCCCCCGAGCACCCGACGAGAGCGGGTGGGCTGGTACTTCTACGACTGGGCCAACTCGGCCTTCTCCACCACGGTCATCGCGGTCTTCCTGAGCCCCTACCTCACGGACATCGCCAAGCACGCTGCCGACTGTGCCGGTGACAACCAGAGCTGCGACGGCAAGCTCCTGCACCCGCTCGGGATTCCGGTGGCACCGGACTCCTTCTATCCGTACGTCCTGTCGCTCTCGGTGATCCTGCAGGTCCTGGTCCTGCCCGTCGTCGGGGCGCTCACGGACCGGACCCATCAGCGACGCCGGTTGCTGGCGCTGTTCGCCTACATCGGCGCCGCGGCGACGATCGGCTTCTTCTTCCTCACCGGCAGCAACTACCTGCTCGGCGGCGCTCTCTTCGTCGTCGCCAACCTCGCCTTTGGCGCGAGCGTGGTCGTCTACAACTCCTTCCTGCCGAGCCTCGGCGGCCCCGACGACCGCGACCGCATCTCCAGCATCGGCTGGGGCATCGGCTATGTCGGCGGCGGTCTGCTGCTGCTGATCAACCTTGTCGCGTACCTCCTGGCCGGCGACGACACCGACACGCAGTTGCTGGTGGCGCGGGCGTCGCTCGCCTCCGCCGGCGTGTGGTGGGCCATCTTCACCTCGATGCCGCTGGCGATGCTCAAGGACCCGCAGCCGCACCACGTCCTGCGCACGACGGGGTCGGCGCTGACCGGCGGGTTCAAGCAGTTGGGCCAGACACTGCGCGGCCTGCGGCTCTTCCCGCTGACGCTGGTATTCCTCGTCATCTATCTCATCTACAACGACGGAGTGCAGACCGTCATCGGGGTCGCCAGCCAGTACGCGGCGGAGTACCTCAAGCTGGACACCGGCGTGCGCAGCACCACGATCCTGATCGTCCAGTTCACCGCCTTCCTCGGCGCGGTCATCACGGCCCGCATCGCTCGTGCCATCGGGGCACGCAAGACCGTCCTGGGAAGCCTTGTGCTGTGGGCCATCATCGTCGGGGCCGCGTACTTCCTGCCGGTGGGCAAGGGACTGCCGTTCCTCATCCTGGGCGCTGCGCTGGGCACCGTGCTCGGCTGCACCCAGGCCCTGACCCGGTCGCTGTACAGCCAGCTCATCCCCGACGGCAAGGAGGGCGAGTACTTCGGCTTCTACGAGATCAGCGACAAGGGCACGAGCTGGATCGGACCCCTGGTCTTCGGTCTGTCGTTCCAGCTCACCAACAGCTATCAGACCGCGATCATCTCGATCGTGGCGTTCTTCGTGATCGGGTTCTTCGGGCTGCTGTTCATTCCCATGCGTCGGGCGATCATCGCCGCCGGCAACACCCCGCCCCACAAGCTGTAGGCGACGACACTTACGGAGCCACGGTGACGAGGGCGTAGCGGGCGGGATCCGGGCTCAGGCAGCGCAGCCGGGCCGGTCCCCACAGCCGCAGGCGCAGGCAGTCGCCCCGGATGAGCACGAAGTCGCCGCCCGCCTCGCTGCCGCCGACGCCGCCGGCCTCGTCACCGGCGGGCACGTCGGCATGGCTGGTGCGCTGCACCGACTGCGTGCCGAGCGTCACCTCCAGGTTTCCGGTGATCAGCCACAAGTGCTGCTCCGCACCGGCCATCGGCGGCTCGTAGGTGACGTCGGTGCCGGGCAGCAACTGAGCGTCGATGACCGAGGCGCGCAGCCCGGGAAAAGGTGGCGATACGGCACGACGGCGCCAGGCGTCCTCGCCCGTGACCGTCTGCTCAGCCGCGCGCACCAGCGACTGCGGCTGTGCCTCCGCCTCCGCGAGCAGGCCGGAGAGCGTCTGGTCATAGGCCGCCGCGAGTCGGACCAGTACCGCCGCCGTAGGGCTGATCTGCCCGCGTTCGACCCGGGAGAGCGTCGAGCGGCTCACCCCACTGCGCCGCGCGAGATCGTTCAGGGACCAATCGCGCTCGGTACGCATCGCCTCCAGTCGCTGCGCCAAGCGGCCCACCACGGCATCCGGCGTCGCCTCTTCCACCGGCCGTACGGCCGGCCCACCCTCGGGCGCTGGCGCCTCCCCCGCCGCGGCGGTCGTCCGCGGCTCCGGTCTCGCCGGCGCCGTGCGTGCCCGGGCGGCCTGCTCCTCCCGCGCGGCACGCGCCCGGACCCGCCGGCCCGGTTCCTTGCGGGCGATGCGGGGCTGCCGACCGACCGGTTGCTCCGGCTCTGGCACCGTTACGGTTGCTTCGTCCGATCCGGTGCGCATCCGCCGCATGCGCTCGACGACGGTCTCCGCGCCCGCGCCGGCTTCGGGCGGCGGTGGTTGCGACGGTCGTTGGGGCTCCTCGGGCTCGCTCATCTTGGGGACAGCGTCCCAGATCCGGGAGTCGGGGCGCTCGAAAACGGCTCAATGAGCGCTTACCGTCCGTGACGGGGCGCACATGAGGGCGTCTCGGGATAGCCCCGCCAGTGGTTGCGGTTGAACCCTTCGCACCCGGAACGGCCGGGTGTGGGACATCGGCCCAGGTGTAACGCAGCGTAACGACGCGCGGGCGCCGGCCGGTCGTCTCCCCCGGGACGCATCGCCCGCCCGCCGTGTCGCGGCGCGGGTCGCAGTCCCCCGACGAGAGGGCCTTTCTCGTGAAGACCACTCGCAAGCTTTCCCGTCTGCAGACGCTCATCGCCGGCGGCGCGTTCGCCCTCGCGGGCATCGCGGGCGCCCCGACCGCGGCCATGGCGGCGCAGACCGGTCACCAGAACGTGATCACCGAGCCGAACGCCACGGCCGCAGTGTCCCAGGTCACCGACCAGGCGACCCAGTCCGGCCCGGCACCGTCGGCTTCGGTTGAGTCCGGTTCGGCGCCCTCGGATCAGGATCTGCATCCGGTCGCGGTCAGTGGGGCGCAGCAGCAGTTCAGCCCCGATCACGAGCAGTTGGCCAACACCAAGGCGATCGTGGACGCGGCCAAGGACATGAACCTGCCGCCGCGGGCGTGGGAGATC
>DATBGZ010000061.1:0-19864 GCA_036557785.1 Micromonosporaceae bacterium
CGCAGCTCCTCGAGCAGCTGTAGCCTGATCATCCGCCCGCACACGAGCGCCCCGGTCACCCTGTTGACCGGGGCGTTTCGCATCCCCCGCCTGGGGACATGAAAGGGCCCCCGGGTGCGGCATCCGGGGGCTTCGTGTTGCGGCGGGGTGCGTGGCTGCGTCAGGCTGCGCGTGACGGTCCGAGCCGGGTAGGAGCCGGCTCGGGCTGCCTCACCCGCGGCAGGCGGGCCACGGCGGCGGCGGTGCGCGCGTCGACGACCTGCAGGTAGATCTGCGTGGTGGCCAGGGACGAGTGGCCGAGCAGTTGCTGTACCTCGGTGATCAACGCGCCGGTCTCGAGGAGCCGGGTGGCGAACCAGTGCCGGCCGGAGTGCAGTCTGAACTCAGGGCCGAGGCCGAGCGCCTGCCAGGTCGGGCGCTGATGGTCGGTCAGGGACTCCGGGGTGATCTCGCGGCCGAGCAGCCAGTCCGACTCGCTCGCGAGCTCGTCGACGAGTACCTCGTCCAGCGGCACAGTGCGGATCTTGCCGCCCTTGCCGAACACCCGCAGCCGGCCGTCCGCGATGTGGCGGCGGCGAGCTCGGGCGATCTCCCCGCACCGCAGACCTGCCCGGGCGGCGAGGAGCATCGCCCGGCCGTACGGTGCCGGGGCGCCCAGGGCGATGGCGAGCTCGGCGTCGGTGCATGGGTGGGGCAGGCGTGGACCGGGGCCCGGTTTGGGGATCCAAGCCATGGGGTTGAGAGCGATGGCGCCACGCTGGGCGCACCACCGGTAGAAGGATCTGGCGTGGCCGTCGTAGGTGTAGAGGGTCCAGCCGGTCCAGGCGGCGAAGTACTCGGCGAGCTCTTCCTCGCAGGCGTACTCGATGCCATCTGGTAGGGCCGCGTCGAGATGCCGCAGGAGTCTGCGGCGTCGGTCGATGGTGTAGGCGGCGGCACCGCTGGCGCGTAGCCAGGTGAGATGCCGCTCGATGAGAGGTGTCATCGGCCAATCCTTACGGTGCGTAGGGGATCCGTCACTGGACAGTTGAGACAGGGATATCGATCCGTCCGGGGACGAACTACAGCGATGGGACTGGATCTCACAGGCCGGTCGGGGCGGTTTTGGTTCGGCTGGATGGCCGCCAGCCCATGCCTGGGTGGCTGAGCGCGAGCGGCCCGCCGGGCAGCGCCGACATGTGGATCATCTCCTGGGGGTACCGAAGAGTAACCCGCGGGCGCGTGGCGGCACCACGGCCATCGCGTCACACTCAGGACCGGCAGGGGAACCGGGGACCGGATCGGCGAGTCCAAGAAGCCGAACACCGGGACAGGAGGCGCGCGATGAAGCGACGGCGGATGCGGACGGTTCTGGTCGTGATCGGCGTCCTGGCCGTGGCGCTCGCGGGGTGTGCACAGCCGGGCGGCGCCATCCCGGGCAACCCCCCGACCGATGGCAACGTGAGCGGTGGGACCGCCTCGGACGGCCTCGCCCTGGGCCCCGACCAACAGGCCTGCGAGGCCGAGGAGAGCGCTGCGCCGGCACCCACGGCCCTGCCAGCCGACGCGGTCCTGGTGCGGGTCACCCGGTGTGTCGGCGGTCAGGAGCGAGTGCCCGGCGACGGCGAATGGCTCGTCCGCCACGAGCAGGAGGCGACCTCGGGCCTGCAGGCGCTGGCCGATGCCCTGCGACTGCCCTCGGCGCAGCCGAGCCCCGACACTGCCTGCCCCGCGATCGGCTACATCCCGATCGTCCTGTCGGTCACGGACTCTGCCGGCCGGCAGTTGCGACCCGAGATCCCGCACGAGGCCTGCGGCGCGCCCTTGTCGACCGTCACCGACGCGATCGCCGCCCTGCCCTGGACCACGACCGCCACCACCCGGGTGAGCCGGATCAGCACCGAACTCTCGGTCACCTCCGGCTGCTCGGATCAGTGGAAGCCCATGATCGACCTCACCGTGGCCAGCGGCGCCCACGCTCCTACGTCCATAGTGGATCCGACACCACGGCCGCTGCGGGTCTGCCGGTACGACATCGTGCACGATCCGGACCTGGCGGTCGGTCCCGTCGGTGGCATCGTGACCTACCCCGGCACGCTGCGCGGATCGTCCACACTGGACCCCGACGCCGCGCACCAGTTGCTGGTGGCGCTCAACTCCGCCGCGGCGCCGACCGGTACCTGCCAGGCGCGGGGGTCTTCGTTCGCCGTCGTCACGGACTCCGACGGCGCCGGCTCGAGCGTCACGATCGAGCTCGCCGGCTGCTACCGGGCTCTGCTCGACGCGGACGGCTCCCTGCGGCAACTCGATCGCGACCTGGTCGCGCGGCTGCTCGGCTGAGGCACGGACGTGGGCATGGTCCGGCTGCGTCACGTGCTCGCGCTCGTCGTCGTTCTCGCCTCGGCGGCCGCCGGCTGCCGTGCGCCGGGCCCCGCCCGCGACTGGCCGGGGACCGACTGGGCGGGCGCGCCGTACGGCGAGGCGTGCAACCGGCAAGCCGGCAACCTCTTCGGCAGCCCGCCGCCCACGCAGCCCCTGCCCTCCGACGCGGTTCTTGTCGCGGCGACCCGCTGCATGTACGAGTCTGAGTTCACCGGAGACGGCGAGTGGCTGCGGCGGCTGGAGCAGGAGGCGACCACCGGAGCGCTGCAGGCACTCGCCACCGCGCTGCGTCTGCCGCCCGAGCCGTTCCACGGCCAGCTCTGCCCGCAACCCGCGTACGCCCCCATCGTCATCACCGTCACGGACCAGCGGGGCCGCACGATCTCCCCGACGATCCCGGCGACCGCGTGCGGCGTGCCGTTCCAGGCAGTCACCGACGCGATCGTCGCGCTGCCGTGGATCACGACCGCCTCGGTGCCGCACGTCGTCCAACTCCGTACCCAGCAGGAGGTCCTCGCCGACTGTCCGGCCTCGGCGGCCGCGTTTCCCCTGCCGCGGGTCCCGGGCGACCAGCCGTCCACACTGGACACGACGGCCAGAGAACTGCAGGCGTGCCGGTACGACCTGGCCTCCCACGCGACCGGGCCCTACGATGGCACGCTGGTCCGGGCCTGGCGGCTGGGTGGTGGGCCCTAGGATGAGCCCGTGTCGGCCCCCGCTCCACTGCTGCTCGTGCTGGACGGCAACAGCCTGACCCACCGCGCCTACCACGCGGTGACCCGATCGCAGCCGAGCGCGCCCCTGGTGGACGAGGCGGGACGGCCGGTCTGGGCGCTCAAAGGGCTGATCGGCTTCATCGCCCGGGCAGCGGCACGGCTTCGGCCCGACGCGCTGCTGGTCGGCTTCGACTGCCCGCACTCATCGGTACGCAAGCAGGAGTACCCCGGCTACAAGGCGCATCGGCCGGTCAAGCCCGACGACCTGATCGAGCAACTGCTCGCGGCGCCGGGGCTCCTGCGGGCGGCCGGGCTCGCCACGGTGGTCGCGACGGCGCACGAGGCCGATGACGTGCTCGCCAGTGCCGCCGCGCACGCGGCCCGGGCCGGGTGGCGCACGGTCCTCATGACCAGTGACCGCGACGCGTTCGCGCTCATCGACGAACAGACCTCCGTGCTGCGCGTGCGCAACGGAGGGCTCGACCAGGCGGTGCTGGTCACGCCACACTCCCTTGTGGACGTCTATGGCGTGCATCCGTGGCAGTACCGGGACTACGCCGCGCTCCGCGGCGACCCGTCGGACAACCTCGCCGGGGTGCGCGGCTTCGGCTCCGCCACGGCGGCCCGCCTGATCGGTGCCTTCGGTACGGTCGCCGACGCGTGGGCCGCGCTCGACAACGGCGGGGCAGCGACCGTACGGGCGCTGGTCGGCGAGGCCGCGGCGGCGCACCTGGCCTCGGCGGAGATGCGCGCGATCGTCGAGCGCAACCGCAGCCTGATGCGGCTGCGCGCCGACCTGCCAATGCCCGACCTCGACGAGGCACGGCTGCCGCTCGACCGGCTGGTGATGCGGCGGGCATTCGCCGATCGGGGAATCTACTTAGGACCGTCGCTGTGGGCGCTCACGGGCGGGCCACCCCCACCCACCGACGAGGTGCTGGCCCTGATCCCGCAGCCGTGGGTGTGGCGGCGCAGCCCCCGTGCCCGTCGCGACCCCGCGCCCGGCCAACTCGCGCTCTTCTGACGACCCGTCCTACACCGCGATCGGCTTCTACGAGCGTCTCGGATTCATCCACAACGAGCAGTGGCTGGCCTACCCGGAGGAGCGCCTCGCCCAGTAGGGCGGCGCCCGCCTGGTCAGGTCGGCCGGGGCCAGTCGACCGCGACCAAGGTGGGACCGTCCCAGCTCGCGCGCGGACGCCGCAGGCGTCCGGCTCCAATGCGGTCGTCGATGCGCCGGACGAGGTCGAGATGATCGGCCCGCTCGTCGAGTCGTGCCGGGTCACCGTCGATCACGCCGCGGCGACGAAGCTCCCGGATGGCGTTATCGGCGGTGAGCACACTGTGGTCGAGGACCGCGACAGCGGCGACCTCGGGGTCGCCGTCACAGACCGCCGAGAACTCCGCGTGTAACGCCGAACGCTCCTCCGCCATCGCGTCGACAATCGAGAGCCGGGTCGCAGCCGGCACCAGGCCGCTGAAGCTGCGCAGCAGCGCGCGCAGGTGTGTGCCCGCCGCGGCCAGGCTGACCGTACGGCGGAACCGGAGCGCCGCCAGCTCGAACTCACCGACGTCGGTGGTGCTCGCCAGCGCCTCGTCGAGCTCCGCGAGCGCCGCGAGCAGTTCCGGCGGGCGCCGGATCGCCACTCGCCGGAAGGCCAGCGCGCTGAGCAGTCCGAAGAGGTCGAACGCGTCACGGACCGCGCTCGCGTCGAACGGCGCGACGAAGATCCCGCGATGGTGGGTCACCCGGACCAGACCGTCGCGCTCGAGCGGTACCAGAGCCTCCCGGACCGTCGTCCGGCCGGTACCCAGACGCGCCGCCAGCTCGTCCAGATCCAGCCGCTCACCGATGCGCAACGAGCCGTCGAAGAGCGCGTCGACCAGGTGTGCCGTGATGCCGTCGCTGGTGCGGGCACGGGGCATCACGTCCGCGATCCTCTCCCGCGGACCTCACCCGGCGCAAACACGACGGCTCGTGTCCGGCGTCAGGCTGCGTGCTTCAGGCGGTCGCCGCGACGACGGTGGGCTCGTGGCCGACGGGGAAGTTCACCGACCGGGCGATGAAGCACAGCTCGTGCGCCCGCGGATGCAGGGCCAGTGCCGTCCGCACCATCTCCGGCGACGCGACCGTCACCCGCGGCCGCAGCACGACCTCCGTGAACTCCCCGGCCCCACCCGGCTGTTCGTCCAGCGAGCCGACCGCCTCGTCGACGTACGCCGTCACCACCACCCCGGCCTCGGCGGCCAGGTGCAGGTACCACAGCAGATGGCACTGCGAGAGGGAGGCGATGAGAAGTTGCTCCGGGTTCCATCGGCCAGCGTCGCCCCGGAACAGCGGGTCCGAGCTGGCGGCGATGACGGGTCGACCCGGCGCCGCCAGGTCGCAGTCACGGTCGTACTCGCGGTAGCCGCTGGTACCCGTGCCACGGTTGCCGGTCCACGTCACCACCGTCTCGTAGGTGTGCGTCCGCGTTCTCGTCACAGCGCCGAGTCTGCCAGGTACGGGTGACGTTCCTCGCGCAGCGCCTTGAGGGTGCGGGCGACCTCGTCGGCGAGCCGCTGGTCGATGCGGCCCGCGGTGCCGCGCAGCCCGTGCCACCACTGGACCGCGCAGAGGGCGACCAGGGCCGGCACCAGGTCGGTCGAGCGGTCGAGTACCCACTTCGTGCCCTTGGTCACCATCCACCGCACACTCGCGGCCCGCGTCGGCAGCGGGCTCGTCGGTACGGTCGACGGGGGCGCCGCCACCGGGACGCCGCGCGGCACCAGCAGATCGGCGAAGGCCCGGGCCAGCAGCCGGTGCCCGGCCTCGCTCGGGTGCAGCCGGTCGACGCTCCACATGCGACGGTCATAGAGGTCGTCGACGGCGCCGGCGTCGAAGTGGATGGTGTCGTGCAGCGCCGAGAGTTCCTCCGTCACGGCGTTGACCGCGCGGATCCGGCGCACGAGCTGGCTAGCCAGCGACCTGGGCAGCCGCAGCATCCGGCCCGGGTCGGGCAGCGAGCAGGTGAGCACCTGCGCCCCCGCGCCACGCAGCTCTCCGATGGTGCGGTTGAGTGCCACGCCGGTCCGTCCGATGTGGAACGAGCCGCGCAGGGTGTCGTTCACGCCCACGATGACCGCCGCCACCGTGGGACGCAGGTGCAGGGCCGCAGGCAGCTGCCGGGTGGCCAGCGTATGCGTCTGCGCGCCGAGTTCGGCGAGGTTGTAGAACTCCACGCTGCCGGGTGGGCCGAGGCTCTCCGCGAGCAGGGCGGCCCATCCTCGCCAGGACCTGCGGTTGCCGGTCCCCGCGACCGGGTCGCCGAGACCCACCGTGATGGAGTCGCCAAGGGCGACGAAACGCATGGGACCCGGCTCGGACATCGACATGGCCCTCGGTCACCCCTTCGCACCATGGGCGGCCAGGAATCCGGCCACCGACGACGACCAGGAGAAGCACTCGGCCCGGGCTCGGGCGGCGGCCCGGCGGTCCGTCTCGGGCTGGGCGAGGACCGCCGCGATGCCCTGTTCGTACGCCTCGCCCGAGACCGCCACACCGGCGTCGCCGACCACCTCGGGCAGGGCGCTGTCCGCGTCGACGACCACGGGCGTGCCGCAGGCGAGTGCCTCCAGCGCGGCGAGGCCGAACGTCTCGACCGGCCCGGGGGCGACCACCACGTCGGCCGTGGCGAGCAGCGCCGCCAGCGACCGTCGATCCGGCACGAAGCTGACGAACTCGACCGGAGCGCCCCGGGCCTGTCGGGTCAGGCGGCGACGCAACGGTCCATCGCCCGCCACGACGAGCACCGCGTCGTAACCCATCGCCCGCAACGACAACAGCGCCCCGACCGACCGGCCGGGGCGCTTCTCGTGGGACAACCGTCCGCAGTGGACGATCAGGGTCTGCCCGGGCTTCGCGTAGGACGAGCGCAGCACGGGGTCGTACCGGTCGGGGTGGAACGTGGTGAGGTCGACGCCGAGGCTCACCCGGACCAGGTCGGCAGTATCACCCCCACCCGGGCGGGGCCCAGCCCGATCCACCGCACCGGCGCGCGCGAACTCCCGTCCTGCCCAGGTGGTGGTGCACAGGATCGTGCCGTAGGCGCGCACGCTCGCTCGGTTGAGCCGGTACGCGATCCACCGCGCAACTCGCCGCGGCACGCCGCCGATGCTGAGCAGGCCGGAGAGGCTCTCGTGCGCGACCATCATCGACGGCACGCCGCGCTCGCGCGCCCAGCGCCCGACCCAGCGCAGCGTGATCTGGTCGCTGACCTCCAACCGGTCGGGCGCGAGCCGTTCCAGGAGCGCGGCGAGCCGGCGACGCCCGAGCATCACCCGGTACCCGCCCAGCCCCGGCACGGGTGTGCCCTTGACGGTGACCCGCAGCCCCGCTGCGGTCACCTCCTGCTCATCGCGGGGGCCCGGCAGTACGAGCACTGCCTCGTGGCCATGGGCCTGATACCCGGCGCCGAGCGCGGTGAGGGTGGTGCGCAGCCCTCCGGAGCTGGAGGTGACGAAGTTCGCCAGCCGTACGATCCGCACGACGTACACGGTCGGCCACCGTGATCAACAGAGCATCGACGCAACGGTGACGTGTCGGCGAACGGTGGTCGAAGACTGCTGGTCAGTCGGTCAGGCGGATGCTCAGACCCTTGCCCACAAAGTCCTCGCAGACGAAGCACGGCTCGCGCGGTGTGCTCGCCGACGGGTCGAATCGATAGCCCAGCTCGGAAAAGTCGGTCACCGAGCCGGTGGTGACCCGGGTACGGGTGAGGATGAGCCACCGTGCGAACGCCCCGCGGGCGATCTTCGCGTGCACCGCCACGAACGTCGGCGTGCCCGTCTTGGGGTTGACCGTGAGGAACCGCGGCGTGATGACCCGCGTCGGGTCGACATGGTCGAGCACGACCTTGCTGTACTCGTTTGCCGCGAGGTTCAGGATCGGACCGGCCGCCGGCAGCTGCTCGGCCACGGCGCTGCCCCAGAACTTGTAGAGATTTGAGTACCTCCTATCGGGCAGCCGGTAACCCATCTCCAGGCGGTACGGGCTGATCCCGTCGTACGGGCGCAGAATGCCGTACAGGCCGGACAGGATGCGCAGATGCCGCGTGGCGTACGTACGGTCGGCGGTGGTGAAGGAGCTGACCTGCAGTCCACTGTAGATATCGCCGAGGAAGCTCTCCACGGCCGGCCAGGTCCGCGCCTGGTCGGCGGACCAGGCCGTGATCTGCTGGTGCACCCGTTCGGCGAGTGCCGGCGAGAGCTCCATCACGGTGGCCAGCCGTCGCGGCGTCAGGGTGGCCAGGTGCGTGTGCAGCTCCACGGCGCGGTCGAGCAACGCCGGAACCGTCGTCGGTCGGCCCTCGGGCGGCTGCAGGCGCATAGTCTTGGACGTGTGGATGAGGACAACCATCAGCTCGTCCCGCCCACGCTCCGCCCGGTCATGACGGGCACACTACATTGGACCCGCGTGCTCGGGCCGCGCCAACCGGCGGCACACTCCAGGCGCAACTCACCGGAGGTGGACTGATGCAGACAGTGCACCTCGTGAGCGACTCCACCGGGTACGACGGCGCGCTCGTCTCGCTCTCCGACGCGGCGAAGGTGTGCACCGCCGCCCATCTGCGCAAGTGGCTCGTCGTCGGCGGGCACATGGTGAACCTGCACATCCTTCGCAGCGGGTTGGCCCTTCCGTTGCGGCTGACCCATGACTGCGACATCGCGGTGGAGATCCGCATGATCCGCCGCGGCACGCTGCTGGAGAAGCTGCGCGAACTCGGCTACCGCAACCGGGTCTACCCCAACCGGTTCGACCGCGAGGTCGACGGGCTCGCCGCCTCGATCGACCTCGTAGTTGCCTCCTACTCGACCAAGCACGAGCCGAACATCGACGCTGACGAGATCGTCGTGGACGGCATGCCCGCGGTGGACGAGGCGCTGGACCGCGACCCCGTGGTGCTGCACCTGATCGGCGACCGCACCGACGGCGTGCGCATGGAGATGACCGTGCACATCCCCGACGTGATGGGCGCGATCGCGATGAAGTCCTTCGCCATCGCGGAACGGCCGTACCCCAACGACGCCATCGACCTTGCCAGGCTGCTGCTGGTCTGCGCCGCGGACGGCGTGACGCGGTGGCCCCGCGGCAAGGCCTACCGGGTCGCGGCCGTGCAGTTGGCCGCCCAGTTCGACACTCCGGGCTCCGCGCTGGAGCTCGCCACCGAGGACCCGGCACTGCGGAGCCGCCTGCGTGAGATCACGCGCTCGCTGGCCCACAACTGAGCATCGGGAGAAGTGGAATATCCGGGGTTCCCGGCGCCTTACACTCGATGCAAACGCATGGACTTGGCCAGCGAGGGAGCACGCCGTGCAGTTCGGGATCTTCTCTGTGAGCGACATCACCCGCGACCCCGTCTCCGGGCAGACGCCGAGCGAGGCGGAGCGCATCGACGCGATTGTCAAGATCGCGGTGAAGGCGGAAGAGGTGGGCCTGGACGTCTTCGCGATCGGCGAGCACCACAACCCGCCATTCTTCTCCTCCGCGCCGACCACGCTGCTGGCATTCATCGCGGCGAGCACGAAGCGGCTGATCCTGTCGACCGCGACCACCCTGATCACCACCAACGACCCGGTACGCATCGCCGAGGAGTACGCGATGCTCCAGCACCTCGCGAAGGGTCGGCTGGACCTCATGCTCGGCCGGGGAAACACCGCGCCGGTCTACCCGTGGTTCGGCAAAGACATCGGCACCAGCCTCCCGCTGGCCCTCGAGAACTACAACCTGCTGCACCGGCTGTGGCGCGAGGACGTCGTGGACGCCGAGAGCAAGTTCCGCACGCCGTTGCAGGGCTTCACGTCCACGCCGCGACCGCTCGACGACGTGCCGCCCTTCGTCTGGCACGGCTCGATCCGTACGCCGGAGATCGCCGAGCAGGCCGCCTTCTACGGCGACGGGTTCTTCGCGAACAACATCTTCTGGCCCAAGGAGCACTACATGCGCCTGATCCGGTTCTACCGGCAGCGCTTCGCCCACTATGGACACGGTGCGGAGAACCAGGCGATCGTGGGACTCGGCGGACAGGCCTACATCGCACGCCGGTCGCAGGACGCGATACGGGAGTTTCGGCCGTACTTCGACGAGGCTCCGGTCTATGGGCACGGACCGTCCATGGAGGATTTCATGCAGATGACTCCCCTGTCGGTCGGCAGTCCGCAGGAGGTCATCGACAAGACGCTGACCTTCCGGGAGCACTTCGGCGACTACCAGCGACAGCTGTTCCTCACCGACCACGCGGGTCTGCCGCTGGCCACCGTGCTCAACCAACTGGAGCTGCTCGGCGGCGAGGTGGTCCCCGTGCTGCGCAAGGAGCTGGCCGCCCGGCGCGCGCCCGGGGTGGCCGACGCCCCGACGCACCAGGCACTGGTGAAGGCGAAGTACGGCGACCAGCCGCCGCGCCAGCCGCGGCCCAACGCCAACCGCGGTGACAACGTGACCGAGTCCGCTCCCTACCAGGACACCGATGAGCTGGCGGAATCTCGGTGACCGGTAGGGGCCGGCTCGCCAACGACGCGTGGGAGTCGCTGCTGCAGGCGCACGCCGTGCTCGTCAAGGAGCTCGCGGCTCAGGGCATGTGGACGGATATCTCCATGCGGGAGTACGACGTGCTCTACACGCTCGCCAAGTGCCGCGAGCCGCTGCGGCTGGCCGAGCTCAACCGTTACGTGCTGCTCAGCCAACCCGCGCTGTCCCGGCTGGTGGATCGCCTCGTGGCGCGCGGGTTGGTGCGGCGCGACGCCGACCCGGCCGACGGACGCGGCGTTCGGCTGTCGTTGACCGCCGATGGCAGAGCCCGGCAACGCGAGCTGGGCCTTCGCCACGCGCGCGACGTCACCCGGGCCATGCACGCGAGGGTGAGCCTTGACGAGCTCGCCACACTCACCGCGATCTGCCACCAGCTCGCAGGCATCGACGAAGCCGGATCGCCGGCGCGGCCACCCAACCAGACGACGAACCGCATCGAAGCCCACGGCTATGCCGGAGCAGGGGACGCCAGGACACAGGACGCCGGAGCAGAGGACGCCAGAGCATGAGCGGGACGCAGAGCACGCAGCCGTACCGGCTCGCGGTGGTCAGCGGCGGTACCAGCGATCCGTCGTCGACACGGTTGCTCGCCGACCGTGTCTCGGCCCGGGTCGTGGGCCTGGCCCGCGAGCGTGGCGCGGACGTGACGGTGAATGTGATCGATCTCCGGACGTTCGCGGGCGAGATCTCCGCCGCGCTGGTCTCGCGGCTCGCCGGTCCCAAACTCGAGAAGGCGGTCGGGGTCCTCGGCGAGGCCGACGGGATCGTGGCGAGCACCCCCGTCTACAAGGCGAGCGCGAGCGGTCTGTTCACCTCGTTCTTCCACGTGCTCGACAACGACCTGCTCGTCGCCAAGCCGGTGATCCTCGCCGCAACCGCCGGTACCGCCCGGCACGCCCTTGTCGTGGACGAGCAGATGCGCGGCATGTTCGCCTACCTGCGCACGATGACTGTCCCCACCTCCCTCTTCGCAGCCCCCGAGGACTGGGCCGACCCGGCCCTGAACCGACGCATCGACCGAGCCGCCATCGAGCTCGTCCTGCTCATGGAGAGCGGTTTCGCGACCAAGGTCCGCGACGAGGCGTGGCGCAGCTACCAGCACGAGCTCGGTAGCGCGGGCGGAACCGAGACCGGCATCGACCTGGACACCGACCTCATGCGGCTGGCGGCAGGCGGAGGTGTCCAGAAGCGTGATGATCAGGTGTCCGGAACGTGACGATGTGGTGACGAACACGGGGACCGGGGGTCAACTGCGGCTAGGTCTCGCCTGGCACACTGGTGGCCGTGCCGAACCGGGGGTCCTCAGCCGTACGAACGTGGCGCCGCACGACCATGGCGCTGTCCATTCTCGCGTCGGTCGCGCTGGCCGGCGCTCCCGCAGCGGCCGAGGACGCGTCGACCGGCTCGCCAACACCGTCGACGACCGCAACCATCCCGAACCTGGGACCGCAGACCCCCGGCAAACAGATCTGCTCGGTTTCCAACTCCAACCTCAACCATGTCACGGGAATGGTCGCCACCGCGGACGCCCTCTACGCCGTCGAGGGCGGTGTGACCATGTCCCGGGTCGAGGTCTGGAAGATCGACCCGCAGACGTGCGATGCCACGCTCACCAGCCATTCGTTCACTCCCCGCAACCCACAGGATGTCGGCGTGGGCAGCGACGGGAAGCTCTGGGTCGCCGACATCGGCGACTCCGACTTCAGCCGGGACTGGCTCACGTTTGAACGTGTCGACCCGGCCGGCTCCGGCGAGGCCGTGCCCTACCGGGCCACGAGCAAGCGGGCGATCAGTGGCACCGCGATGCTGTTGCAGGCCGACGACACGCCGATCATCATCGCCAACTCGGGCGGCCAGGCCGTGCTCTACCGACCGGACGGGCAGATGCAGGCCAAGGCGACGTACCCGGACATTCCGACGCTGACGAACGTCGGCTCGTTCACCCCGAAGAACACCGGCACCGACACTCCCACGAACAACCTCGGTCGGCTGCTCGTCACCGGCGCGGCGGTGTCCCCGGACCGCTCGCACGTGGTGATCCGCACCGCCTCCGACGCGTACGAGTTCGCGGTCGGTAGCGACGGCGACATCGTGAAGGCCATCACCGACGGCGAGCCCGTGATCACGCCGCTACCGGCGGAGCAGAACGGGCAGGCGATCACCTACAGCGCCGACGGCTCGGAGTTCCTCACCCTCGAGGGCGGCTCCGATCCGGTCCTGCGCAGCTACAAGCCGTACGTGAAACCCGCGCCGGTCGCCACGCAGGCCGCCTCGAGCGGCGGGGGCGGCGGCCTCGACTTCAGCGACATCACCAAGATCGCGACGGTGACGGGCCTGATCGGCCTCGCCGCAGTCCTCGTGGGCATCGCCGGCATCATCCGCTCACGCCGGAACGGCCAGAACTGGGCCGAGGATGGCGACGACTACGACGATGGCCGCGTCCGGCCCCGGACCACCCGGCCACCGCGTCCCCGCATCGCCCGGCGACCCGGGTACGACGAGGGCCGGCCGGGTCCCGCACCCGTACGCGTCGGCGCCGACGAGTACGCCCGCGGCGACGACTACGACCCTGGCCGCGATGGCGGTCACGGCCCCTCCCCGGCACGGGGACCGCAGCGCAGCGGCTCCGGGCACGACCGTGAGGGCGACGGCGGGCACGGCTCCTCGTCGCACGGCCCGAGCAGCGGCCGCGGCGGCGGACAGGTCTACGGCGGCGGACAGGGCGGCGGGCAGTCCCCCGGCGCCAGCGGTGGTGGCCAGGTCTACGGCACTCCGAAACCGCAGGGCCCAGGCAGCGGCGGCGCAAAGGGCGGCAGCGGCGGCGCAAAGGGCGGCAGCGGCGGCGTCTACGGACGGCCGCGCCGGCCCGACGACGAGTACGGCCGCCGCGGCGGCTACGGCGACGACAACATCGACCTCTAATCAGCCGCCGGCGGCCAGCAGGCGCTCCCGCGAGTCACGGCCGCCGCGCAAGTTTGCTGCAGGAACACCCAAGTCGAGCAAGTTTGCTCCAGCAGATCCAGCGGGCGTGAGCCTTGTCCCAGCAGGACCAGCGGGCGCAAGTCTCGCGCCGCCGAGCACGAGCATCAGCGAAAGTTTGCTCCAGCAACACGTCCACCAGCAAACTTGCTGCCTGCTGCGGCAGGGGCGGTGCACCCCAGCGGGCATCACGCGACGCTAGCCGAAGACCTCTTCCCGGGCGGTGTCGAGGGCGGTGAGCAGCGCACCCTGCAGGACCGGTTCGTCGGGCACGCCGGTCGCCACGACCCGCGGGGTGACCGGGGCCAGCCGCGCGACGTGCTCGCTCACCCGGTGTGCCAGTGCGGCCCCGCCGGCGCTGCCCACGTCACCCGCGATCACGACCAGGGACGGGTCGAGCACCACCGCGACCGCCACCAGACCCAGCGCGACGCGGCGGGCCAACTCGTCCAGGACCGGTGCCCCGGGCTCGCCGGCCGCGACCATGGCCGCGACCGCATCCGGTGCGGTGGTGGTGTCGAAGCCGTGCGCCGCCGCCAACTCGCAGACGGCCGTCTCGCTGACCGTCTGCTGGAACGCGGGCAGCAGTTCCCGCGGGCTCTCGGTGCGGGTGAAGTCCGGAGCCTGGCCGCCCGGCACGTAGAGGTACCCGATCTCGCCCGCGGCACCCGCCGCGCCACGGTGCAGGCGTCCGTCGAGAACGATCGCCAGACCGACGCCGCGGCTGAGCCAGAAGAGCGCGAAGTCGCTGACACCCGTGGCGGCACCGAGGCGGGCCTCGGCGATCGCGGCGAGGTTCACGTCGTTCTCGAACGAGACGGGCCGGTCGAGGTCGCTGCTCAACGCGTCCCGCAGTCCGCGGTGCCACTGCGGCAGGTCGACGGCGAAAGCGATGTCGCCGCTGGTCGGGTCGACGACGCCGGGCGTACCGAGCACCACCCGCCGTACCCGGTCCCAGTCCGCGCCGGCCTGCTTCGCGGCCTCGGTGACCGCGGCGTGCACCCGTGCCACGGGATCGTCCGCGCCGTCGGTAGAGACCTCCACGCGGGCGGTCATGCGGCCAGTGATGTCGGCCGATGCCGCGACGACCGTTGTCGGCCCGACATGCACCCCGACGACGTAGGCACTGCTCGGCACCACCGCGTAGAGCTGCGCGTTCGGCCCACGCCCGCCCGCCAGCTCGCCCACCCGCGCGACGAGCGAGCGCTCTTCGAGCCGCTCCACGAGCTGGGAGGCGGTCACCTTCGACAGGCCGGTGAGCTCCCCGAGCTGGGCACGGGTCAACGGTCCGCGCTCGAGCAGCAGCTCCAGCGCGGCACGGTCGTTGATCACGCGCAGCAGGCTCGGCGTTCCGGGCGTGCGGCTCCGACTCATTCTGGTAACAGCCCCTAGCGTTTAGGAAAGTTTACTATTAGATTCGGCGCCAGGATCACCACGGGAGGCCGGATCTTGCACAAGGAGCGTCGCTGCGACCAACCCGCGCGCACTCGGTCCGCCGTGGCTTCGCGCCCAATCCTGCCTGATCGGCGCCCGACGTGACCTCGGCCCAGCGCCCGCGCAGCCTGCCGGCCCAGCAGAGCAGTCTGCGAGGCCTCGCCCTGCGGACCCTGCTGCCGGCATTTTCGGGCACCCACCCGCCGGCCTGGGCGCTGCACCTGGTCGAGGAGGGGCTGGGCGGCATCGCCCTGTTCGGGGCGAACATCGTCGCACCGGAGCAGGTCGCCGACCTCACGGCGGCGCTGCGCGCCGCCCGCGACGACGTGATCGTGGCGACCGACGAGGAGGGCGGCGACGTCACTCGGCTCTGCTACGCCCAGGGCAGCCCGTACCCGGGCAACGCCGCGCTCGGGTTCGTCGACGATGTGGCGCTGACGGCCGACGTCTACGAGGCGATCGGAGCCCAGCTCGCCGCGGTGGGCGTGACCCTGGACATGGCGCCTGCCGTCGACGTGAACAGCTCGGACGACAACCCCACGATCGGCACCCGCAGCTTCGGCTCCGACCCGGAGCGGGTGGCCGCGCACGCGGCCGCGGCGGTCACCGGGCTGCAGCGCACCGGAATCTCGGCCTGTGCCAAGCACTTCCCGGGCCATGGCGCCACCGAGGCCGACTCGCATACCGACCTGCCGACCGTGGACGCGCCGATGGAGGTGCTGTGGCGACGGGAGCTGCCTCCCTTTCGGGCCGCGATCGTGGCCGGGGTGCGCAGCATCATGACCGCGCACATCCGCGTGCCAGCCCTGACCGGGCAGGAGCCCGCGACCTTCTCCTCCGCGGCGCTGCACGACCTGCTGCGCGGGCTGCTGGGCTTCCACGGCGCGATCATCTCCGATGCCCTGGAGATGCGCGGGGCCAGCGGCGCCATCGGTGTCCCGGAGGCGGCGGTGCGGGCGCTCGTCGCGGGCAACGACCTGCTCTGCATCGGCGGCGAGGTCGTCAAGCTGCCCGACGAGCAGGCGCACGCGCTCGTCGAGGCGACCGTGGCGGCGATCGTCGAGGCCGTACGGTCGGGCCGGCTGGGCGAGGAGGACCTGGCCCGGGCGGCGGCCCGCAACGCCCCGCTCGGTACGCTGCCAGGCCCCAGGTCGACCCGGGACGCCCTCGACCCGTCCCTTGTCGAGCTCGGGGTCGTCGCCGCCCGGCGCAGCCTGCGCATCGAGGGCGTGCTGCCGGCCGACCCGGCGCTGGTCGTGCAGCTGGAACCGCCGGCCACGATCGCCGTGGGCGAGGTCCCGTGGGGTCTGTTCCCTCATCTCGCCGGGGTGGTACGGCAACCAGCCACTGTGGACGCTTCGCCACGCGCGGTTGTCAACGCCATCTTGTCGCGGGCCGGCGGTCGGCCCGTGGTCGTGGTGAGCCGGGACACCCACCGCCACCCGTCGGCCCGACAGATCGTCGAGCTTCTCTGTGCCGGCCACCGCAGCGTGGTGCTGGTGGAGATGGGTTGGCCGGCCGCGTGGCGGCCCCGCGGTGCGGCCGCGTACGTCGCGAGCTACGGAGCCGCCGCGGCGAACGGGCGTGCGGTCGCCGAGCTTCTCGGTGGGGCCGGCCTGGTTCTCGCCCGCGCGTAGCGGGAAACACCGCGGGCCGTGACGGCGTGGTGGCAGTGATGGTGCGGTGGCCGTGACGGCGTGGTGGGCGTTATGGGGCGGTGGTTGTCCGGCGAGCGCGGGCGGCGCGCTTCTGGGCCGGGATCAACGGCTCCGCGGGCCGTACGGCCGGTGCCAGCACGGCGACCAGGGTGTTCACCAGATCCTGCGCGTAGACGCCCTCCACGTCGAAGTCCGGATCGAACACAGTCACTTCGACGCCGACGCACTCCGGCTCGCTCACCAGACCGCGGAGCAGGTTCTCCAGCTCCGGGTACGCGATGCCGCCTGTGGTCGGGGCGTCGACCGCCGGCATCACCGAGGGGTCGAGCACGTCGACGTCGAGGTGCACCCAGTAGCCCAGACACTCCCCGAGCAGCTCCCGCGCCCACTGGGAACAGCGGTTGGCGCCGTGCGTACGGACGTCGGTGGCGGTGCGGACATTGAACGCGCCCGCCTGCAGCTCCACCCGGTAGTCGTCGCCCGCGCGCATGCCGATCAGGACCACGTCGGAGTCGCGGACGTACGGTCGGCGCTGCTCGATGCTCGCGAGATCGCCCTGGCCGCGGCCGGTGACCAGGGCGAGTGCCTCGCCCGCGGCGGCGCCGACCACCGACGCGTTGCCGGGGTGTCGGAAGTCGGAGTGAGCGTCCACATAGACCAGTCCGAACGCTCCGCCGCGCTCGTGCTCGAGCCGCTTCATGGCGAGCATCGATCCGATCGCCACCGAGCAGTCGCCGCCCAGGACCAGAGGGAACTCGCCGGCGGCGATGATGGCGCCGATGCGGTCCGCGAGCCGGATCGAGTACCGGGCGATGTCCGCCGCCTGGGAGACGCCGTCGCCGGGGCGCCACATGCCGGGGTCGAAGCGGGGCGGCGTGAGGCAGCCGGCGTCCCGGGCGCCCAGCCGCGCCACCAAGCCGTGGTCGCGTAGCGCTCCCGGTGCCTTCGCGCAGCCCGGCACCGAGGTGGGCGTGGGCGGGCGCAGGCCCAGGTTGGACGGCGCGTCGAGCACGGCGATGCGCATGGGCGGGGGCGTGGAGGTCCGGAACTGGGTCATGGCCCTGGATCAGAACAGGGCGTTCGCGAGCGCGCGGCGGGCGGTCACGACGGCGGGGTCATCGGGCGCGGCGATGCTGAACAGCGAGACCAGGTGGACCCGCACCTTCTCGCGCTCGTCACCGAAGACACGTCGCACCAGGGCGACCAGGCGCGCGTACGCCGCCTCCGCGTTTCCCGACAGGACCTCGAGATCGGCCGCGACCAGTTGTGCCTCGACATCGTTGGGCGCCTTCGCCGCCTTCGCCTGCGCCTGCACGGGATCGACGCCGTCCACCCGGCGCAGCAGCCCGACCTGGGCCAGGCCGGCGGCCGCCGCGGGGTCGGCCGGACGGTCGGCGAGGATCTTCTTGTACCCGCGTTCGGCCGTATCGAAGTCGCCGTCGGCGAGCGCGTCATCGGCGGCGCCCAACGCCGGGTCCTCCGGCATCGCGGCGGCAGGCCCGCTCGCGTTGAGCACCGCTGCGATCCACGGCCGCAACTGGGACTCGGGCACGACTCCGGTGAAGGCGTCGACGGGCTGGCCGCCGATGACCGCGAAGACCATCGGGATGCCCTGCACCCGGAAGGCCTGGGCCAGGCGCGGGTTGGCGTCGACGTCAACCTTGGCGAGGACCCATGACCCGCCGCCCTCGATGGCGAGCTTCTCGAGCACGGGAGACAGCTGCTTGCACGGGCCGCACCACTCGGCCCAGAAGTCGATCACCACCGGTGTGGTCAGCGAACGCTCCAGAACCTCGGTCTGGAACGTCGCCTCGGTCACGTCGATGATCGCCACTGTCCCGCCGGTCGCGGCGGTGGCGCCCTCGGCGGGGGCCTCCGGCTCGGGCTCGGCCTCGCTCGGTGGGTTCGCGCCCTGGGGTGCTCTGGTCGACGCGGCTCCGGGAGCGGGGCCGGAGAGACGGGACTGCGCCCGGTTGGCGGCGGTGGCCCGGTCCCGCAGTCCGCTGAGATCCACCGCGCCGCGCATGACCGCGGGAATGGCTGCGGTGGCTTGCATAGCCCGGCTCGGCACGCCGTCGCCGGACGCCGTACGTGGGTCCATGGTTGTCTAGTCTGGCACGACCCCGGCTTCCTCCTGGGAGCCGCTCGGCACGAGCGATACCGCGCCGTCCGTACGGTCGACCGTGAACAGGGTGCCGGGTGGGAAGTCGCCCAGCACCTCGGGCGGCAACTGCACCGTGCCGTCGCCGGCGACCACGGCGTAGTCCTGTCCGCCGCGACCCTCGGCGCCGACCCGTCCGTCGCGGATCGTCACCGCCCGGCCCAGCCGGTCGCCGACCTCGCTGTCGTGGGTGACCACCACAATCGTGGTACCGCGCTCCGCGTTGACGGTCTCCAGCGCGGCCACCACCTCGTCACGCCCCGCCGAGTCGAGCTGCGAGGTCGGCTCGTCCACGAGCAGCAGCCCCGGGCCGGCCGCGATGCCCACGGCCAGCGCCGCGCGCTGCCGGGCGCCGGGCGCGAGCTGACCCACCGTCGCCGACCCCTGGCCGCCGAGCCCGACGAGGTCGAGGATCCGCTCGGGGTCGTCGAGGTGCACGCCCTTCGTGCTGGCGGCGCGGGTCTGTGCGAGACGGACGTTGCGCTCGAGGCTCGCGTACGGCAACAGGTTACGGGCGCCGCCCTGCAGCACCACCCCGATCTCCGTCCCCCGCAGCCGGGAGATCTCGGTGTCGGAGAGCTTGCCGATGTCGTAGGTGCCGATGTTCACCCGACCGGCCGAAGGGCGCATGAGCCCCGACAGCAGCGCGATGAGCGTCGACTTGCCCGAACCGGACGGACCGACCAGCGCGATCATCTCGCCGGGTTGGATGCTCAGGTCCACACCGGAGAGTGCGACCACATCCCCGGCCTCGGCTCGGTAGATGTGCACGACCCGCCGGCACGTCACCGCCAATCCAGCCATCACACTCTCCTTCCAGAACTACCGGGCACCGCCGTTGCCTCCCCGGGCGACGGCGCGGCGTAGCGACCAGGCTGCGGCTATGCAGGTTGCGACCATCGTGGCGGTGGCGATGAGCCATGGTTGCGCGACGGCTTGCCAGGCGGGCCAGCGGGGTGGGGTCAGTACCGAGGATGTGTCGGTGAAG
>DATBGZ010000062.1:0-1861 GCA_036557785.1 Micromonosporaceae bacterium
CCACAGGCCCGACGCGTCCATCCACCACAGCACGTCACGCCCGCGGTAGGTGCGCGGCAACCGCACGTGCTCCCCCACCGAGAGGGTCACCGGCCGGCCCGACCGCTGCAGCTCGGCGGCCAGCTGCACGCCGGTCGCCGACGCCCCGACGACGAGCACGCCGCCGTCGGGGAGCTTGGCCGGGTCGCGGTAGTCGAACGGCGTCAGCTGCTCGACGGACGCGGGCACCTCGCCGGAGAACCGCGGCACCGAGGGCCGGTTGCAGGCGCCGCTCGCGATGACCACGGCCCGGCAGGCGATCTCGCCGCCGCTCGCAGTGACCAGGTAACCGTCGCCGGCCCGCCGGACCGACGTGACGTTCTCGCCGGTCCGGACGGGAGCGCGGGAGACCGCGGCGAAGCGCTCGATGAGGTCGGTCACTTCACCGGCGGTCATGTACCCGTCCGGGTCCGGGCCGTCGTAGCGAACGCCCGGCAGGCGGCTCTGCCAGTTGGGCGTGAGCAGCCGCAACGAGTCCCAGCGTTCGCGGCGCCAGGAGTTCGCCACCTCACCGCGCTCGAGCACGACGTGGTCGAGCGACCGGTCGCTCAGGAAGTGGCTGGCGGCGAGGCCCGCGTGCCCCGCGCCGACGACGACCGCGGTAACGCGCTCGATGACCCCGCCCCTCAGGCCACTTCGACGGTGACGTTCGTCGGGTTGGTCAGGGCGTCGTACACGGCCGAGCGCTTCTGGGACTGGGCCACCAGCGCCTCGATGTCCTCCCGCGACGCGTCCGCGTCGATGGTGAACGTCACCTTGACGTCGTTGAAGCCGTTGCGGACGTCGCTGTCGGCCCCGAGGATCCCGCGGATGTCGTGCGCGCCCTCGACCGTCGAGGTGATCGAGCGCAGCTGGATGCCGCGGTTCTCCGCCACCGAGGCGACGCCCGCCGTCAGGCAGCTGGCCAGGCCGACGATGAGGTACTCGATCGGCGTGATGCCGTTATCGGTCGCCGCGAAGACCTCAGGGTGGTCGGCCTCGAAGACTGCCTCCTGCTTGTGCGCCTGCTCCTCGCCCAGGCCGAAGAAGCTCTGCACCTTGATCTGGCTGTGCACGCCGTGCTGCCACGTGGCGGACGCCCGCCAGGTGAACTGGGCGGCCTCGGGCGCGCCCTTCAGCGCTTCGCGCGCCTCGAGCAGCGCCTGTACGTTGACACCATTGGTAACTGTAGTCATCTCGTTTGACTCCCCTCCTGCTCCCGTATTCCCTATTGGGATGATTGACAATATACCTGCCAGGACCAGCTAGGATAGCCACCATGGCGGAGCCAGCCCCGACGCTCGCGGCCGGCCCCGCCGGCACAGCCGACACAGTCGGCTCAGCAGGCTCGGTGGGCACGGTTGAGACGCAGTACCTCGACCTGCCGGAACCGGTCCGGCTCGACTGCGGCCAGGAGCTGCACCCGGTTCGCGTGGCGTACGAGACCTACGGCACCCTTTCACCCCGGCGCGACAACGTCATCCTGGTGTGCCATGCGCTCAGCGGCGACGCCCATGCGGCGGGCATCGCGAAGACGGCGCCCGAATCCAGCACCCGCGACGGGTTCGCGGCCGAGGACCGCGACGGCACGGCGGGCAAGAGCCTCGGCTGGTGGGACGGGATGATCGGCCCCGGCAAGGCGTTCGACACCGACCGCTTCTTCGTCGTCTCCACGAACCTGCTCGGCGGCTGCCGCGGGACGACGGGCCCGTCGTCGGCCGACCCCGCGACCGGCCGGCCGTACGGGCCGGACTTCCCCGTGATCACGGTGGCGGACATGGTACGGACCGAACGGGCCTTCCTGGACGTCCTCGGTATCGAGCGGCTCGCGGCGGTGACCGGC
>DATBGZ010000063.1:0-75058 GCA_036557785.1 Micromonosporaceae bacterium
CCTCAACGGTCCGCTCTTCGCCGACCTGTTCGCCACCGTCCTGCTCACCGGCAACGTAACCCCGATTCCGCCCCTGATCGTCGCCAAGACGTCCAGCGCCTACGACATGATCGTCGAAGCAATCCAAGCGATCACCGACTAACAGCCCACAGACTGAACCGCACCGCCGCCCGGGCGGTGGACTCTTGACCGCGGAGTGGCCGCGGCGCCCCATCCTCAGGACTCCTTTGGTTTGATTGTGTGTTGCGCAGGGCTGGTCGTTGACGAGGCGCGCGTGGCCGACTCGACCAACGCCACCAAGACAGCGCTGCTGGCAGGCGCCGAGCGCGTCCAGCGTGGCCCCGATCCAATAAGCTCCGGCGTCGACGCAAGGACCGCCAGCGCCTCAACCCGCGGCGGGGACTGTGCCGCACCGGTGCCGAAGCTGCCCGCCATCTGGTGCACGACCCACCCACCACGCACACGGAGCGCACCGTCGCCTTCAGCAAGCCCCGCCGCGGACAAACGGTCCATCGCCTGGCTGGTCGCCACCCGCTGCCCATCGCAAGAGGTGGTTGTCAAGTCCGGTCCTGTTGACGGGCTGTTGCTCCTTTTGGCCTGCTCAGCGCATGTTGCCGCGCCCTCGGCCGGCGAACGTTGTTTTGATCATGGTTCTGAAGGTGCCAGGGATTGCCGACGCGGAGTGCAGCTGCTCCGGACGGCGGCGGTGAATGCTGTCCACCCCGCCGGCAGCGAGGGGGGCCAGGTCGGCGCCGGCGGCAATGACCGCCGCGAGGCAGGACAGCCAGGTCTTGAGTCCAGCGGCTTGGCCGCCTGCCGACAGCGCCGCAGGCCGGCAGGAGCCGAGCAGTCGGCGATCCGCTGCTGACACCGCGTGGCCTCGGTGACCAGCCGGGCCCGGCCGCGAGCCCAGGTAACGCAGCCAGGCCCAGTTCGCGTCGGCGCGCTCGGGCAGCTGGCACTCCAGGCGCACGACGAGCCGGCCGATGAGCACGGCGTCCCTGTGGTCTTGTCGCCCGTGTAGTCGTCAGCCTCCCGCTCCAGGTGCATCCGCAGCAACTGCACGCACACAAACCCCATCCCGGCCTCGTCCGCCAGGCCCATAACCGCACGCCAGCGGTGCCCGGTCGGCCCACACGCGATCACTACTCCGGCGAAGCCTTTGCCGGCGGCGAGCTCGGCGGCCCACGCCAGCTCAACCAGCGCCGGCTGCTCGACGTCGGCCTCGCTGCCGCCAACGGCACCTAGACGCTCGACCCCTCGGGAGGGCGAGTTCGTTGTCCAGCAGCAATGCTGTGACCTACCTGCTGTCCCCAGCCGCTCGCCGCGAGGACGTAGGGTCCGTAGCCGAGCTGATCCCAGCCGCTTACGGCGGCGGGGTGGTCGAACTCGCGGCCGCGCCTCGAGCGGGAGGACCCGGACTGCTCGGTCGCGGGAGCCACGACAACGCGCAAACCTCGTGCAGATTTCCGACCCTTTCGCGCACGGCTTCTGCGCAGTAGTGGTACCGTCACGCAGGTGTCCCGAGTTTGTGCGACCGACGACCCCAGGAGGCGTTACGAGCAGTGACGGCACCGTCGCAAGACGCGACAACGCTCCGCCAGCGGAGATCAACGTCGTGCGAGGTCAACCTCGGCGCAACGCCATTGGGGCCTTACGCGATTGACAACCCTGGGCTCGGCAATTGCCGTAGCCTGCGAAGAGGAGTGAAAAGTGTGCGGTATCCTTGCCTACGTCGGCGATCGGAATGCCTTTCGCACTCTGATGGATGGGCTGAAGAGCATCGCGTATAGGGGCTACGACTCCTGCGGTATCGCGCTCGCAGACGGCGAGCGGCTAACCATCGCGAAAACTGTGGGCCCGTGGGAGTCTCTAGAACCCAGATCCACTGAGCTTGTCGACATTCCCGCGCGCAGTGGGATCGCTCACACGCGCTGGGCAACACACGGCGAGCCATCTGATGTCAATGCTCATCCCCACCTCGACTGTAACGCTCGCTTCGCAATCGCCCACAACGGGATAATCGAGAACTATGGCGCAGTCAGGCGAGACTTGATCCAGTCTGGCCATAAGTTCTGCTCCGCAACGGACTCCGAGGTGATCGTGCACCTCATTGAGCAGTTCGTCGAGGACGGGCTGGAGGTTGAGGCTGCCGTTCGTGCTGCGGCGCAGCAACTGGTTGGAGCTTACGCATTCGTCGTACTTGATCGAGAGTCGCCTACCGAGGTCTATGGCGTACGTCATGACTGTCCGCTCATCGTTGGTCGGAGCGACGAGGGCTCCTTCCTCACATCAGACGTTGCGGCAATTGTCGACTACTGCGATGAAGCGATCATCCTCGACAATCAGCAGATGGCCATCATTTCGCAGGACGACGTCGTGACGGTTGCCCTGACCGGGGAGCCTGTGACCTGCTCAAGCACGAGGGTTGACTGGACCAAGGGCCAGGCACAACGAAGTGGCTATCCGCACTTTATGTTGAAGGAGATTCACGAACAGCCCGACACGGTTCAGCAGCTGCTTAGCGCACGGCTGAACGATCGCGGTGAAACGGTCTTCCCGGAGATTGACGAAATCCTACCCGCGAATTTAAACAAGATAGTGGTCGTTGCATGCGGAACGGCATCGTATGTCTGCGCATACGCTAAACTTGTGCTCGAACAGATGACGGGTCTTCCCGTGCTCGCAGAGGTCGGCTCCGAATTCAGGTATCGTCGAAACTTCCTTGATCCGAGCACGCTTCTAGTCGCGATCAGCCAGTCGGGCGAGACCGCCGACACTATCGCGTCGTTGCGCCTTGCGAAGGAGGCAGGGGCCCCGACAGTCAGCTTCGTCAACGTCATGGGAACCACTATCGCGCGGGAGTCGGATCGCGTTATACAGACGCTCGGCGGCCCCGAGGCGGCCGTGCCCTCAACAAAGGTGTTCATGAACCAATTGGTCAGCGCACTGCTGGTCAGCATTCACTTGGGCCGGCGCCTCGGGAGTCTTCCGAAAAGTGACCGCACAGCCACAGACCTGCGTACGCTACCAAGTGCCGTTCGTGAGTGCCTCAGGCTGGAAGGCGTGATCGAGAAAATTGCCTTGACCTATTCTAATCGAGACAGTTGGTTTGTAATTGGCCGAGGCCTCGACGAGCCGCTCGCACGGGAGGCAGCGCTTAAGCTAAAAGAGGTCGCCTATGTCCATGCGGAGTCGCTTCCGGCGGGCGAGCTGAAGCACGGCCCGATCGCGCTTGTCGAGGCAGAGATGCCGGTTCTTGCTATCGTCACGCAACCGCATCTGCGTACCAAGATGGCCAACAACATACAGGAAGTAGCGGCTCGTCGCGGGGCCCTGATCGTGCTTGCATCAATGTCGGACGAGGCGATTGACGAGGCGTCAACTGAGGTCGTCATGCTGCCGAGCATCTCCGCTTATCTTGACCCGATCCTGGTTTCGGTGCCACTTCAACTACTCTCCTATCACATCGCTGTGCTGCGTGGTGCAAGCATCGACTACCCTCGGAATCTAGCGAAGAGCGTGACGGTGGAGTGACGACGATGGACGACGCTATGAATGACCTTGAGCCGCTCTGGAGCATGGTAGTCGAGGGTCGGCTCAGCGACGCGGAAACTGCCCTGGAAGCGCTAGTCGCAAGCTACGAGCAGATGTCTGGACCATCGTCGCCGCATAGATGGGAACAGGTTGCCAACGCAGAGGAGCTTCTCGCGGGTGTATTGCTAGTCAGCGGTCGCAAGGATGAAGCCATCCGGCATGCCCAGCTGGCGATTACAAGGTCGCGAAACTTTCGCACCGTCGCGAACCTTATCGCGGCGCACGCTTTGCTTGAGGCCGGGGACGTCGAACTGGCGAGATCCAAGCTCGAGCTCATTGTGGAGTTCTCCAAGTACCGCGCACTGTCGGCGTTGGTGCTTGCGAAGCTCGCCTCGCTGGCCCCGGCCGACCCCAATATCGACGCCGGGAAAGAGCCTCAGGACGGTACCGTCTTGGACGGCGTGTCGGAGCCCGACTGACAGCGTATCTGGCTGAGCGTCAGGTTGAGATATGATCGTTCTGGTCTAGGGCTGAGTAATCCCTTGAGTTCGCAAGGATGATGTAATGTGCCTCTTTTGATATCCCCCATTCTCCGAGACGGGGCGTTGCGGTCGCTCGACCAGCCGCGCCTGCTCGTGAATGAGCGGGTCCAGCTTCGTCCGTGGCGGACGCCCGATTTCCCCGGCGTGGTCGAGGCATTCGGATGCCCGGACATACAGCGCTGGCATCACCGGCGAGTCGACAGCGATCACGAAGCGCGGGCTTGGATCGCGAACTGGGATGAGAGTTGGAAGGAAGAAACAGCGGTCAGCTGGGCAATCGTCGGCAATGACGACAAGCTGACGGGTCAAGTTGGCCTTCGCGGCATATCACTGTTCGATGCGTCAGCGGAACTGTCTTATTGGGTGGTGCCATCGGCGCGCGGAGCCGGCATTGCAGGAAAAGCCGTACAGGCCGTTGCGAAGTGGTCCTTCAGCACTGTAGGCATGCATCGCCTCTTCCTTCAACACTCAACGGCGAACGGCGCCTCCTGCCGGGTCGCAGAGAAGGCGGGCTTTCGGCCGGAAGGAACTCTGCGGAGCGCAATGTTACACGCGGACGGATGGCACGACGTGCATTTGCACGCTCAGTTACGCAATGATGTGCTTGCATCATGACCGCGGCTGACTCCTGCTGCCTGCTCAGACCGACCCTCTGCATGCAACCCAGAGCCAGTCTAGCCTCGAACCCGCCCGGCGAATCGAGCTATGCACCACCATGTCCGAGAACGATCCTGCTCGCCGGACCGATTGCGTCCTCATCGCCATCCCAGCTGACCCAGCCTTCAGCGCGAGCTGCTTTTAGTGCGCTCAATACGTCGGTCGGGTGGAAGCCGAATCGCGCCATCGCGCTCTGGATTGCCTCGACTGGCACTGGCTGGGCAGAGACCGATGCGGCTACAGCGAGCTGAGCACGAAGGACTGACATCAGAAAGGCCCGCTTCGCCGCAAGGTCGAGACCTGCCTCTGACGACTCTTCGAGCGCTCGGGTAACGGCAGGTTCGAGTCTGTCAATTATCTCATCAATCTCAGCGTCCCTGACCCCGCTCCGCCGCGAACTGTCGGTTATCTCGTCGAGTAGTTCCTTCTTAGCCTCCCCAAGTCGGCGCTGCGTCTCGGCGTCCGCGTACGGCGATGAACCCTGGCCCGACTCTCGAGGAGTCCAGATGTGGGCTCGCATGTCAGAAACAGTTTCGCGCATTATTGAGAAAGTGTCAGTGTAGAATGTTCCGAAGAGCTTTTCAAGGCGGACTACTGAAGCGGTAATCTCATCCGCACTCGTCTGAGCCCTCCTTGCCTGCTCATTTGATAGGCGAAAGAAGTAGAGCGAAAGCCACAAGGCTACAATCGCGAGCACCGTGGAAACGGCCGCAGATAGGAAGTTGGAAGCGTCGACGATGCTCATCAGGTCCCGCCTCGACGATCGCCGATATTAGATTGCGCCATCAGACAACGACCTACCATACTTGTCGTGAAGACGAACGATGTCACCGGCCTGGTCATAGTCACCAAAGGCGATTTCGAGTACGCGAACGGCATGAGTCATAGGGGCGTAATGACGGTGCACCGTCAATCGCGGGATCGTGACGTAATCACCGCGATTGAATACGCGGCGCTTGTCGTCAATCTGAATGACGAGGCCGTCGTCTAGTGCTACAAACAACTCGTCACGTTCGCGATGGAACTGGAGGCTGAGGCACTCACCAGGCAGTATCGTTAGTATCCTTACCGTGCATGACTCGTTGAGGACGAATTGTTCCCAGAACCCCCAAGGCCGTGGTGTCCACGTTACGCTCCGATCATTGGCGTGCGTACCACCGAGCGTCTGCCGGAACTCGGACGTGGGGGCGACGACTCCCCAAGGAAATTGGACGTCACGGGCCTTGCTTACGCGGGCGTAGAAGTCAACGGCTCCAAGTTCGACCGAGGGGGGCCCTACCACGAGGGCGCAGCCACGAACTTCAACAGGGCGTTGCTCAAGAATCTTCTGCCGGGCCAACTGAACGGTCCTGCCAGTCCACGACACATCGTCGACTATCAGAATTCTCCGTGCGTCCGGGCTTATAGCGGGCATTGTCGTGACCACCCGGTGTCCCGCTCGGCCCTCGATTGTTATGGAACTGATATCGGGCCTGCGGTGGCTGAGCATGTCGCCTATCAATGAAACCAAGTGAGCCGCGACGACGTATCCGCCCGACGACTCGGGATCGTAGACAGCCACGACATGGTCCGGAACGTACTGTGCCTCACCCAGTCTATTGACAAGCGAGATGGCTAGGTCATAGACGGATGGCCAGTCGAGATTCTCGACGAATACTTGGAGGCCGTCAGCGGCTTGGTGGGACCGGGCGTCGTTAGTCATCAGCGTCCTCACCGCGATTTCTCAGCCGATTCTCTTCGACAGATCGTGTCAGCCGGGTTGGCATGTTCGGCGCTAGTTCGGCAAAGCGTACTAGTCCCACAGATCGGTAACAACCCGAAGGCGCTCCTCTTTGCGCCTGCGCGGTCCCAACTCGCGCCGTACCGAGATCCTAGTACCGGCTGAGTCAGTACAGGCGTAGCCGCATCGCTAGGACGCTCAGCACAGCCGGCGATCGGTGCAGGACGCCGGTTTTCCCCCGCTGCCGCAGACTCGCTCCACAGGACGGCTCTGGTGTACGCGAGGCTGCGCGCACGCATTCTCGACCTTCGCGCATGTGGCGATCGGCCGGGCATATCTACAGAGCCTAGGGCCGCCCGTCAAGGGACTGGCGCTGACTCACGACTGAAGTCGTGATGCACTCGAGTCGCCCGCCGTACTCTGCCTCTCAAGTGCGTGTCGTGGTTGATATCAGACGAACCGGGTCCGGATCAACGTCCAGAGCAGGGACCAGGGCCGCGTGCTTGCTGCTTCGCGACGACTCGGCGGATGTCGCGGGCGAGGGCCATGGCCTCGCCGGGGGTGAGTACGGCGGTTTCGACGTGGACCTCTGGGTCGCCGGCCGCGTTGTTGATGCCGGTCACGGAGATGACGTGGCGGTCTTCGTCTCGGCGTACGTCGAGGATGGCTTTGAGCGGGATGCGGAGCCCTGCGGCGATGCGGCGGATAAACGCGTGCGCTTCGCTCCGGGCCTGGTAGTCGTCGGAGCCGGTCCGCCCGGTCACGACCGCTGTCCAGGCCAGGCGACGATGTCGTTCGGCTCGATCCCAGCGGCTCGCATCAGGGTCGCGGCGGCGGCGAGCACGGGCCCGTTGGCTTCGACGTGCCGGGGCGCGAACTTGTCGGGCACGACCCCGATACTCCGGAGCAGGTCGGGCCGACGCCCGGAGCGCTTCACTGCTGTAAGCGGTTGACTCCACGATCCCCAGGCCGCGACCGCGGAGCATCCGTACGACGTCGATGACGAGGACGACGGGCGAGTGCCGCGGCGCGAGGCCGACCGCTGCCGCACGGACGTCGCCGTCGCTGCGGGCCCCGTCGGGGTCAGCGGCGTCAACAGGTGGTTCGGTGTTGGGTGACGATCCCGTGGGCGGACCTCCTGCGTCCGTCAAGGCCCTCGGCCGCGTTGCCGCGCGTGTCGAGGGCCGCCTATTCGACCGATCCCCATGCAACCCGAGGCGGCGCGGACGACACGTCGTCCGCCGCCGCCACACGTTGATCGGTTGGACCGGTCGGATACCTGGCAGATTTGGGATCTGCTCGGCTGTTTGGGCGGTATCTCCCTGATTGGGCGTATATGGTGAGCGCCACTGCACGCGCTGACTCCCAGCGGATGATCTCGCGGTCCGGGCCCGGGCAGCAGGCTTGGGCGTGGTGTGCTTGCCCGACCGGCGGGCCACGGGCGTCAATGTGTGCATGGAGTCGAACAGCAGCACCTTTTGGCAGTCGGTTGAGGGAGGGCGTGTGCCGCGTTTCGGTGTGGTCGTCGTGAGCGTGGTCGCGATCATGGCGCTTGCCGCGTGCGGACCGAGCACGCCTGCCCCGACGCCGACGGGCGACCCCTCCGCCACGTCCGGTGCGTCGACGTCGCCATCCACAGATGGCGGAGCAACAACGGCGCTCGACGCGTACCGGGGCATGTGGAAGGCGTACATCGAGGCGCTTCGCATCCCGGATCCGGCCTACCCGGACCTGTTCCGATATGCGCAGGGCAACGCGCTCGAAGTCTTCGTGAACGGCTTGACCTCCGCGAAGAACCAAGGGCTGGTCGGGGAGGGCGACGTGGTGCTCAACCCACACGAGGTCGAGGTGCAGCCCGTGTCCACGCCGGGAAGCGTGGGGATCGAGGACTGTGTCGACACGTCGCAGTCGCATCTGGTGAAGCGGGACGGCTCGCCGTACGAAGACACGCCCGGGGGCAAGCGCTTCGCTCGCGCCACGGCCGTCCAGGTCGAGGACGGCACCTGGAAGGTGTCGGAGTTCGGGCTCTTCGCCGTGGGATCGTGCTGATCTGAACGTATTGGAGCGGGGGATTGTCTACGGGGGTACGTCGAGTCGCCATGGCGGTCGTCGCTGCTGGCGCTCTTCTGGTGGGACACGCGTCGGCGGCGTCTGCCGACGTCGGGGACTTGGTCAACTGCACGCAGTACCCGACGCACCCAGCCTGTGACGTAACGGCCGGCGGTCCCGGCGGGTCGGGCGGCGGTGGAGGTGTGCCCGAGTGCATGAGCCCGGAGGGTCTGCCGGTGCCCTGCTACATCGAGGGGAAGGGCTGGTACGACGGCGACTGGTGCTGGTGGCGGCTGGCCGCCGGTGACCTGCTCGCCGACCTGATCAGCCGTCTGGGCGAGCCGCAGCCGCCCGAGGCCTGGTTCACGGCGTCCTGCGGCGGGCCGGGGAACTGGAATCCCAGCACGATGTACGCGCTGTTCGACGTGAACCCGTTCGTGCGGGTGCTGGCCGAGCAGGCCGTGCGCCGGCTGGAACTGCCGGCGCCGCGGATCGGGTTGAACCCGTCAGGTTCGGCGCCGCAGGTGACGTTCGTGCCGACCTGGTTGTGGATCGACCCGGTGGTGTGGGCCGCGCGGTCGGCGAACGCGTCGGCAGGCGGTCTGTCGGTGACGGCGACCGGTGTGCCGGTCAGCGTGACCTGGTCCACAGGGGATGGTCAGAGCGTGACGTGCGGGCCGGGCACCCCGTGGACCTCGGGTATAGATCCGGCGGCGGCGTCTCCGGACTGCGGCCACACCTACACCACCGCCTCCCGCACCGCGCCGGGCGGCCGGTACCTGCTGACCGCGTCGATCGCGTGGCAGGTGACCTGGGTCGGTGGCGGCACCTCGGGGACGGAGCCGGCGCTGACGTCGACGGCGAGCGTGGCGGTGCTGGTGGTCGAGTCGTCGGCGCTGACAACCGGATAGGACAAGGGACGACCCATGGCAGTAGGGACGACGACGACCCGTCCGACACCGCGCAGCGCACCGACCGGCGCCGCGACACCGGCCGCACCGCTGGGGATGCGCCGGCGCAGGTCGCTGCCGCGCATTCTGGTCGGCGCCCTGGCCGCAGTGCTGGGCGCGGTGGTGTTTGGCGCGGTCGGGCTGCGCAACGACCCGGGTGTGGATGTGCTGGCGGTGGCGCGGCCGGTGACCGCCGGGGCGGTGATCACCGATGCGGACCTGCGCGTGGTGCATCTGGTGCCCGACCCGGCGCTGCAGGTCTTCCTCGCATCCCAACGCTCCACAGTGGTGGGTCGGGTCGCGGCGGTACCGCTGGCGGCGGGGTCGCTGTTGACCGCCGGGCAGCTCGGCACCGTCGTGGATCCGCCGGCGGGCCAGTCGGTGATCGCGGTCGGGGTGAAGACGGGCCACGCGCCGGTGACTGCGTTGGCGGCGGGTGCGTCGGTGATGGTGCTGGTGATCCCGACCGGTGGCGGCGCCCCGCTGGCGCAGGCGAGCGCGGTGGTCCGTTCGGTGGAGCCGACCGACACCGCCGGAGTCACGGTGGTGACGCTGCAGTTGGCCGCGGTGGCGGCGGTGCAGGTCGCGTCGGCGAGCGGCGAGGTGTCGCTGGTCCTGCAAAGTGCGGGCCGTTGATGCTGGTCGCGGTCGGGTCGGTCAAGGGGTCGCCGGGAGCCACGACGTGGGCGCTCGCGGTGGCGGCCCGTTGGCCGTACGAAGCGGCACCGGTCGTGGTCGAGCTGGATGCGTCCGGCGGGGATGTGGGCAGCCGGTTCGGGGTGCACGACGTACCTGGTTTGTCGAGCCTGGTCACCGCCGTACGGCACGCTCCGATCGGCGACGCGGCCGAGTACGCCCAGCCGCTGCCGACAGGGGCGCAGGTGATCGTCGCCCCACCCGCCGATGCGGCGGCGGCCACGACCGCCGAGTTCACCACCCGCGGGCCGGCGGTGTTGCGCGAGCTCGCCGCGCACAGGCCCGTGTTCGCCGACCTGGGCCGGCTGGACCCGGCATCCCCGGCACTGTCCTATCTGGACAAGGCCGACGAGCTGCTGCTCGTGGTCCGGCCGGTGGCGGCGCAGCTGCGGCATCTCAAGGCCCGCCTCGGGGTGCTGGCCGGACGGTGTGCGCTGGTGCGGCTGGTGCTGGTCGGTCCGGGACCGTACGGGCCGGATGAGATCGCTATCTACACCGGTGTGCCCGTCGCCGCGGTGGTGCCCGACGACCCGGTCGGGGCGGGCATCCTCGCCGGTTCGTACCGGCCGGGTCGGGGCTGGCTGCGCCGGCCGCTGCTGGCCGCCGCCCGCACGTTCGCCCTCACCTACCCCGCCCCCGAAACGGCCGACCATGAGGTGGCGCTCGGGTGACCGCGACGCTCGACCTACCCACCACCGCACCGGCTGCGGTGCGGGAGCTGATGCACGCCGAGGTCTCCGCTCGGTTGGCCGACGCGGCCCGCCGGGGCGAGTCCGACGACCGCGCCCGGTTGGTCGAGTCGTTGGTCGGCGAGGTGCTGCGGGAGCACTCCGAGGCGGCGTTGGCCGACGGCCGCCCGCCGCTGCCGGTGGACGTGGAGCAGGGGCTGCGCCGCGCGCTACTGGACGCGTTCCTCGGCCTGGGCGAGTTGCAGCCGTACATCGACGACCCGGACATCGAGAACATCGACGTCAACGGCTGCGACCGGGTGTTCGTCACCTACGCCCACGGAGCCCGCGTCCAGGTTCCTCGGGTGGCCTCGTCGGATGAGGAGCTGGCGGACACGCTGCGCAAGCTGGCCGCCACGTTAGGGGTGCAGGAGCGCCGCTTCGACCCCGCCCTGCCGCGGTTGAACCTGCGCCTACCCGGCGGCGCCCGACTCTTCGCCGTCCAGGCCGTGACCGAGCGGGTATGCGTGTCGATCCGCCGCCACCGCTTCCTGCACCTCACGCTGCCCGAACTCGCGGACCTGGGCCTGTTCCCTCCACAGTGGGCCGACCTGTTCACCGCCATGGTCGCCGCCCGGCTGAACATCGTCGTCTCCGGCGGCATGGGCTCGGGCAAGACGACCATGGTCCGCGCCCTCTGCTCGGCGATCGGGCCGCAGGAGCGGATCATCACGGTGGAGGACCCGTACGAGCTCGGCCTGGACACCGACCCGACTCACCCGGACGTGGTGCCGATGCAGCCCCGGGATCCGAACATCGAAGGCTCCGGTGGCATCGACATGACCACCCTGGTCCGCTGGGCGACGCGGATGTCGCCGACGCGGGTGATCGTCGGTGAGGTCCGGGGCCCCGAGGTCATCCCGCTGCTCAACGCGCTCAACCAGGGCACGGACGGGTCGATGACCACCATCCACGCATCGTCCACACAGGAGGCCTTCTCGAAGATCGCCGCCTACGCCCGCCAGTCCGTGGAGCGGCTGCCGTTCGACGTCACCTACGCCCTGATCGGCGGTGGCGTCGACGTCGTGGTGCAACTCGGCCGCGCGAGCGATGGGGCGCGGGTGGTGACCGGGCTGCGGGAGGTAGTCGGTTCCGACCAGGGGCAGGTCCGGTCGAACGAGATCCTGCGCCCCGGCCCGGACCGCCACGCCGTGCCCGCCTCCCGGTTCACCGACGCCACGCTGGACCGGCTGGCGCAGGCCGGCTTCGACGCCACCGCACTCGGGACCGGGTGGTAGCCGATGGTCCTCATCGCTGTCCTGTGTGGACTTCTCGTCGGCGGCGGGGTGTGGTTGGCCGCCACCGGGCTACGGGCTACCGACCGCCCCGCCACCCCCGGGCTTACCTCGCGGTGGCGGTGGAGCCGGTCCACCGGCTACAAGCTCACCGCGGCCCTTGGTGTCGCGGTCGTGGTGGGGACGCTGACCCGCTGGCCCGTCGCCGCGATCCTCGCCGGGCTGCTGGCCTGGGCCGCACCCTCACTGTTGGGCGGGGGCAAGGCCGAAGCCGTACAGGTGGCGAAGCTGGAGGCGATCGCCTCGTGGACCGAAGCCCTGCGCGGATCGCTGCGGTCGTATGCCGGTATCGAGCAGGCCATCCGCGACACCGCGACCGTCGCCAAACCACCCATCGCCACGCAGGTGGCCGGGTTGGCGGCGGCGTTGCAGGCCGGGGTACGGCTGCCCGACGCGCTGGACGCGTTCCGCTCCGATGTGGACCATCACGCCGCCGACCTGGTCGCCACCTCGCTGCGCCGCGCCGCCGGCTCCCACTCCGGCAACCTCGCGGCCCAGTTAGGGTGGCTGGCCGAGGCGGTGCGGGAGCGGGTCGCCGCCGTGCAACGGGTGGAGACCGCCCGCACGGAGACCAAGACCTCCGCCCGACTGGTGGTCATCATCGTGGTCACCGTCGGCGTCGGCCTGTACGTCTTGAATCGCCCGCTGCTGCAGCCGTACGAAAGCCCCGTTGGGCAGATTGTGCTGGCGCTGGTCGGCGGGATCTGGGTCGGCGCCGCGATCTGGCTGCGCCGGCTCACGGCGATTCCCGAGCCCGCCCGCGTCCTGTCCGATGACCGTACGGCCGGGGGTTCGCGGTGAGCGGGTCGGTGACGGTCCTGGTCCTCGCCGGCGGACTGGCAGGCGGCGGCCTCGCCCTCGCCGCCTCCGGGCTACGCCCACCACGCCCCGCCCTAACCGAGGTGCTCGACCGGCTCTCCCGCCCCGCCACCACACCCATCGACGCCCGCCGTCGGCTGGATCTGGCGTTGGCGAGGCCGCTTGGCCGTTTCGGCCTGCCCCGCGCGCGCACCCGTACGGATCTGGCCATCTGCGACAAGGACCCGGCCGAGCACCTGGCCCAGCAGCTCGTCATCGCCCTCGCGGCCATGGCAGGGCTTGGAGTGCTGCCGATCGTGTGGGGTGTCGGCGGGCAGCTACCGCTGTGGCTCGCCCTGTTCGGCGCGGTCCTCGCCGTGCGCGCGACCGCGGCCCGCCTGCACACCGCCGCCGAGACCCGCCGGGAGCAGCTGCGCGAAACTCTGTCGACCCTGCTGGACCTGGTCGGCGGCGGCCTGGCCGGCGGCGCCGGCGTCGAGCAAGCCTTGGACGAGGCGCTACAGGAGCTCTCCGGCTGGGCCGCGGTACGCATACGGCGCGAGCTCGCCGCCGCCGCGCAGACCCGCGGCGCCGCGAGAGTTCCTATGTGGACGGCGCTGAGGGACCTCGGCGAGCAGATCGGCGTGGCCGAGCCGACCGAGCTCGCGACCGCGGTCGAGCAGGCCGCCCACGGCGCCCCGGTCGCCGAAACCCTCGCCGTCGCCGCCCGCACCCTACGGGCGCGGACCACGGCGCAGATGGAACGGGTCGCGCACGCCCGCTCCGCCCAGATGTCCGTGCCGATCATGCTGTTCGGCCTCGGCTACCTGATCTTTCTCGTGTTCGCGGCGATGGGCGCCATCTCCGCCGGACTCACCAACTGACCACCAATCCATAGAACGGGGCACTCCAGTGAGGACACTGACCGACCGGCTGCGGCGGCGCATCCGCGCCGTGCACGGGGACGAGGGTGCGCAGACCGTCGAGATCATGCTGTGGGTCGGGGCGTTCATCGTCATCGTCGGCCTGGTCGGCGCGATCTTCCGCGACCAGCTCGTCGCCTTCTTCAACGGCCTCAACTACTCCATCGGACTGTGATGGCACCGCCCGGCCGGAACAGACGGCGGTGGTGGCCGCGTGGGGACGGCGGCGCGGCCACGGTGGAGATCGCCGGTTACACCACGCTCATGCTCGCCGTCCTGCTCGTCGGTGTGCAGGTCGTCATGTGGGGCATGGCCGCCCTCGGCGCCCGCTACGCCGCCGACCAAGCCGCCCAACACGCCCGCCAGTACGGCGCCACCGAAGCCGACGGCCAGACCCAGGCCCAGACCGTGCTGGACTCCGCCGTCGGCAACGCCCTGGGCGACGCCACTGTCACCGTCGACCGGACCGCGACCACGGTGACCGTGACCGTAAGTGGCACCGCCGTGTCGATCATCCCGGGCTTCCATCCCGGCGTGACCGCGACCGCCAACGCCCCCGTCGAACGGGTCGGCTGAACCATGAACCCGCCGCCGACCCGCCTGCCCACCGCATTGTCTCCTGTGGACAGTGCTTCCCGGCTTGCCGGTAGCCGCAGGCGGCCGCGTGGGGATCGGGGGTCGGTGTCGGTTGAACTCGCCGGGTTCGTGCTGCCCGCCATGCTGCTCGCCGTCATTGCCGTCGCCGCCGCGTTCCACCTGTCCGTCGCCAAGCTCGACGTCGAATCCGCCGCCGCAGCGGCGGCCCGCGCCGCCTCCCTGCAACGCAGCCCCGCCACCGCCGTCACCGCCGCCCAGGACGCCGCGGCGGCCGATCTCGCGGGCAGGTCAGTCACCTGCACGGTGCTCGACGTCGCGGTGGACACCACCCGGTTCACCCGCGGCGGGTCGGTCACCGTCACCGTGACCTGCCAGGTCGACATCTCGACTCTGACCCGTACAAGCGGCATCCCCGGCCACTACACCGCCACCGCCAGCAGCACGTCCCCCATCGACACCTACCGTGATGTCACCGGCGGCGCGTCATGACCGCGATTCGGCGCCAGTCTCGTCTGCAGTTTTCGCGTCGCATTCGCGGTGACGACGGGTCGGTCACCGTCCTCGGTCTGTTCCTCATCGTCGTGGTCCTCGTTCTCGCCGGCACCATGATCGAGGCCGGCAACGCGATGACGGCCCGCGGCCACGCCACCTCGATCGCCCAGCAGGCCGCCCGCGCCGGAGCCGACCACATCGACCTCACCGCCCTGCGGGAGCAGGGCGTCGTCCTGCTCGATCCGGCCGCGGCGCAGGCCGCCGCCACCGCCTACCTGACCACGCTCGGGGAGACCGGCACGGTCACCGCGACCGCCACCCAGGTGACCGTGACGGTCACCGTCACCCGACCCGGCATCCTCGTCCCCCTCCTCGGCCTGGAAACGCTGACCGTGACCGGCACCGCCACCGCCGCCCCCGTCACCGGATAGACCCACGGGGAGACTCTCATGTGGATGGTTGTGTCCCGGGCCGGCGCCAGGCTCGGCAGCGTCACCGGGCTGCTCGCCCTCCTTGCGGGCGTGCCCGTCGGGCAGGTCCTGCTCGTCGGCTGGCCCCTTCCCCACCAGGCACCCGGCCCCGGCGAGATCGGGGACGCGCTGACCAGCCGGGACTGGCTCACCGACACCAATCTCGTCTACGCGCTGTCGGTCCTGCTCTGGCTCCTGTGGGCGATGTTCGCCGCCTCGGTCGTCGTCGAGTTCGTCGCCGCGGTCCGTGGCGTCGCCGCACCCCGTTTCCGGCTGCTCGCCCCGACCCAAGGGCTGGCCGCGATGCTGGTCGCCGGACTCACCACCGCGATCCTCACCTCCAGCCCGGCCCTCACCGCCACCACGCCCCTGGCCGCACCCGTCGCCCAGGTCGCCGCACCGGCCAGGACGCCGGGCAACACCGGCTCGGTTCGGATGATGCTCGCGGCGGACAGCACCAGCACGGCCGACTGTGGGCCCGCGACCGCGGCGACGGCGGACCCTCCGGCCGGGTCCACAGTGGTGGGTCCGGTGTACGAGGTCGTCCGCGGCGACTGGCTCTGGCACATCGCCGCCCGCTACCTCGGCGACCCGCTGCGCTACGTCGAGATCGCCAACCTCAACCCGAACCTCGAACTACGCGACTACCGCTTCCCCGACCACATCGAAGCCACCTGGCGCATCCAACTCCCCGCCGACGCCCACGACCGCGGCCCGAGGGCGCACGCCACCGGCACCCTCATCGCCGCGCCCACACCGACGCGGCCGACAAGCGGTCCGAACACCTCGTCCGGCGCGACACCCCAGCCGTCCACGGGCTCGACCGTCACCCCGGTCCCATCCACGCCCGGGCCAGGCGGGACAGCATCGGTGCCAGCGGTCACGGTGCCGCCGAAGATGCCACCGGCCACAGCGATGCCCGGCCCCGCGACCACGGCCACACCTGGGCAGGATCCCGACGGGGTCACCGAGCCCATGCCCGCGCAGGCCACCGCTGTCCCGGCCCCGACGGTCGCACCCCCGGCGACGACCGCGATGCCCGGCCCGGTCGGCAGCGGCTCGCCGGGCCAGGACGGCGTCATTGAGCCCGCGCCCACCCCGTCGGGTGCCGCCGTGCCTTCCTCATCGGGCGGCGGCGCCTCGCCGACCGCGACGAGCACCGCGGAATCCTCGGGCAGTCAGGACCCGTCGACGAGCGCGTCGGCCGAAGGGCAGGACGGGGTGAGCCTGCCCAACCGGGCCGGCTGGGTGCCCTGGACGCTGGCCGGCGCACTGGCCGCCGCTGCGGCGATGGTGTGGCTGCAACGACGCCGTACCTACCGGCCCCGGCCGCTGGACGGCACCGACGCCGACGACCGCCCCGAACCCGAAGACCTTCCGCCCACCGTGCAGGCCGTGCAACGCGCCTGGCGGCAGCGCCCCGACGACGCGCCCGCCCCACCACCCGAGCAGACCCCGCGGTCGCAACGTCCGGCGTCGGCACCACCACCGCCGATCGCCGTGCCGCCCACCCCGGCGATGCCTCCGCTGCCACGCGGCGGGCTCGGCCTGACCGGACCCGCCGCAGCCGACGCCGCCCGCGGCGCACTGGTCACCGCACTCGCCGCCGGCGCACCGACCGACCCGGACGCCCAGTCCACTGTGGTCATCCCCGCCGACGACATGATCACCCTGCTCGGCGCGGACGCGGTCACCATCGGCACCTGGCCCCGCCTGCGCGTCACCCCCGACCTCGACACAGCCCTGAAGATCCTCGAAGCCCGACTCCTCGGCGCCACGCGGCTCCTCGACGAGCACGACGCCACCGACCTCGCCGCGCTACGCTCAACCGACTCCACCGCCCCGCCCCTGCCACCGATGCTGCTCGTCACCGCCGCCCCGCCACCCCAGCAGTCCGAGCGCCTGCGCGTCGTGCTCGGCCTCGGCCAGGCGCTGGACGTCACCGCCGTCCTGCTCGGCGAATGGCAGCACGGCCCGACCGTCACCGTCGACCCCGACGGCACCTGCCACCCCACTCGCGCCGGCGGCGACACGCCGGCACGGCTGACCGTCCTGGACACCGCCGCCGCCGAGGAGATGCTGCGCACCCTGCGCGAGGCACACACCGGCGAGCCGGCCCAGCCCGTTCCGACCGCGGCGATCCGGACCCACAACGAGAAAGGGGTCCCCGCTGCGGCGGAGACCACCGCGACAGCTGAGAAGGCCAACGACGGCCAGGCGCACGTACCGGCGCAGCCCCAACCACCAGACGAGGCGCGACCCTCCATACAGGACGGTGGCGACGAGGCAGCCGAGTCGCGGGCGCGCGTGCGGGTCAGGGTGCTCGGCCCGCCGACGATCGCCAACCGGCCCGAGACCGTACGGCTACGCGCCTACGCGGTCGAACTGCTCGTCTACCTGGCCGTACGAACCGACGGCGCCACCGCCGACGAGATCATGGAAGCCATGTGGCCCGACACCCGCCGTGCTCCCGCCTCCCAACGGCTGCATCAGGCCATCTCCAACCTGCGGCAGAACCTCGCCGGAGCCCTCCCCGGCGGCGACGACATCGCGCGACCGGACCCGGTGATCAGGGTCAACGGCCGGTGGCGGCTCAAACCCGACGTGGTCGAGGTCGACCTGTGGCAGCTGCGCGCCGCGCACACCGCCGCGAAAGCAACCAGTGGGCAGGAGCGCATCGATGCGCTCGCCCGGGCGGCCGCGGCGTACGGTGGCGCGCTCGCCGGCGACTACGACTACCCATGGGCCGACCGGCACCGCCAAGGCGTGCTCAACCTCGCCATCGACGCCCACACCGCCCTCGCCACCGCGCTCGCCGACACCGACCCGGACCAGGCTCTGCGGCTCCTGCAGGCCGCCGCCGAACTCGACCCGCTCAACGAAGACGTCGCCCGCGAGCTGATGCGCGCCCAGCACCGAGCCGGGGACCTCGGCGCCGTCCGCGCCACCCTGCGCCGGCTCAGGCTCGCCCTCGACGAGATCGGCACCGAGCCGGGCCCGGAAACCCTGGGCCTCGCCGACAACCTCCGCCGCGATCCGAGCGGGAGACCAGGGTCGGTTACCAGCACCTGACCTAAGTGATCGTTGTGCCTCGGACGTTGGGCGGTGCGTGGCCGATGCGCTGTGTTTCGGGGCGCGTGGCATACTAATGAGTACACGGAAGTCGATCTTGTGCTGTGGCGACGGTGTGGCGGCGCCTAACTCGGATCGGGTTGTGGTCGGCTTGTGTACTGAGAATCCCGCCAGTGCTCGTCGTCTGTCTGGAAGTCTGCATGTTCATTGAGAAACTCGTGCTGGAGAACTTCCAGTGCTTCGGGCCGGGGTGCGCCGAAGTGGCGCTCGGGCCGGAATTGACCGCGCTCGTCGGCGCGAACGGGTCCGGCAAGACAGCGGCGTGCCTGGCGCTTCTGCGGCTGTTCGGAGTGTCCACTCAGGAGCGTGCCATCCGGGCCGACGACTTCCACGTCCCAGCCGACGAGGTGCAGGCACCCGCGACGCGCGCGCTGACGATCGAGGCGATCCTCGCCTTCCCGGAGCTCGACGAGGACGAGGCGGAGGACACCGACGATGAGGTGCCGGCCGGGTCGCGTGCGGTTCCCGGGTTGTTCGAGCGAATGGCTGCCACGCCGGAGGGGGAGGCCCTAAAGGTACGGATCATTCTGCGTGCCGTCTGGGAGGACGACGGCACCGTGGAGGGCGCGATCACCGAGAAGCGGATGTTCGTCCTCACGCTCGACCCCGATTTCGACGACGAGGTCGATAGCGACAAGTGGACGGAGCTCACTGCGGCTGAGCGGAGCCGGATCCAGATGATCTATATACCGGCCACCCGGGACGGGGCGCGGCACGTCGCCGCGTTCCTGCGGGGGCGACTGTGGCGGGCTGCGCAGTGGTCCACTGATCTTCGCGATGAGCTGGCGGGCAGCGCCAAGGCTGTCGCTGACCGGTTCGCCGCGGAGCCGGCGGTCGCTGCGGTCGAGACGGCGCTGACGGCGCGGTGGCAGGAGCTGCACGACTCGGACCTGCACGCCTCGCCGCGGTTCCGACTGCTCGACGACGACATCACGCAGCTGGTGCGCGGCTCCGAGCTTGTCTTCGAGCCGAGCCACACGGGCCGGGCGCGACCCGCCCGGCTGCTCAGCGACGGGCAAAGGTCGCTGCTGCACTTGGCGCTGACGACCGCGACCCTCGACGTCGAGGCGGCACTGGTCGAGGGGCGCCACGGCGCGGAGTTTCAACTCAGCACGGGCCACCTGCCCGACCTGACCCTGATCGCGGTCGAGGAGCCCGAGAACAGCCTCTCGCCCTTCTTCCTGTCCCGGATCGTCGCGCAGCTTCAAGGCGTGAGCCGGTCGACCCGGGCGCAGTCGGTCATCTCCAGCCACTCGGCGAGCGTGCTGACGCGCGTCGAGCCCGAGGACATCCGCTACTTCCGGCTGGACACCGACGAGGGCGCGGCAGAGGTCCACGAGATCACGCTGCCGGACGAAGGAAGTGACGCGGGCAAGTACATCCGGGAGGCCGTGCGCGCCCATCCCGAGCTGTACTTCGCCAAGTTCGTGATCCTCGGTGAGGGCGACACCGAGGAGATCGTAATCCCGCGAATCGCCAAGGCCCAGGACGTCGGACTCGACCCGTCGTTCGTCGCGATGGTCCCGCTCGGCGGTCGCCACACCAACCACATGTGGAAGTTACTGAATGACCTGAAGGTCCCCCACGCGACGCTGCTCGATCTCGACTACGGGCGGGCCGGCGGCGGCGCGGGCCGCCTCCGCGACGCGTGCAAACGCCTCGCCGACGCCGGTCTGAAGCCGTTGCGTGGGCTGCCCGGCTTCGCGTCGGCGGACGATATCACCGACGACCTCACCCCCGACCAGCTCCGGCCGGTCACCCGGCGGCTCGAACGGCACGGCGTGTTCTTCGCCAGCCCGCTTGATCTCGACTACAGCATGCTGCGCAAGTACCCCACGGCCTATCGGGATCTCGATGCGGGCGAGCGGGGCCCGGCCGCCGGGGCGGCGGCCATCGCCGTGCTCGGCCGCGACCGGACCCACCCCGAGTACTGGGCCTTGCGTGGCCGGCCAGAACGGCTGCGGTGGTACCGGTATCTGTTCCTGACCCGGTCGAAGCCGAGCACACACCTGCGGGCACTGAGCCGGCTCACTGACGCGGAGCTCGCCCAGGCGCCGACTGTGATCACCTCACTGGTCCGGTATGTGCGCAGGAAGGCCGGCCTGTGAGCCTGGCCGGGGAGGGCGAGGTCTGGTTGCCCCGGCTTCCGGGACGGCGGGTGACCCCGGCCGACGCCTGGCAACCGATCGATATCGACGAGTTTGAGCCCGCAGCCTGGGCTGCGCTGCGCGAGGAGGGCAACGCCGCCGTCGTCGCCGGACCGGGCGCCGGGAAGACGGAGTTCCTCGCGCAGCGAGCCGCGTATCTTCTCCAGACCGGCATCTGCCCGGCACCGCAACGCATCCTGGCGATCTCGTTCAAGCGCGACTCGGCCGCCAACCTGGGCCGGCGCGTCCGACGCCGGGTCCCGGAGCACGCAGATCGCTTCGTGTCGATGACGTTCGACGCCTTCACTAAGGGGCTCGTCGACCGGTTCGGCGCCGCGCTCCCACCGGCCTGGCGACGCCGCGAACGCTACGAGATCGCGTTCCCTACGGACGGCGACGTTCGCACCTTCGTGAATGAGATCGCGGCATCGGCACCCGCGGGGCTGCGTGAGCGGGTGAGGGCGCTGAAGCCCGACACGTTCCTGACCGACGTCGTCGGTGGCCTGAGTCTGCCGGTCGCGCTGCCGCCCGTGCTTTCAGGCGACGAGGATGAGGACGCGCGGTCCTACGCCGCGCTGCAGTGGTGGCAGCGGCGCTACCTGCCACCAGGAACGCCCACCGTCGAGTTCGTCATGCTCAACCGGCTGGCCGACCTGCTCGTGCGTTCGGTGCCCGTCCTGAGGCGCGCGCTACGCCTGACGTACCGGTTCGTCTTCGTCGACGAGTTCCAGGACACCACCAGCGCGCAGTACTCGTTCCTCGCCTCGGTCTTCGGCACCGGCACGGCCGTCACGGTCGTCGGCGACCGCAAGCAGCGCATTATGGCGTTCGCCGGAGCGATGTCCGACGCCTTTGGGCAGTTCATCGCCGACTTCAAGGCGGCCCGCCACGACCTGACCTGGAACTTCCGGTCTTCAGATCCGCTCGTGCAGCTCCAGCACATCGTGGCCAGCAAGCTGGACCGCACAGCGACGCGAGCGATCTCCAAGGCGACCGGGGAGACCGGCCACGCCCCGGTCGAGCTGTGGGTGTTCCGCGACACTGACGCGGAGGCGGGGACAATCGCGGACACCATCGCCGACGACGTAACCGGCGGGCGTCACAGCCCGGCCGACTTTGCGGTCGTCGGACGCCAACAGATCTCGCGCCTCGAAGCGCGGTTCATTGAACACCTCGCGCGGCACGGGATCGCCTTGCGCAACGACGACGCCATGTTCGGCAAGCTGCGCCTGCAGGACCTGCTCAAGCACGAGATCACCCACCTTATGCTCGGTCTGCTACGGCTGGCGGTCCAGCCGCGCGGTCTGCCGAGCGTGTGGCGCGAGGTCTGCACCACGATGTCCCAGATCCACGGTGCCGAGGAGGACTTCGCCGTGCGCCAGGTCCAGGATGACCTGGCAGAGGCCATCAGTTCGCTCGGCGCCTGGCTGGGCGAGCACGACATCGACGACATCGACACCGACAAGGTCGTCGACCGCGTGTTGAAACGGATCGACGCCGATGCCGCTGGTCGCTACGTCAGGTCCATGGGTACTGGCGACGAGCTGACGCTGCTGGTCGATGCGTTCCGTGCCCGCCTGCACCACGTCGCCGGCACCAGCAAGGACTGGCGGGAAGCCTTCGAGCAGTTTGAGTCAGCGGACGCGGTCGCGCTGCTCACCGCCCACCGCAGCAAAGGCCTCGAGTACCACACGGTCTTCTTTGTCGGCCTTGACGGTTACCAGTGGAGGTACCACCGCACGGATGTAGTCAGTTCCACGTCGACCTTCTTCGTGGGCGTGTCCCGCGCAGCACAACGACTCGTCTTCACCTCGGTGGGGCGAGACGGTCGCACCGGCGTCATCGCGGACCTGTACGACATGCTCGACGACGCCGGAGTCCCGGAGATCGACAAGGACTAGCTCGCCGTTTCCGTCTGGTCTGAGGAATCCAGGTCAGGGCGGGACGACCCACGCAGCAGGGGGGGCCGCGCTCCACCAGAGGGCGGGACTCGCGCATCTCAGAAGCGAAGAGGGGCATCGATGCGGTCGTGGTGACCGACTGATGGGGTTCGGGGCCCGGGACCCGCCGATGCCTCAAGTCGGCACAGCACGGGGAACGTGGCGCGGCGGAATAGACGGCGTCGTGGACACCAGCGGCGCCGTGCTCTCGTCGTACGACAGGCCCATGTGACCCCGCGGGATCTCCAACCCGTCGGCGATGCGGGCAAGCAGGTCGTAGGAGAGCACGCGCCGGCCGGCGAGGATTTCTGAGATCTCCGACTGCGACTGCCCTGTGTGCGCGGCGATCTGCCGTTGTGAGATGCCTCTGTGGTTGAGGATGCGGAACACGGTGGCGACGTCGCGGACCGCCAGCGCGTGGCGCATGTCGGGGCGGCCCAGTGCGTCCTTGACGGCGGCCACCACGTCGACGACGCGTCGCGTGCGTGCCGGGGTCGTCGCGACAACGGTGTCGTCGTTGGCGGTGAGGTTGGCGAGGAACCGGGCCTTCTGCTCGGTGGTGGCGCTGGCGAGGAACATGTCGAGCCTGGCCTGGTTGGAGGGGCGCAGGATGGCGGCGCGGCCGGCGGACTCCCACCGGGAGACGATGCGGTCGCTGACGCCCAGGCTGCGGGCGAACTCGCGCACGCTGAGGCGGGTAGCTGCTCGTAGGGCGCGGATCTCGACTCCGGTCCAGCGGCGGATGGTGACCGGCGGCGGATCGGTAGCCGGGTCGGACGTTGCCGTCCGCAGCGTGTCGGACGCGGGCTGTCGACCGGCGCCGTCAGCGGTCGAGTCCATGCTGGCTCCCATCCGAACTGCTGCCGACGTTGCGCCGGCGGTGCTGTGATGGTGGCCTCCGGTCCGCGCACGATCAAGGCATATCGATGGCAATCTGCGCATCGTCGGGAGCCGTGCCGGCTCGACGGACACGTCGTTCCGGTCCGTAAACGCAAAAAAGGTCGTCTATGCGGTCGGAACAGCCGACAGTGGAGTTCGGTGCTGCCGCTCGGCAGGGCGCCGGTCGGTCACGGTGATGGTGCCCGGCCGGCGCCGTGCCGCTGCGGTCAGTGGTCGAGCACGCTGACGCGGATGTGCATCTGCACGATGCGCGAGGGCAGGCCGACTTCGCGGTCGTACCAGGCGCGGTACCTGCGCGCCGCGTCCAGCGTTGAGAGTGGGCTGTCGACGGTGTCGAACCATTGGTCGTCGTCCGGGTATCGGTGCTGCACGACCCACTGGATGTAGTCGGCGGTGTCTTCGGGCATGGTCGCTCCAAGGTCTCTTTCTCGGTGGGTGCGGCTCAGGCCGGCGACCCGCGGGTGGATTGGGTCGCCGGCGCGGCCGGCTTGTATGTCGTGTGTGGACAGTGGGATCGCGGACGAGTATGTTGTCCGCGGGTGGTGGACCGTCACGTGGCCCTAACCGTGTAGGTCGGTATGCGCGGCGGTGTCTCGGGCGAGTTGGCCCGGGACCGTGTGCTTAGGTGGTGGTGGTGAGCAGGGGTTGGGTGTGGGCCGGGTACTGGTAGCCGGGGCCCCAGGGGAACCGGTCGGCGGGGTCGGGCCAGACGATCTGCTGCAGCCGTACGTTGTTCCGGCCGTACATGGCGTAGGCGGTGCCGGGGACGATCTGCCCGGTCGGGGTGCCGTCGATGATGACGGCCGGGTGACCGAGCAGCAGGTCGTCGAGTTGCTGCCGGTGGGTCCAGCGCTGCCCGGCCAACGCGCGTTGCGCGAGGTCGCCGAGGATGGCGTGGGCGAGTTCGGGGCGCAGGCCGGTGATGACGAGTTCGGGTGCGCCGATGCCGGTCAGGCCGACGGTGTAGGCGACGTGTGCCTCACCGTCGTGGTCGGGGAGGACGGCGGTGACCGTCCATCCGGTGGCGGCGATGTCCTGGCACTGCTGCAGCAGGACCATGAGTTCGTACGGGGACACGGTGATGTTCTCCTTCGTGTCGATGGCATGGGCGACACCGGCACAGCCGCACCCGGCGGGCGTTGTGGCTGTGCCGGCGCGCGCGGAAGCAGCCGCCCGCCGGGTGGCGGTTCAGCTGCGGTGGAAGAGAACCGCCCTCCGGAGCGATCAGGTGGTGTGGAGGGCGGCGACGGCCGCGGCGGCGATGTGCTCGATGGCCTGGACGGGGTCGGTGATGGTCACCGTGGTGGTGTCGGTGAAGGTGTGGCCGGGTCCGTCCGGGCGTAGCCACAGGACCGGGCAGCCGTCGTGGTGCAGGGTGCTGATGAGTCGTTGGGCCGGTTCGAGGTCGGGCAGGTCGCCGTCGGAGACGACGGCGAGCAGCCGTAGGGTGCGCTGGTTGCGCAGGTCGAGCAGGGTGTCGGCGAGTTTGACCGCGTCGCAGAACGCGGTGGTGCCGCCGAAGGCGTGCATCTGGGGCACCTGGGTCGGCCACCGTCTCGGTGGCAGGACCAGGGTCGCCTTCTCCGCGAACGCGATGAGGGCGACGGTGGCGTGGTTGCGTCGTCCGGCGTGGGCGAGGATCCACCCGGCCGAGGACAGCGGTGCCATGTAGTCGTGCATGGAGCCGGAGGTGTCGACCAGGATGCCCAGGTGCAGGTCGGGTTTGGGTGGCGGCAGCGTGGTGCGCTGCTGCCACGGGGTGGCGGTAGGGATGGCGCCGGCGGCGCGTTGCGCATCGATGGTGATGGCGGCGCGGGTGCGCAGCCGGCCCGGCGGTATCGGGGCCGGCTTCGTCGCCGGCTCCGGATGCTGCACCCTTGCTGCGGCGAGGCGTGCGGCCAGGGTGCGGGCCGCGGCCTGTTCGTCGCCGGTGGGGTCGCGCGGGGTCCACGAGGCGGGTGCCCCGTGACGGGCTTCGATCTGTTGCTGGATGTACTGGCCGGGGGTGAGTCCGGCGGTGGCGGCGAGGTAGCCGATGATGGCGGCCGCGAGCCGGCCGGCGAAGGCGCCGTCGTCGGGCGCCGGGGTGTCGGGCTGCTGATCTGGGTCGATGCAGAGGATGTGGCACCACTGAGCGCCGAGTTCGACCATGGCGGTGGCGTCGGTGTCATCGACCTGGTGCGCGGCTTTCCAGACTTCGCGCAGGGCGCGGAGTTTGTCGGGGCCGATGACGGCGACGACGGCTGCTTTGGCGCCTCGGGTGTCGCGCTGGTTGATGACCCGCGCGTCGGCGCGGGCCAGCAGCAGGCCGGCGAGTTTGCCGGCGTGCCACGGGTCGTCGACGGGTGTGTCGGCGTGGTCGAGCAGGGTGGTGATCGTGTGGCGTAGCCAGCGCCGGTCACCGCGGCGGCGTTGCCGGTGGCGGCCTTCGGCGCGGGATTCCTCGAGCAGGTCGGCCGCTGCGACCACGACGGGCGGGGTCCCGGGTGGTGGGCGCCAGCGGCTGTGGGTGGTGTGGGCGGCCTCGTGGACGAGCAGCCCGTACCCGGTGGGCACGGTCTGTTTGTGGGCGGCCCGTCTGGGGTCGGCGATGTTCGGGTCGCCGATGTAGGCGGCGTCGACCTCGATACGGCCCAGGTCGGGCCAGGAGCAGGCGGGTGCGCCGCCGCCGGCGCCGGGCGCCACCGTGACGGTGACGTCCGTACGTCCGGTCAACTTGGCGGCCTGCCTGGTCCAGGCGCGGCTCCACCGCTGCCACGGGTCGTCGGTCCCGGCCGGCGGTGTGGCCGGCCGGGCCGTCGGCCGCAGATGGTTGGTGCTTCGGTGCGGCATGGCGAGGCATGCCTCCCTTCGAATCGATGAATGGTTTGCGAGTCGTCCTGGTTGGCGGTCAGCGTTGGTCGCCGAGGGCGAGCGGGGTGACGGTGGTGCCGAAGTGCTGGTTGAGCGCGGCGACGACCTCGCTGCGGTCGGCCTCGGGGGCGCGGCCGGCGAGGTTGGCCACCGCTGCGGCGTGCCCGAGGGTCTTGCGGACGCGGGCGAAGCCGAGCAGTTCGCGTAGCTGGGGCGCCCAGGAGACCCGCCCGTCGGCCAGCGCCTGGTTGAGGGCTCTGGCTGCGTCGATGGCGGGTTTGGGGACGCCGAGGTGGCGGGCCAGGGCCCAGTCGGTGGTGACCTCGATGTGCACGTCGAACCTGGAAGCCAGGGCTTCGGTGAGGATGGCGCCGTGCACGCCGGGGTTGTGGGCGGCGAGCACGTAGAAGCCGTCAACGGCTTCGACGCGTTCGTTGCGGTAGCCGGTGAGGTGGATGACCCGCCGGCCGTCCATCGCCGGGTACAGGACGGCGAGGACCTTGGGTGGGATCAGGGTGGCGTCGTCGATGAGCAGCGGCCGGCCTTCCCGCATCGCCTGCACGAGCGGGCCGTAGGCGTACTCGTAGCCGCCGTCGGGCAGCGGGACGAAGTTGCCGAGGAAGTCCTCGACGACGGTGTCTCCGGTGCCGGTGACGGTGAGCAGGTCGGGGAAGGCGGCCTCCAGCATGGCGGTCTTGCCGGTGCCGGGCGGGCCGTAGAGCAGCGCGGGGATGCGCCGCTCCCGTAGCCGTTGCAGGACGTCGAGGTCGGTGGCGCCAGCCAGCTTGCGCGGGTAGTACAGCTCCCCGTTGGGTCGGCGCACCGGACCCCGCCTGCCCTGCGTTCTGATGCCGGGGGCGCGGGGTGGTGGTGGGGGCAGGGTGCCGGCGGCGGCGATGCCGGCCGCCGTGACCTGGAAGCGGTGCGGATCGCTGTGGTGGGCGGCGTGCCCGGCCGCGGCCATGCGCTTGAGCGCTTCGAAGACGGCCCCGCTGGAGGGGGCGTCGATGGCGGTGGTGACCTCGCCGACCTTCAACAGGTCGTCGGGGTGGGCGGCCAGGTGCAGTGCCACCCTGCGGTACAGCTCACCGGCCCGATGCCCCCGCCCGGCGATGTCGTCGGGTGTGTCTGCTGTGGACGGTTCCGGGTCCGGCTGTGGTGGTGTGGGGTTCACAATGGGTGATCTCCTTGTGGGCAGGCCCGCGCGCCCCGTCTCCGGGGCGCGCGGGCATTGCGGTTGCCTCGCGGGCGGGAGACGGGCGGCGGTCCCCACCGGCAGGCGGTGCCTGCGCTGGTGGGGCGCCCGTACAAAGGTGGTTCGGGTGCGGCCCTGGCATGCGTCCTGTGTGGGACTGTCAGGTCACGGGTGGTCGGTGGGTGTCGGGTCGTCGACGAGGGCGTCGATGAGCCGGGTCAGCCGCCTGGCCTCGCGGGCGGTCAGGTCGGCGGGTAGCCGCAGCCGTACAGTCACGTCGGGGCGCAGCTGCAGAGCGTGCGCGAGCAGGTGTGCCCCGGTGCTCTGGGCGGGACGTTCGTCGCGGTCCCAGGAGCGCAGCCCGTCGGTGTAGGCGACGAACCGGCGTACGGCCTTGCGGAAGGTCGTGTCGTAGGTGCTGATGCTCGTGGGCGACAGGTCGTCGCGGGCGTTGGCGGCGAAGGTGGCGAGGATCGCGTCGACGTCCAGGTCGCGCACGTCCTGCTCGGGCGGCAGGTGGGTGTGGCGGAGCACGGTGCGGATCGCGGTGCCGAGGTTGGTCGCCCACGTCGTGCGGTCGGTGAGCGTGCGGATGGTGTCGGCGAAGCGGGCCAGGCCGGCGACGCTGTACCGGTCGGTGGTCACGTCTGGGATTTCTCCTTTCCGGCCGTACGGTCGGTTGGGCACGACGGGGCGCGGGACCCCGGGTTCGGGTGTCCCGCGCCCACACACGGCTGTTGATCTCAGGCCGAGGTCGTGGCCGTCGTGCGCTGGTGCAGGGCCGCGTGCAGGGCGGCGACCTGGGTGTCGTCCGGCACGGGTCCGGTCAAGGTGAGCTGCCAGGCCGGTCCGCGCTCGGCGGTGAGCACGGCGCGGGGCGGGGTGCGGCCGTCGTCGATGACGACCGACAGCGTGGTGCCGGGGGCGGTGAACTGCCGCGGCCCGGCGGTGGGGTAGTGCGCGGCGGTGAAGCCCAGTTCGACCAGTTCGGCGACCAGCGCCGCGAACGGCGGCTGGCCGGCGCTGGCCGGGGTGTCGGTCATGGTGGTTGGTTTCCTTCCGTGGCAACGGATCGGCGGCGGGTTGGAATGCAACCTGGGCGTGGCGGCTGGGTCAAGTCGCGGTGCGCCACGCCAGCGCCTCGGCCATGTCGTCGACCGTGGGCAGGTGGTGACCTGCCAGGTCGGCGATGGTGAGGGCGACGCGCAGCACGCCGAGGCGGCCGCGGCCGGACAGTGCGCCGGCGGCGACGTGGTGGTCGACCAGGTGCAGCGCCTGCGCTGCGGTGCCGCGTAGCGCCGCGTGTAGGGCGGCCTGCGTGGCGTGCGCGTTGACCGTGACCACCTGACCCAGCCACAGCCAGCGGGTCTTTGCGGCGTGGCGCGCCGCCCGGACTTGGGCGACCGTAGTGGTGCTGTCGTCCGGGTCGGGGGTGGTCGTGTCGAGGTGAGTGCGGATGTCGATGCGGTCGAGCAGCCGGGCCGCCCACGCCGGGAACCGGGAGGCACCGGGGCAGGCGGCCACGAGGTGCAGGTCGGCGGGTCGGGTCAGCTGGCCGTCGGCGGTCTGCAGCAGCACGCGACGCGCTTCGAGCACCGCCACGAGGGCGGAGAAGGCGTTCGGGTGCAGCGCCTGGATGTGGTCCAGGTAGAGCAGGCCGTCGTGGGCGAGCGTCACCACGCCGGGCCGGTGCCGGCCGCCGATCAGGTCGACCACCTCGAGGGTGGCGGCAGGGTGCTGCCACGGCGGGCGCAGCGGGTCGGGGCGGGTGAGGCCGGCCTGGGCGTGCACGCCGGCGACGGTGACCGCCTGCCCGGGGTCCAGGTCGGGCAGCAGCGTGTGCAGCCGGTGGGCCAGCACGGCGCAGCCGTCCGGGTTCCCGGTCAGGGCCAGGTGATGGCGGCCCGCGGCGGCGATCAGCACCGCCCGCGAGACCGCAGGATCGTGGTCCACGGTGTCTCCTCCACTGTGGATGGACGATCTGGGTTGTTGATGCCGCCGCGTGGCGGCATCGCCGGGCAAGCGGTGGCTTCCCGGCGTCGGAGTGCGTGTGACCCCGACGGCGGCACAGGCCACGGCGAGCGCCGTTGGCCTGTGCGGCGGCCTGGGCCAACCGCGTCCGTCTTCTGTGGACGGATAGTGGTGGGTGCCGGCCCGGCCACCCGTGGTGTGCTGGGTGGCCGGGCCGGCGAGATACTGGGTCAGGACCGCCGCAGCCCCAAGCAGGGGTCGGCGGCGGTGGTGGGGTCGGCCAGGCGCAGCACCGTGCCCGGGGGCAGGACCGCTTGCTGGCCGGACGTGTAGGCGAGCACCCACCAGCCGTCGCCGCCACGCCAGGGCGCGGTGGCGACGGTGTGGCGGGTACCGTCCGCGCCGGCGACCTGGTCGCCTTCGCGGACCTCCCGCACGGCGGCGAGGTGCAGACCGTCGGCGGGGGCGACGAGCCACGGCGCGACGGTGCGCCGCGCCAGGCCCTGCCCGGTGTGCAGGGCGATACCGACCCGGGCGTGGGCCACCGTGAGCACGGTGGCCGGCATCCAGGCGGCGGCGTGCGTGTTGACGTGCACGCGTTGGCCGGGTAGCAGCGCCGGCCGGGGTTGGTGCGGGGTGAGCGGATGGGCGGACATGCCGCCTCCTCTCCAATAGAGGTGAGGGCACGGCCGGTCGGCCGTGCCCGGGTGCGCTGGTACGCGCGGTGTTGCGGCCGGGACACGGCCAGGTAGGGAGATGGCTGGATAGGTGCGGTGGGTCTGTGCGGGTGGTTACCGGTTGGTGGTGCGTGGCCGGTCGCGCAGGCGGACCTGCGGTCGGCCACCGGCTGGTGGCGGGGGGCCGTGGCGGGCCGGGTCGTACAGGTCGATCCCGCCGCCGCGGCGTTTGGCCGCGTACATGGCCAGGTCGGCGCAGGTGAGCGCGGTGTGCGCGTCGCTGGTGACGGGGCTGATGCCGACGCTGACCGACAGCGGCACGGGCGTGCCGGCGACGTTCGCGGGCACGGCCAGCCGTGCGGTCAGGGTGTCGGCGAGCGCCGGTGGCGGTGTGGTGGTGAGGATGAGCAACTCGTCGCCGCCGAGCCGGGCGACCAGGTCGCCCGGCCGGTTGGCGGCGTCGGTGAGGGCGGTGGCGACGGCGCGTAGGTAGGCGTCGCCGAAGGCGTGGCCGTGTTGGTTATTGATGTGGTGCAGCCGGTCGACGTCGACCAGCGCCACCGTCACACCGGTGCCGGCGGTCTCGAGGTGGTGCTGGGCGACCCGGGCAGGCCGGTGACGGGTCGGTCAACGCCTGCCGCAGCCGGCCCCGCAGTACGGCCACCGTCGCGCAGTGGGCGGCAGCGAGCGCGGTCAGGGCGGCCAGCGCGAGCAGGGTCGCGGTGCTAGCCTGGCCGCTCGCGGCCAGGCCGACGGCCAGAGCGGCGATGGCGATGCCGGCCGCCGGCACCATCCACAGGTGCCTTGATTCACGCATCCGACTGCCTCCCTGCGTGGGCCGCGAGGATGGCGTCCGCGACCTGTTCGGTCAGCGCCGACAGCGGCACCGTGAGGAACAGGCAGCAGGGATGACAGGAGCCGACCACGGTCACGAACGTCTCCGGCAGCGCCGCGGTGAGCGTATCGAAGGCGTCGCGTCGCGGCGTGGGCTCGGGCAGGTAGGCGTCGTGGTGGGTCAGCCACCACAGGTCGAGGTGGCGTTGGCCGAAGATGTCCGACAGCGCCTGGAACTCGCCGGCGAACGCCAGCCGGGGCGCGGTCGGGATGCGGGCGGCACGGATGCGCACGACGATCGGATAGTGCTCGGCCAGCCGCCAGTACGCGGCGGGCATCGGGTAGTCACCGGTGAGGGTGCCGTCGTCGTCGAGCACGGCACAACCTCCTCTCTATCCACTGTGGACAGTCGATGTTGGGACACGCCCCCGGCCCGTGCCGGTGAGGGCTGGGGGCCGGGGGCGCGACCTGGCGGGTCGTGGCGGTCAGCGGACGTCGACGGTAGACATGGCCAGGCGCAGGACCGCGTCGTACGAGTCACAGCTCGACGCTGCAGCGCTGAACTCCGCGGCGGCTTCCCGGCCGACCGCGGAGCGCAGGGCGGCGGCAACACGTCCGATGACCGTGAACACGTTGCCGTCCTCGCCGGCCAGCTCGACCCGCACGTGCGGGTAGCGGGGCTGGTCCGGGTTGTGCTGGGTGGTGGACACGGTGGTCCCCCTTCTATGCAGGCAAGCCGCCGGGCGGGTGCTCGGCGGCGGTGGAGCCAGGTTCGCGCCGGGTGGGCGCGGCGGCCGGCCCGACCATCCGATGTGGACGTTCGGGACGGCGGCGGCGACCAGCCGGGAAGATGTGGTGGTGTCAGCCGAGGGGGGCGCCGACGGAGGCCATGAAGGGCACGGGGTCGGTGGCGCCGGCGGAGGAGCGGTCGGAGTTGGTGTGGACCTCGAAGTGCAGGTGCGGTCCGGAGGAGTGCCCGGAGGTGCCGACCACGCCGATGGGTTGTCCGGTCACCACCAGGTCGCCGGGTGCGACCCAGGGTTGGGTCTGCATGTGGCAGTAGCGGGTGATGATCCCGCCCTCGTGGGCGATGTCGACGTACCAGCCGCAGCCGAGCACGGTGGGGCTGCCGTCGGTGTCGCAGGACAGCAGGGTGCCGTCGGGTGTGTGGGCGTTGCAGCGGGCGGCGATGACGGTGCCGGCGGAGGCGGCGGCGATCAGGGTGTTGCGGGCCGCGCCGAGGTCGACGCCCTGGTGGTCGGGGCGCTGCGCGGTGCGGAATCCGGAGACGATCGGGGCGAGGACGGGTTGGGTCCACTGCCCGCAGGCGGCGCCGGCGGCGGCGGTGATGCCCATGCTGGCGCCGACCGCCGCGACCAGCGCGATGGCCTGGTTCTGGTGGGCGCTGTACGCGTCCGGGTAGGCCGAGTTCTGTACGGCCTGGGCGGCCTGGGTCAGCGGCATCTCCTGCCAGCCGTCGACCTGCAGGAGTGCGTCGAAGAATTTGCCGGCCTGGTAGGCGGGTTCGGCCAGCTGCTCGGGCGTGCCCCAGCCTTGCGAGGGGCGTTGCTGGAACAGGCCGATCGAGTCGTGGTCGTTGTCCGCACCCAGGTACGGCAGGTTGCGCAGGTCGGACTCCTGCAAGGAGGTGGCGACCGCGACCACCCATCCCCACGGCGGCACGGCGCGTGCCCGGCCTTCGGTGATGATAGTGGCGACGTTGGCGATCTGCTCGCGGTCGTACCGGGCCATCGCGCCGCCCGCGGTCGGGTCGCTGATATCGGTGGCGGTGCAGGAGGCGGGCAGCGCACTGGAGGCGCCGCAGGAGGACAGGGCGCCCATGCAGACGACCAGCAGGATCGTGATCGCGGCGGCGACGCCGCCGAGGACCTTCGCGGGCATCGGCTGTAGGCCTTTCTCGGGCAGGGTCGACCGCCCGGAGCAACCGGGTGCGGTCTGATCGATAGGTGGGAGTAGGTGTTGGATGTCGCGGGTGGTGGAGGAGCCCACCACAGGTGGTGGGCTCCTCCGCGCGGTTACCGGGGCGTGGCCAGGGCTGGGGCCGGGCTGACCGGCGCCGCCGTATCGGCCTCGGCGGTTCGTGGCTGCGCCTCGCCGGCCGGCCGGGGTCGCGGCGGGCGGGGGCGGCGGGGCTGGTTTCGTCGGCGGTTCTGGGCACCGGTGCCGGCCGGTGCGTTCCGCCTGCCGGTCGCCTTGCGGGCATCCGTCTCCGGGCCGGCCGCCTCCAAAGCTGCCTGGTGCACCGAGCGGGCCAGCCGGCCCAGCTCGATCAGGCTGATGGTGGCGACGATCATCAGTCCGTCGATGATCAGCGGGTAGACGTACTGCGTGCCCGTCGTCTCTCCGAGGAGATACGCGACGGACTGCATGTGCCAGTACGACACCCAGGCGGCGAAGCCGCCCACCGCGAAGGTGACGATCAGCCGGGCCGTGCCGAGCACGCGGCTCTGCACGGGGATGCGGCTGACCAGTTCGGTGCAGGCGAACAGCACCAGCGGCGCCAGCGCGGACAGGGCCGCCGAGGACGCCAGCCGCCACTGCGGCTCGCCGGCCGCTTCCGGCCGGGTCAGCGAGTGCAGCACGTTGGCCGAGATCGACGTGACGATGCCGAACAGCAGCACGCCACGGGTCCCGCGTTGCAGGTTGCGAACCTGCTTGGTGGTGAACAGTTGGTGCATGACCCCTCCCAGAGGCCCGCCCGGCGTCGTCTGCGCCGGGTCACGACGAGACCCGGGCCGGAGTTGCACCGGCCGCACAACGGCGGGCAGGGAAGGGAAAGCCAGAGGTGCGCGTCCCGGACCCGCGGGCGCGCGGTCGGCGCGGTGCGGGGGTCGGACAGGACGCGTCGAGCAGTCGGTTGGGCGGGTCACCCGCCGCCGCAGTCATGGCGGCGGTACGGCGGCGGGGACATCCGCGGGCTGGGATGGTCACTGCGGTGGCCGGCCAACCGGGCCGTGGGGCGGCGGGTCGGTGGCCGGGCCACCGCGTGACCCCCCGGGTGCGGGTCACCCGTGTGTGCGCTGGCCGTGGTCGGCCGGGGTCCCGCCCGTCCATGCACGCTCGCCGCGCGCCGGTGGTCAAGTCGCGACCGTACGGGCGGGCGGGTGTCTGGTGTGGACGGTGGAGCCGGGGGTTCAGGTGGTGGCGGGTCGGGGGGTGAGGTCCTCCCAGCCGCGGCCGGGGTTCCACAGTTGCCACCACTCGCCGTCGAGGACGGTGCCGGCGTGTGCGAGTTCGGCGCACAGCCGGGCCCGCCGCTCGGGTGTGGTGATCGGCTTCGCGGCGGCGTGGCCGACCCGGAAGGTCAGCCCGTCCAGCAGGACGCACAGCCTCAGTGGGGTGAGGTTGCGTTTGGTGGTGGCGGTGACGGACCGGGTGGTGCGGTACTCGTCGACCAGCACGTCGAGCACGTGCTCGTCCGGCACCTGGTCGCCGGCCGGGGTGCGGCAGGCGGCCACGAAGGCTTCCAGGTCGCGCCAGCCGAAGCCGGCGCCTGTGGATTGGAAGAACGTGGGGCCGCCGCGGCCCTCGTTGACGAGGTGGCCGACGACCCGGCCGTTGCGGCGCAGGACGGCGTGCAGCATCTCGCCGTCGCTGCCCGGCAGGGTGCGGGCGGAGGTGACGTGCAGGTCGGTGTGCGGCACGCGCAGCCCGCTGTGGGGCAACGCGACCAGACTCTCAGCCATGGATTGTGTCCTTTCTGGACAGTCGATGTTGGCTCCAGCGCTGCGGTGTTGGCGCTGGAAGGGGTGAAAGGGCGGCCGTACGCGGCCGGACCGGGGTGTTGCTGCCGCCCCGGGCGGGGCGGCCCCGGCCGCGTACGCGAAGGGGCCGGAGGTGCCCGCGCGGGTACGCGGGCCTCTCCGGTCGTGGATGGGTTGTCAGAGGATGGCGCTGATGTCGGCCCATCCCCAGGTCTGTCCGCAGGCGGTGCACCGCTGGTGGTGCTCGGTGGTGCCGCCGAAGCTGTCGATCGAGGTGGCCTCGATGGTGTCCAGTCGCCCGCACATCAGGCATCGGACGTGGCCTTCGTCGACCAGGGCGGACAGGCCGCCGGGCCGTCGCACGACGTGCGGGCAGCCCGGCCGGTGGGTGTGCCCAACCGCGACCGTCGGCTCCGCCGCGATGGCGGGCCACTCGTGGGCCACGGTGCCGCGCGTCCAGGGACAGTCCAGGTCGTGGCGCTCACCAGACGGCCGGCCGCATGTCGGGCAGTCGGTCGGGCAGACGCACCGGCCAGGACCGTGACCCTGGGATTCATCGATGACAGTGGTCATCTGGTGTTGGTTCTCCTCGAAGTGTTGGGTCGGGGGCGCCGGCCTGCCGGCGCCGGATGGGTTGCCCTGGGCGGGCCGGCGCCCCCGTTCTGGGAGGGAGCCGGGCTCAGGTGGTGGCGGCGAAGCGGCGCGGGCGTTCGCTGGTCAGCACGGCGTGGCCGGTGGCCACCAGCGCGTCGCAGGCGTTGGCGATCGCACCCTGCGACCGGCCGCCGAGCCGGTGGGACAGCTCGGTCGGGCCGAGCGGTTGACCGGCGGCGTCGCGCAGCGCGGCGAGCACCAGGTCGCGCAGGGCACCCTTGCGCATCCGCACCGCCGGTTCGCTGTCCGGGGCGGGTGTGGGGCTGGGCCCATCGCCGTCACCGGTGGCGTCGGCGCGGGTGGCGGTGTCGTCGCCTCCGGTGTCGGCGGATGCCGGGCTCGGGTGGCCGGTGGCGTGCCACAGGCCGGTGGTGGCGTCGCGGCTGGCGGCGGCGAGCTCGTCGAGTTCGCGTAGCAGCCGAGTGACGGTGGAGTAGCCCAGGCCGGTCGTGTCGGCCAGTGCGGCGGCGCTTGCGCCGTCGGCACCGACGCTCCGCAGTGCGTCGCGGAGCCGGGCCTGGTTGTCGGTGAGGTTCACCTGGGTGCTCCCTTCTCTTGCGCGGTACGGGTTCTCGGGTTGAGTGCCCTGGGTCAGGGCGCCGGCGGCGTTGCCGGCTGGTCCGGTGTGGGCGGGTCGCGCTCGTGGTCGACGGGCCAGACCAACCCCAGGCCGGTGGCGTGCAGGCGGCGGCAGGCGTGCGCGATCGCCACCCTCAGCAGCGGTTCGGCGTGGTCGACGGTGGCGAGCGTGGCGTTCAGGTACGCCAACTCGTCGGCGTGCACGGGTGTGCCGTCCACGTCGGCCGCCACGTACTGCAGGGACTCGGCGGCGTGGGCGAGCAGCGCCTGCGTGTAGTGCAGGGTGGCCAGCCGCACCGCGGCGTGCACGAGCCGCAGCACCAGATCGGGCTGCAGCGCGTTCGCGACCACGAGCTCGTCGATGTCCAGCTCGCAGTTGACGCAGCGCGCGGCGGCCGCCAGCACCTCGGTCAGGTCGACCGGCGACGCTGCCGGCGTCGGGTTGTCGGTGGGCATGGTGAAGTCCCCCTTCCGGGGTCGTGGCAGTGTTGGTCCCCGTGGCGGTCGCAGAGGTTCTCGTCGATCGACGCTTCGACCGCGGGGGAAGTCAAGTCATACGAGCCGCTCGGCGGGGGGCGTCCCTAGGGACAGCGAGCGGGCCGACGTGGCGGCCGAGTCTGTCTGGTGTGGACATTTGCCCGAGCGTGGGCGTGGCGACAGCGGTGCTGCAGGCCCCGGGGCGGGGTTCGGCGGACACGCCGGGTGGCGACCGGCACGGTCGCGACGTTCCCTCACAGGGAGTGATTGGCGCCGGGCGGCGGCTAGGCTCCCCTACAGGGATGTGGTGCCAGCCTTCACGGTCGGCGGGGTCGACGTTGGGGGTCGGATGGTGCAGTGCCGCGCAGGGCGGCGGGGTTCGACCCGTACGGGTCGTGGATGCCAGAACGGCACCGGGTGCTCGCGCGGGTGCGGGGATTCCGGACGGGCCGACCGGCCAGAAGGCGGGTGGGCGCTATGTACGCAACACCGCGGAGTGCGCGGAGCAGATCCCGGAGCGGGCCTGGGTGATGCAGTTGGGGTACTCGATGAGTAGGCCTCGACGTTAGCTCCACCACCTGACCCGGCAACCCCCTGTTCGGGTGACATCACCACTCAGAACCTGACCGGAAACCCTTAGCCGGTCAGGAAACCCTGACTGAACGGCCGGAGCGGCAAGCCCTCTTCGATTGCCTTGACCCGGAGCACAAGACGATCCGGCCGGTGGGAGCGCGCGTGCCTGCAAGTCGGCGGTACCGTACGGTCCATGGCGGGCAAGCAGGTGAGCGTGCGCCTCGAGCCGCCCCGCCTGATCCTGATCACCGGGCCAGCCAGCACGGGCAAGACCACCCTGTCCCATATCCTCGCGCGGCGCATCGGATGCCCGATGATCAGCCGAAACGAGATCAAGGAAGGCATATTCCTCAACACGCCCGGCTTCGAGCCAGCGGCGGGCGATCCGCTCACCGTCGCGACGCTCGCCGTCTTCTTCGACGCACTCACACTGCTCCTGCGGGCGGGCGTGACGCTCGTCGGCGAGGCAGCCTTCCAGGATCACGTCTGGCGCAACGGCCTCGACCGCATCGACGTGCCACACACCGTCCGGACCGTCGAGTGCGCCTGCGACCCGACGGTGCTCGTCCGCCGCCAGGCCGAGCGCCGTGAGGGTGATGTCGTCCACGCCCGCGCGCACCCCCACACCACCGGTCGTGCCGAATGGATCGGGCTGACGTTGCCGAAACTGGCCGTCGACACGAGCGACGGATACCGACCCGACTTGGGCGAGGTCGCCGACTACGCATTGGGCTGACCAGTCGGCGACCGGGCTTCGTGGCGTCAACGCTTCATGCGAGGGAAGGCGGCGTCAGCCGCGTCGGAGAACGGTTGCAGGACAGGGATCGTCGGTCGACCCTCAGTGTCCGCTCATGCCGATGAGCGCCCCGTCACGCACGTCGCTTTCAGGGCCTGGACTTACATGATCGAGGTGATGTCATCGAGCGAAAGCGTCGCGTCCAGCCCGCGTCTAGCGCTTCCATGGCCTCTGAGACGAAACGCTGCTCCCGCCCGGTTAGCCGTCCGCCCGACCTGCGAACCAGCCCTCGCCCACCGACCGTCCACCATGGGCACACGCCACCGGGCCGCGGTCCTCGCGACGGGCGACTGCTGACCTTCGATGCCCTTGCGGTCCAAGGAACGCAACGTTGTGGAGCGCCGCACCAACAAGCCCAAGCAGCACCATACCGTGCCTACCGGCGACGACAGCGAGTACATGTGCCAGGGCACCGACGACGTTGCCCTCATCTGCATCTGGCCCGGGACCCGGCCAGCATGATTCGGCAGAAGGCTCTAGCCGCCCACCTTGTCAGCGGTGGATGGGCGTACGTCGCGCTGCCAGCCATCGAGGAAGAGCGGGTCAGCATCTCGGCGGATCTGCTCGATGTTCTCCACGAACAGCTTGTACTTATCTGCGGCCGCGGCGTAGGTGCCCGTGCCGTAGAACGAAGCCGTCCACTCGCGCTCGAGCTCGTTCGCGGTCTTCATGGCGTTCAGCGCGGAAAGGCGCAGTTGGGCGACACGTTGGGCGTCATGCACCGGAAGCCCCTGAAAGCTGACGGGTGAGCGATGGCCCGCTGTGCGTCGTTTAGGGGTCGAGGTCGAACCGTTCGCAGCGATCCGTTTCGACTGCCAGCGCAACGGTCCTCGATCCGGGCGCACCGCACCGGTACATCCGATGCACGTCACGTGCTTGGCGACCCCGCCTCAGCTGCTCGCCCTTCGGGCGGGCCGGCCACCGAGCGATGCTCGGCAGGAGTCGGCGGCGTCGATTGCGAATTCAGCGCCGCCGTTTGGTGGGATGGCCTCACTATTGCGATGACGCTCCGTCTTACAGCGACGAGGCCTGTGCTGACTACGATCACAGCCGACAACAGCAGCAGTGCGCGTCGCGTGTCGAGCACATCAAGGAGCGGTCCGGCCGCTATGTTGCCAACTGGAGTGAGAGCAAGGCCAAAAAGAATATCATACGAGGAGACCCGGCTCAACTTCTCTTCCGGTATGCGCTCCTGCATGACGGCGCTGAAGTTTACGACAAAGATTTCCGTGCCAACTCCCGCGAGGAGGGTGGCTATACCGATGGTGAAGACGCTCGGGCTGAACGCAAGTGCGAGCAACGGCAAAGTCTTGAGTACTGTGCCGGCACATGCGGCGAGGAGTGGGCGGCGCGGTCTCCAGTAAAGGACAATCGGTGCCCCTAGCAAAAGGCCGGCCGCCAAGCACGACATGGCCGCACCCCATAGACCTGCGCCACCCTCCGCCTGGCTGATCACAACGGGGCCGAGCGTCTGGAATCCGCATGCCCACGCCATATTGACTAGTGAATACTGGAGAACGATGGTCCATAACCAGCCGTACGACCAAAACTCGTGCCACCCGTTCACAAGGTCTCTAACGAATCGGGTCTCGACCCGACGCGGCAATGGCACGCGAAGGCGCATCATGCAATAGCTCGATGCAACGAACGTCGCGCTGTCAATTGCAATCGCGGCGCTAGGACCGGCGGTCACGACAATGACCCCCGCAATCGCGGGCCCAACGATTCTGGCGCTATTCTGAGCAAGTCGCAATAGGGCGTTGGCGCCATGAATCGCACTACGGTCGACGACCTGTGGCAAGACGCCTTGAGACGCCGGCCCAAAGAATGCAGCCGCCGTTCCAGAAATCGCCGACAGAGTCGCAAGCTCCCAGAGCTGCGCGGCGTCAACGGCGAGCAGGAAAGCAATCGCGCCTTGACTCAAGGCCGACAGCACGTTCGACCACACCATGATGTTGCGGCGCGGAAGGCGATCGGCGATCACTCCTCCGACTAGTAAGAACACCCCTTGTGGGACGATTGCACAGGCCAAGACTAGTCCGAGTGCTGCGGCAGACTTCGTCACTTCCAGAATGCCGAATGCGAGCGCCACAGGCGAGATCGCATTGCCGAGAGTTGACACTGTGCGCCCCACGAAGAGGTTCCGGTAGGACACATCTCGAAGTAGCGCGACGCTTCGCTTTAGCGACATGCTTCCAAGCCTAACTTGGGCTAGGCCGACCACACGCGCGCCACGCCATGCTGTCCCAGTCGTCTGTCATCCGCCAGCAGGATCGGGCCACCGATTGCCACTACGTAGGGGCCCCGTAGTCATGTGGCAGCAGGCGAGTGCGCACGACTGGCGTGATCGGCCGGTGCCGTCAGTGCCTACAGCGGGCGGCGGGCATCGCGGGGGAAGCGCCAACAAACGCCCGCGTTCCCGTTGTTCCGCATTCCGCATCGAGTGTGTCGCTTCCCGAAAGCTCAACGCCACGGGAGTTGGTTGTACTTTTCCTCCAGCGCCCACCACTTTCCTGCGAGCACGCGAGTCTCGTTGGGGTTCCCGCCGTCCGCATAAGCTGTCCGGCCATGGACGCAGATGTGGTTATTCATGAATATCCCTCGGCCGGGGCGGTCGAAGTACGTGAAAGTGGATCCACGTGCGCCGAATCGGGTGTACTCGACAAGGAATTCGAACGCGCGCGCTGCCGGAGAATTGCGATGGCGCGATGAGGGGTGGACGTCGTACTCCTCACCGGGCGCTCGGAACAGAACACGCGGCCGACTGTCGCGGACAAACACAATGGGCGACACAGTCTGCGCCTTGTCTCGTCGTCTGGTGATAGTTATCGCGTCCCGCCTAGAGAGGGTGTCGAATGCCTCCAGATCGGTTCGCCACAGATCCACTATCAGAGGCAGCATATTCTGGACATAGGTAGCCGCCGCTCGCTGCGGGGCGCTGTCCGTCCAAAGACCTGCGACCGCTATCGCTCCACCAAGCTGCAGCCCGTCCTGGTGTGGAGCGAGTAGCCTGTTTGAATTTGGCGTGGTTCCGTTCCGCCCCACGTCGAAGATTTTGGCTGTGCCGTCGGGTGCTTCAGCGGCGTTGGCAATTGGCCACCGACACGGCATAGCGCGCCTAAGCTGTTCGCCCATCGCCACTAGGGGGTGCTGCTGTGCCGTCGCCGTTAACGGACCACAGTCGAAGACGACCGATCCGAACCGGCCGTGGAACTGCTCGGAAATGCTTGCGATCTCCTCAGCGCTGAGAGAGTATGGGTTACGCACAGCCACTGGATCTGCCTCAACCGCCGGCGATTCCAAGGCCGAGGGGATTAGTGACAGATCGCTGTTAGGCGCGGCGGTCCCGACAGCTTGGAGGAATGCTTCCGACGTTGTGCTCAGTGTCGAGCGGCCGGCCGGCCAGAGTTTCACGACGTCTCCTATGATTCCCGAATGTCAATATCGGCGTCAGGGTCATACATCCAGGTTCCTTGGAGTAGGTGATCGCCGAAAATGTCAGGGAGAGTGGACCGAAATTCTGGCTCAACCGCCAATGCGGGATAGCTTTGATATTCGGTGGCCTCCTCGACACTCGCCCACCATTTCCTCGCTAGAGTACGTCGATGCCGCCCCAATGCGGAGTCCCGAAAAGGGGTTCGACCATGCACTAGAGCCGCGTTGTCGAAGATAACCCCAACCCCAGGCGAATTGAGGTCGCACACAAGGGCGCCCGGGGCTTCTGGCGAGACCGCTCGCGTGAGGTGTTCGATCGCCGCCGCACTTTCGGGCCGGGGCACTACCTGGACGTCACGGTCGGCAGCGCGCAAGAACACCTGCGGCCGCCCGCTCTCGTTGATGTACAGCACAGGACCTCTTACACGTAACAACCTGTCACCGCGTCGCGCTATCACGGTGAGAGCGTCCGGCAGGAACAGCGGTCGCAGCGAGTCGGCATCCAGGTCGGCGAGAGTAACAGCGAGCAGAAGTACGTTCCGGAAGTACGTAACACCTCCAACGGCCGGCGATTGCTCCACGTATAGTCCGACGGTGCAGATTCGGCCCCCATTCCCGATCGCGTCTTGGTGGGGAACCAGCTCCTGCTGCGACATCGCTATGCCTGCTGCGCGGCCCGCGTCGAAGATCTTTACGACTTCGCTACCCGCCGGCATCCCGACTTCAGCGGGGTGTCGAACAGGAAAACGCAAGTCGATGCGCGCCCGCAGCGAGGCCGCCAGGCGAAGGAGAGGGTGCACCTCCGTGGCCGACGGTACGGGCAGCCGGAATAGAACCAGCCCGTGCGCCGAGTCGTACTGCTCGGCCAGCCGGTCTATGTCGGCGTCTGCGAGCGCAGGCCCTTCGAGGTCTACGGGCTTGAGGCGTTGTGCAACTCCGCCCGCCTTACGCCATGTGTGAGCGTCAACGCCGCCACTCTCAAGAATCGATCGCGCGGCCGTGAGAAATCGCTCCATCTGGGCGTCAACAAACGACCTCTCGACCGCCGGGTGCCAAGTCGACAACCTGGGGGTCATCGCGCTCCCCTCATAGGTGTGGTGGGCAACCGGCCGCGCATGAGTTCCTGTGGGCGCCCGGCGAGGCGACTAGCGGGCCACCCTGCCGGGCGCCCGAGGCGTTACTGCGGCACCGCAGCGTCGTGGGCAACGGGGCGCTTGCCCTTCCCATCGCCGAGTAGCCCGCTCAGTCGCTCTTGTCCCTTTAGCCCGATAAGTCGTGCAACCAGGTCCTTCGCGATTAGTGCAACTCTGGACATTTTCCTCACCCCCTTCGGTCCAAGCGCACGGACAGTAGCCACCTTGCCACGCCGCGCTAAGCATGTCAATGCCTTTACATGTAACTCGCAGAGGCGATAGCCTAACTCACCGTAGTGGCCGGCCGGACCCAGTTCGGACAGCCTCTATCACGGGCGAAATGGAGTGCACACACGTGCTTGATCGGGACGAAGTAGCGGTACAGGCCGGGCTATGGAACATGTGGGCGCCTGTCTACGACGAATGGCACAATCGCGACCCTGCAGAGGAGATTGACTTCCTGCGGAAGAGGGCGCCGGCCGACGGGCATGTTCTCGAACTGGGGGTCGGGACCGGGCGGGTCGCGTTGGGTCTCGCCCGGACTGGTCTTGAGGTCTACGGCCTCGATGTCTCTCCCGTGCAAGTAGAAGCGCTGCTCAAGAAGGTGCAGGCGTCGGACCGAGTGCACTGCTGGGTCGCAGACATGGCGGACTTCGACGTGCCTGTCCCAATGGACCTCGCGTATGCCACGTTTAGCACGCTGTTCTCGCTTCTGACCCAAGACCGACAGGTGTCCTTCTTCCTATCCGGCCGGCGTGCTTTGAAGGAAGGGGGCCGACTGGTTGTTCAGGCATATGTGCCGCCACCGGGCCTTATAAAGCCAAGCAAGAACCTCACAGTCCGAAAGGTCTCGCCCGACGGTATCGATGTGTCGGCCACGGTGGTAGACGTGGCGAGCCAGCGCATCTCGTTTCAGGAGCTCAGTATCACACACGATGGGCGCGTCACTTTGCTGCCCGTGGAGCAACGATACAGTTGGCCGAGCGAGATTGACCTCATGGCGAGAATTGCCGGATTCGAACTTTGTGAGCGGTACGAGAACTACCGGGAAGCGCCGTACGGCAGCGGCAGCCCAGGTCATGTTTCAGTTTACCGATAGCACGACGCATAGACGGGGCCTCTCTAGCGGACTGGCGTCCGGCATCCTGTGCCCCAATTATCGCGCGCCCATGGAAGGCCAAGAGTGGACGAGGAGAAGCGGCGTTGACGGATAGGGCGCCTCATTTATCTTCCGACAAGACGGTTCACGTCTTCGTCGGACCCACGTTGACGGCCCGTGAGGTGCGCTCCGTACTGCCTGCGGCCACCGTTCATCCGCCGATCAGGCATGGCGACCTATTCGGCCTGAGACTATCGGAGGGCGACAGGGTTCTCATCGTGGATGGCCTTTTCCACCACGCACCCGCGATCCGGCACAAGGAGATACTTTGGGTTATCGAGCGGGGAGTGCAGGTAGTCGGGGCGGCAAGCATGGGCGCCCTTCGTGCCGCCGAACTGTCGACCTACGGCATGGATGGAATGGGATGGGTGTACTCGCAGTACCAGGCGGACGCCATCCGCGACGACGACGAGGTGGCAGTCGCACATACACGTGGGCCAGAATACCGGCAACTGAGCGTGCCACTGGTGAATTTCCGCTACGCCCTAACCGCAGCATTTGAGGCGGGCGTGATCAGCTCGGAGCAACGGGAATGGACTCTCCTTCAGTTGCGAGCCGAGCACTATCCCCGCCGATCGTGGCAGTGGGTAGAGAACCTCTATGAACGCGGCTGGCCTGTGTATCTGGCGGGGCTGGAGCAGACAAGGAGGCTCTTCCGCTCCCAAGATGCCGTCTGGGACGTGAAGAAGGCAGACGCTCTGATGGCACTGAACGTGCTCCGGACAGGTGACTTGCTACACCGCGCGGTACATCCTGCCCTCGCCGGCGACAGTTGGAAGACCACGTATCTCGCGATGTGGAAGAACGCGCATCACAAGCTTCGAGCAGAAGCCAGCGGGGATGAGGTGCGGGCCTCGCTGCTAGACGTAATTCGCTACGCCCAGATTTTCCAGCCTGATTTCAAAGAACGCTGGGCGTCCTTCGTCACGCAGCGCTCTTCGGGTCCTTTGGTCCCTGAAGAATTGATCCCATCGGCGGGCGCGGACTACTGGTGCACGCCGAGTGAGGTGGCGAGCCTGTCAGAGTCAGCCAGGAAGATGAAGGCGTACGTCCGGGCATTCGATACTAAGGCACTCACCTGCGGCAGCGCGGACGACTGCGCGCCACTAGTCGAGAATTGGGTGAGCGTATTACAACGAGTTGCCTTGGCCCGCGCGGTCGATAGCGAGATGCGTTCGACCCTAGATGGCTGGGAGGACCGGGCTGTCTCCGAGGCTGCGCTGATTGCTCGACTATGCAGCACATGGTCCTTAGCCCCTAATGACAATGCCGGGCTCGAGGCGGCGTCGCGTGATCGCGGATTTCGAGATAGTGGGGAGGCGCTCGCTGCCGCGGAGCGGTTCTTCTTCCTGGCACTCGCGGAGGAGGCCCTATCGTGATGGTCCACGAGCTGCCATTCGCAGGAGATAATAGGAAGCGCTTCAAGCAGGGCACGCACCGCGAGCGACATCCAGATGTCACGTGGGCCACCATCGTCGACATGTTGCCTTCGTTCGGTATTACGAGAGTCGCCGACGTGACGGGTTTGGACTGGCTCGGCGTTCCTGTGGCCGTCGCAGTTCGCCCATTGTCTCAAACACTCGCGGTGTCACAAGGTAAGGGGTTGTCGCAAACGCTTGCTCGTGTCGGAGCAGTAATGGAGAGCGTTGAGCTCTGGCACGCAGAACAATTTCGACCGGCAGAAGCCGTACGTGGGCCGGCGAGTGATCTGAACCTTCCATATGACCTATTCGGCTTGCAGCAACGTCCGGGTAGCCTCCTGACAGAACGATGGGTGTTGGACTGGACGATCGCCACCGGCCTCTTGTCAGGCGAACCGGCCTTTGTGCCAGTCGACGCAGTAAGGCTGTCCTTCACACTATCTGAGCGCCTTCCCGCCATGGGGCCGAATGGGCTCTTCTCCAGTAGCAACGGCCTAGCGAGTGGGAACAGCGTGGCAGAGGCGGCGTTGCATGGCCTCTACGAACTGCTTGAGCGACACATCATCAGCTCGTGCGGGCGCGACGACATCTTCTCAATCGACCGAGCGTCGCTTTGCGACCGAGTGGCGGGGACGGTCCTTCAGCCCGTGATCCTTGACGCAGCGGTGCAACTTGAAGTGCAGGGCATCCGGAACGCGCTTGGCATCCCGTGCTATCGGGCATGTCTGACTACGCATGACTTTCCCCTCCTCGCATTGGGCAGCGGAAGTCATTCCGATCCATCCGTCGCACTCTCGCGCGCGATAACCGAGGCAGCCCAGAGTCGACTGACCGAGATCGTTGGCACCCGGGACGATATCGATGAGGCGAGCTACCGCTCTGTCGGCGCCCTATTCCCATCCGAGGTTAGCGACGCAAAGCTGATTCTGGAGAGCGACCTCGCCTGGAACTCCGCATACGGCGACGAAGATATCGGTCAGGAGGTGCGGTCAGTCGCCAGAGCCGTGGTCTCGCTAACGGGAGTGGAACCGCTCGCGGTAACACTATCGGACCCGACGTCCCCGATCGCTGTCGTGAAGGTTGTCGCGCCCGGGCTCGCGTACAACGCAGAACGCACTCACACGCCCCAACTGTAGTCGATACGGAGGCGCCGCAATGTATGCCATCCTCAGCGTCACGGCAACTTCCCTGTTACTGATCCGCATGGTCGTGGCTGGCTTCCTCCAGCGACCCGGGCGCTTTCTGAGTTGGCCTATGTTCACGCGAATGTCGATTGTGCTCCCACGTCTAACTCTTTCTGAAGGGACGGCTGTCAACATCTTCTCTGTGCGTGCGCCCGGCGCCTACACGGTCGGTACGGGCGAGTTGCAACTCATGATCGACTACCTGCGTGACCGCGGTCTCGAGGTGACAGGAGGTGGGGTAGTCATGTGGGCAGGAGGCACGTCGGAGTTCCGAGTGGTGACTGGCCGTGTGGTTGTTGACGGCGATTGAGCACGGCTTCGCGCTGAACACCCACGAGTGGAGGCTTCAGGCATTCCGTGTCATGCTCGGCCTCGGCTGCTTTGTCAAGACGGGCGTCAGTGTCTTCTGCGGAGACTGGGGTCGAGTGGACCAGCGCGCGTTTGGCTATTATTCAGTCCTCAGGCGCCACGGCCACGTTCGAGCGGAGCTTATCCGGCTTACGCATAAGCCTCTTCTGGTCATTCGGCTGATTGCCAGCGCGGCGCTCATGGCCGGTGTTGGCTCACGAATTGCATGTTGCGTTCTAGGGCTCGGACTTTTTGCAGAACTGTATTGGGAATACAGATTCAACACCATCTACCTAATGTGTTGTCTACTAGCGATCTTGCCCGCCGAGCGACTTGACGGCTACTCCGACCGAGTCGTCAGTTCTCAAGGCAACACCTGGGCGCAGGCGCTAGTTGTTCTAGTCACGATTGACCTCTACTGGAACAGCGCCTGGTGCAAGATTCGTTCTGCGCAGTTTCGAAGCGGGATGCTGCTTGCTCAAGTCTTCAACGGCGCAGCCTCGCTACGCCATTTGATGCCCAGGTGGGAATTCTGGCACCCAGCATGGCTAGGACGAATGGCGCGCGCGCCCGGAGCTGCTGGAGTCTGGCAGACGCTGTCGATCGGCGTGATTGGCGCTGAGGTGCTGCTGCCAATAGGCCTCCTCTTCCCGGAGCAATGGGCAATGACGGCGGTTGTTGGCCTGGTCCTCCACGTTGGTTTCGTCATACTCCTGCCCTTGCGCTTGATCCCGTTCCAAATCGTTACGATCAGCACCTATCTACTGTTTCTCCGGTAGGTCGTGGAGCGCGGGACTTGCCGAACGGCCGACGACTCGTAAGGTCCCGCCGCGAGGGGCGGTAGATAGCCTATTGCATTGGAGGACGCAGACGTGGCCAGGCATCTTACGGACAGCGACATCATTACGGTCGCCTCCGATTCGCTGGACGACTGGCGTGACGAGCGAGTCGGGCGAGACGGAGTGCCGCAAATCGGGATTGGCGTTGGTGTCGGTGCCCTTGCAAGGTGCGTGGGAGACATCGACGCGTTCAGGCACCAAGTGTGGGATCGTCACACGAACCTGCATCGGTCAGGCACGGTTCCAACGGACCTACTTCACCTTCGAGATGTCGACCGTCTCTTGACCGAGTCATCATCACTCCGCATGTCAGAAGTCCGGCTAGTGCGCGATGGTCGAGCCCTACCGCCCGAGTCCTACCTACTTACACATCGATCCACAGGCTTGAGCGACGGTCTGACAGAGGTAGAGCGGATATCGCGCCTGATGGTGGAGGGCTCGCCCGACCCTGACAAGGTACTTCGCGCCATGGATGAGGGTGCGACCTTGGTGCTGCACCGCCTGCACATGGTTCATGCGCCACTCGCTCAGTTCTGTAGGGAACTGGAGTTGTCAATGGGGCACCGCTGCCAGATCAACGCCTACGTAACGCCTGCTGGTGCTCGAGGCCTGAATGTTCATGACGATCCCCATCACGTCTTCGTGCTGCAGTCGTTCGGCTCGAAGACGTGGGAGATATTTCCGACGCCATCGGAGCGGGGCGAGGGTGCCAGTCGCAGCCATAGAGTCAGCCTGATGCCGGGTGATGTGCTGTACCTTCCTGTCGGTACGCCTCACTCCGCGCGCGCCCAGGAGGAGATGTCGGGTCACATCACAGTGGGAATCACGGCGACCACCTGGAGCGATGCGCTCAATCTCCTCATCTCGGAATCGGTTAGAGCGCTACAGAACAGCACAGCTCGTTGCCTTCCGGTGGGCTGGCTCACAGATCCGAGTTTGCTCCTGCCCGAGCTTCTCGGACACAGAGATAACATGTCGACTTCCATTGCTCAGACGGATGTCTCCAAGGTCTGCGCGCTGCTCGCAGAGAAGTTCCTCACGTCTCGGAGACGTCTTGTTGGTGGATCTTTGTATGATCGGCACTTGTTGCCGACTCTAAGCGACCAGTCAGGATTGTCGCGACGGCCCGGAGCCGTAGCCGCTAGAACCATGGACGTCAGGAAGAGTCGAATTCTATTGCTCCTCGGCGACCGCGTTCTCGACTGTCCAGGATACTTGGCAGAAGCGCTCGAAATAGTTGCAGAAAGGGCTACCCTTGTCCCAAAGGATCTTAGCGGAACTCTCGATTCTGCGAGTCGTTTAGTGCTATGCCGACGTCTTGTGTGTGAAGGTTATCTTACCTTCTCTGCCCAAGATCGTTCGGTCTAGCCCGAGCCTTTCAGTGCCGATGCGAGGGTGGCGTGGCGTGAACATAGAAGCGCCCTCTGCCTGGGACGATAGGACTTGTCGAAGGTTCCGTCCGTCCGAGGTGAAGGGCACTCGCGAGCTGGTGCGACGCGAGGTCGCATGTGTCAAGTGGGCTCGTAGTTGTGGAGGCCGATGATGGTCGGGACGTAGCCCCAGGTCAGTGCTCGATGCCTGTCCCTGCTCGGACGTGCGTCGCTGGTGACGGCGGGGTGCGGAGCTCCGGGTTCAAGCCCAAGGGCTGCCGTTCCATCCGGCGGTTACAGGTGACAGGAAGATCGGCCGGGTGAACGTGAGTGAACCCTCTCAAGCCTCGTCAGAGTGAGCCCCGTGGATGGGTAGCTGTACTGGGGTGTAAGAGCTGGCCGCTGGGAAGCGGCAGGCGGCGGCCGGAGTCACCTTGCCGGTCGTGGGAGCACCGCCGCTCCGGGGTATGGGAGGCACCCGGCAACTACCCGCCGAGCGTACGACCTCATTGTCATGTGTAACTTCCTCACCAATACCGATATCGCAGAACAGTTTGCTGCCGAGATCGAACTGCTGTCCGCTTCCCTAAGCCCGGGCGGCTTGCTCGTCGCAATCGGCGCGGTGGGCGGGCGCTATCCCGCTGTGTACGCCCGTCTTGACACGATCCTGGCGCAAACGCGGTTGCGACGACTCGACGACTCACCCACCCGATCCAGGCCCATGTCGACGAACGGCAGCGGAATCTCATCGGCGCCCAGATCCGCGGCGACGTCGCGTTCTCATCCGCCCTCGCCCCCATGTCCTTCGCAACGGCACAACACCGGTTGCCGGAGGACGTCACCAACCTCGACCAAGACATCGGATCCCCCGCAGTTCCAGGTAAGGGCCTAGAAGAACCAGTGGCAACGCATGACCCGCTCGGCGATCCTGACCCGCGCGTATGGGAGCGCCGCCGCGACACCGCACCGCATACTGGCCGTGTCGAGCGGCATCCTCATCCGCGAGTCGCTCGCTCCCGCGACCGGATCTCCGCGAACCGGGCACGCTCGTGCCGATAAGAGCGTGGGCCATTTACTTTTTGAGAGATCTCCACTGCTCGTACGCCGCAATGGCGTCGCCGGTCAATGCCACTACATCGACGTACGTTGGGGTTGCCGCGACTCGAAGCCTGCCGTCTCTTGTTTGCCCAAGTACCACGCACTGCAGTCGCCGGCCGACCTCGGGCCAGGGCTCGCCCGGCCTGTCGCTGATGTACGAGCTATCCACGAACCCTCGTTCGCCGTCCTCAGACTCGATCAGCAGCCCATACGGCGCGTGGCCGACGACCGAACAATGAACGATGTCGTACCTGCGCCGCGCCGGCGTGTCCATCTTTGACCCCCAAGGAAACATCCTCACATGCCGCTGATCGTGCGTTTCTGCCGATGATCGCGCCTCCCTGGCTCCCAGAGCGACGTCACGTGGCGAGCACGGCGGTGAGCATCGAGAGGTACGACTCGTGGGCGAGACGCAGGTTGTCAAGGTCGGACGTCTCGAACCACGCCACAGCGTCGTGTTCGTCCGGCGCGGCGTTGGCGGGTGTTCCGGGCATGTCGAACGTCGCGGTGTGGATCTCGTGCATCGGCGGGCTGGACGGCTCTGGCGCCGTGATCCCCAACTCCCCCCGAAGCTCGCGGACAAGGCTCTCCTTCGGATCCTCTCCGTCGTCGACATTGCCGCCTGGCAGGTCCCACATCGGGATACCAGCGGCGTCCGGCGCTTCGATGACACAGCAACACCCGGTCGCCGTCGCGAAGGACGGCCGCCACGATCTGGACCGGCCAGGAGTCGTCAGCGGAGGTCGTCATCGGGACATTCTGACCCATGCGGATTTACCGCCGCGGGCGTCGTAGCGCTGTCGTGCGGCCAGCGGGTCGCTCGAACTCGCTCCTGTTGGGTGGCTCAGCTCGGATCGCGACGACGAACGCGCCCATCTGCCGCCGTTGGCGCGCACCGTATGCGCCGATCGACGGTCGGCGGTCACTGAGTGCGACCGAAGCACGGTCTGGTTCTGATGAAAGGGCGTAGCGGGGGACCATACGATGCCCCTGTGGAATGTGTGCTGACGCGGGCCGACTTGGTATGCAGCCGTGCCTTCGACTGGCGATCGCTCCGCCGCAGCTCATCACGCGGCCACCGCATGCCTGGGACTTCTTCCCGGTCGGCGGCTGACCGTCTCCGGTGAGGTCCACTGTGGATGGACGGGCGATCCTGGACGTGGAACGGCTCGCCGCGCATCTGGCTGAGCTGCCAGCCGTACGGCCGGTCGTCGGGATCGACGGTCCCGGCGGCTCCGGCAAGAGCACGCTGGCCCAACACCTCGCGGAGCGCCTCCCCGGTTGCAGCGTCGTCCACGGCGACGACCTTTTCCTGCCGTCGGCCGTACGACCCGAGCGGGACTTCGCCGCTGGCGGGCAGTTCGACCTGGCTCGGCTGCGCGACCAGGTCCTCGCCCCGGCCCGGGCGGGACACGCTGCCCGATACCAGGTCTATGACTGGGAGCTCGACGGCCTCGCGGAGTGGGAGGAGGTTCCGGCGGTGGGCCCGGTGCTCGTCGAGGGCGTCTACTGCACCGAGGCGCGGCTGCGCGGCCTCTACGACGTGCGGGTGTACTGCGGCGCGGACCGTGCGGTGCGGCTGGCCCGGGCGCTGGCCCGCGACGGCGACCATATGCGCAGGCTCTGGACCGAGGTGTGGATGCCGGCCGAGGACGCCTACCTGGCCGGGCAACGGCCGGACGGCCATGCAGACCTCGTCCTGGACGGCGGCGGCGCCGGCACCGAAGGCCCACTGTGGACGATCCTCGGCGGTCCCGCTCGCCCGGCGGGTCGCCGCAGCCTGACTCATCCCGGCAAGCGGTCGGGAAGTCAACTCTCCGGAACTACGTGATGGGAGTCACGGCCGGTATCGTCGGTGAGCTGTCCGTCAGGCCAGGTGGCGTTGCGGCGCGACCGGGGACCGTGGTCGCTGGGTAGGTCGGCCAGCCGCAGCCGTCGGGCGGGGTCGCCGCCGACGGGCGCCCACACGGCGGCTGAGGGATCGGGGGTGGGGCGGGTGGTGGTGGCTACCGGTACCCGGCCCAGGCGCCCCGCCAGCGCGGTGTGGAGGTTGGTCTCGCGGGCTGGGCTGTGCAGGCTGAACAGGACGGGGTAGACGGGGCCGCCGTCGGCAGCGAGCTGCTCGTAGCCGCCGAGTTTGTCGACGAGGCGGGGCAGGTTCTCGGTGCCGGTGTCGTACTCGAGGAAGAACCCGACCGTACGACCGTTCTCGTGCCACAGGCCATGCCCATCGGGGAAGACCGCGGTGAACAGGCGCGTCGCGGTGGGCTCGGACCACCAGCGCACCAGCGCGGTGTCGGGGCGGTTGCGGGCGACGCCCATCAGCGCCGTGAAGAAGCTGTTGACGCCCAGCAGATGCGCCAGCGTCGGCCGGTGGGCGAGGCGGGCCAGGCGCAGCCGTGCCGCCCGGGCGGTGGCGGGTGGTTCTTCGCGGGCGGCGGCGTGCCAGTCGAGCCCGAGCCGGCCCAGCGCCCAATGCCCTTGCACGGAGCCACCGCTGCGGGGGCGGGGCAGGGTGAACCGGTCGACCAACTCCAGGCCTCGTAGGTGGGCCAGCCGGCGCTGGCAGGCGCGCAGCGCCCCGAAGAGGGCATGGTCGATCTGGCCGGTGGTCAGGACCAAGTGCTCGTCAAGAAGGTCGAGCAGCGCCCGGTCACGGGGATAGATGAGCGGAGTGACGTCAGCGACATCACGAGGACGAGGCGTAGCCGAACGAGGAGCAGGACGGGGTGATGAGGAAGGTGGGTGGTTGATTGACGGATTGGATGGCATGGTTGTGTCGGATACCCCCTCAGGCAGAACCCCCCTTCAAGGGGTGTCTGACCGGCCGGCCTTGTCGTGACGCTGGATCTGGCCTGTGTGGCCGTCTTGCGCCGCTCCGCCCATCGAGCGGGTGGCTTCGATGTGATCGTGGAGACGATCGTCGGAACGGCCGTCGAACCGATCGTCGAGACGCGCAGCCTGTGCGGTCGCCGGTCAGGTCCGGGTCAGGTTTCCCCCGCCGCCGACGTGGCGTAGCTCAGCTGCGACCGTGGGTGGGGCGGCTTCGCCGGGCGATCCGGTCGGCGCGGCGTTGGCGTTGCTCGGCGGCGGAGCGGCGGGCCATCTCCTCCAGCGGACTGGGTGCCGGGGCGGGGGTGTGGCCGGCGCAGGACAGGCGGATGGCGGTGGCCTCCCCGACGATCGGCGGTGGTTCGCGGGTGAGCATGGTGAACGCGGGCTGCTCACGGCCGTCGATGACCAGGCGGGCGCCGGCGGTGTGCCGGTCCAGGTGCGCGAGGTCGTGCTCGTCGAGTTCGGGCAGGGTGTGGGCGGACAGGTCGCGGGCGTCAGCGGGGTCGACGGTGAAGTACAGCTTGTTGCGGGCGTTGGCGGATGCGGCGGCGGCGATCTCCTTGGGGAGCTGGGCGAGGTCCTGGTGGGCCAGCACGATGCCCAGCCGGTAGCCGCGGGCCTCGGCGAGCATGTCGGCGACCGACCCGGGCAGGTTCAGAAAGTTGTGACATTCGTCGATGTATAGGCTTGCGTCGCGTCGCGTGTCTTCGGGTTGGGTGGCGCGGGCGGTGGCGGCCTGCCACACCCTTGCGACGACCAGCGATCCGAGCACTCGGGTGGTGTCCTCCCCCAGCACGCCTTTCGGCAGCCGTACGAGCAGCAGCCCGCCGTCGAGGACAGCGCGCATGTCGAATGAGGAGGTGGTGGTGCCGACGGTGTGTTTGACGAAGTCGCGGAGCAGGAACTGGCGCAGCCGGGCGAGCACGGGGCCGATGACCTGCGCCCTCGTGGCGTCGTTCATCGAGTCGTACCACTGCCAGTAGCCGTGCAGGCCGGCCACGTCCTGCAGGGGGGCGGTGAACTTGGCGCGGAAGTGGTCGTCGTTGAGCAGCGGCGGCACCAGGCCCAGGGTGGGCAGGGAGTGTTTGAGCAGGGTCAGGCACGCCACCCGCAGGGTGTCGTCGATGCGCGGACCCCAGTGGCGCTGGAAGATGCGGGCGAAGATGCCGGTCAGGTTGTCCACGGCCAGGTGCGGGTCGTCCCCGTCGAGCGGGTTGAAGTACCCCGACCCGTGCTCCAGGCCGGGGTCGATGATGTGCACCCGGTCGGCCGCCGATGCGGGGATGCGGTTGAGGATGTCGCCGATCATGTCGCCGCGCGGGTCGATGACCACCGCCCCGCGCCGGGCGCGTACGTCGTCGACGACCATGTTGACGATGACGGTCGACTTGCCGGTGCCGGTCTTGCCGACCAGGTGCAGGTGCTGGCGCAGATCCTCAGCTGGCAGGCCGACCATGCGTCCGCCGACCTGCGCCCGGCCGAGCCGCCGTACGGTCCGGCCGCCGGAGGGGATGTCGGGCGGCACGGGCATCGACTTGGCGCGGGCGCGGGTCAGGCCGGGTACGGCGAGGTCGGTCGGCAGCCCACCAAGGTGGGCCAGCTCAGCCAGGTTGAGGACGAACCCGCGCCGCAACCTGCGCCCCGCCAACGCCTCGATCGGGTGTGGGAGGCGGAGGCGGCGCAGGGTGTTGCGGGCGGTGTGGGCGGCGAACGCGGCCGCGATCGTGTGCCCGAGCCCGCGTAACCGTCGGCGCCGGTCGGCCGGTGTGCCGCGCGTTGTGGTGGTGGCGACGGCGTAGCGGACCGCGACTTCGAACAGCGGCCCGGCCATCGTCTTGTCCAGCACGAGCCGGATGTCGCGCTCCCGTGCCGGATCCCGCCCCGCGACCGGGATCCGCCGGTCGACGCGCGCCGTGCCGCGGGATGGGCCGGGCAGGAACAGCTCCAGCAACCCCGTCACCCCACGGGCGGCGAGGTTGAGGGCGCGGACGGCGGGGTCGGGGCGGCCGGTGCGCAGGTCGCCCGCGGCACGCCGCGCCCGCCGCACCCGGCGTGCGGAGGCGGGCCGGGCGAGCACTTGTACGCAGGCGTACTCGTCGTCGCGCACCTCCGCGCCAGCGGCGACGAGCGGCCGCAGCGGGTCCGGCGTCGGCTCGACCCCGAATGGCAGCGTGTCCGTGAGGGCGGGCACCATCGCCCCGCCCGCGACATCGGTGACCTGCAACGGGATCGGCGGTACGTCAACGGTCTCAGTGGCGGCGGCGCCGGGCCAGGCGGCCCGTACGCTCGCTTCGACTGCGCTGGGCGGGATCGTGCCGGGCACCCAGACGGCGATCTGCAGGCGGCGGCCCTGCCACCGGTACTCCAGGCCGATGTGCGGCGGCCCCCACAGCCGGGCCCGCCACGTCGCCGGCTTGAGGACGCCGGTCAGGTTGTTCCACCACGCCACCGCGCCGGCCGGGTCGACCTGCGGCGGCGGCGCGATCAGCACCAGCCGCGAGCCGGCGGCGTGGTGGCTGCGGCGGAGGTTGGCGACCACATTGGACACCACCACGTACCCGCCCACCGTGACGATCACAGCGGCGGCCAGCCACGGCCGGTGTCCCACCCAGGAGGCGGCGCCGGTCAGCGCGTCGACCGGGTTCACAGCTCATCTCCGTCCACATCGAACTCATCCACATCGGACTCATGGACGTCGAGGCCCGTGGGGGTGGGGACGTCGGGGTCGGCGCCGACACCTGTCTGCGCCAAGATCCGTTCGGTGGTGGAGGCGACGACCCGGAACGCGACCCGGCTGCTCCCGGCGATCAGGAGAGCTTCGCCCTGGCCGGCGGCGAGCAGCAGTCGGGCCTCGCCGGCGGTCAGGCCGAACGCGTCGGTGACCGTGTCGATGGCCTGCGGTGCCTGGCGGAGCAGGACCTGGGTGGCGGCGTTGGACACCACCGCCATCCCGAGGTCGGTGGACAGGACGTCGGCGGCGTCCTGGGTGACGACGGTGATGCCGGCGTTGCGTTTCCTCGAGGCTTTGGCCATGCGGTAGAGGAAGCGGGCGCCTTCGCCGGTGCGCATGAGCAGCCACGCCTCGTCCACGACGACCAGCCGGCGTGGCGTCTTCCAGCCGGCCCGGGTGGGGGTGGGGGTGTCGACGTCGCGCCAGATCGCGTCCAGGGCGAGCAGGGTGCCCACGCCGCGCAGCTCGTCGGGGAGCTGCCGCAGCGACCACACCAACAGATGCCCGCTCGGGGCGGTGGTGGTGGGTCCGTTGAACAGGTGGGAGAAGTTGCCGGTGGTCCACGGCGACAACCGCGCGGCCAGGCTCGCGGCGGCGGGGTCGGTGTCCAGTGTGGACGCCAGATCCGCCAGCAGGGGTGCGGGTCGGGTCCAGGTGGCCGGGTCTGAGGTGATCCCCGCGGCCGTGTAGGCGGCGATGATGGCCCGGTCCAGCGCGGCCTTCTCCTGCGCCGACAAGGGCTGCCCGCCGGTGTCGGTGCCGAGCATCACCGCGACCAGCGTGTGCAGGAACAAGCCGCGCCGGGTGAGGGTGTCGGGTCGGCGGGAGCCTGCCGGGACGTCGAGGGGGTTGAGCCGTACGCCGGGGGCGCCGAGTTGCACGACGGTGCCGCCGACGTGCGCGGCCAGCCGGGTGTACTCGTCCTCCGGGTCGACCACGGCGACCCGCACCCCCGCGTACAGCGACCGCAGGACCTCGAGTTTGACGAAGAACGACTTGCCCGCACCGCTTCTCGCGAGGACGACGGAGTTGTGGTTGTCCAGGGACCAGCGGTCCCACCACACGACCCCGGGGCTTGCGGTGTTGACCCCGTACAGCACCCCACCCGTCGGCGCCTCCTCTCCCGGCAGCGGCCCGGGCAGATCTGCAGCGGCGAGGGGGAAGCCCGCGGCGAGGGCGTCGGTGTCCAGCACCCGCCGCATCCGCAGGCTGTCGACGCCCAGCGGGAGGGTGGTGGTCCAGCCGTGGTGATGCCGCCAGGTGACCGGCACCAGATCCAGGAGCGTGCCCGCCGCACGGGCCCGGACCTGCGCCACGGCGTCGGCCAACTCGGCCTGGGTGCGGGCGTGCACGGTGAGGTAGACGCCGGTCTCGAACAGCTTCGCCGCACCCCGGGCGACCTTCTCCGCCAGCGCGGCGGCGTCCTCGGCCGCCGCCTCCACCGTCGGATCCTCCAACCGTCCCTTCTGGGCGGTCAGCCGGCGGGTGGACTCGAACCGGGCCCGCTGCCGCCGCAGCCGGGACGCGGCAACCTGCGGTGGGACGGGGTCGATGTGCACGGCCACGTCCACCCGGCCGGGGAAGCTCAGTATCTGTTCCAGCCAGGCGGGGCCGACCTCGGCCGGGTAGCCGACCACCGCCAGGGTGGCGGCGTAGTGGTCGCCGACGACGACATGCCGCGGGGTGACCTCCAGCGCCGCCGGACCCACCGTCCCAGCCAACCCAGCACCGCTCTTGTTAGCCGTACGGGTGGACGTGCCGGCGGTCGGGCGTTTGCCGGCGATGATGTCGAGGATTCCCATGTTCAACTCCATGCCTTCATGTCGGTGGTGACGACCTGGTCGGGGGTGGCCCGGGCACCGGCCACCGGCGGCGCGTACGGGTCCACCGCCGCCGTGAGGGCGGCGGTGTAGGCGGGGCCGTCCAACAGCCGGGCCGGCACCCCCAACCCCGACAGCGCCCGCGCGGTGTCCGCGCCGCGGCGGGCGGCACCGCCGCGCTCACGACCGTCCGAGCCGACGACGACGAGCACGGTGCGCCGCAACGGATCCCGCGTGACGGCGAGCTCGCGCAGGAACCCCGCGTGGTCGACGGCCGCGTCGGACAGGGCCGGGTGGGGCAGGGCGGGGGCGTCGGCCTCGATGCGGGCGGCGTGGGGTTCGAGGTCGACCCGCTGGGTGGAGACCACGATCTGCGCCGGCCCCGTGAGGCTGTTGAGCCAGCAGGCCATTCCGTTCAGGAGCGCCGCCTGCTCCGCCCCGGTCCGCAGCGCGAGGTTCACCGTCCCGGCCGCCACTACCGCTGCGGCCCTCTCCCCCGTGCGGATCAGGCCGTCGGGGGTGATGGCGTCGGCGGGCAGCCGCAACGGGGCCGGCGCCACCAACGCCCCGACCGTCCTGACCAGACCGTTGCCCGCCGGGGTGGTGCCGGCCGGTGCCTGAAGGCGCGGGGTGCGGCGCATCCGCAGCGCGGCGCCGAGCCAGGCGTCCATGCCTAACCCGTCCCGGCGGCCCAGGGCGATGGCCGCGACGATCCCCGCCACCGGGATCCCCACCATCAGCACCGCGACCGGCGGCAGGTGCGAACCGAACGCCTGGTACAGCACCCACATCGCGGCGGCGGCGGTGCCGATAATGACCAGCTGCCGGCCGGTCAGGCCGAACACGATCCGGTCCGGGGTGTCGATGTCGGCCGGCACCCCGACGCGGGGCACCGCCTCGTCCGCGTGGTCCCTCATCGGGCACCCCTGGTGATGGCCCGGCGGCCGGTGCGGCCCAGCCGGCCCGGCACGACCGACCGTACGGCCTGCTCGACCAGCAGCACCCGCACCAGATAGGCGCCGATGTTGCCGCCACCGCCGCGCTGCAGCACGAAGCGCTGCATCAGCTTCGGTACCTTGACCGCGCACCACAGCAGCGATGTCAGCACCATCAGGTTGAGCAGCCCGCTGCCCGGCACGCCGATCAGCACCGCGATCGGCGTCGATGGCGTGAAGAACGCGCCCAGCCCGGCCAGCAGCACCAGCGCCTGCAGCAGCTGGGTGCCGATCGTGCCCAGGAAGCTGCGCCACCACAACCTGGCGACCCCGTCGGTCTGCGGCAGGCTGTGGCACGCCAACGCCAGCGGCGCCGCGACGACCAGGACCAGCAGCACCCCGAACCGGATCAGCCACCCGAACAGGACCGCGGCGAACAGGAACACCACCAGACAGGCGATGATCAGCACCAGCACGAACGTGGCCCCCGGCGCGCTCATGCTGCCGATCACCTGGTTGCGGACCGTGGCGGCCGGGTCGATCCCGGCCAGCAGCCCGTCGGTGATCGCGTCCAACAGCTGCTGGGCGAGCACCAGGATGCGGTGCGCCCAGTCCAGGGAGAAGTTCGCCGCCACCACCCCGAACACCAACCGCGGCGCGATGTCCTTGACCGCGTACCGCGACTGCACCGTCTCATGCGTCATCGCGATCGCGAACCCGGCGACGATCGCGATGACATAGCAGACATTGACGATCCCGAGCATCTGCGACCACAGCCCCGGCACCTGCGGCAGCGTGGTGACATCCGGTACGTACAGCAGGGTGCCGCCCAACACGGCGAGCAGGCCGTCCAACGCTGCGCCGACCGCCGAACCCAGCCAGTCCAGCAGCTGCTCCATCAACCAACTGACCATGGCCTACGCCCCGAGGATGTTCTGCAGCTGGGACATCAACCACGGCGCCAGCAATGCACCGGCATAGCCGATCGCCGCCGCCTTGAACGCCCCCTTGGCCCGCTCCGTCTCCGACGGATCGCCGCCCGCGGTCATGTACCGGGCAAACCCGATCACCAGGAACAGCGTCGCCACCGCCGCCAGGATCCCCACGATCCAGCCCTGCAGATTCGCGATCACCGTCGGCAGATCATTCACCGCCAACAGCCTCGGATCGTCCGGCGCGGCCCACGCCCTCCCCGGAACAGCAAGCACCACAGTGGACACAGTTGCGGCCAACCCGACGATGGCCCGCAGGCGGCGCGGCACCCACGGCCGACGACGGCAGGGACGGAACTTCTGGGACATGATGGCGATCACCTCCGCCCCCTTGCGGGGCGAGTCACGGACGACGTGGGGACCGCCGCGGCGGGCAACCAGGATCGGGCCGGGTGGGGCGCTCCTCCTTCACAAGGGCGATGGAGATACGGATGTCAGTACCGCCGCCGGCCCCCGGCCCGACCCGGCTGCCCGCCGGGCGTACGCGGCGCCACCGCCCGTGGGCGGATCAACCACGCACTCCCTAACCGCCTCTGGTCATGTCCTGCGAACTAAGGCGGAACCTGACCCGATCCTGACTGGACCTGACCCAAGCCCGACCCAGCGAGCACGTGGTGGTGGTTCGGTAACCCCGGTCCCGGATAGCGTTGGCCTTGTGATCGAGTTGGGCTCCCGGGAGCGGCCGCAGCCAGCGCCATCGCGGGTCGTGTGGGGCTCGCTGGCCAGCCCACGCGAACCGGCCGCCCGGCCATGGCTGGATCTGCTGGCGGACGAGGCCGAACCCCGCGTCCTCACCGCCACCGCGCCGGAGTTGGTCGTGTGGTCGTCGTTGTGGCCCGACCGGCCCGATGACCAGATCCGCTTCGACCTACGCCCGCGGCCGGACGGCCTCCAGGGTTGCCTGCTGCGCTGGACGCTGCTGACACCCGACGACCTGCCCGACGAGGGCAGGCTGGGCCGCCTGCGCCCCCGGCTGAACTTCCTGCTGTACGACCGACTGCTGCGTTCGTACAGCCAGTAGCTCGGGTGTCAGACCCCCGGTGGAGCACACTGCTCCTCAGCTCAGTCGCCACGCGCCGGTGGGGAAGTGTCAGGGATTGTGAGTCCGGATCACCGGTCCAGGGCGATCCAGTAGCGTCGAACGGGACCGTGCTCGGTGTTGCGGATGCCCTCGAGAATGCCGCCGTTGCGTTCGATGGTGCGGGCCGAGGCGATGTTGTCCGCGAGGCAGGGGATCAGGACACGGTCCAGACCGAGGGCGGCTCGGGCCTCCTCGAGCATCTCGCCTAGTGCCCAGCTGGCCAGGCCACGGCGCCGTGCGGAAGGCCGGATGCCGTAGCCGACGTGGCCGATGTCGTCGTCGTATATGTGCCGTAGAGCGATGCCTCCCAGGATCCGGCCGTCCTCGACGATCCACCGGGGGGAACCGTGCTTCTCATTCGGACAGGGCGTTCCGATCGGGTGCACCAGCCGGGTTCGCTTGTGCACCCAGGCGGCGAAGCCATCGGGTGAGTCCACGTCGTCGCCGGCCTCGATGCCGAAGCCGTCTTCGTGCAAGCCCGGGCCCCAGTCGATGCGGCACGCCACGAAGGCGGCGTGCAGGTGGCTGGTCGGCAGGATCAGTTCGGGCATGCGGCCAGGGTATTTCCGGGTAGGCGGTTCAGCGAGCCGCGCGTGGTGTTGCCGGACACTTCGCGGATCCGGCGCAGGCAGGTCCGCGATCTGGCGTCCGGTGAGGTCATGGCGGCGCTCCCGACGGGCTGCTGCACTTCGATGTCTACTGTGGACAGCTCATGGTGTTCGGAACGGAGCATTGATGGCGCCTGGGGCCAGCGCCGCGACGGCGACATGGGCCGTGGTCGGTGTTATGAGCGCCGTGCCGACGAGGCCGGCGGCGTGCGTCGAGCGCGGGCGGCACTCCTGATGGTTCAGGCGACGAGCAGGCGGTGGCCGAGTTCTGCCGCGTCGAGGGCAAGCAGGTCGCGGTTGCGTTCGGCCCATCGGCCCGAGGAGAGGTCCCCGCGGAGTGCGTCGATCGCCCGTTGTTCGGCCTGCGGTCCGAGTCTGGTCCACACCGACATCGCGCGGCGTACGTGTTCGTCGAGGTACGCCTCGGGGCGGCGCCAGTAGGCCTCGAAGAAGCCGTCGGTGCAGTCCCAGGGGACGAGCACCGGCTGCGCCCGGGCGCCGATGGCGCTTGCCAGCTCGGCCAGTGAGGGCCAGCCGACGAAGTATTCGACGAATTCTGGTAGGTATTCGCGGATGAGCCAGAACCGTTCCCGCCAAGCCGGGCCGCCGGCGTCGTACGTGAACACCACCACGCGGCGGGCCACGCGGCGCATCTCGCGCAGCCCCGCGATCGGGTCCGACCAGTGGTGGGCGGTGCTGAACGCCATCGCGGCGTCGAAGGACTGATCCTCGAACGGAAGGCTCTCGGCCACCGCGGCTATGCACGGCGCCGCACCGGCGGGACGCAGCGCCCGCATGACCGCCGACGGCTCCACGGCCGTGACCTCGCGGTCTGGCGGCTCGTAGGAGCCGGTGCCGGCGCCGACGTTGAGCACCGTCCGTGCGTCCCCGAGGGCCTCCCACACCTGTGCGGCGATGCGCGGCTCAGTGCGCCGCGTCGCCGGGTATGCGGACCCGATGGTGTCGTACAACTGCGCGCCGAACATCGTGAGTTGCTCCTCTGGCTTCGTTGCGATCCCCATGGCCCGTGCCTCCAGTTCCCGGTCAATGGCCATCACCATGGCGGCGGCGCGGTCGCGCTGATCGAGCAGCAGACCGCGCAGCCTGCGCAGGTGCGCGACCGCGTCGGTGGCCGGGTCGTCCACGAGATCCGCGATCTCGCGCAGTCCGAAGCCCAGCCGCCGGTAGGCGAGCACCTCCCGCAACCGCTCCACGTCGCCCGGCGCATAGGCTCGGTACCCGGCTGCGGTCCGCGCGGATGGGCGGACCAGGCCGGTGTCGTCGTAGTGGTGCAGCGTGCGGACGCTCACGCCGGCGAGCTCGGCGACGCGTCCCACGGTCAGGTGCTCTTCCACGCCACGACTATGGGGCATGCCGCCACGTGAAGGTCAATGCGGACGTTCCGGCTGGCTCGGCGGCCTCAGCATCCGCGACCGTCGCTGCGGTCAGACGCTGACCGCGGGTGATCTGAGTGGCTCTCGGCTTGCGCGTGCCGGCAAGTCGGCTCGCGCCCCTCCCGCGGTTTCACGTTCCTCTCCTTGGCGGATGTTGCATCACATGCAGTTCCGCTCAGAACGCCCTGGTCGATGGCGTGGGCGACCTTGAGCTCGGCGCGGCGTCGGCGCATGCGCAGCGCGGCCGCGTCGATGCCGCGTGTGGCGGCGAGTTGTTCGACGAGGACGCGGCCGAAGCGGGTCTGCGAGATCAGTTCGGCGTCGTCAGCGCCGATGATTCCCAGGCGGGCGGCGCGGCCCAGCAGCAGGTCGGGGTGGCCGTACGGGCGGGTCGGCGAGCGGGAGGACGGGTCGAACAGGTCGGGGACTTCTTCCCAGGTGGCGGGTTCGCGGACCAGCAGCGCTGCCCGCCATCCGGCCCAGCACATGCGCAGCTGCGGCCGGGGTCCGGTCAGGTCGTTGTGCAGGAGTGCGTCGATGAAGCCGGTGACGAGTTCGGACTCGACATCCGCGATGACCTGCTCCCGGCCGGTGCGCAGCTTCTCGGCCATGGCGACCAGCGGGGGCCGGGCCAGGCCGGCGGCGACGGCGATCCAGGGCTGCCGCCAGGTGCGGGCGTGGTCGATGATCTGGTGCCAGGCGGCGTCGCGGGACTCGCGGGAGACCCGCCGGTCGCAGACCAGCAGGTCGCGCAGCTCGTCGAGCGGGATGAACCGGGCCGGCCAGCCCCGCCCGAGGTCGCGGGCGTCGAAGACGACCGGGTGCGGCCGTCGGTTGACCAGCGCCTGGAAGGCCCGCTCCACAGCGTCCAATGCGGACGCCGGCAGCAGCTGGACGGGCGCGTCCTCGGGCTGGTCGACGAGGTCGTCGAGGAGGTCATCGACACCGTCGTCGGTATCGACGTGCTTAACGGTCCGGTCGGTGCGGCTTGTATTGCGATCGATGGTGCTCACGACGGTGCTCCTTCGTAGTGGCGCCCACGGTGGGCGTGACGTCCTTCGGACGGGGACCATTCGCGCACACCGGCCTGACCCGGACCTGACCGGAAAGATCGACACACACGGAAGAGTGAGACCTGACCAGGAGATCGACGCGGGTCAGGTTCCAGTCATGGCCGGGTCAGGTTCGTGGGTCGTTCGAGAAACCTGACAGCGGCCGGTTAGGGGTGTCAGTACCGCTCCGGCGTGGGGCCAGTGCCTATGCCCAAACCAACTTCGTACGACCCCTTCCGCCGCCAACACCGAGACGCCAGGTCCGCGCCGGACGACGACTGGGACGACCCGGCGATCGATGTCGAGACGGACCTGGTGCCCGGCGACCCGCCGGTACCGATCACCACCTGGCGTACCCCGGCGGAGCGGGGCGGGATGTCGCTGCGCCTGGCGCAGCGGATGCTCACCGCGTTCACCCGGCGCGGCCAGGCGGTGCACGACGCGACGGGTAGCCCGCTGCTCGTGCAGGCGGTCGCCCTGCTCGGCCGTCGCTTCGCCGACGGCGGCAGCCGCAGCCAGGCGCCGGAGCCGGCGGCACTGGTGGTCTGCGGCTGGCCGCCGGACCGCCGTGGCCTGGACCCGGCGATCGTGCTCGGCGCGCTGCGTCGCCGGGTGGCCGACGGCGGGGTCCTCGTCGTCGTCGCGACCGAGACGGCCGAGCCGTTCGACTCCGGCCCGGTCGTGCGGGCCGCCACCGCGGCACGGCTGGCCTACATCCAGCACGTGGTGGCCGTCCACGCCCCCATCCACGGCGATCACATCCACGTGCCCGCCGACGATCCGCCGGCCCGGGCGGACAACGACTGGGCGCTGCACCGGCGGGTGCACACCGACCTGCTCGCCTTCACCCCCGCCGGCGGCCAGCATGGCTGAGCGCACCCTCCGGGAGCTCGACGAGGTGCAGCCGCTGACGTCGGTGTGGGCGACCGGCCAGCAGTCCGCACCCGCGCAACGGCGGGGCCGGTACCTGGCCGAGTCGACCCAGCACCCGGCCCGGATGCTGCCCGCGATCGCCCGCCACGCGATCATCGCCTACACCCGCCCGGGCGAACTGGTGCTCGACCCGATGTGCGGCATCGGCACCAGCCTGGTCGAGGCCGCCCACCTCGGCCGGGACGCGACCGGCGTGGAGATCGAGCAACGCTGGTGCGAACTCGCGCAGGCCAACATCGGCCTGGCCACCGCGCAGGGCGCCACCGGCCGCGCGAACGTGCTGTGCGGCGACGCCACCCGCATCGAGCAGGTCGTCCCCGCCCGGCTGCGGATCGCGATGGTCGGCGAACTGGCCAGGTAGCAGCTCGAACGCCGCGGATCTTCCCGGTCCGGAGTCGGCGCTCTTATTGCCACGATCCGAGGGAAATGCCGAATGACTTGTCGAAATGCCGCCGTGCTATAGATCATCGTTTCTGGCATCATTCCCGACGTGGATGAGGAAGAACTGGGCCGTCGGATTGTGGAATGGGCGGGACGGGGCGACAGCCCGTCAGTGCGCTTGGCTAGGGCGCAGGAGGCGATCGGACTGCACGACCGTAGTTGGAGGCTTGGCCAGGGGATGCCCTCGGTCGATGTCCTCAGTGAAGCGGTGGCCGCTGCGGAAAGAGCGGTGGATCTGGTAGAGGACGATTTCCCGCTCATGCCCGCGTTTCTCAACCAGCTGGGCTTGGCCCTGCGGCGCCGGTTCGAGGCCTTCCACGACGTCAACGACCTAGTAGGGGCCGTCGACAAGACCCGTCATGCGCTGGCCACGGCCCCGCAGGCGGACCCTGACCGCGCCATGTTCCTGGCTAACCTGGGCATGCTTCTAGGCATGCGATTCGGGCTCGTCGGAGACCTCGCCGACGCCGAAGACGGAATCGCTGCCGGCGTCGCGGCCGTGCACGCCACCCCGTCCGGCGACCCGGCACTGGCGGTGCGGCTCTCCCATGTCGCCACCACGCTGGACGCCCGCTTCGAGCGAACGGGCAAGGACGCCGACCTCGACCAAGCTATCCAGTTCGCGACCCGCGCCGTCGCGATCGCAGACGCGGACGCGGACGATGAGTTCCTGGCGACACTCCAGCATCTCCTCGGAAACGTTCACCGGTCGAGGGGCACGCGCCGCGGGTCGCTCGATGACCTCGACCGAGCTGTCACGGCGGCGCGATCGGCTGTCACCCTCACACCGCCGGGCCTTCCTGACCGGCCGATCTACCGGTACGGCCTCGCCAACGCGTTGGCCGCGCGGTTTGACCAGACCAGCCACCGCGCGGACATCGATGAGGCGATCGAGATCGGCGAGGAGCTGACCGCCGGCCCCTTCCCGTCTCCGAGCGACAGGGCGCTGTTTCTCAATGGACTCAGCAACGCCTACGCTGGCCGGGGCGAGCGGTTTGGGATGCTGGCCGATCTCACTCGGGCCGTCGAATGCGGGCGGGAGGTTGTGGAGGCCCTCGGCGGCCGGCCGGCGAACCCATTGCGGCTCATGTACCTGTCGAATCTCGCCAACAAGGTGGCGACCCTGGGCCACCACAACGGCGACTCCACGCGCCTCGACGAGGCCGTCGCGTTGGCCGAGGAGGCCGCCACCGTCGCAGCCGAGCACGCTCTGTATGGCCCGATCCAGAACAACCTGGCTGGGCTGCTGCGCGAGCGCTTCCACCGTGCCGGCCACGTGGCCGACCTGCACGGGGCGATCGGAGCGTATCGGCGGGCGCTGCAGAAGGTGCGCGACGATGACCCTCGGCGGCCCGGGATCCTGGCCGGCCTGGGCGTAAGCCTGCTCAACCTCTTCGAGAAGGTCGGCGACCGTGCCCACCCGGAACGGTCCCCCGACCTGGCCGAGGGGCGGACGGTGCTGGAACGGGCCGTTAAGGACACCCCGGAGCGCGAGCCGGACCGGGCACGCCGTCTCTTCGACCTCGCCAGCCTGCTCAGCCTCCTGCCCGACCAGGCTGCGCTGGAGCGGGCGCTGGCCGTGCTGACCGAGGCCACCGGGCAGCCCACGGCGACGCCGCTCATGCGCGCGGAGACCGGCAAGCTGCTGGCCGTGCTCGCGACGCGGGCCGCCGACCGGCGGCCTCAGGGGTTGCGGGCCAGCCTGGCGCCGAAGGCCGGACACCGCCGCTACCACGAGCTGGCGGCCCAGGCCTGGCGCGGGGTCTTCGAGCAGGTACCGCTCCTGGTCGACCGCACGCTCGACCGGGTCGACCGCCAGCGCCACCTCAAGGTGCTCGGCGGCATTGGGTCGGCCGCGGCGGCGACCGCCCTGCACCTAGGGGATGTGGACCAGGCGTGGCTGTGGCTGGAGCAGGGGCGGGCGGTGCTGCTCAGCCAGGAGCTGGAATCCCGCACCGACCTCGACATGCTCAGGGGTGTCAACCCCGGCTTGGCCGAGAAGGTGGAGCGCATCCGACAGAGCCTCCATGCAGAGGGCCATCCCTGGGAGATCACCATCGCCGTCAGCGAACGGCTCGAGGCCCGGCGCGCGGCGCTGGAGGAGTGGCCGTCGGTGCTGGCGGAGATCCGCCAGCTGAAGGGGTTTGAGCGGTTCGGGATGCCACCGACCATGGAGGAGCTCCGCGGCAGCATCGAGCACAGCGGCGGCGCCGGCGGGGGGGCCGTCGTGGCCCTCAACGTCTCCGAAACCCGCTGCGACGCTCTGGTGATGACCCCCGCCGGCCCCACGCACATGCCCCTTCCCGACCTGCGGGCCGACGAGGCGATGAGCCAGGCCGGCACCTTCCGCACCCTGCTGGACACCCCGATGGTGGAGGCCGCCGACGCGAACGCGGCGATGGCGGAGGTGCTCGACTGGCTTTGGACGGCAGTGGCCCAGCCAGTGCTGAAGCGTTTGGGCTTCACCTCCACGCTGACCCCCCACGCCGAGGGCCCGCGGGTGTGGTGGATCCCGACCGGCCCGCTGTCGGCCCTGCCGGTGCACGCCGCCGGCAGGTCGCACGGAGCGGACGAGGCCGCGCAGACGGCGCTGGACCGGGTCGTCTCGTCCTACACGCCGACCGTGCGGATGCTGCGGGGTGTCCGCCCGACCTCCGACGCGACGGCAGTCACCGGGCAGGCCGGCAAGACGTTGGTGGTCGGGATCAACAGTGTGCCCCTGCACCCTCCGCTGCTGAAGGCGGAGGAGGAGGCAAGACTGGTCGGCAAGTGCCTGCACGCCGAGCCGGTGCTAGGCGCCGACGCCACGCATGACACCGTCTACAGTGGCCTGCCCGCCTGCGCGTGGGCCCACTTCGCGTGCCACGCCAAAGCCGACAGCGCCGACCCAGGAGCCAGCTACCTGCGCCTGGCCGACAAGCAGCTCCTCGTCCGGGAGATCATGGGGTTGGTCGTGCCCAGCGGGCACCTCGCCTACCTGTCGGCGTGCTCGACCGCCTATGGAGGCAGTGAGCTCCTCGACGAGGCGATCCACCTCGCCTCCGCGTTCCAGGTCGCCGGCTTCAGGCACGTCGTCGCGACCCAGTGGCCGGTCAACGACAGTGTGGCGCTCGGCTACTCCGAGAAGGTCTATGACCAGGTCACCCGGCGCGTTGCCCCGGCGGTGGCGGTGCACCGGGCCGTACGCGAAGTCCGCCGGGCCAAGCCCGACCAACCCCTCGCCTGGGCCAGCCACGTCCACTTCGGACGATGACGTCGCCTACCGGGAACCGAGATGGCCAGCAGACGCGGCACGCGAGCCGACACCCAGCGCCGCCTTCCAGCTTGCTGGGCGTGAGCCAAGGTTCTCAAGCGATCTCGGCTACTGGTCACGCGTGCCTTTCAGTACCCGCACAAGCTCGGCCGCACCCTTGGCGGTGAAGTCATCGACGATGTAGTGGGTCGCAATACGGGGGAGGAAGGCGAGGGGGATCTCGGCGACCGAACGGCCCGGCAGGACGACCGGCAGGATCTTGCGGGTCCACGCGGGCCGGTCGTCGGCCAGGAGCGTGGACAGCAGTAGATATTCGGCTTGCACGCCGCGGTTCTCGTTGGGCACGGCCCGACCCTCACTGACCTTGCGGTAGCTCGGCGACGCTACCGCGATCACGAAGTCGGCCCGCAGGATGTGGGTGGTGGTCCACGTTTGCCACTCGCGACGCTCCCGGGGCTCCTGTTGGTCGTAGCGCACGTCCAACCCCTCGCCGACGAGGAAGTCGCAGAACTCGGCGACGGCCCGCTTGTGCTCCTCGTTCTCATGGGCATAGGTCACGAACACCCGTGGTGAGCCTCCACTGTGGCCAAAGGTCAGCGGCGGGCCGGGCACGACGCCGGGGACAGGCGGCAAGTCGACCGCGAAAGCGTCGTCGCGGGTGGTGGGGTTCTCCAAGGTCGGCGCAGCGAGGCCGTAGCCGGCCGAGGCGACGACCTCTACCTGCGGGCGCCCCTCCGGCACCAGCAGTACCAGCCAGGCCACCTGCGCCCCCGACGGCACCGGGTCAGTCTCGGTGGGGCTGTAACGCCACCGCACGGCGCTGCTGCCGATCCCAGAGCACTCGATCCGGGGCGTGACCGGCGGCATCGCGACCGGCGCTGGCCCGGCGGCCGGGGCGAAGGCGAGCAGGGGGGTCACCTCGTAGGGGCGGGCATCGTCTGGCCGGGTCACCGCCCGGGGCAGCGCGTCGACCACGCTCACGCGGTCGGGCCCAAACTCGAAGCCGACCTCGACCCAGCCCGGCGCCAGACGAGAACCACCACCAAGGCCAGAGCCGAAGCCGAACTCGACGTTGACCCGCACCAGGTAGGGCGTCAGGCCGGGGAAGCTCTCGGGCCGCCCCGGCACCGGGTGGACCTGCCAGTGCCCAAAGCGGATGCTCCCCACAGACCTCTCGACGAACTCCAGGCCGCGGGTCTCGGTCAACAACAGCGGAATGTCACCCAGCATCGTCTAGACTCCAATGATCCGGTACCGAAGATCCTCGATACGCTCGACCGGCTCCGTTGACCGGGCCGAAGACACGGGACCGAAACTGCTCGATGGTTGCCACGCCGACGCTGGCGGCGTATTCGAGAGCCATGTTGAAGTGCTCGCTCGCGCCGTCGGCATCTCCGAGACGAGCCCAGGCATCCCCGAGGCCCAAGTGCGCCCGCGCCACCTCGAACTGGCTGCCGGCGGCGCTCGCGAGCTCGATCGCGCGCCGGTGGCTCTCGATGGCCGCGTTGGTGTCACCCGAGGCGCAAGAGATCTCCGCGAGGCAGTTGCGCGCCATCGCCGCATCGACGTCAAGCCCCAGGTCCTCGAAGGTGCGCAGGGCCGCCTGAAGATGTCGCCGGGCTTCGCGGATCAACCCCACGCGCGCTTGCGCGATGGCGACGCCGCGCAGCGTGATCGCCGTGTTGCGTCTGAGCCGACGGCGGCGGTAGAAGGTCAACGCAGGCATGAACTCGTCGAGGGCGCCGACGCAATCCCCGCGCCAAAGCGTGGCCCAACCCAGATTCGCGTGCGCCGTTGCGGCACCGAGCCGGTCTCCGACACGGTTGGCGAGTCCGAGCGCCATCCGATAGTGCTCGGCAGCGGTATCGATGTCACCGCGCTCGATGCTGGCCAGTCCCAGGTTGTTGTGGGCGTAGACCTGAGCTGGCACGTCGCCGAGAGCGATGGCCGACTTCAGCGCGAGGTTGTGAGTGCTGACGCAGTCGTCGTACTGCTTGGTCACGAAGTAGTAGCCGCGCAGCGCGAAGGCCAACTGCCAGCACTGCTGATGCAGCCCGGAGGCGCTGGCGAGTTCGCACACGCGCAGGAGGTTGTCCCGCTCTGCCGCCAGCAAGGCCAGCGCCTGCGCGCCATCACGAAGGTCGGGCACGGTCTGGGCGTCGGTGACATCGAAGGGCCGGTGGCGATGAGGCGTGATCAGCCGGTCGGCTGCGTCGGCGGCTGCCAGGTAATGCTCGACCAGTCGCTGTACTGCCAGTGCCCGTTCCTCGGGGGACAGCCGCCGCGGTGCGAGCTTGCGAGCGAAGGAGCGCACCAGATCGTGGAAGCGGAACCGCGTCGGAAGGTACTGCAGCAGAAGGTTGGCATCGAACAACCGGGAGATGGCTTTCTCCGCCGCGCTGACACTGGTTCCGGCCAGCGCGGCCGCGGCGCGGGCGTCAAAGTCGGCACCGGGATGCAGGCCGAGCAGGGTGAATGCGAGCTGATCCAGTTCGCGCAAAGCCTCGACCGATGTCGCGAACGCGGCGGACAGATCACGCGTACCGTCATCGATCTCCTCGATCCCCTTCTCCTGGTGCGCCAGCCGCTGCCACAACATGTCCAGTTCGGCCGGCACGTCGCGCCATCTGCGTGCGGCCACAATGCGTAGGGCAAGCGGAAGGCCACCGAGGGTCCTGACCACGCGACGCATCAAGTCAACGACCGGTGGACCGAGGTCGACCGCGAACCCGGCTGCTCCGCGCAACAGCGCAGTCGCCGACTCGTCGGAAAGAGGCGTCACCTCGATCCGATTGAAGTCATCGAGGGCGTTGAGCCGGTCGCGACTCGTCACCATGACCGCGCAGCCCGGTTCGGCCGGCAGCAGGTCAATGACCTGGGCAACGCTGCGCGCATTGTCGAGAAGCACCAGCATGCGCCGACCACGCAGTCGGGTGCGCCACATTACGGCGCGATCCTCCAGATGCTCGGGTATCCCGTCGCCGCTGACCCCGATGCGTGGTAGGAGGCGCCCGAGCGCCTCGTGCGGCGAGACAGCGGGCGTGCCGGGCGTGTAGCCGTGCAGGTCGATGAACAGGACCCCGTCCGCGAACTCGGGAGCGAGATTGTGTGCGACCCGCACTGCCAAGGCCGTCTTCCCGGATCCCGCCATTCCGTGTAGTAGGCAGGTTCCGCCCGCCGTCGACGTGAGGGCGGCAATCGCTTGTTTCACTTCGTCCTCGCGGCCGACGAAATGGGCGGTGTCGCGGAGAAGCTCGAACGGCGCCGACATCTGTGATCCGCGCCGGTGTCGAGGACCGGCGCCGGCCGCCGGCCTTTCATCGAGGGGCAACGCGGCGCTGAGGGTTCCTTGCGCGTCCAACGCCCGGTCCAGCGCCTCGGTGATCGCGACACTGGGAATGGCCTGATCGTTCTCGATCTTCCAGATGTACTGGTAAGCGACGTTGGCGCGGCTAGCCAAGCCCCTCAACGACATCTTCTTGTCCGTTCGCAGCCGGGACACGAGTTGCCCGAAGGTCATGTCGGCCGTCCACCGGGAGACAGCAAGTGACGCGAGGAGACACCCGGGACGCGCTTCATGACGGCGCTCTGCGGCACCGTGTGGCGTAGGAGGACGGATTCCACGGAGGTGCTGCGATGGCGCTGTTCAAGAGCCGGCCAAACCGGGACCGGGGCGACGATCCTGAGGAGGATCCGGCGGCAACCCTGTCGGCCGAAGACATCGAGAAGGTCAAGAGCGCGTTTCGGGTCGACTTCGGCGCGAACCCGCCGAGGATCGGCGTTATCGGGATCTCGGGCACCGGCAAGTCGTCGGTGATCAACCGGATGTTCCGGACCAACCTACTCGTCAGCCACACGCGGGCTGGCACCAAGGGGTTCCTCGCCACGCCCATGAGCGTACGGATACTCAAGGGTCCGGCCAAGGACGAGCCGATCAACCTCGTTGTCGTTGACGCGCCCGGTCTGGGCGAGGACGTACGCAAAGATCCGGGATACCTCGACCAGTACAACCAGCACCTCCCCCCGTGCGACGTGATCCTGTGGCTGACGGCGGCGCGTAACCGGGCGGTGAGCCTGGACCAGCAGTACCTGGCCAGGCTCAAGCCGTTTCACGACCGGATCATCTTCGGGGTCAGTCAGGTCGATCTCGTGCACCCGATGGACTGGAACACACGCATCAACCTGCCCTCGGTGGCGATGGAGGAGAACATCACCGACATCATCGCCGACCGGACTCAGAAGTTCGCCGACGTCATCGGCCGCAGGCCCGAGCTGATCCCCCTTTCCGCCTCGCACGGCTACAACCTCGAGGCGCTGTTCAACGCCATGATCAGCTCGGCCCCGCAGACGCGCAGGTTCGTCTTCGACCTGCTCAAGAACTTTTCGTACACCGACTTCATCCCGGCGGAGCTCCGGGGAATGGCCCGATAGGGAGAGACGAAATGTCGCTGTCCGACGTAGACGTTGAACGCGCCCGATACCAACTGGCACGCGAGGAATACAACCGCAGGATGGCCGCGATCCAGTCCAAACCAAGCTTCCTGGGCTGGCTTGGGCGGGTCGGCCTCGAAGTGATCGTGGCCAAGATCGTGGCTTGGCTGTGGGGCGCGATCAAGGCGGCGTTCGGGCTAGCCGCTGCTGTCTGACGCGACGGCCCGAACTCACCTCGCGTCAAACCACCCGATCGACTTCCGTCACGCGGCACACAAAGCGTGCATAACCGTTCAGCCGTCGCCAAGCACTCGTACTGCTCTTTACGGGCCTTAAGATCAGCCCGGCCAAGGTCTTCCGCGCAATGGGTTGACACACGACACCGTTCCAGGGACAACGGAATACGTAACTCCTCTACGAAATGAGGAATCACACATGGAATGCCAAAACGGACACAGCATGACCGGCACATCAACAGGCGCCCCGTCCTCGGGCCAGGGCACCGTGAAGGTGTATTGCGAGAACTGCGGGGTCGGTTATGAGACCTCCTTTCGCATCGAGGGGCGAGGGGTAAGGACCAAGGCGACAATCTTCCCCGCGACCGGCTCGAAGACAATATCCAGAGACGTCACTCGGCGGCTGCTGGCCCTCTGGGAGACCGCCAACGAGGAATACGAGAAGAAAGGCTACGAGGTCATCCGCGAATCACCGACCATTCTCGGGGTATCGGTCGGAAACTAGCCCGAGGCACCAGCAGCCCTGCGGGGGCCGCGCATTCGTTGGCATGGAAGCGCTCCTCCACTTGGGGGCATCAGGGAGCTTGTCGGTCAAGATGGGGAGCACTTGCAGGAGAAGCTTGTTTCCGTCCACTCACCGGGAGATGCGCCGTCGCGTGCCCACAGCCGCAGCGTGTGGTCGCAGCACGCAACCTCTCGAACCCTGAACCACCCTGCCGCCAACCGGCGCACCTGATACGAACGAGGAGTCGTCATGGCCGGTTCCAATTCACAATGTTACAAATGTAGTCGTATCGCCCCAATTCAGCGCGACGGACGATCGTGGTGGCCCGAGCGCTTCGTCTGCGAGCGGCCAACATGCGACACGCACGCCGCATGGCGCGAGATCCCCAACCATGATCCGATGCGCTTCTGGCTATGCGTCGATCCTCGGTGCCAAGCGTACAGGCGATGACATCAGTGCTGGACGTACTTCGGATATTCTCCCAGATCGGTCACTCGCCGTGACCACGCTACCGACCGCATACAAGCTGGCTCGAGTGCCCAGCCTCCGGACAGGCAAACCCACTCAACCCAGCGAGGAGTCTTGACCAAACCCTCACCATGGTCACGACAGTCTGGTGCGGGGCGCTCGGCCCTGACTTCCGGGGTCGTGTCCCAGCCTTGAACCGGAGATCGAGCCCCGAAGTGGTTTCAGACCTTGCCTCAGCACCGAATGACGCAAGACAATCACTCTGCGATCTGGAATCAGTGTTTGACGTCCGTAATCGTTTGGAGCTGTGTGAGTACGATGACTGAACCCTCGGAACGTGCCGAACGGGAATTGGACAGCATCTGGGAGACAGAGGCGCGCCTGCACAGCGCGGCCGTCGCCGGCGGCTACCCCGAAAAGGCGGCCCTACGCGACTACGTCAGAGGTGCCTACGACAGGAAGTTGCGTCTGATGGACACGATCGCGACCACGTCGGACGATCCGGCGAAACGGGGAGCGGCTGCGATGGCGGCCGAGGTGTTGCGGAGGCAAGGCAATTTCTGACATTAACGGCCAGCGCGGACACCCGGCCACATGCGGAGCTCACGTGCGGCCGGGGAGTGGGGCCCGATGGCTTCCCCCGTGGAGGACTCGAACGCCCCGATCTTTTCAGCGCGCCCGATCACGTGGAGAGGATCGAGCCATGTCAGGTCCACGCCCGACAGGCCTTATCCTCGGGACAGCGTGAACGAGCGGTACGAATTGTCGCCGAGGTACGGCCGAGCTACTCATCCGCCGAGCGGATCGTGTCATTTCTAGCGGCACTTTCCCGGCGACCTGTCCACTCCGCGAGCTTGCCCCCGCCACCCTCACCGTGGCAGCATCACGCACTAACACTCCCCGATGACCACTCTGTTGTCGCGAACTCCTCGCGGGAGAGGCTGAAACGATGAGCACGAATGTTCAATTGAGGCCGAAGCCTGAGCGGTGGAAGGTGACCACCGCATGGATCATCGCGGCACTCTCGGTGGGTTTCTTCCTCCCGTGGGCCATCGCCGTACACCGGGGTCGGCCCGCAACCGCCATCTTCCTCCTGAACTTCTTCAGCCCGGCGACCCTTTTCTTGAGCTGGCCCGTCGCCTTGGTGCTCGCGCTCAGCAAAAAGGGCTCGCTGGCCGAGTCCATTGCTCTGGATGCCGCCGACAGACTGCCCTGACGCCTCGTCCATCCTGGTCCGTACTGGTCCAAGAAGATCAAGAGCTTGGAATGCCTGAACCAACGCATCGCTCGTTGACGTCGCAGGCGTGACTGTCATCTGCCAGGAGGATGGGACCACCCGATTGCCAGCGGCTAGGGACCACCGGGTTGCGTGGTGAGCATGCCGGTCGTGATGGTGGGTGTCAACGTGACTCGCCTCGGGCGCGTGCGCGGGGCACTGCGGCGTCGGTG
>DATBGZ010000064.1:0-17613 GCA_036557785.1 Micromonosporaceae bacterium
CCATCGGCATCTCCGGCGCCATCCAACACCGCGCCGGCATGCAGACATCAAAGACCATCGTGGCCGTGAACAAGGACCCGGAGGCACCCATCTTCGAACTCGCCGACTACGGCATCGTCGGCGACCTCAACACCGTCGTCCCACAAGCCATCGACGAGATCCGCAAGCGCAAGGCCTGACATCACGCCGGCTGCGCCTCGCGCCGCCGGCGTTGAGCTCGGACATGCGGCGGTGTCAGAGGCGCAGGCGAGACGCCCTGGCGAGCGTGGCGTCGCGGGACTCACCGGCACGCAGATCCAGGTCCTCGACGACCCGGCCATCCCGCAGCCGTAACAACCGGTCACATCGGGAGGCAATCGACGCCTCGTGGGTCGCGATCAGGATCGTCATGGCGTGCTCGTTGCGCAGATTGAGCAACAGTTCCACGATCTCATTGCTTGCCGTCGAATCGAGGTTGCCGGTGGGCTCGTCGGCGAGCAGCAGGCGCGGGCCGTTCATCAGCGCCCGCGCGATCGCGACGCGTTGCTGCTGGCCGCCGGAGAGCTGGGCCGGCAACGACCTGCCCCGGTCACCGAGGCCCACGGCCGCGAGGAGTTCGGCGGCGCGCCGGGTCTTGTCGTAGCGCACCCGGTAAGGCAGGACGGGCGCGATGACGTTGTCCAGGGCGGTGAGCGCGGCCAGCAGGTGGTAGCGCTGGAAAACGAAGCCCACGGCACGGCGGAACCGGGTGATGTCCGCGGGCCTCAGCGCGGTGATCTCGGTGCCATCGACGGTGATCGTCCCCGAGTCTGCGGTCTCGATGCCACCGATGAGGTGCAGCAGGGTTGACTTGCCGGAACCGGACGGGCCCGTCACCGCCACAACCGAGCCCGGATCGATGCAGACCGTCACGTCGTCGACGGCGGTCACCTCAGAGCCCGCCACCTGGAACCGTTTCGACAGGCCGTTCACCGCGACCGACGCTCCGACGATGTCGTTCACCACGTCCGATGTGCTACCGGCGCTCATCGTGCCTCCCTGCCTCGTGGACGACGGTACTAGGCTGCCGTACATTGAGGCAATGCACAAGACCGACCGAGCGGGGTGAGCGTCGTGCCCATCCAGCACGCTGTGTTGTCGCTGCTCTCCGAGGGACCCAGCCATGGGTACGAACTCAAGGCCGCGTTCGAGCGGGCCGTCGGCCCGCAGTGGGGACCCCTGAACATCGGTCACCTCTACCAGGTGCTCGAGCGGCTCTCGCGCGAGGAGATGGTCACCTCGACCCGCGTCGCACAGGAGGCCCGGCCGGACCGGGTCGTCTACGCCATCACCGAAACGGGCCTCGCCGAGCTCTCCGCGTGGATGGCCGAACCCAGTCCGCGCACGGCCGGGTTCCGGGACGACTTCTTTCTCAAGGTCGTCGCCGCGGCACGCACCAACGACGTGGCGGTGATCGAGGCGGTGGTTGCCCGGCAACGCGCCTTCCTGTTGCGCGAGCTGCGAAACCTCCAGGAGCTGCGAAGCGAACCGGACCTCGACGTGACCGTACGTCTCCTGCTGTCGGCCGCGGCGCGGCATGTCGAGGCCGACCTTGCCTTCCTCGACGACGCCCTCGAAACGCTGACCGCGTACGCCGCCCAGGCCGGCAAGAGCTCGGCACGCGGGTCCGACGTGAGGGCTGTGGCAACGGGATCCGCGGTCGATGGTGGCGGGCGGTCGCGACGGCGGCGCAGCGCCTGACCGGCGACCCGGGCGCCGGCGGCGCTCGGGTCTTGCATTGTTGCAATGTATGCCGCACGATGGTCGGCACAACGGCACGCAGGGGGTGCTCGTGTTCCGGATGATCCTGGGGCAGTTGCGTCAGCGAATGAGTCGCGCGATCGCGCTCGTGGTCGGCATCCTGGTCGCGACGACGGGATTCACGGTGCTCACGGCCAACACATCCGCGGCTCGCCTGCAAGCCACGGCCACGGTCGCGAACGCCAACGCCCGCTCGCCCTACGACATTCTCGTTCGCCCAGCGGGCAGCGCCAGTGCCGATGAGCAAGCCGATGCCGTCCTCCCACCCAACTTCCTGTCCGGGCAGTACGGCGGCATCACCCGCGATGAGTGGCACGCCATCGAGCGGATCCCCGGCATCGCCGTCGCGGCTCCTATTGCCATGTTCGGATACGTGGCCGTCAGCATCCAGAGGGACGTGGACATCACCGACGAGATCGACCGCACGGCAACGACCCAGGTGCTGCAGATGGACACGAGCTGGCAGGTTGATCGAGGCTTATCAACCCTGGCTGACCCCGGAATACAGTTCGTCTATGTCACGCGGCGCCCTGTGGCCTGGCCCACCGTGGATGTCGACAGCGGCCAGTTGGAGTGGTCCGATGGCAAGAGCCGGCCCGGGAAGAGCCGCTGCGAGGGCGAGTTCAACGCCGCTGCCATCGAGATCGAGCCTGACGGTACGGAGCGGGCGCTGTGCCGCAACAACTCGTTCCATGAGGGCTACGACCAGAGTGCGCATCCGCAGCTCGTCGTGGCGCAGCTCTTGCCCGACGGCACGTTCCGCACCAGCTTTGCCGACTCGTCCGCTCGGTTGACGGTCTCTGTTGGAACTCCGATGTATCTGCTCCTCGCCGGTGTCGACCCCGATGCCGAGGCCCGGCTCGTCGGCCTGGACCGCGCGGTCGTAGCCGGGCAGTACCTCTCGAGTGCCCCGATCCCGACGCCCCTGCATCCCGACAGCGAGGCGCTCAACGTTCCCGTGCTCGCGACCACGAAGCCCGACATCGACGAGCAGCTCTCAGTCTCCGTCAGCCGCGTTGGCGTCCCGTCGGACGCCGATATCGGAGGACCGGGCTGGGTTCAGGAGCCGCCGGTCCTCGCGCCCGAACTGCAGGCGGCTGCCCGCGAACGCCTCAGCAGCGAGACATTTACGGCCGCAAGCGAATACGACCGGCTTCTGGCGACCGTGGCGGGCTCGGCGGACCCGAGACTCTCGTACCTGATAGGCCTGGTCCAGGCGGGCCCGCCAACGGTCAGCCGAGCGGCGGACGGGGCACTGGTGCCAACGCCCGTCGACCCACCCGACCCGCTCAAGGTGGAGCCGGACGTCTCCAGTACCGGCCGGCTCTTGCCGCCGTTTCTGACCGACACCGCGTTCCGTGAGCTCACGCCCGTGGACGCATCGCGGATCGGCTCGGTCCGCTACCGAGTCACTCTCAACCTGACCGGTACGTTCGATCCGGCCCGGCTGACGGATTTCAGCGACCTGGCCGGGGCACCGTTGGAGACCTACCGCAGCCCCGATCTGGCCGGCGCGGACGCGGCGTCGCGCGACGTGCTGGGCGATCAGCCGCTCGCGCCCGACAGCAACCCCGCCGGCTACCTCTCGTCGCCGCCGATGCTGCTCACCAGCCTCGCCGCGCCGATCTTCACGAAGGCACCGATCTCCGCGATCAGGGTGCGGGTGGCTGGAGTCACTGGCGTGGATGGAGTCTCGCGCGAACGGGTCAGGCTGGCCGCCGAACGGATCCGGGCCGCCACTGGCCTGGACGTCGACATCACGGTCGGCTCGTCGTTGGTACCACGGACGGTGGAGTTGGCGCCGGGGCAGTACGGTCGGCCCGCGCTGCGGCTGACCGAGTGGTGGACCAAGAAGGGCGTGGCGGTCAGCATCATCAGCGCCGTCGACCGCAAGAGCGTCGTTCTCTATGGACTGATCCTCGTGGTCTGCGTGCTCTTCCTGGCCAACGGAGTCTCCGCCGCACTGCGCGATCGCAGACAGGAGCTCGCCATCCTGGCATGCCTGGGATGGCCGCGACGGCGCATCGCCTCCCTCGTCGCGGGTGAGGTCGCCTTGGTCGGCCTCGTCGCGGGCATGGTCAGTGCCGCGCTCGCCCTTCCCGTCGGTCGACTGGCCGGGGTCTCGTTCGGTGCCCTGCACGCCGTCTACGCGGTTCCGGTCGCGCTCGGATTGACCATCCTCGCGACCGTCGTTCCGCTCCTGCGAGCTACCCAGGCCCGGCCGGGCGCGGCGCTCAGTCCGTCCGTGGTCGCGCCCCGGCTCCGGTGGCACGGGCGGTGGCGCACCGTCGCCGGGATGGCACTGGCCAACCTGTGGCGTACGCCCGGCCGTACGCTCGTGGCCGGGATCGGCCTGGCGATCGGCATCGCCGCCGTCACGGTGCTGACCTCAGTCACCTGGGCGTTCCACGGTGCCATCACCGGATCCCTGCTGGGCGACGCGGTGTCGCTGCAGGTCCGAGGTGTCGACGCGGTCGCCGTCGGCGCGACGGTCGTGCTCGGCCTCGTTGCGGTGGCCGATGTGTTGTACCTCAACGTCCGTGATCGCGCGGCCGAGTTCGCCGCCCTTCGTGCCGTCGGCTGGTCCGATGGTGCGTTGGCGCGCCTGGTCACCTATGAGGGGCTCGGCATGGGCGCGCTCGCCGCCATCGTCGGAGCGGCCGCCGGGCTCGGCGGCGCGGCGGCGTTCGCGGGCAGCCTCGGGCAGGATCAGATCTGGCTCGCCGCAGCATCAGCGCTCGGTGGTGCGCTCGCCGCCGGCGCTGCCGCGATCGTGCCCGCGATGCTCCAGCGGCGTCTGCCCATCTCCGCTCTGCTTGCCGAAGACATGTGAACGGGACGGTCAGAACCCGTAGAGGCCGACGAGGGTGGCCGGGGTCGGTAGCGGCGGCTCGGCCTGTCGCTGCGGCAGGCCGCGCTGGAACTCCGCGAACGCCGCCGAGCGGTTGAGCGGGTTGTCCTGCGCGTCGCGGATCGCGATGTGCACGAATGTGACGCCATCGGCCAACCGAAGGGTGAGGTACCGCAGGCCCGCTGGGGCGGTCTGCGCCAACTCGGCGTAGACCCGTTCGACCGCGCGCTGGTTCTCCTCCGCCGCATCCACAGTGGTTTGATAGCGCACGATGACCGCGTCGTTCATGACTCCTCCTGGCAGGCTTCGATGTAGTGCGGCAGGACGCCGGCCCAGCCGGCCTGGTTGCCAGCCCGCCGGTCCGGACCCTTGGCGCCGAGCCGCTCCCAGCCGGTGTGCACGATCTCGACCAGGGTCGACTCGCCGCGGTCGATGAATGAGATGTCCACGTGCGTCGCGTCTGCGCGGTCCTGACGCAGGTACCAGCGGTACCCGATGTGGCGCGGCGGGTCCCACTCAGTCACCTCGCCCCACTCGTGCACGATCCCCGCGACGGTACGCTCGAAGATCTTTCCACCCGGCCGGCGCTCCACCACGATGGCCAACCCGGTCTCGCCGCTGACCGTGTGGTCAACCGGCCACCAGCGGTCCAACCGCTCGGTCCAGGTGGCGAACGCGTGCTCGGCCGAGCAGCCCACCTCGAATGCCATGCGCAGCGGCTCGGTCACCGGCCGCGCTCCCCGCGCCGCGGGCGCTGCACCGGTGCGGTGTTCTCGGCGAACATCCGCATCCGTGCGGCCGCCTCACCCCAGACCCGGGTCAGGTACGCCTGCACGGCAGCCACTCCCTCGTCGTGCAACCGATAGATGCGCTGGGTACCCCGCGCCTCCTCGACGACCAGGCCGGCGTCCTTGAGCAGCCGCAGGTGGCGGGAGACCGCCGGCCGGCTGATCGGCAGCGCGTCGGCAATGTCGCGCACCGACCGGCCGCCGCTGCCGAGCATCTCCACAATGGATCGTCGGTGTGGGTCGCCCAAGGCGTTGAACGGATCGCCGGTGACCGCCTCCGCGGCGCTCATCGGGTGCTCTCGACCCGCTGCTTGAGCCCGTTGGCGAACCGGGTGAACGAGTCGGTGAGGTCCGGGATCGACTTGGTGATGAGTGTGGCCAGCGGCCCGGAATAGTGCTCCTCCATGTCGAACCGGACCATGCCGTCCGGCTGCCCCGCCAGCGTGTAGGTCCGAGTGCCGGTGAACAACCCGAGTGGCATGCCGCCCCGCCACACCATCCGCTTTCCGGGGTCGAACTCGACGACGGTCACCGGGAAGGCTCGACCGGGGTTCACCTCGGGCCGGACCGTCACCTTCTGGCCCGCAGCGATCGTGCCGTCGAACCGGACCACCGCGGAGTCCCAGTCCGTCCAATGTCGACCGTCGACGAGCACCGCCCACACCTGCTCGGGCGTCGCCGCGATGACCGAGGATGCGTGGAACGCCTTCATGCTCGTGCCCTTCGTCGGTAACCGGAAGGCTACCGTAACAAAGAGGCTACCGTGCGGCAAGGGCACGCCCAGGCATTCATCGCAGTTCCCGGTCCCCAGCCGAGCCGCTCGGTGCGGCCCGAGATACTGGCAGCGTGACCGCGACGCAGACGCCAACCGCTCCCCCTGGCCGAACGATGGTCGGCCGCGCGGTGGAGCGGGCCCTGCTGGGCGACGCGGCACGCGCGGCCCTCGAGCGACGCCGCCAGGTAGTGGTGATCGCGGGCGAGCCCGGCGGCGGCAAGACCCGACTGGCCGAGGACGCCGTGGACCAGGCCCGCTCGCTCGGACTCGCGTGCGCCTACGGGCGGGCCGTCGAGGAGGAGGGCACGCCGCCCTACTGGCCCATGCGCCAGGTTCTGCGCGCCTTGGCAATCCCGGCCGTCGAGTTCGACCGGACCGATGAGCGGGAACGATTCCAGCTCTTCGAGGCGATCGCGGGCGCGCTCGTGGTGGCGGCCGAGCCGGCGGGGCTGCTGGTCGTGCTGGACGACCTGCAATGGGCCGACGCGGCAACGCTGCACCTGCTCGTCCACCTCGCCGCAGCCACGGACCCGGCTCGGCTGGTGGTCGTGGCGACCTACCGCGACACCGAGTTAGCCGGCCGGGAGTCGTTACGGGTGGCACTCGCCGCGCTCGCGCGCGAGACCGTGGTCACCCGGATCCACCTGGGCGGGCTCTCCCCGGCCGAGGTCGCCCAGCGGCTGGCCGCCCTAACCGGATGGGCCGTGCGGGAGTCCGTCGCTGCCGATATCTGGCGACGGACCGGCGGGAACCCGTTCTTCGTCGGCGAGCTCGGTCGTGTGCTCGCGTCCGCGAAAAAGGGAAAGCTGCCGGCCGGCGTCCGTGACGCCATCCGCGACCGTCTCGACCGGCTCTCGCCCGGAACCCGCCGGCTGGTCGAAGCGGCCGCGGTCCTCGGCTCCACCGTGGACGTACAGCTGCTCGCCCAGGCTGCCGATGCGACGATTCAGTCCACACTGGACGCCGTCGATGAAGCCGAGCGGGCCGGCATCCTGACCGAGACGCGTGCGTTCGTCCACGACCTCATCTGGGAGGCGGCTCGACTGGACGTTCCCACCGCCGCGCGCCTGGAGCTGCACCGTCGCGCGGCCGAGTGGCTGGGTGAGCGCAGCGACGCAGACGTCAGGGTCGCCGAGGTCGCGACTCACTGGCTCGAGTCGCTTCCGGCGGGCGACGCCGCCCGAGCGGCTGACTGGGCGCGGCGGGCTGCCGACCGGGCGATGGCTCACCTGGCCTGGGAGGAGGCTGCAGAGCTGTACGGGCGTGCGGTCGCGGCCGGCGATGCCTCGGGTGCGCTGCCGGCCTCCGCACGCGCCGAGCTGTTGCTGGCGCAGGCCCGGGCGCTTGTGCGCGCGTTTGACCTTGAGGCCGCGCGCCTGTCTCTGGTCGCCGTGGTGGAGATCGCTCGCGAGGCGAACGATGCCCGCCTCCTGGCCCAGGCCGCCCTGGCTATGGAGGGTGTGAACCATCCAGCCTGGGACGATACCGCCGGGGCGGTTGCTCGGGAAGCCTTGGCTGGACTGCCCACTATGGACAGTCCGGTGCGAGCCCGTCTGTTGGCTCTGACTGTTGTTGCCGCGAACTGGAGCATCGACGCCGATGCGGATCCGCGCTCTGCTGAGGCGCTCGCGATGGCCGACCGGCTCGCCGACCCGCACGCCCTGCGAGAAGCGTTACGGGCGCGTCAGATGGCGCTCAGCGGACCCGACGGAGCAACCGGCCGGCTCGCTATCGGCGACCGGCTGGTCCGGCTCGGCAGTGACGGCGACGACGACGCCGTGCTATGGGGCCGGTTGTGGCGCTTCGACGCGCTCGCCCAGCTTGGCGACCTGGCCGCCGCCGAGGCCGAGGTCGAGCGGATCGACGTGGTCGCCCGACGCTTGCGCTCCCCGATGGCCGCCTGGCACGTGGCCCGGTGTCGAGCCGCCGTCGCCGCAGCGCGGGGGCGCATCGATGAGGCGATGGCTCACGGACATGCGGCGGAGAAGGCCGCACTTCGCGCGGGCACGGCCGGCGCCCACCTGCCGTCGCAGGGGCTGCTCACCATGTTGCGCAATCTGGTCGGGGACTACTCCCCATCGGGCGTGGCACGCATCCCGGTCAATCGCTCGACCGAGGGCTTCGTGCGGTCGATGCACATCACCTGGCTGCTGGGGCAAGGGCGCGTGGACGAGGCCCGCCAGGTATACGAATCGCTCCCGACGCCGGACGAGCTGGCCCCGTTTGTCCGCCTGGTCGGCTGGGCCGGACTTGCCGAACTGGCGGCCGAGTTCGAGGACCGCGACCTGGCCGCCCGTACGTACGACCTGCTGTTGCCCTATGCCGATCGGTTCGTCTGCAGCGGTGCCGGCGTCATCATGATCCTCGGTACGGTCCGGTATCCGCTGGGCCTTGCCGCAGCGACCATGGGACGCACGGACGAGGCGGTCCGGCACCTGCGGGCAGCCGTTTCCAGCGGTGAGCGCTGTGGAATGCCGCTCGCGGTAGCCCAGTCGACCTTCCAACTGGCCCGGGTGCTGGCCCGACGGACCCGGCCAGCCGACCGCACGGAGGCAGCCGCGCTGGCCACATCGGCCGCGGTGCTGGCCGAACGGGTCGGCCTGAAACCGTTGCACGAGCGGGCGAAGGCGCTGGCCGAGGCGCTTGCCGGTAAGGCAGCGGGTCCGTTGACGCGGCGCGAGCGGGAGGTGGCCGAGCTTGTTGCTCAGGGGCTGAGCAACCGCGGGATCGCGGCGGCCATCCATACCAGTGAGCGCACGGTAGAGACCCACGTGCGGCACATCCTGGAGAAGCTGGGGCTGCGCAACCGTACGCAGGTGTCCGCGTGGCTGGCCGGGCGCAGGGCGGATCTGCGTACCCCGCCTGCGTAATCGTACGGATGCGACCCGGGCGCGTCGGCGACACGCTGGCCCGATGACTGTTGCCACGAGCACCGGACGGTCGCGCCTGACCGCGATCCGCGCAGCCCGACTCTTCGACGGCATCGATGCCGGCCTGCTGCCCGATCCGACCGTCGTCCTCGACGGCCCGACGATCGCGTCGATCGGGTCGGGGGCACCTGTTCCGGAAGGTGCCACGGTGGTCGACCTCCGCGACGCGACCCTGTTGCCCGGTCTGGTTGATGGGCACGTGCACCTCGGCTTCGACTCCTCATCCGACCCGGTGGCCAACCTCGCCAACCGGGACGACGCCGAGGCCTTCGCCGCGATGATCGCCGCCGCTCGGACGGCCGCCCGGGGCGGAGTGACGACCGTACGGGACCTCGGCGACCGTCGGTATCTGTCCCTCGGCGTCAAGCTGGCCGCTGCCACAGATCCCACGCTGCCCGACGTCCTGGCCGCGGGACCGCCCATCACCATCCCGGGTGGACACTGCCACTTCCTGGGCGCGGAGGCGTCCGGAATCGACGGTCTGCGGCGGGCTGTGCGTGATCATGTTGATCGAGGCGTCGACATCATCAAGGTCATGGCAAGCGGGGGCAACCTGACTCCTGGCAGCCGACCCCATCAGCCGCAGTACGGCGTGGTCGAGCTTCGAGCGATCGTCGACGAGGCCCACCGCCATCATCTGCCCGTCACGGCTCACGCGCACGCGCTGAAGTCCATTGTGGATGGACTCGCCGCCGGACTGGACGGATTCGAGCACCTGTCGTTCATGAGCGCCGACGGCGTCGACCCAATCCCGGACGACGTGCTGGCTGCGCTGGTCCGGCAGCGGGTGACCGTTGGGATGACCCTGGGTTTCGCCCCGGTACCAGGTGCCCAACCCCCGCCCGGCATTCTGGCCAGGCTACCCGCGCTGCAGGCTAACGGTCGGCGCCTGTGCGCCGCGGGCGTCCACGTGATTCCCGGCAGCGATGCCGGGATCGCGCCGGCCAAGCCGCCGGACGCGGCCCGCTGGGCTGTTGCCCAGTTCCAGGACCTCGGTATGACTGCGGCTCAGGCCCTGCACACCTGCACCGCCCGCGCCGCGACGGCGCTCGGCCTCGGCCACCGCAAAGGGCAGCTACGCCCGGGATACGACGCGGACATCCTCGCCGTCACGGGCGATCCGACGACCGACCCGGCCGCCATCCACCAGATTCGGGCCGTCTACGTGCGTGGGACTCCGCTGATCCGGTAACGCGCGCATCACCTCAGGCGGGACGTACCGGCTCGGGAAGCCGCTCGGCTGGGCGACGGCCAGCCGCAGTGAGGACGACGACGGCTGCCGCGGTCGCTGCTGCCCCGACCACGAACGGCATCCGCGGACCGCCGAACACGACTTCGAGTGAGACGATCGGCCCGCCGAGCGCCATGCCACCGATGAGCACGGCGGCGAACAGTGACATGACTCTGCCCATCATCGCCTGCTCGCCCTCCTGGAGCCGTCCGACCACCATGCTGAGCAGGAGTGACCAGGCCAGGCCGATGCCGGCGAGCCCGAGGAACGTGATCGGCACATCGGGGGCGGCGGCCGTGACAGCCAGCGCGCCGGTCATCGCCCATGCGGCGCGACGAAGGGTGTGGGTGCCGGGCGCTCCGCGGGCAACCGCGGCGAGGGCGCCGACCAAGCTGCCTACCGTCACCGCGGACAGCGCTGCCCCGATCAACGCCGGACCGCCGCCGAGAACGGTACGCACGAACACCGGCGCAGAGGTCTGGACGCTGAAGCCGAGTGTGGCGACCGCGGCGAGCAGGATGAGCGGGTCGCGCAGCCGCCGCGTTCGGTAGACGTAGCGCAGCCCGTCGCGGATCTGACCGCGGGCGGTGAGGACCGGTGGCACTGCCGCGACCCGGATCGTCGCCACAATCGCCACGTCGATCACGAAGGACGCGGCGTTGACGGCGAAGGCTGCCCGCGGACCGCTGTGCGCCACGAGTAGCGCCCCGACCGCGGAGCCGGTCGCCATCCCGATGAGCATGACGGTCGCGGCAAGCGACGACGCCCGGGCCGCCTGCCCCGATGGCACGAGCATCGGAACGAGGCTGCGCCGAGCCGGGGTGTCGAGCGCGTTGAAGAGACCCCACACGCTCGCGAGTACATAGACCCAGCCGAGCGAGAGAAGCTCCATAGTGGACATAACGGCGAACGCCGTCGCGACAAGACCGAGCCCGGCCTCGGCCAGCATGAGCAGTCGGCGGCGCTCATGGCGATCGACCAGTGCACCGCACCAGGGCCCGAGGAGGAGGCTGGGCAGGAACTGTGCCGCCACCACCCAGCCCAGCGCCCGACCATCCATCTCGACGACCACGCTCGCCAGCGCCACGACCTGCATCCACGAGCAGGTCACAGACAGCAGCTGGCCGATCAGGTAGCAGCGCAACGCCGGCGAACCAAGTCCGGAGCGCCGCCAGTCTCTGGCCACCGCGCGGACTCAGATCGTGGATGCCGCGGCGATGGCGAGGCCGACGCCGAACAGGTAGGTGCCGACGGCTCCGATCAGGCGAGTCGGGGGTTGCTTCGCGAGGCTGCCTGCCCTGAGCAGCCCGTACGCGTGGAGCAGGCGGGCAAGCGTCGCCCCGACGACGAGGGGTACGGCCAGGACCGTCGGCGCGCGGGATCCCACCAACAGGAACAGGACGATCAGCGTCGGCACGTACTCCGTGGCGTTGCCATGTGCGCGAATGGCTATCAACAACGGACTCGCGGGGTCGGTGGGCGTCTGCGAACCGCCCGCCTTCGCGGTGACGCGGCGGAGTCGGGACACGTTGTACCCGAGCAGGAACACCATCGCAGCGAGGATGGCGGTGCAGATGATGGCCGTGGTCATGCCGGAATCCTTTCGTCGTGGAGGTGCAGGACTCGGTCGAGTACGTCGGCGCAGAGCGTCCACCCACACACGGCATCGGCCTTGCGCAGGGCGCCCACGCTGGTCACGTTGACCTCGATGAGGTGCGTCCCGATGACGTCGAGGCCGGCCAGCACGATGCCGCCCTCGCGCAGGCACGGCGCGAGCAGGGCACACATCTGCCGGTCGTGGTCGGTGAGTTTCGCCTCGCCCCGGGGAGGACCGATGCGAAAGTCGCCGTCTTCGGGATAGCGCACCACGGCCGCGACTGGCTCCCCGTCCACGACGAAGATGCGCTTGTTGCCGTCGCCCACTTCGCGCAGATACTGCTGGACCATGACGGCGCGACCGCCGTCGTCGGTGGCGAGGTCGATCAGCGAGGAAAGGTTTGGGTCGGTCCGATCGAGGCAAAGCACACCCCGGCCCGAGAAGCCGTCCACCGGCTTGAGCACCGCGCAGCCGTGCTCGGCGAGGAACGACCGGATCTCGCGCCGGTCGGCAGTCACGATCGTCGGTGCGATCAGCTCGGGGAAGCGGAGCGGAAGCAGATGCTCGCTGCACAGCCGCAGCCCCCGCGGATCATTGACCATGGCGGTACGCGACGGGTTGACCAGGTCGAGGATCAAGGTGGCCGTGAGGTACGTCTGGTCGATCGGCGGCTCCGTGCGCATGAACACGGCCGCCACGTCGTCGAGCCAGATGTGCTCGGCTGGACCACGCGTGTACCAGGGCTGGGCGACAGTGAACCGCCAGCCGACGGCGGGGCCGACGGGGGCCAGACTGATCCGTCGGGCGAGGGCACGGGCACGACCGTTGACCGCCTCGAGCAGGCCCGCCTCGGTGACCCATACGTCGGCGCCGCGCTCCTGAGCCGCCTGCATGAGCCCGACACTGGTGTCGATGGACGGGTCGAGCCTCTCCAACGGATCGACAACGAAGACGAGGTTCATGCCATCGCTCCACTGAGGACAGTCCTGTGGCGACGTCGGCCGGCGGATGAGGCGATCTCCAACAGATCCGCCGCCCGTGGCGAAAAGCCCAGCGCCGCGTCGTCCCAGGCCCGGGCCAGGTCCGCCGCCGTGGGCAGCAGCAGATCCAGCGCCTCACGCCGTGCCCGACAGTCGTAGAGGAGCCGGGCCACTGTGCTGATCGCCTCGCCCATACGGTGCCTGGGTTGTGCGTCGAGATAGCGCACCTCGAGGTAGCCACCCCGCGGCCGTACTGGCGGGAAGAGAGTCGACAGGTGGTACGTCGGGTCGGCCGCTTCGGGGATCGGCAACCGTTGCGCCGCCGACGCGAAGGCGTGGTACGCCCCGACCGGGTCGACCAGGTCGAGGTGCCGACCGTCGTACCCGGTCCGGGTCAGGTCGACGCCCTGCCAGATGCGGGTTCGCGCGCCGTTGATCCCCGCGGGCCCGCCGTCGAGCCATGGCGAGTTGGCGAATGCGGCGGCCAGCGGCGGACCGGCCAGGTTCGCCACCAGCCACTGCTCCCGACCGGCGGCTCCGGGGAGCAGATCCACGCTCACCTGGAGCGAGGCGGTGAGCCGCATCATCCGCCGGCCGTCCGGCCCCACCCGGTCGAACAGCTCCTGCATCGCGAGGTAGCGCGGTGTCGGGGTGCAGAGCGCGATCTCGGTGCACGAGTGGTACGGGTTGGTTCCGAAGCTCAGCAGCCGAACGCCTCGATCGCTCGCGATCCGTTGCGCGCGCCCGATGAGACCGTGAAGGTCCCGCACGAGTGCTTGCGCGGTGGGCCGCGGTGACGGGCTGAACTCGACCTGGCCGCCCGGCTCGAATGTCGGCACGGCCTCACGGACGAAGTCCTCGTCGAATCCGGCTCGCAGGATCCTGGGGTGGACCGGTCGCGGCGTGTCGTCGTCGTCGGTGACCGGGATCAACTCGACCTCTGTCCCGACCCGGCCCGGTCGCAGCGCGGGACGAAAGAGCCGCTCAACCGCGAGCTTCAGGTCCATACCGGCACGATGCGCCCCGGGGCCGGCGGCGACATCAGTAGCAGTACGGACAGCCGGTACGCAATCTCGCGCGTTCCGCAGCTTCCCACATCAGCCACGCCACGGCGTCGCGCCCCGGGGCATTCGTCGCCGTCATCCCGGCGCTCCCGGCTGGTCTGCGAGGGCGTCTCGGCACTTACGCGGTGCGGGCGGTCAACCCCGGCTGCGGGCGTCGGCGATGTGGCCGAGCTGTTCCAGAAGTGCGAACCGGTCGGGTACGCCCAGTGCTCGACCGCTTGACCGGCGGCGAACCGGATGATGTCGATGACGGTGACGGCGAACGGGCGGCCTGTCGGAGCCCGCCCGAGTTGGCCGCCGGTGTCGATGCCGGTGCCCGTCAGGCGCGCCCACACCGTGCCGTCGTGGACGACCGCCGCCTCGATCGTCAGACGAAAGTCGGTGGCGCCGCGGTGCAGCTCGCGGACCAGCGCCTTGACGCCGTCGGCTCCGGTCATCCTCGGGGGGCGTCCGGGTGGCACGAACTGGTGCTCAAGAAATTCGGGCGAGACGATTCTGTCGATCACCGTCTCGTCGGCGGCGGTGAAGCCCCGGTCGATGAGCTGGCGGAAGAGAGCGAGCGGATCGGTCACGAGTGCTCCGTTGAGGTCGTCACGGGTTCGGCTGCTGCGATAGCACGGTTCGCGATCACTTGCGCGACACGCCGGGCGTCGCGCCCAACGCCGTGGACCATCGCAGACGACAGGGCGTGCAGGAAGTGCAGGCCGACGAAGTACAGGCCGGGTCTGCTCGCCACGACGCCGCTGCGGTGGCGGGGTTCGTCACCGTCACGCACGGACGGGATGTGGATCCAGGAGAAGCCGGCCCGAAAGCCGGTGCACCAGATGACATTGGCAACGGTCACCGTCTTGCCGTCGTCGAGCAGCGGCAGGCCCTCGGCCGTGCCCACGACGCGCGGCACGCGTTGCACGCCGGCTTTGGCCAGGTCCTCGGGTTTGACCCTGATGAGCGGTCCACCACGCGAGACGAGTCTGGGGCGCGCTCGCCGGCCAATCGGCGTATCGACGGTCAGCACGCGGTGGAAGAGACCGCGCAGCAGCATCCGGCTGAGTATCAGTTGGGCGGCCGGGCCGTCGATTCGGAAGGGAACGTGGCCGGTGTCGCGGCCGGACAGCAGGACCTGGTGGGTGCGGACGAGCTCGAGCCCGATTTCGGCGCCCGAGTTGCCGGCGCCGGCGACGAGGACGGCACCCGGTCCAAGCTGTGCGGGGCTTCGATATCTCGATGAGTGCAGCTGGGCAATGGTGGGGTCGAGTGATGCGGCGAACTCCGGCACCAGCGGTTGCTGGAAGTTGGACATGGCGATCACGACGTTATCCGCGGTGAGCCGCCGCTGCCCCGCGGCGATGACAAAACGCGTACCGTCGTGAGACAGGCTGTCGACGTGCAGGCCGGTGCGTACGGGCAGGCGGAACTGCTGGGCATAGGCCTGCAGGTAGTCCGCCATCTCGTCCTTGGTTGGGAAACGGCCCGCGGGTGCGGGAAAGGGCATCCCGTCCAGGCCATCGAACTGGGCTGGCGTGAAAAGGCGCAGCGAGTCCCACCGCTGGCGCCAGGAGTCGCCGACCCGCCCGTGCGCGTCGATGATGAGGAACTCACAGTTTCGGCGGGTCAGGTGGTATCCAACCGACAGGCCGGCCTGCCCGGCGCCGACGACGATGGTCTCGACATGCTCCGCCTCGGCGCGACTCATCGCATCACTCCCTGTTTGCGCCTGCCGCCCGGTCATGGGCCTGTCCGCACGGTAGGTCTGCCCTGGGCCGGCCCGCTTCGGGCGAAACCCGCACGGCAGGAGCCAGTTCGGGATGAGGGAAATCCCGCAGGTGGCTGTTACACCAGATCGTGCTGATACGCGTACGCGGTGGCGGCCGCCCTCGACGCGACGCCGAGCTTGGTGTAGACGTTGCTCAGATGCCGTTCGACCGTCTTGGCCGAGAGCCCGAGCACGGCCGCGATCGCCTGGTTGGTCCCGCCCGCCGCGACGAGTCGTAGCACCTCCAACTCGCGGACCGTCAGGCCGCTCGCCGGCCGCGGGCCCACCAGCTTCTCGGCCCGCCGCCGGTCCGGCTGGGCACCGAGCGAGAGGAACGTGCGGACGGCGGCGCTCAGCTCGAGCGCCGCGTTGTCCTCATCCCGCAGCTGCCGGCAGGCCAGGGCGATCAGCACTCGGCTGCGCGCCACCTCGTACGGTACGTCGAGGTCGAGCCAGAGCGCCGTCGACGTACGCAACTGCACCAGCGCAGGCGCGGGCTCGCCTCGCGCGAGCAGCACCGAGGCATGCGCATGCGTCGCCATCGCCTGCAGCGCGGGCGTGCCTACCTGGCTGGCGATCTCGAGCAGCTCCTGGCTGGCCCGCTGTGCCGGCACCAGTTCGTCGGCGGCGAGTGCGAGCTCGACCTCGGCAGGAAGGAGCCTGGCCCGTTGAATCCGGTCGGTGACCTCGCCCAGCGCCCGTCGTATCGCCGCCCGCCCAGCCGCCGGGTGGCCCTGGGCAATGCGCAGCAGCGCCAGTCCCGGGCAGGGGTCATGCCCCCACTGGCTGGCCTGCCGATAGGCCATCTCCGCTGCGCTGAGGTCGCCGGAGAGGCGGTGGACCTCGGCCTGCAGGTACCTGGCCGCGCCGGTTACGGCGGCGTCGATGGCTCCGGCGAGGCGCACACAGGCCCGCTCAGCCTCCTCGATGGCTTCAGACCACAGACCGCGCAACCGCAACAACTCCGCCCGGTGCACCAGGCACTGACCCGAGAAGACCACCAGGTCGGGTTGCTTCTCGCACCACGCATTCAGCGCGTCGGTCCACTGCCGTGCCCGCGCCAGGTCGGCCAGCTCCGTGCACATCGCGATCACCGAGCAGTACACCGTGCCCGCCGCCACCGGCGAGATCTCGTCGCAGACCACGGCGACCATCGCCTCGTCGAAGCAGACCATCGCCTCCCGGGGGCGGCCCAGGCGCACCAGCGCCCCGCCGACCTGGGTCAGCGCCAGGCCCAGCACGTCGGCGTCGCCGCTCGACCGGCCGATCCGCGCGGCGTGTTGCGCCAAGGCGAGGGCCTGCGCGAACTCGCCCGCCATCATCTGGTGGAAGGCTCTGCCACCCAGAACCAGACCCTGCTCGGCACAGTCCACAGGCTCGGCATCCAACAGCCGCTCGGCGCGGGCGAGCCAACCACTGGCCTGGGCCGCATCACGCAGATTACCCAGCACATAGGACATCCAAAAGGACGCGCGCGCCGCTCGCCTCAGATCGCGCGCCCGAACGTGCGCCTCGCACGCACGCCGCAGCGCCGACAGGCACTCCGGCACCCGCCCGATCATGTAAGCAGCCGTCGCCATGAGCTCAAGGTCGCCACCGACGAGTGGCTCGACGCCCTCGGCCACCGACAGGGCCTCGAACGCTTGAGGCCAGGCGAATCCTCCCGCGGCGACCCGCCCCCGGACCAGATCGGACCCCGGTTGTGTCCGTGAGCCGCCCTCCGGCACCGACCCTCTCCCGTTTCGATCCACCGCTCCCATCGCACGATACGTCCCCCGCCTCCTACGGTCACGTGCCGGTCGGGTGAAAGCCGGCATGAGATTGTGTTCCCGGACAGCCAACCATTTCGACGGCGGGAACATGTA
>DATBGZ010000065.1:0-12573 GCA_036557785.1 Micromonosporaceae bacterium
GCCCCCTGTGGCGACCCACCGCCCGGCAGGGCAGCATGGCGGGCGTCCAGCGGTTTCGGTTCGGTGAGGAGCGAGCGGCCGTGTCCATGACGTTAACCCGGACCTCCGGCGACGTGCAGCGCCAAACCCCGCTGGCGGGTCCGGGCCGGGTGCGTCGGCGCCGGCGGTCCGAGCGGTTCCTGCCGTATCTGCTCGCCCTGCCGGCCGTAGCGCTCGTCATCGGTCTGCTCGGATACCCGCTCTACCGGATGATCGTCGTCTCGCTGCAGCAGTACGAGCGGCCCCAGCTCTGGGGCCTTCGCCCGGCGAGCTGGGTCGGGCTCGGCAACTACACCCATCTGCTCACCGACCGCGTCTTCTGGGCGGTCGTGCAGCACACCGCCGTCTTCACGGTCGTGTCCGTGGCGATCTCGGTGGTGCTCGGCATGGCAGTCGCGCTGCTCATGGGGCGGGTGTCGCGGTGGGCCCGCTACCTGATGACGAGCGCCCTGATGCTCGTCTGGGCCATGCCGCAGCTCGTCTCCTCCCAGGTCTTCATCTGGATGATCGACGCCGACTTCGGCGTGGTGAACTGGCTCATCGACCAGCTTCCCGGCGTCAACTTCTTCAAGCACTCGTGGTTCGCCGACCCGGCACAGGGCTGGACCGTCATCACCGCGCTGGTGGTCTGGCAGGGGCTGCCCTTCCTGGCGATCACCATGCACGCCGGCCTCAGCCAGGTGCCGAAGGATCTCGTCGAGGCGGCCACTGTGGACGGTGCCGGCGCGTGGCGGGTCTTCGCCTCGGTGCGGCTGCCGATCGTGCGGCCGCTGCTGGGCATCGTCACCACGCTGTCGGTGATCTGGAACTTCCAGCTCTTCACCCAGGTCTGGACGCTGCGCTTCGGCAAGCCCGAGCCGAGCTACCAGACACTGTCCACCTACGCCTACACACAGGCCTTCGAGAGCGGTCGGTACGGTCTCGGAGCGGCGGTCTCGATCATCACGGTCATCCTCATGCTCGGGGTGACGGCGTTCTACATCAGGCAGATGTTCCGGGTCGGGGAGGCGGAGGCATGACGACGATCGAGCGGGTGACGCCCACCCGGGGTCCGACCCCCGGGCACCTCACGGGGGAGGAGCGAACCTCGGGCGGCCGCCGCGGGAATCTTCGCCGGCGGACCGGCACCGTGGTCGCGAACTCGGTCGCGGTGCTCTTCGCGGTCGTCATGGCCTTCCCCGCGTACTGGATGATCAACACCGCCTTCAAACCGGCGAACGAGGTGCTCACCTTCACGCCGAGCTTCATCCCCGACCACCCGACGCTGGCGAACTTCGTCTCCGCCATCCACGCGCCGTTGTTCCTCGATGTGCTGCGGAACAGCCTCATCATCACGACCTCGTCGATGATCGCGGCGCTGGTGGTCGGCTTCTTCGGCGCGCTCGCCGTGGCCCGGTTCCAGTTCTACGGCCGCCGAGCGCTCATCCTCGTGGTCCTGATGGTCCAGATGGTCCCGCTGCTCGCGCTGCTGATCCCGTTGTTCCTCATGCTCAACCAGGCACAGCTCACCAACACGCTGCCCGGCATCATCCTGGTCTATGTCGTGCTGGTCCTGCCCTACACGGTCTGGACCCTGCGGGGCTTCATCGTCAACGTGCCGCGCGAACTGGACGAGGCGGCCCTGGTCGACGGCGCGTCCCGGTGGCAGACATTCACGAGAGTGATTTTGCCGCTGACCGCCCCGGGCCTGGTCGCCACCGCCATCTACAGCTTCATCCAGGCCTGGAATGAGTTCATCATCATCAACACGATCAACAACAGCCCCGAGAAAGAGAACCTCATGGCCTGGCTGCTGAACAACCAGACGCAGCGCCAGACCTTCTGGGGTCCGCTCATGGCCGGCGCGGTGATCACCTCGGTGCCCGTGGTCATCTTCTTCCTGGCGATCCAGCGCAACATCGCCACCGGCCTGACCGCTGGCGCGGTCAAGGGCTGAGCCCGGTTCTGACGGGGTTGCCCGGCAGAATGCAGCTGTGCTGGTAGCGGTCGCGCCCGCCGAGCAGGAACGCGGCGGGGTCGGCGGCGGGTGGGTGTGCGCCGTCGCCGAGGACGGCAGCCCCGTGGGCGAGGCCAGGTACGAGCCCGAGCTCGGCGCCGCGATCGCCCGCCGGGAGGCGGCCGAGCAGCCGCGGTGGGTCTGGGCGAGCACGGCGGGGCTCTACCCGCGGCTGCTGCGCGCTGGTGTGCGGGTCGCGCGCTGCCATGACCTCGAGCTCACCGAGGCGCTGTTGCTCGGTCACGACGGTCGCTGGGGCGAACCGCGCAGCCTGGCGGCGCTGGTCGCGCGGTTGCGGGGCGAGCCCGTGCCCGAGGACGTCGAGCTGACCGGCACCGAGGGCCGGTACGGGCAGGAGGCGCTCTTCGACGACCTGCCGCCGCCTGCGGTGCTCCGGGACGCGGTGAACCCGGTCGATGCCGTCGTCACCGGGTACCGCGACCAGGTCGAGCGCGTCGGCCGGACCGGCATGCCGGCCCGCTTCCGGCTGCTGGCCACGGTGGAGAGCGCCGGGGCGCTTGCGGCCACCGAGATGGGGCACGGCGGGCTGCCGTGGCGGGCGGACGAACACGACGTACTGCTCGCCGACCTGCTCGGCCCGCCGCCGCCCGGTGGTGGGATGCCGCCCCGCCTGACCGAGCTCGCGGCGCGCATCAACGAGGCGTTCGGTGGGGCGACGGTCCACCCGGAGTCGCCGGCCGATCTGCTGCGTGCCTTCTCCCGGGAGGGGATCGTGCTGCCCTCGACCCGGTCCTGGGTGCTCAAGGGCGTGGACCACCCGGCGGTGGCGCCGCTATTGGAGTTCAAGGAGCTCTATCGCCTCTGGACGGCACACGGATGGGCGTGGCGGTCACAGTGGGTGCGCGACGGTCGGTTCTACCCCGAGTACGTCCCGGGCGGGGTCGTCTCGGGCCGGTGGGCGACCCGGGGTGGCGGTGCGCTTCAGATTCCGAAGGTGGTGCGCCGGGCGGTAGTGGCCGACGAGGGATGGAAGCTCGTCGTTGCCGACGCGGGACAGTTGGAGCCTCGCGTGCTCGCGGCGATGGCGGGCGATGCCGGGCTCGCCGCCGCCGGGCAGTCCGGCGACCTCTACCGGGCGCTGGCTGACGAGGCGTTCGGTGGCGACCGGGCTCGCGCGAAGGTGGCCCTGCTCGGCGCGATGTACGGCCAGACGGGCGGTTCGGCCGTGCCGGCGCTCGCCGCACTGCGGGCACGGTTCCCGACCGCCTGGGAGTTCGTGGAGGCGGCGGCCCGCACGGGGGAGGGTGGCGGTCTGGTCCGCAGCTGGTTGGGCCGCACCTGCCCGCCCGCGACGGGAGCGCTGTCCGGCGAGCGGGCACGGGCGCGGGGGCGGTTCACCCGCAACTTCGTGGTGCAGGCGAGCGCCGCGGAGTGGGCGTTGGCCTTGCTGGCCACGGTACGCACGCGGCTGCCCGAACCCGCCAGTCTGGTCTTCTTCCAGCACGACGAGATCATCGTGCACACGCCCGAGGAGCTGGCCGCGTCCGTGGTGGAGACCGTGCAATCGGCTGCCGAGACCGCGCGCCGGCTGCTCTTCGGGGACTCCGTCGTTCGCTTCCCGCTCGACATATCCACAGTGGACTCATATGCCGACGCCAAGGCGTGAGGTGCCGGCGTCTCAGGGAGGTCGCACGCGCAGCGAACCGGTTATGGCGCGTCGGGCAGCGGCTCGCTCGGAGGCTCATCATGGTGGATGCGTCCGCCGGTCTCCGCTAGCCGGGCGCCTCGCCCGCCCCAGCGCTTGGCGATGATCTCGGCGGCGATGCTGACCGCGGTCTCCTCGGGCGTGCGGGCACCGAGGTCCAGGCCGATCGGGGAGGACAGGCGCGCCAGCTCCCGGTCGGTCATGCCCGCCTCGATCAGGCGCTTGTGCCGATCGTCGTGGGTGCGCCGCGAACCCATCGCCCCGACGTAGGCGAAGTCCTGCCGCAGCGCGACCTCGAGGACCGGCACGTCGAACTTCGGATCGTGCGTGAGCACGCAGACGACGGTCCGGGGGTCGAGCCGGCCGGCCTTGACCTCGGCGGCGAGGTAACGGTGCGGCCAGTCGACGATCACCTCGTGGGCGTCCGGGAATCGCTTGCTGGTGGCGAAGACCGGGCGTGCGTCGCAGACCGTCACCTGGTAGCCCAGGAACGCCCCGGCGCGGGCCACCGCGGCCGCGAAGTCGATCGCGCCGAAGACCAGCATGCGGGGCGGCGGCGCGAAGCTCGACACGAACAGCGCCAGCTCGTCGCCGCGCCGCTCGCCATCATGTCCATAGTGGACGATTCCGGTGCGGCCCCCGGCGAGCATGCCGCGCATATCGTCGACGACCGCGTCGTCCAGCCGGGCCAAACCCAAGCCCCCGGCCCGCCGATCGGGCCAGACGATCAGGCGATTGCCGAGCCGGTCGGGCGGCCCGTCGATGCAGGTCACCGTCGCCACGGGCTCGCCCCGGTCGATGGAGTCGAGCACCGCGCCGAGCTCTGGGAACGTCTGCGGGGATACCTTCTCGACCCACAGGTCGATGATGCCGCCACAGGTCAGCCCGACTTCGAACGCGTCGTCGTCGCTGATCCCGTAGCGCTGCAGCCGCGGCTCGCCGGTCTCGATCGCCTGCCGGCACAGCTCGTAGACCGCGCCCTCCACGCACCCGCCAGAGACGCTGCCGACCGCGGTGCCGTCGCCGTCCACGAGCATCGTGGCCCCGGGCTGGCGGGGTGCACTGCGCCACGTGCCGACCACGGTGGCCATGCCGACCGGGCGGCCCTCGCGCCACCGCTGTGCCAGCTCGCCCCGCACGTCCCGCATGCGGACCACCTCGTCCCCGCTCGGGAAGGTTTCTCCGGCAACTATGCACCCCGGCGACCGGCCAGGGCCAGAGCGGGATAAGCGCAGGCTTAGGTGGCCTCAGGCCGGTTCGGGGAAGTCGATGTCGGCGTCGTCGGCGATGTCGTCGCAGGGCACCGTGTGAACCTCGGCAGAGCGGGCTGACAGATAGGCTCTGGCGCCGATGTCGGCGGTCGCGAGCAGTGCGACGCCGGTCCAGTGGTCGCGGCCGAGCAGCACCGGGTGGCCCCGGCGGTTGCCGTAGGTCGCGGCGGCGAGCACGTCGCGGCCATCCTTCTCGGTCACCCGACGGACGGCCTCGGAGGTGACGCCCGGTGTGTCGACGAGCAGGACGACGACCGCGTCGGCATCGGTGGCCGCGAGCGCGTCGAGCCCCGTGCGCAGCGACGAGCCCATGCCGGCCTTCCACCCCGCGTTCTCGACGATGGTGACGTCGCCGAGGTGGGCCTGCGCGCGCACGTCGGCGGCGGCGGCACCGAGCACCACAACGATCGGGGCGCAGCCACCCGCCCGGACCGTGGCGACGGCCCGTTCGACGAGCAGGCTGCCCTCGTGGCGGACCAACGCCTTGGGTCCGCCGTACCGGCGTCCACCGCCGGCGGCCAGCACCAGACCTGCGACGTTCAGGGCTCCGCGCTCCCTATCCGTGCCGCGCCCTCCACCACGGGGGACGCCTTGTCGCAGGGTAACCGAGCGGCCCGGCGGATGCCCGCAGCGACGCGCGAGTATCTGTGGGGACCTGGCCGGGCAGGGGCCGGGGTTCGCGGATCCCCGGGAGTAGCGTCGTCGCATGCTGCACGCCCACTGCTCCTCCTGCGGCGCGCGGTGGCCGGAGGGACTGGGCTGGCCGCGAACCTGCGCCAACTGCGGCGAGACGACGTGGAGCAATCCGTTGCCGGTGGCCGTCGTGCTGCTCCCAGTGTCCTATGCGGACGGTCGTACGGGCATCGTGGTGGTGCGTCGCGACATCGAACCCTTTCGCGGCGACATCGCGCTGCCCGGCGGCTTCATCGAAACGGGCGAGTCCTGGCGGCAAGCCGCCGTACGGGAGCTTCAGGAGGAAACGGGCCTGCTCGCCGAGGCCGATGACGTGGGTCTCTTCGACGTGCACAGCTCGTACAACGGGCGCACCCTGCTCATTTTCGGATTGCTGCCGCCCCGGCCCGCCGAGGGCCTTCCGCCGTCCACGCCCAATGCCGAGGTCACCGAGTGGCTGGTGCTCACAGGGCCGACGCAGCTCTGCTTCCCCACGCACACCGACGCCCTCGCGGCGTACTACGCCGGCCAGCGCGCGACCGTGCGGTGAGACCGCGGTACGCCTGGCGCGAATCAACGATCAAGAACATCGGCGCGAGGGCTTGTGGTTCCGGTCACAGAGGGGTTGTCTAGTGTCTGGCGGCCCACGGCGCCCCGGAGCGGGTGGGCCATGCCCGTCCGGCATCACTGTCCCAGACCAGGGGGAGGCGCGATGGCTCGCGTCAGCGTCACCGTCGACGGCGTTCGGTACGTCGACGACGTACCGCCGCGCACGCTGCTCGTCCAGTACCTGCGCGAACAGCTCGGCAAGGTCGGCACCGTTGTCGGTTGCGACACCGGCAACTGCGGCGCCTGTACGGTTCTGTTCGCCGCACCCGACGGCGCCGCGCAGGCGGTGAAGAGCTGCTCGCTGCTGGCCGTGCAGGCCGACGGCGGTGAGGTCACCACGGTGGAGGGCCTCGCCGGCAGCGATGGCACCCTGCACCCGGTGCAGCAGGCGTTCCACGAGCAACACGCGTTGCAGTGTGGGTTCTGCACGCCTGGGATGATCATGGCGGCCGTGGACCTGTTGCAGGAGAACCCGAACCCGACCGAGGCGGAGATCCGCGACGGCATGTCGGGCAACCTGTGCCGCTGCACCGGATATCAGAACATCGTCCGCGCCGTCCAAGCGGCCTCGCAGGCGTCCGGGACCGGCTCGGCGGTGCCCCCGCAGGCCGGGCCCGCGGACACGCCGTCGACTGCGGGGGTGGCGTGATGACCGCGACGCTCGCCGGCCCTGAGGTCGGTCGGCGCCGCCTGCGCAAAGAGGACCAGCGACTGGTCACCGGGCAGACCCGATGGACCGACAACCTCACGCTGCCGGGGATGCTGCACCTGGCGATCCTGCGCAGCCCGTACGCGCACGCGAAGATCACCCGGATCGATGTGAGCGCCGCACGCCAGGCGCCCAACGTCGTCGCCGCGTTCAGCGGCGCGGAGCTGGACAACCAGGGCGTGCTCGCCTGCGCGTGGCCGGTCACCGAGGACACCGTCCTGCCGACGTACCTGCCGATGGCGGTCGACGAGGTGCGCCACGTCGGGGAGCCGGTCGCGGTCGTGGTGGCCCGGGACAAGGGCAGCGCCGTCGACGCGCTCGACGCCATCGACATCGAGTACGAGCCGTTGCCGGTCGTGCTCGACCTCGAGGCGGCGCTGGCACCGGGATCGCCGCTGGTCCATGACAGCGCCGGCACGAACAAGGCGTACCACTGGGTCTTCGACTCCGCTGACGCCGGTACCGGCGCGTCGGTGGCGAGTGCCGAGGCCGAGGTCACGGTCGCCCGCCGCTACGTGCAGCAGCGGCTGATCCCCGCGTTCATGGAGCCGCGCAGCGTGGTCGTCGACCCGACCGGCGGCGAGTGGACGATGTACTCCGCGACCCAGATCCCGCACATCACCCGGTTCCTGCTCGCCGCCACGACCGGTACCCCGGAGCACAAGATCCGCGTGGTCGCCCCGGACGTCGGCGGCGGGTTCGGCGGCAAGCTGCAGATCACCCCGGAGGAGTGGATCACCTTCGCCGTCTCGACGAAGGTCGGGCGGCCGGTGAAGTACACCGAGACCCGGTCCGAGTCGCTGGTCTCGGGCCATCACGGCCGCGCCATGATCCAGGACATCACCCTCACCGCGAAGCGGGACGGCACGGTGACCGGCCTGCACGTCAAGCTCACCGCCAACATGGGCGCATACATGGGCATCATCACGCCGGGCACGCCGCTGCTCGGCGCGTTCATGTACAACGCCATCTACAAATTCCCGGCCTACCGGTTCGAGTGCACGGGCGTCTTCACCAACACCACCAAGACCGACGCCTATCGCGGTGCCGGGCGCCCGGAGGCGACCTACGCCATCGAGCGGATCATGGACGAGCTCGCCGCCGAGCTCGGGCTGGACCCGCTCGAAGTCCGGCGGCGCAACTGGATCCGGCACGAGGAGTTCCCGTGCACCACGGTGGCGGGGCTCGTCTACGACTCCGGCAACTACGAGGCGGCGACCGAGAAGGCGACGGGGCTGCTGGGCTACGAGGCGCTGCGCTCGGAGCAGGCGGCGCGGCGGGCATCCGGCGACCCGGTGCAGCTCGGCATCGGCATCTCGACCTACACCGAGATGTGCGGGCTCGCCCCGTCCCGGACCCTCGGCGCGCTGCGCTACGGCGCCGGCGGGTGGGAGTCGGTGACCGTCCGGGTGCTGCCGACCGGCAAGGTCGAGGTGGTCAGCGGCTCCACCCCGCACGGGCAGGGCCACGACACGGCGTGGAGCCAGATCGTCGCCGACCAGCTCGGCGTGCCGTTCGACGACGTCATCGTCCTGCACGGCGACACGCGGATCGCGGTCAAGGGCATGGACACGTACGGCTCGCGCTCGCTGGCCATCGGCGGAATCGCGATGGTGCAGGCCGCCGAGAAGGTCCGGGAGAAGGCCAAGAAGGTCGCGGCGCACCTGCTCGAGGTGTCACCGAACGACCTGGAGTGGAGCGAGGGCGCGTTCCGGGTCAAGGGCAACCGTGACCAGGCCAAGACGATCGCCGAGGTCGCGATCGCGGTCTTCGCCGCGCACGATCTGCCCGAGGGTGTCGAGCCCTCGCTGGACTCCGAGGCCACCTTCGACCCGTCCACGTTCTCCTTCCCGCACGGCACGCATCTCTGCGCGGCCGAGGTGGACACCGAGACCGGGCGGGTCACCATCCGCAAGTACGTGGCCGTCGACGACATCGGAAAGGTCATCAACCCGCTCATCGTCGAGGGCCAGGTGCACGGCGGGGTGGTGCAGGGCATGGCGCAGGCGCTGTTCGAGGACGCGATCTATGACGAGAGCGGCAACCTCGTCACGGGCTCGTTCGCGGACTACCTGCTGCCGAGCGCGGCCGACCTGCCCGAGATCGTCTGCGACCGGACCGAGACGCCGGCGACCACCCATCCGCTCGGGGTCAAGGGCGTCGGCGAGGCGGGCACGATCGCCTCCACCCCGGCCGTCGTCAACGCGGTCGTCGACGCACTGCGACCGCGCGGAGTCCACGACATCCCCATGCCGCTGACCCCCGAGCGGGTATGGCAGGCGGCTTCTCGTCAGGAAGGTGCGGCATGATCCCGGTCGCGTTCGAGTACGTACGCCCGACCACCGTCGCGGACGCGGTCTCGGCGTTGCGCTCCGCCGGTGAGGACGGCAAGGTTCTCGCCGGCGGGCAGAGCCTGCTGCCGGTGCTGCGCCTGCGCCTGGCCGCACCGTCCACAGTGGTGGATCTGGGCGGGATCTCCGCCCTGCGTGGCATCCGCCTCGACGGCGACTGGCTCGTCGTCGGAGCCACCGCTACGCACGCCGAGGTGGCCTCCTCTCCGCTGGTGGCGACCGAGTCGCCGCTGCTGGCGGCCGTCGCCCGTACGGTCGGGGACCGCCAGGTACGCCACCGCGGGACCCTGGGCGGTTCCCTCGCCCACGCCGACCCAGCCGGCGACCTGCCCGCCGCGGCGGTCGCGCTGGACGCGACGGTCGTGGTCGCGGGGCCCTCGGGGCAGCGCGCCATCCCTGCCCGGGAGTTCTTCACGGACATCTTCACCACGGCACTCGCGCAGGATGAGATCGTGGCCGAGGTCCGTTTCCCGCGCACGCCCGGCTGGACGGCCCGGTACGAGAAGTTCCACCGCACGGCTCAGGCCTGGGCGGTGCTGGGCGTGGCCGCGGCGGTGCGCCGCCAGAACGGCTCGATCGCCGAGGCGCGCGTCGCGCTGACCAACGCGGGTCCGACGCCGGTTCGCGCGAGCGGGGTCGAGGCGGCACTCGCGGGCGCCACCGATCTCGCGACGGTCCGTGCTGCGGCGGCTCACGCGACGGACGGCACGACCCCACCGTCGGACGCGAGCGGCTCGGCCGAGTACCGTCGGCACCTCGCGGTCGTGCTCACCGGCCGGGCTGTCGCCGCGGCGGCGGGGTTGTAGTCCGTAGGGGCTGGACCATCCCGCGATCTTGGGCTTATCGTCGTCAGTTGATCTCGAATCACGACGATAAGCCCAAGATCGCGGTGGGCTGACGCTGGACTGGGAGGGAAGACGCATGCGGTTGGAGCAGAGCTTCGAGGTGCCGGTGCCGGTGGCGCAGGCGTGGAACGTGCTGCTGGACCTCGAGCGCGTGGCGCCGTGCATGCCCGGGGCCACGCTCACCAGTTTCGACGGCGATGCCTTTACGGGCACGGTGAAGGTCAAGCTGGGGCCCATTTCGCTGGCGTACCGGGGCCACGGTCGCATCACCGAACGCGACGAGCCGGGTCGCCGGGTCGCCTTCGTGGCGCAGGGGCAGGACAGCCGCGGAGCCGGCGGGGCCTCGGCTCGAGTCAGCGCCGTGCTGCACTCGGTCGAGGGCGACGCCGCAACGGTCGTGCGGGTCGTGACCGACCTCGACATCTCCGGCAAGGCGGCCCAGTTCGGCCGCGGCATGATCGCCGATGTCTCGGGCAAGGTGATCAAGCAGTTCGCGGACAACCTCGCGGCAACGATCCGGGACTCCGGCCCGAGCCCGGCCGCCGCCCCAGCCCCGGCGGCGGCGATTCCGGCGCAGGCATCCGCGCCCGCCGTCGATGGCGTGCCGCCGGCCGCGCCACCCACGCTGGCACCGATCTTCAGCGAGCCGACCCCGGCCGCACCAGTCACCCCGCCCCCGGCACCAGCCCCGGTCGTTCCGGTCTTCCCGCCACCGCCGGACGGCTGGGCCCCGCCCGCCACGGAGCAGGCCCCTGAGCCGATGGCCGCGCCAGAGCCGGTCGCCCCCTCCGACGAGGTCGCGACACCGGAGCCGGCAGGCGAGCAGGAGTACGTCGCCCCAACGCCGGCCTACTCCGCGCCGCCGGAGTACCACCCGCTGGCCCTGCAGGACCCGTCGCCCGAGCCGCAGGCCGCGGCGCCGCCCGCCGCCCCGCCCGCCCCCTCGGCACCGCCGGCGCCGGGCACGGGCCTGCGACAGCCTCCGGTCGAGGCCGAGCCGCTGGACCTGCTGGCCGTCTCCGGCGCCAAGGGCGTGCTGCGCAAGGCGGCCCCGGTGCTGATCATCGTGGCGATTGCGCTGATCGGCCTGGTTGTCTGGCTTATCGTCGGCCAGTAAGCGGGTGGCTGGCGTCGATCTCGAGCAGCGATGGCGGCTGGACGGTCTGGAGCAGGTCCAGCTCGGTGCCCATGGCCGCGCTGAGCTCCAGCAGGTGCCGACGCACGGCCGCGCCGTCCCAGGAGTAGCTCGCGATCCGGTCGACGACCCGCAGCAGCGCGCGGACCACCGGGTCGCGCGTGCGCGCGAACTCGTCGAGCAGCGCGTCGATGTCGCCCGCGGTCGCGCCCGGCGTGAGCCGTGCCGCGAGCAACTCCGCGTCGCGCAGCGCGTCGGTGATGCCGTGAGTGCTGAGCGGATCGAGGTACGAGGCGGCGTCTCCGACCAGCACCCAACCGGCTCCGTGGGCGTGCCGGATGAAGCCGCGTTGCCCGACCCAGGTGTGCAGCCGGGTCGGCGGTTCGGCCGCGCGCAGGCGGCCGCCGGCCCCATCCGTCGCGGCAGCGAGTAGGCGGTGGTAGGTGCCGCGAAGGTCGGCTCGGTCGGCGCTGGTGAGCAGGTTCGCCGGCGTGCCGGCGAAGACGCATGCCTGCTCGTCGTTCGTCGGGATGATGCCGGCACTGTGGCGCGGCCGGTAGAACCACTCGTAGCCGCACGCGGGTAACCCGCGCCAGTATCCGTAGCTGACCGCCCCGGCCGACCCTCCGATATGGACAGTCGCGGCGCCGGCAGCTCGGGCGACGGTCGACCTGATGCCGTCGGCGCCCACGACGAGCCGTGCGCGGATCGTGACCGGCTCGCCGTCGCGGTCGCGACCGTGGACGCCGGCAACGCGACCGGTGTCGTCGCGCAGCAGGTCCGCGATGGTGACGCCGAAGCGTACGTCCACGCCCGCCGCGACCGCCGCGTCGACCAGCACCCGATCGAGCAGGCTCCGCCGCGGCGCGTAGAGCGCATCGACGCCCGGCACGGGTTTGATGGCGACCGTCACCTCCTCGTCACCGTAGTCGAAGCGGGTCAGGCGGACCGGCGGCGTTCCCGCCGCCACGAGCTGGTCGATCAGGCCCCACCGGGACAGGAGCAGGACGCCGCCGCGCATCAGCGCGTGAGTGGAGAGGGTGTCGGCGCCGTAGCGTCCACGGTCCACCAGCGCGACCCGCACTCCCCGCCGGGCCAGCAGCATCGCGGTCGCGGCGCCGGCGACCCGGGCGCCGACCACGACGACCTCATGATCGCGTTGCGTGGCCACGGCTACACCCCGACCGTCACGGGACGCGCGGCCGCGATGTGCTGCGCGAGATACCTCGCATCGTGCCGGGCTCCATCAACGAATGTCGAACTGCGTCGGTGCTGGAATC
>DATBGZ010000066.1:0-94573 GCA_036557785.1 Micromonosporaceae bacterium
CTCTCACCGAGAGTGCCCTTCCGGCAGGGATCGATAGAGTTTTAGGCAAACCCGATCTTCCCAGCCGCAAGAGCACTCTCACTGCATCTACACGCCGACTCGGGCATCACCAGCCGAGCCGGTCCACGGATTCAGGCTAAGACGCCGGGCACCTGATGAACGAGACGTGTTCCAGATTGTCGAAGCCACCGACATCCCGGCCGGAGGCCAGCGCACCATGCGAGTCGACGTACGAAAGCTGGAACCGGACCGGATACGACGTCGGGCAGGAATCCCTCGGATAAAGCACCGCGGAGAGCCAGGCCGTCTCGTTCCTGGCGAGTGCCGGCGGGCGGGGCGGGCCGGGATCGCTGATCGCGTACAGCTTCCCGCACATCCCCCAATAGGTGCCCACGACGTCGAACCCGCCGACCGGCAGATGGACGCTCAGCGCGTACGGCGTGACCACGCCGGGGCCGGTGTTGACCACCTCGATGCCGAGCCAGAGCATGGACCCTGCCTGGGTCGAGCACTGTTGCCCCGTGCTCCAGATGTCCGCCCCGAGGCGCGCCATGGCATCGACCCGCAGCCGCGGCATGGAGCCCGACCGCAGCCCGAAGGCCGCACCCGCGGCGCACGCGAGCACGAGCGCGAGAACCGACGCGACGATCCGCCAGCGTGCGCCGGGCGGCGGGCCCGAGGCGAGCTGCTCCGCTGGCGCGGCATCGAGGGCGACCGTGTCACCCCAGGACTCGGGTCCTGCCATGCCAGCAAACATATCGGCCGTCAGGCGCCTCGCGGCACCTCGCTGAGCAGCGGCTCGCCCGCGGCGTACCGGGTCAACTGGTCGACGATGAGGCGCTTCGCACGCGGCTCGAACGCGGTGGAGTTGCCACCGACGTGGGGGCTGATCAGCAGCCCCGGAGCCGTCCACAGTGGATGATCCGGTGGCAACGGCTCGGGATCGGTGACGTCGAGTGCGGCCCGCAGCCGTCCACTGTCGAGCTCAGCGAGCAGGGCCCCGGTGTCGACGATGGCGCCCCGGGCCACGTTGACGAGCAGGGCGCCGTCCGGCATCCGGGCCAGGAACTCGGCGTTCACCAGACCCCGGGTCTCCTCGGTCAGCGGCACGCAGACGACGACCACGTCGGTGCGGGGGAGCAGCCCGGCCAACTCGCTCGCGGCGTGCACGCCGTCCCGGGCGTGGCGAGCGACCCGCAGCAGGCTCACCCCGAAGCCGGCCAGGCGTCGCTCGAGTGCGCCGCCGATGCCGCCGTACCCGAGGATGAGCACCGTACGGTCGGCGAGCGAGACGTGGCGGGCGTGACGCCACTGCCCACGGTCCTGGCCCCGGACGAAGTCGGGGATGCCGCGCAGCGAGGCGAGGATCAGCGCCACCGCGAGTTCGGCCGTGCCGTCATCGTGCACACCGCCGGCGTTGCAGAGCCTGACCCCGGTGGGCAGGAACGGCAGGATGTGCTCATACCCCGCGGTCAGCGTCTGCGCGACGCGCAGCGCCGGCATCTCCGCCATGATCTTCAGCGGCTCGGGGGAGAACAGGTACGGCAGCACATAGAAGCTGACCTCGTCGATGCTCTCGGGCGGCGGTCCCGATCCCGGGTAGACGTCGATGTCCAGGGATGAGGGCAGCAGCGGTACCACGTCCTGGTACGGCACCCATACACGCGATGGCACCCGACGATTCTAGGCGCGAGCATCCCGACCCGGCCGCGGGTTGTTCGGCGGGCGCCGGCGCCGTTATGGTATCGACTGTCGGATTCGGGGTTGCCACCATCCAGATGGATACGTGAGCGGGTGGATACGTGAACCAGGAAGAACCGAAACACGCGACCGCGGCTCGCATCTACGACTATCTGCTGGGTGGCACGCACAACTTCCCGGCGGACCGTGAGGTCGCGCAGGTCGTGCTCGCCAGCTTCCCGACGGGCCAGGCGGGAATCCGGGCCAACCGGGCATTCCTGCGCCGAGCCGTCCGCTTTCTCGCCGAATCCGGCGTGCGCCAGTTCCTCGATGTCGGCTCCGGTATCCCCACCGTCGGCAACGTGCACGAGATCGCCCAGTCCGTGACTCCGGACGCGCGGGTGGTCTATGTCGACATCGACCCGGTCGCGGTCGCCGAGAGCCTCGAGATTCTCGACGGCAACCCGTACGCGACGGCGGTCATGGCGAACCTGCTCGAACCCGACAAGATCCTCGACCACCCGCAGGTTCGGGAGGTGCTCGACTTCGATCAGCCGATCGCGCTGCTGCTCGTCGCCCTCCTGCACTTCGTCGCCGAGGATGCCGACGCGTACGGCTCCGTCGCGCGGCTGGCCTCAGCCCTGCCGAAGGGCAGCTACCTCGTGCTCTCGCATGCCTCGAGCGACGCGCATGGGTTCGAGGCGCAGGGCGTCCGCGATGTCGAGGAGGCCTACCGGAAGCAGACCACGGCGACCGGCAGGATGCGCAGCCGCGAGGAGATCTCGCGCTTCTTCGACGGTCTTGAGATGATCGATCCTGGGCTGGCCTGGGTCTCGCAGTGGCGACCGGATCCCGCCCAGCCGCCGGAGTTCGACGATCCGGGCCTGAGCATGAACCTCGCCGGCGTCGCCCGGGTTCCGTGATCGCGAGCTCGACGAACCGGGCGACTTGCCCGGCCCGCATAGGATGCCGCGCATGACTGTGGTGGCTGCGATCAGGGCTTTGCCCTCGCGTACCCGGATCATCTGGGCGGCGGCGATCGGAGCGCTGGTCATCGGTGCGCCGACCGCATTGGTCGCCGTACAGCTCGCCTCTGCCGAGACGAACTGGGTCGCCCCCGTGAACGCCCCCATCTGGGGCGGCTTCCGGGTGGCGCCGAATCCCGCGCACGACGGCGTCGACCTCGGGGCGAAGCGTTTCGTCCCGATCCGGGCCGCGTCGGCCGGCACGGTGGTCGTCCGGGAGTGCAACGCGCACGTCGGTGACACGCCGTACTCCTGCGACAAGGACGGCTCGCCGACCGTGAAGGGTTGCGGCTGGTTCGTCGACATCGCGCACGCCGGCCGGATCGTCACGCGGTACTGCCACATGTCGTTCCCGCCGCTGGTGAACCTGGGCGACACCGTCACCACCGGGCAGATCATCGGCTACGTCGGCTCGTCCGGTAACTCCTCCGCGCCGCACCTGCACTTCGAGGTGCACGTGATCCCGAAGGGCGACCCCATCGACGCCGAGTCGGACAACGCGGTCGATCCGGTGCCGTTCATGGCGGCCCACGGCGCACCGCTGGGCAAGGGCAACGACGCGCCCGCCCCGCCGACCCCGACGCCCACGCCCCCCAAACCACCGGCGACGCCGGTCCCGCACGACCCGAACGCCGATCTCGACGGCGACGGCACCTCCGACCTGGCGGTGTGGCGCCCGAACGAGGGCCTGTGGTACGTGCTCGGTACGGATGCGCCCGTGCAGCTCGGCGTGCCCGGTGACGAGCCCGTGGTGGCCGACTACGACGGGGACGGCCGTGACGATCTCGCCGTCTGGCGCCGGGCCGACGGCCGGTGGCTGGTCCAGACCTCCTCCGGGGCACCGACCTCCGACCCGGTGCTCGGCTCGCCCGAGGACTTCCCGGTGCCGGCCGACTACAACGGCGACGGTCGCGCCGAGATCGCGGTATGGCAGCCGTTCACGGGACGCTTGGTGCTGCTGGCCGCCGACGGGACGAAGTCCCAGCCGGTGACCCTGGGCCAGCCGGGCGACCTGCCGGTGGTGGCCGACTACGACGGCGACGGTCACGCCGACTTCGCGGTGTGGCGCCCGAGTGACGGCCGATGGCTCATCCATGCGTCGTCCGGCATCAATCTTCCCGAGGTGACGCTGGGCGCGGACGGCGACATCCCGCTGCCGGCCGACTACGACGGTGATGGCCTGACCGACTTCGCGGTATGGCGCCCCGCCGAGTCCCAGTGGTACGTCCGGTACGCCGCGACCGGCAAGGAGAGCGGCCCGATTCCGCTCGCCGCACAGACCCTGGGTACGGGTGCCACGACCCCCGCTCCCGACGGTACGGCGGCGCCCGGCACGCCGACCGCCCTGGACGCGACGGGTGCCGTGCCGGTGGTCGGCGACTACGACGGCGATGGTCGTGACGACCTCGCGGTGTGGCTGCCGGGCGACGGCCGGTGGATCATCCGGGCCTCCTCCGATGGCACCGTGGCCACCCTGACCAATGGCGTGCGCGGGGACGTGCCCGCGAACCGTCCACAGTGGCTTAAGGCGGACGGCACGGCCCCGACCCTGGCCGACGTGGAGGCCCGGCACTTCGGCATCACCCTGCGGGACGCCGTGAACGCCGCCGCGACGACGCAGTCCGGGTGACGTCGAGCCCGTCACGTCATCCGGTTCAGGGCGTCGCGCAGGCGGGCCACATCGCGCAAGCGGCGTTCGTACGTGATGGCGAGGAAGAGCAGGATCGCGCCGCCGACAGCGAGCGGGATCCAGCCCGCAAGGCGTTGCCAGAGCAGCACCAGCTCGTGCAGCGCGACGACGACCAGCACCGCGCCACCCACGACCACCGGGGCCCGGCGCCGGCGCACGGCCCCCGCGACCACGCTGACCAGCGCCGCGGCACCCAGCCCCAGCCGCCGCCACCACTCGCCCTCGGTGGCGATGACGGTGGCGAGCGTGGGCAGGAACCCCGAGAGCAGCGCGGGACCGTACGCCACCCAACTGCGTAGTTCCGGGCGAGCACGCAGGGCGGCCCATCCCGCGAGCAGGGCGACCGCCGCCAGCGGCAGCGTGTACGCCTCAACGAGCGTCACTCGTTGTGCGGCGAGGAGCACCCATGACGCGATGACCTCCAGACCACCAGCGACCGCCGCGTGGGCGGCTCGGACGCCGGCGCTGATGCCGGGCACCAGCGCCCGGACGCCGAGCGCGAGACCCCAGCCGGCGAGTACCCCGGCGCTCCAGTCGCCATGCCCCGCGGTGAAGGTCAGCGCCACCAGGGCACTGCCGCTGGCGGCGGCTTCGGCCGCGATCGCCTCGGCGCGGCGGGCGGGGTCACGACGCAGGAGCGCGCCGGCGACGAGCACCAGCGTGCCGACCCCGAGGACGATCAGGGCCACGACCCGCAGGTTCAGCTCTGTGGCGAGTCCGGCCGCCGATGCCTCGCCCACCGCGGCGGCCACCGTGACCAGGCAGCCGACCACGCGCCAGGCGGCCGTACGGCCAACGGCACCCACGACACAGGACGCGACCACCACCACGCCGAGCGCGGTCAGCGTCGTCCACCTCACGGCCAGCGCCGCGGACACGCCCGCTCCGACGTAGACGGCGCCCTGTCCAGAAAGGACGATCGTGCGGGCCGGCCCCGCGCCGGCGATCGATACGCCCAGCACCATCATCAGGCCGAGCAGCAGCGTCGCGGCTGGCAGCGCAGGCCAGGGCGCGTCGAAGGCGACCACGGCAGCCAGGATCGCGCTCGGACCACCGAAGCCGAGCCCGGCCAGCGCCGCGGACCAGCGCCGCCGCAACGCGTACGCCGCGATGCCTCCGGCGATGGCCGTCAGGGCCAGCGCGATCGCGTCGACTCCGTGGACCTGCGGACTCTCCGCGTGGGGCGTCACCCCGACACCGGGCGGTCGGCCGTGCCAGATCGAACCGAGCCAGGCGTAGGGATACACGGAGATGGCGAGCACGGTCGGGAGCACGGCGACCGCGGCCACGATCGCGCCGGGGACGGCAGTTGCGGCGCCCACCCCCGCTGGCCAACCGCGGGGCACCCGCAGGGCGAGCAAGGCCCCCGCGATGAGGACCAGCGACACTCCACTGTAGACGCCGGTGGGCTCCTCGCCGACCCCCGTCGCGAGCAGCGGCCAGACGGCGGCGCTGACCGCGGCGGCGAGGAATGCCCCACCGGCAGGCCCATCCACTGTGGATCCGCGCCGCCGCGCGACGGCGACCGCGAGGACCAGCAGTGCCACGGTGGCGACCGTCGCCCGCAACGCCCACCACGGCGGGACCTCCCACGCGCGCAGGGCGCTGCCGATCGCTGGCGGCGCGGCGAGCAGGCCGGTCGCGAGCGACGCCGCCCCCGCCGGACCGCCGCGGGCGAGGACGGCGAAGGCCAGGCCGAGGACCAGGACCGCGGCGAGCACCAGCGCGGTCAGGCCAGGCCGCGCCGTGCTGGTCAGCACCGCGTCGACCACGAGCACCGCGGCTGCGCTCAGTACCGCCGCGCGGCTGCGGGCGGCCCGGCCCCGGACGAGTGGGAAGGCCGCGGCCAGCAACGCCACGCCGGCGAGGTCGAGCACCGGTGGCGTCCACCAGGCCAGCGCGACACTGGTGGGTAGGGCGAGCAGGGTCAGCACGCCGCCACCGATGGCCACGGGGGCGAATGTCCACCGTGGACCGACAAGGATCAGGGCGACAGTCAGGCCGAGCAGCGCGATCGGCACCTCCCCGGTCGTGGTAGCGAGGTAGGCCAACGGCGTGTCCCACACCAACAGGGCGGGGTGGTGGTGGCTGGACAGCGATGCGGACCAGAGCGGGTAGGCGGCGTGGATCGTGGCGAGGGCACCGGCGATCGCGACCATACCGAGGACGAGCAGGCCGGGGCCGGCCGCGCTGGCGGCCGCTCGGGTTGGCCCTGGCCGCAGCCACGCGGGCACGGCGGCGCTCACCAGCCGCGCTGCAAGGCTGACCGCGAGGGTCGTGGCTGCGAAGACCAAGGCTGCGTGCTGTGGCCACGCGAGCTTGCTGGTGAGGAACGCCGCCAGCACAACCGCCGCCACCACGGTTCCGGACGCCGCCACGCGAAGCGTTCGCGAGCCGGCCACCCATGCGCCAAGCAGGAGCGCCAGCGCTGCCGTAACCGTCGCGGTGCCGGCCAGCGCCCTGGCCGGCACCGTCGAGGTCGTCGCCTCGGCGGCCAGCGCGGTGATGCTCGCCGAGACGACCCACGCGAGGAACGCGGCCCACGCCACGAAACGCCACGCCGTCGCGACGCCCACCCGCGCGCGCCTGAGCGTGACCGCCAGCGCGTCGGCGATCGCCACCGCCGCGGCGAGCAGCGAGGTCTGCGCGAGACTCGGCCGCGCGGGCGCGGCCACGAGCAGCGCGACGGGCTGCGCCGCCAGCAGCGCCACGAACGCCGGCCCGGCGAGTCGGGTGAGCCGACCGTAGCCGAGGGCGAAGACGGCCGTGACCGCGGCGACGATTCCGGCGTACCGCGCGCCGTCCAACGATCGCGCGTGGAAGAGGTCGACGTACCAGATCGCGTAGCCGTCCAGCACCACCAGCAACAGACCGATGGCTGCGAATGTCTCGGCGGTCGCGCGCAGCCGCCGGGCCAGGGCCAGCATCGGCAGCACAAGAGCCAGCAGCGTCACCGTGGCCAGGATCGTGGCGCGGGCGATGACGCCGTAGGTTGTCCACGCGACGATGGTGAATGCGATGGCGGCGGTACCGAGCAGCACACCACCGAGGACGAAGAGGACGTTCTGGACAGTCCGTGTCGAGGTCTCGGGACCGGCGGGCGGCCCGGGCGGTGGCGCGACCACGGGTGGCACCGGCGGTGGGCCGGCCAGGCGCGCGGCGAGGTCGGCGCGTTGGGCGAGCGCGGCGCGAAGCGCGGCGTCGACGTGGACCAGTACCTGCTGGGCATGCCCGAGCTCGGCGCGCAGTTGGGCGATCCGCGCGTCCAGTTGCGCCAGGTCGGCCGGGGGTGGGAAATCCTGCACAGACCCATCGAACCGGGCCGGCCGCCGGTGCACATCCGCCCGAATACTCAGGTACCGCCGACGTTGTACTCAGCCGGTGCTCAGTCGTCCAGCCCCTGCTCGATCGCGTACCGCACCAACTCGACCCGGTTGTGCAGTTGCAGCTTGGTCAGTGTGTTGCCCACATGGTTCTGTACCGTGCGGTGGGAAAGTACGAGGTTCTCGGCGATCTGCCGGTACGAAAGGCCCTTGGCGACCAACCGGAGGATCTCGGTCTCCCGCTCGGTGAGCCTGGGCGCGGTCTGGTCGCTGGCGGGCGCATGGGCGAGGCGTCGGTACTCACCCAGCACCAGGGCGGCGAGGCCGGGCGTGAAGACCGCGTCGCCGCGGAGGGTCCGCGCCACCGCGTCCAGGAACTCCTCGCGTGCCGCTGACTTGACGAGGTAGCCGGCGGCTCCCGCCTTGACCGCGTCGAGCACGTCCTGGTGCTCGCCGCTGGCCGACAGGACGAGCACCCGGACGGCGGGATTCCAGGCCACGAGCGACCCGATCACCGCCACCCCGGACAGATCCGGCAGGTGCAGGTCGAGCACGACCACGTCCGGCCGTACGGCCGGTGCAAGCCGTACTGCCTGCTCACCCTCGCCCACGGCGGCGACCACGTCGTACCCGGCGTCCGTGAGATCCCGGGCCACCGCGTCCCTCCACATCGGATGGTCGTCGACCACCATGACCCTGCTCATACGGTCTCCCGGACCAGCGGCTGCGCCGGGCTCCGCACGGGTGCGCCGAGGGGCGGGGTCCGTCGCGGTACGCGCATCTCCACCTCGGTGCCCGCGCCGGGCGCGCTGGTGATCGTGACGTTGCCCGCGACGTCGCGGATGCGCCCCCGGATGGACTGGGCGACACCGAGCCGACCGGCCGTTGCCGCCTCGGCGAGGCGGGTCGGCGCCATGCCCACCCCCTCGTCGCGGACCGTCACGGTCACGGTGTCGCTCTCGTCTTCGACCAGCACGAACGCGCGACCTGCGGTGTCCGCGTGCGCCGTCACGTTCGCCAGCGCCGCCGCCACCGCCGCGTCGACCTCGCTGGCCACGGAGACGGGCAGGAGCACGGGCGTGGCAGGCACCGCCACGGAGACCAGCGGCGAGTCGTAGCGGCCCAGCAGCGCCCGCAGGTCCACGTCCCCGGCGGCCGGGCGCGGGTCCACCCCGACCTCGACCAGCGTGCGCAGCACCGCGCCCTGCTCGCCCGCGAGCTGACCCAGCTCGGCCGCCTCACCGCCGAGCTCCGCGCCCCGTCGATGGATCAGCGCCAGTGCCTGCAACACGGAGTCATGGATGCTGCGGGCCAGTCGCTCCCGCTCCCGGTTCGCGGCCTCCAGCTCGGTGGCCTGCTGCAGCCGGCGCTCCGCCGTGGCCGCGATCGTCCTGAGGTAGGCCATGACCAGACCCGCCAGCAGGAGCAGCACCTGGCCGTTGAGGAAGACCACGGTGGCGAAGCTGCGGACGAACCCGTCGAGCACGCCGAGCGTGACGGCGGCGGCCGCGGCGGCGAGCCTGCCCTTCCCCACGGCGAGGGTGAGCACCGGGCCGGCGACCCAGACCACGGTCAGCGTCGGCGCACCCGTATCCAGCAGGTGCCGGTCGATGACCCAGACCCCTGCATAGAGAGCCGCGGCGGTCACGACGAGGTCCGTCGCGAGCAACGGCCATCCGCGGCGATCCGGGCCCGCGAACACCCACGTGGTGATGGCCGTCCATACCCCCATGCCCGCCACCACGACCCAGCCCAGCACCGGCCGCTCGTAGCCACGGTAGGCCTGCGCGGTCAGGTAGACCGCGTACGCCAGCGCCCCGATGCGGTAGACGGCGACCGCCCGCCACAGGGAGTTCACCACGCCCACGCCGCAGATCCTCCCACCGTCCGCCGCCCACCGAGTAGACGCGCGCTACTCCTCGTTGATGAGGATGAGGTCCTTGTCGGGATCGACGGGGTAGTGGTTGCCGCAGGGCAGGGTCAGCGTGCTGGTGGTGCGGTCTCGGGTGATGGTGACGCCGGGTTGTTCCTTCAGGTCGTGGTGGGGGGTGCACCGCACGTCGAGGTTGAAGGGTAGGGACGCTCCGCCCTGCGCCCAGGGTTGACGGTGGTCGATCTCACAGGTGGTGGCGGGGCGGGTGCAGGTTGGCGTGCGGCAGGAGCGGTCGCGGGCGCGGACGAACGCGTCGTGGGCGCTGGTGGGGCGTCGTCGGGTGTGGCCGTGGTGGGCCAGGTGCCCGTCGGTGCCGAAGATGGCGTAGCTCCAGGTCGGGTCGCTGCGGTCGTGGGCGACCTGGCGGGCGATGTCGGCCAGGACCGGTCCGAAACCGGGAATCAAACCGGGGTCATCGTCCAGACCAGCCAGGGTCGAGAGTTTGAGCTGTATCTCGACGGTGCCGCGGCCGGCGGTGGTCGCGGGCAGCAGCCGGCGGCAGGTGCACCGGTCGCCCGGCAGGACCGGTTCGGTTTTCCCGTTTCCGAACCGGGAATCGGCGGGGTCCGGCTCGGGGGCGGTGGCGGGCCGGTCGGGTCGACTGGTGCTGGCGTGCTGCCACCAGCTCGGCGGCGGGTCGACGGGTGCGGCGTCGGGGTAGTCGCGCTCGCCGGGATCGCGCTCAGCGCGGGTTCGGGCGAAGGCTTCGCACTGGTCGGGGGTCAGGCTGCGTCGGCGGGTGGCGCGGCGCCACCAGTCGGGCTGTTCCTCGCTGGGTTGGGCGTGGATCCATGGCGGTGGTGGCGGCGGCTCCCGGCCGTCGGCATCCGCGTCCCTGTCGTCGGGGTCGGGTGGGAAGGCGGCGTCGGCTTCGGCGGTGGAGGCGTCGATGCTGGGCGTGATGGCGAACGGGGTGCCGGTCAGGAGGTCCAGGCAGGCGTCGGCGCGTAGTTGGGCCAGCGTGCGCGCGTCGCCGCCGTGGCGGGCCGCGCGGGCGAGCCGGTCGAGTCGGTCGAACGCGGCCACGGCCCGGTGTGGCGGCAGCCCGCAGGCAGACAGGTTGGCGGTGCCGTCCTCGACCGGGCGTAGCCATACCCCCCGGTCGGCCACTCCCTTGTGGTAGCGGCGTCGTGCGGCGCGGCTGTCGGCGCGGTCGACGTGGTAGCGCAGCCGCTCCCGCAACTGGGCCAGGGTCCACTTGCTGGCCCGGTCGAGCAGCCGGGCCGCGACCGCCCGCGCGAGCTGGTCGTCGGTGATGGCGGCCAGGGCGTCGACGAACGCGGCGGCCTTGGCCAGGTCGAGCTGCCCGGCCCGCAGCGCCGCATACACGCGCGGCAGCCGGTTGATCAACGCGGTCGCCAGCGTGAGCTGGCCGGCGGCATACGAAACGGAGCAGTGCAGCATCCACGAAACCACGTCCGGGGCGAACTTCTCATCCCAGCTCTCGGGCAGTTGCAGGGAACCCGGCCCGGCCAGCGCCGACCGGCCTGCGTCGAGCAGCTCGGCGAGCAACTCGGCCTGTTCGAAGGCCACCTGGCGGGCCCGAGCCCGCACGACCTCCTGCCGGTCCTCGGCCGCGAGGCGGGACCGGTCAATCGATGCCAGCATCATCGCCAACGCCGGCCCCGGCGCCATCGACGCCAACCCCGCCGGCAGCCCCTGCCGACCCACATCCCCGCCGGACTGCCCCCGCGACTCATCCATACTCCTGACAATAGAACTACCGTATGACAACAAGCCACGGGAGGATAAGAAAAAGTTCTTGTTGCGAACCGACCGCCGCCTGTGGTATCAACGCACTGTCCACAGTAGACACGCCGTCGGCTGGGCGAGCGCGGCGTGGGCGCGCGCTACGATGCCGGGGTGTCCACCCCCGCAGCCGTGAACTGGGCCGGTAACCTCACGTTCTCGGCCGTGCGGCTCACGCACCCTGCCTCGCTCGACGAGCTGTGCGAGCTGGTGGTCGCCAGCGACCAGGTGCGGGCCCTCGGGGCCGGGCACTCGTTCAGTGCGGTCGCCGACACCACCGGAACGCTGGTCCGGCTCGACCGCCTGCCACCGATCATTGACATCGATGCGTCGAGCCTGACGGCGACGGTGTCGGCCGGCCTGCGGTACTCGGACATCGTCGCCACCCTTGACGCCGAGGGATTCGCGCTGGCGAACCTGGCCTCGCTACCGCACATCACCGTCGCCGGCGCCGCGGCGACCGGCACGCACGGCTCGGGTGACCGGCTGCGCAACCTCGCCGACGCCGTGGTCGCTCTCCGCATCATCCCTGCGGACGGTGAGCCGGTCTGGTTGCGGCGCGGCGACCCGGACTTCCCGGGCGCGGTGGTCGCGCTGGGCGCACTGGGTATCGTCACGGATGTCTGCCTGCGGGTCGAGCCGGCCTTCGAGGTGGCCCAGGAGGTGCGACTCGACGTCCCGCTCGACGAGATCGCCGAGTCGTGGGACGAGGTCTTCGCGGCCGCGTACTCGGTCAGCGCGTTCACGTCCTATGGGGACGGACGGGCGAACGTCTTCCTGAAGCACCGGGCCGGCGCGGCGGGCAGCGGATGGAGTGGCGGCCGTACGGCCAAGGCGCCGGTGCATCCGATCCCCATCGGCGACCCGGCCGCCTGCACGCAGCAGCTCGGCGTGCCCGGGCCGTGGTACGAGCGCCTGCCGCACTTCCGGGCCGACGCGGTGCCGAGCGCGGGAAACGAGCTGCAGTCTGAGTTCTTCGTCGCCAGGCCGGACGCGCCGGCCGCCCTCGAAGCGTTGCGCGGCATCGCCGACCGGGTGGCGCCGGTCCTGCAGATCTCGGAGCTGCGCATGGTCGCCGCGGACGACCAGTGGCTGAGCCCGGCGTACGGCCGCGACTGCGTCGCCTTCCACTTCACCTGGATCCGCGACACTCCGTCGGTGCTGCCAGTGGTGGAGGCCGTGGAGAAGGCGTTGCTGCCGCTGGGCGCCCGGCCGCACTGGGGCAAGGTGAGCACGGCCGAGACGAGCGAGATCGTGTCGCGTTACCCACGCGCTGCCCAGTTCGCGTCGCTGCGTCGCCGCTTCGACCCGGCCGGCACGTTCGCCAACGCCTACACCCGCGAGCTCTTCCCTTCATGACACCGGTGTGACCCGATCAGGCCCAGCCCCAGTGGCGGCGGTGGGCATCGACGGCCCAGGCTGAGATCGCGTCGAGATTGGGCGATCGGGGCAAGGGCGTGCGACCGGCCGCGATCCGCTCCTCAATCTCCGCTCGCAACCCATCGATCTCCGCCACGACCTCGCTCAGCGATGGCACCTCGCCCCGCTTGACCTGGCGCACCCGCTCCCGCGCCGGCTCGGGCATGGGCAGCGTGAGCCGGCCCTCACGAAGGATCTCCAGCCCCTGATGGGCAAGCCGCAGAGCGTGCGAGGCGTACTTCGTGTCGTAGCCGTGCCGGGCCACGAGCTCCGGGCGGTTCGGCGCGCCCCGGTGTCGGCCCAGCATCTTCTCGCGCTGGGACTCGAGGTAGCCCAGGAACCGGTGCACCGCACGCTGCGACAGGAACGCGGGCCCCAGCGCACGCAGCTCTTCGCCGAGTGGGGTCAGCGTGAGCACATCCGCGGCGGGCGCGAACAGCGGCAGCAGCGCGGTCGGATTCCCCTTGGTGGCCAAGCCCAGGTAGCGGCGAAGCGAGTACATCACCAGATCCGTATCACCTGGCCCGGAGCGTTCACCCTCCGGCCTCGTGCGATACACGTAGTGGTCCATCGGGCGCCGCAGTCCGACGACGTACTCGGGCGGCTCGATGAAGACGCCCATCTCATCGTGGTCATCGGTGCCCTCGATCGCGATGCCGTGCACGCCGGAGCCCACGACCGTACGCAGGATCTCCCCTGCGTGGGCGAGGGTCGCGTCGCCATGCTCCGTGTGGGCCATCGCCATCACGCTCGTGATCATCCCACCGCGCCCGATCCGCCTCACCCCGGTTTCGTCATCGGCATGCAGCGGGCGGACAGCGGGGACATAGGCCGTTTTCAGCTTCGTCGGCTAGGTTGGGGCGATGCGCATGCCCGGCGGGCTCGACGACCGGTCCAGCGAGCCTCCGCCCGATGCTCCCTACCGTCCCGCCGGCCCATCCGGGCGCGTGCCCAAGGGCAGAACATCGAGCCCGTACGGACGGTGGAGCCGCCCCACGCTGGACCGCGGTGACCAGCCCGACCAGGCCGCGACACAGGAGAGCCCGCCGCTGCCGGGGAACAGGCGCCGATGGGTGCCGATCATCGCGATCGTGGCCGCGCTCGCGGCGACCGGGTTGGTGGCATACCGGTTCGGAGCCGGGAACGTGGCAGCGGCCCCGCCGCCGCCGTCGGCGACTCCGACGCCCAGCACCACGCCGCCGACGACGGCCGAGATCTATGCAGCCGTGGCGCCGTCGGTGGTATCGGTCCTGGCCCCCGACGGGGCGGGCGGGGGTAGCGCCGGCACCGGCGTGATCATCAACACGGACGCGACGATCCTGACGGCACGCCATGTGGTGAACGGGGCGGCCTCCGTACGCGTGGTGTTCGCCGATGGCACCCAGTCGGATGCCCAGGTCGCCGGGTCCGACCCGACGACCGACATCGCCGTGCTCGTACCCGCGACGCTGCCCTCGGTCGTGGTCCCGGCCGTGCTCGGCTCGGCGGGGCGGCTCGCGGTGGGGGATACCGTGATCGCGATCGGCGACCAGTTGGGGCTCACCCGGACCACCACGCTGGGTGTGGTGTCGGGCCTGAACCGCTCCTCCCCGGGCGGCGATGGCGAAGCGCCGCTGGCGGGACTTATCCAGTTCGATGCAGCGGTGAACCACGGCAGCTCCGGCGGGCCGTTGCTCAATGCCGCGGGCCAGATCGTGGGCATCGTGGTGGCGCTGGCCAATCCGACCAGCGACGGCACGTTCATCGGGATCGGTTTCGCGGTCCCGATCGGCGCGGCGGTGACGGCCGGTGGCGGCCCGCCGATACCCCAGTAGCAGGAGGACTCCACAGTGGACAAGGATCGGCACGCCAACCCGTTGGAGCAGGTGCTCTACGAGGTCAAGAAGACCATCGTGGGGCAGGATCTGCTGCTCGAGCGGCTGCTCGTGGCGCTGCTGTGCCGCGGCCACATCCTCGTCGAGGGCGTGCCGGGACTGGCGAAGACGCTCGCGGTGAAGTCGCTGGCGGGTGCCGTGAGCGGCCAGTTCCAGCGGGTGCAGTTCACGCCCGACCTGGTGCCCGCCGACATCGTCGGCACCCGCGTCTACCACCAGCGCACCGGGGAGTTCCAGGTGACGCTGGGCCCGGTGTTCACCAACCTGCTGCTCGCCGACGAGATCAACCGCGCGCCCGCGAAGGTGCAGAGCGCCCTGCTGGAGGTCATGCAGGAGCAGCAGGTGACCATCGGCCGGGAGACGCACCAGGTCCCCCGGCCGTTTCTCGTGCTGGCGACACAGAACCCGATCGAGTCGGAGGGCACCTACCCACTGCCCGAGGCGGCGGTGGACCGGTTCATGATGAAGGTCCTCGTCGACTACCCGAACCCGACGGAGGAGTTCGTCATCGTCGAGCGGGCGCTGGCGGGTCCCGCGGCGACACAGGCCATTGTGGACCTCAACGAGTTGGCGCAGTTGCAGGCACAGGTCGAGCGCGTGTACGTCGACCCGGCCCTGATCGACTACTCGGTACGCCTGGCGAACGCCACCCGGTACCCGGCCGACGTGGGGTTGCGTGACCTCGCCCGGTACGTCTCGTACGGCGCGAGCCCCCGGGCGTCGATCAACCTGATGCTCGCGGCGCGCGCGTTGGCCCACATCCGTGGACGCGACTACGTGCTCTCGCCGGACGTCCTCGACCTCGTCTACGACGTATTCCGTCATCGGTTGGTGCTCTCCTACGAGGCGCTCACGGACGACGTGAGCGCCGACGACGTGCTCGAGCACGTGCTGCGGGCACTGCCCGCGCCAGACGTGCGTCCACAAGAGATGCTCGTCAGATGACCGTGGCCCTCGGCTCCGGACACACGAGCGCGCCCGAGCGGCTGCTGCGGCGGCTGGAGTGGCATGTCATCAGGCGGCTCGACGGACGGCTCCAGGGCTCCTACCGTACGGTCCTACGCGGCAGCGGCATCGACTTCGCCGACCTGCGCACGTACACGGCCGACGACGACGTGCGCCACATCGACTGGAACGTCACCGCCCGGATGGACGAGCCGTACGTCCGTGAGTACCTGCAGGACCGCGAGCTCACCGCCTGGCTCGTGCTCGACCAGTCGGCCTCGATGCGCTTCGGGGCCCATGGCAAGGATTCCGTGCTCGCCGAGTTGTCCGCATGCCTGGCGCTGCTCTTCAGCCGGGGCGGCAACCGGGTGGGCGCGATCCTCTACGACAACGGCCGCCGCCAGATCGTGCCACCCGGCACCGGGCGCACCCACGTGCTGCGCCTGACCCACGAGATCACGAAGCCAGCAAGCGGACGGCGCGATGGGCGGCCCACGGACCTGGCCGCGATGCTGCACCTGGCCGCGGCCACGGCACGGCGTCGCGGACTCGTCTTCGTCATCTCCGACTTCATCGGCGAGGGTGACTGGCCTGCGGCACTGACCCGGCTCTCGCAGCGCCACGAGGTGGTGACCGTTCGGGTCGTCGACCCCGCCGAGCTCGAGCTGCCCGAGATCGGGCTGGTGCTCGTCGAGGACGCCGAGACCGGCGAGCAGGTCTTCGCCGACATGAGCGATCCGTTGCTGCGCCAGCGTTTTGCCGAGCATGTCGCGGCGCGCGAGGCGTCCCTGCACCAGTCGATGAGCCACTGCGGGGTCAACGCGCATCGCATCGGTACGGACGACCACCTCGTCGACGCGCTGGTCGCGATGGTCCACAGCTCACGGCGGCGACGATGACCTTCTTCTATCCGGTGCTGCTCGTCGTGGCGGCGGTCGTCGTCGCCGGGCTCGTCTTCGCCTATCGGGCACTGGACCGCCGACGTACGGCCGCGCTCTCCGTCGCCGGCGTGGGTACGGGCGTCGCGGGAGCCGGGCGCTGGCGGGCACGGTGGGCAACGTGGCGCCGGCATCTGCCACCGCTGCTGTTCGTTGCCGGGCTGGCGGTCCTGCTCGTCGGTCTGGCCCGGCCCGAGGCGACCGTACGGGTGCCGCGGGTCGCGGGCACGGTGATCCTCGCGTTCGACGTCTCCAACAGCATGATGGCCACTGACGTGCAGCCCAGCCGGCTCGGCGCCGCTCAGCAGGCGGCGACCTCGTTCGTCGAATCCCAACCGGCCACTGTGGACATTGGTGTGGTCTCGTTCGACCAGGGGGCGATCACGGCGAAGAAGCCGACGAACGACCACACCGAGGTGGTGGCGGCGATCAACCGCCTGCAGCCCGCCGGCGGCACCTCGCTCGGGCAGGCGATCCTGGCATCCCTGACCGCGATCGTCGGCAAACCGGTCTCGCTGCCCGACGACTCGGCCGCGGAGGCGCCGGCCCCCGACCTCGGCTACTGGGGCTCGGCCACGATCGTCCTGCTCTCCGATGGTGAGAACACCGGCGGCCCGGATGCGGTATCGGCCGCCGAACTGGCCGGCACCGCCGGGGTACGGATCCAGACCGTCGGCGTTGGCACGGTCGAGGGCACGACCATCGAGGTCAATGGCTACCAGGTGAGCACCGCGCTCAACGAGGACCTGCTCACCCAGGTCGCGCAGGCCACCGCCGGAACGTACCGGCGGGCCGACGACATCGACAGCATGGCCCAGATCTACAAGGATCTGGACCTTCGCATCACCAGTAAGCCCGAGCGGATGGAGCTCACCGGCGCGGCGGTTCTGCTCGCCGTCGGACTGCTGCTCGCGGGCGGGCTGCTGATGACCCTCTGGCACGGACGGATCCTGTGATGTCGCTGACCTGGCCGTGGGCACTGACCGCACTGCTCGCCTTTCCGCTCCTGCTGGGCTTTCGATGGTGGCTGCGTCGCCGGCGGCGCCGCGATGCCGTGCGGGTGTCCAGCCTGACCCTCATCCGCGCCGCGCTGCCGGGTCCCACCTCGTGGCGACGCCGGATCCCGTTGTGGCTGCTCGCTGGTGCGCTGCTCATCCTCGGCGTCGGCGCCGCACGGCCCACGGCCTCGGTGGTCACGCCGTCCGACGACTCGGCGATCCTGCTCGCCATGGACATGTCCGGCTCGATGTGCTCCACCGACGTGCCACCCAACCGGCTCACCGCCGCGCAGAACGCGGCCCGCGACTTCATCAAGGCACAACCCGCCGGTACGAAGATCGGCATCGTCGGCTTCGCGGGCCACGCCACCGTGCTGGTGGAGCCCACCGCCGACCGGCAGGCGCTGCTCGACGCGATCGCGAACCTCCGCACCTCCCGGGGTACCGCGATCGGCCTGGGCATCCTCGCGGCCCTCGACGCGATCGCCGACATCAATCCCGACGTCGCGCACAGCGGCGTCGAGGAGGGGGCGAACGGCGCGGCCAGCAACTACCAGCCCGACACGATCGTCGTGCTCACCGACGGCGCCAACACCCAGGGCGTACCGCCGGTCACCGCGGCACACGAGGCCGCGGCCCGCGGCGTGCGGGTCTACACGATCGGCTTCGGCACGGCGGACCCGGGGCCGCTGGCCTGTTCCTCCGACCAGATCAGCGGAGACCCGTTCGGCGGGCGCGGCTTCGGCGGGGGCGGCGGGTTCGGTCGGGGCGGGTTCGGTGGTGGCGGTGCCGGGATCTTCCTGGACATCGACGAGCAGGGGCTCACGCAGGTTGCGGACATCACCGGTGGTGAGTACTTCCAGGCCCAGGACGCGAAGCAGTTGGACGACGCCCTGCTGGGCCTGCCGAGTCACATCGTCCTGGCTCGGCACAATACGGAGCTCACCGTCTGGTTCGCCCTTGCCGGCGCCCTGCTGGTCACCACGGCGCTCGGTCTGTCGCTGTGGTGGCAGCGCCGGCCTGTCACACGTGCGTCGATGCCGGCGACCCCGTCGATTCCGGCTTGGCCGAGCTGACGGTGTCCTTGGGCGCCTAAAGCCAACGAATGTAGCTGGCACTAGGCACTGGGCATCGATCCTGACCACCTGGCGTCAAAGTTTCCCGCGGACTCCAATAGTTGTGGATCAGGCCCAAGCGAGATGCACCAGGCAAGTGTCACGTGCGATGGATCCGATGGATGAAGGTACAGGATCCCGAGCGTCACTCGCCCAGTCGACTCGACGATCAGTGCATGCAGCTCGTACCAGCCGTCTGCCCCGCACACCCTCGTGCAGTCAATCTGCGCAAAGACCAGGAGCTTTGCGAAGGCCCCGCCGAACACGATCCGGCCCGGCGACGCTCCATCGAGCTGCAGCGCTGAGCCATTGATGTGAAAGTTGCCCACCAACGGCGCCTTCGGCGCGTCCACAGCCGGGAATCTCACGCGGGTCTGGACTCCGGAAGTCCCGTGGGTGCAACCGCCGGCGGCACCCACAGTCCGCAGCCCGGCGCCGTCCGGCGCCACAGAGACAAGCGCGGTGACGGCGTCCCCCTGGCAATAGGCCCAGAATACGTATATGCCGTGAGCATCCACGGCGAGCGTCTCATAGATAGTTTGGCCGATCGCCGGAAACGGCTGTTCGAAGAGCGCGACCGCCTGGAGAACCCGACCGTGATAATTTACCGTCCCGACATTGTGGGCCAGGTTCATCACTATCTTTGTGTCGTCCGACCCCGCTCGAACGGTCACGTCGAAGGGCGTCTGGATCGTGCCATCGGTGGCGGCAATGGTGAGCCGATCCGACGGTTGCGTCGGTATGGGCCCAGATGGCACGCCCGTGGTCGGGGCACCAGTGCCGGGCGTGCGAACTGCCGGGGGTTGTTGCGCCACGCCGCCGCAACCGGCGACCAGCAGTATCGCCAGCGGGCCGCAGACTGCGAGGCAGATGCGCACGAGCGTACGGCGAGGTGAAGGAATCGCTCTGTACCCAGCCACAGACTCCTCCACCATTTGCGGGCGCGGTCGAAACGTCGCGTCAGATGTTGCAGTTCACAACCGTACCGGCGACGTCAATATCCGCGGCACATGGCAGGCGTCACGTATCGACATCGGCCGAGAGGTGGCTGAGCCACGTGGCGGGGGACTCGCGGATCGCGCGAACCACGGAACCGGCAGCGCCGACGACGGTCGCGGTCGTCCCGAGCGCCGCCGCTCGTACCGTGACCGGTGCCCACGCCGCGGTGACGGTACGGGCGGTCAACTCGCGGGAGACCGCCGGTGCCAGCCACGGCGTGAGCGGGGCGAAGATGCCGCCGAGCACGACGGTGTCGACATCGACGAGGTTCACCACGTCGGCGGCGGCGATGCCCAGCGCGGTCCCGGCGTCGGCGAGCGCCCGCAACACCGCCGCATCGCCTGCGCCGGCGAGCTCTCGCAGCCGTTCGACGGGCGGCACATCCTCCACTGTGGACAAAAGTCCGGCGGCACGGAGCAGCGCCTCCTGGTTCGTGTACGCCTCCAGGCAGCCACGGGCACCGCAGCGGCAGCGGGGACCATCGGGGCTGATCGTGACGTGGCCGAGCTCCCCGCCGTACCCGCGCGGCCCACGCAGCAGCCGGCCCTGGAGCACGAGCCCGGCGCCGACCCCGATCTCGCCCGAGATGTGGACGAAGCTGGGCGACGGGTCGGAGTGTGCGTGCAGTTCGGCGAGCGCGGCGAGGTTCGCCTCGTTCTCGACGGTCAACGCGAGCGCGTCAGAGCCCTCGCCGTGAAGACCCGGGGCGTCGCGCAGAGTGGTCCCGACGTCCACGTTGTGCCAGTCGAGGTTGGGCGCGACGCGGACCATACCGTCGCCGTTGACGAGTCCTGGCACGCCCACGACGATCCCGGCCACCCGTAGGCCATCACGGGTCGCCGCCTCCCGTACCCGGGCCGCGAGCCCGGCGAGGTCGGCGAGCACCCGGGTCGGTCGACGGCCTCGCTGGTCGCGACGCTGGACCTGCAGCACGCGCGTGGCGCCGGTGAGATCGAGCGCGCAGGCCGCCAGATAGTCCACATTGATCTCGAGCCCGAGGCCGGCCGGACCGGTCGTCGCCAGGGCCAGCCCGGTGGCCGGCCGCCCCGCCCCTGGATGTTGGCGAGACGGTTCACCCCGCCGCCGAAGGTGCAGTGAGCCCGCCGGTACGGCCGACACCAGGCCGCCGGCCATGAGCTCGTCCACCAGCCCCGAGACGGTGGCCCGGGTAAGGCCGGTCCTGGCCGCCAGGTCGGCTCGGGTGATCGCTCCGTCCGCGCCGATGTGGCGCAGCACCAGGGCGAGGTTGGCCTCCCGCAGGCTGCGCTGCCGAACGGCGGACGTCATAGCGGCTCCGACAGGTCGAGGTGCCCTTGACAGTGGCACACGCTGGAAATATGTTCACCGGGTATACAAAATACCTCCCGGGAGGGGACGGCCATGAGCGACCTTGTGCCCACGAAGGAAGACAAGTTCTCGTTCGGCCTGTGGACGGTGGGCTGGCAGGCGCGCGACCCGTTCGGCGACCCGACCCGCCGGGCGCTCGAACCGGCCGAGATCGTCCACGAGCTCGCGGCCCGGGGCGCGTACGGAGTGGACTTCCACGACGACGACGTGTTCCCGTTCGGCTCGGACGACGCCACCCGCGCCGATCACATCGCGCGGTTCCGCAAGTCCCTCGACGAGACCGGCCTGGTGGTGCCGATGGTCACCACCAACCTGTTCAGCCACCCGATCTTCAAGGACGGCGCGTTCACGAGCAACGACCGCCGCGTGCGCCGGTTCGCGCTGCGCAAGGTCCTGCGCAACCTCGACTTCGCCGCCGAGTTGGGCGCGAAGACGTACGTCTTCTGGGGCGGCCGGGAAGGCGCCGAGTACGACCTCGCCAAGGACGTGCGGGCGGCACTCGACCGCTACCGCGAAGCCATCGACACCCTTGCCCAGTACGTGAAGGACCAGGGGTACGGCATCCGGTTCGCGCTCGAGCCCAAGCCCAATGAGCCGCGCGGCGACATCCTGCTGCCCACCATCGGGCACGCCCTCGGGTTCATCTCGACGCTGCAGCACCACGACATCGTGGGGCTCAACCCCGAGGTGGGCCACGAGCAGATGGCCGGGCTCAACTTCGTCCATGGCATCTCCCAAGCCCTCTGGCACGGCAAGCTGTTCCATATCGACCTCAATGGACAGCGCAGCATCAAGTACGACCAGGACCTGGTCTTCGGCCACGGCGACCTGCTCAACGCGTTTGCGCTTGTCGATCTGCTCGAGTTCGGCGGACCGGGCGGTGGCCGTGCCTACGACGGGCCCCGCCACTTCGACTACAAGCCCTCGCGGACCGAGGATCTCGCCGGGGTCTGGGACTCGGCGACGGCGAATATCCGCAGCTACCTCATCCTCAAGGAGCGGGCCAAGGCCTTCCGGGCCGACCCGCGGGTCGCCGAGGCGCTCGCCTACAGCGGCGTGGCCGACCTGCGTACGCCGACCCTGGCGCAGGGCGAGAGCGTCGCCGATCTGCTCGCGGACAAGACCGCCTTCGAGGACCTCGACATCGAGCAGGTCTCCTCGCGCGGCTTCGGGTTCGTACGGCTGAACCAGCTCGCGCTCGAGCACCTCGCCGCCGCCTCCGCCTAGGACATGCCACGCGTTGCCGGGGTGGACTCCTCCACCCAGTCGTGCAAGGTCGTGATCCGCGAGGCCACGACCGGCGAGTTGGTACGCAGCGGACGCGCAGCGCATCCCGACGGCACCGAGGTGCACCCGGACGCGTGGTGGGACGCCCTGGGCGTGGCGGTACGCGACGCCGGTGGCCTGGACGACGTCGACGCGATAGCGGTCGGTGCCCAGCAACACGGCATGGTCTGCCTGGACGAGCAGGGGCAGGTCGTACGGCCGGCATTGCTGTGGAACGACACGCGCTCCGCGACCGCGGCCGATGACCTGGTCAAGGAGCTCGGCGCGCAGGCGTGGGCCGATGGCGTGGGCAGCGTGCCCGTCGCGTCGTTCACCGTCAGCAAGCTGCGCTGGCTCGCCGACCACGAGCCGGCCAGTGTCGGCCGTACGGCCGCGGTCTGCCTCCCGCACGACTGGCTGACCTGGCGGCTGCGGGGCGGCACCGACGTGGCCCAACTCGTGACCGACCGCAGCGACGCCAGTGGCACCGGTTACTGGTCGCCCGCGACCGGGCAGTACCGCACCGACCTGCTCGAGCGTGCCCTCGGCACGGTGCCGGTCCTGCCCACAGTGCTCGGTCCGTCGACCAGCGCCGGCGTCACCGCCGAGATCCCCGGCGTCACCCGCGCCGGTGTCCACATCGGACCGGGCGCGGGTGACAACGCCGCGGCGGGGCTCGGTCTCGGCGCGGTGGAGGGCGACGTGGTGGTCTCGATCGGCACCTCCGGCACGGTCTTCGCGGTCAGCGCCACTCCCACGGCCGACCCCACCGGCATCGTCGCCGGGTTCGCCGACGCCTCGGGCCGTTATCTGCCGTTGGTCTGCACGCTCAACGCGGCCCGGGTACTCGATGCCGCCGCGGCGATCCTCGGGGTCGACCACGAGCGCCTGGCGAGCCTGGCGTTGCAGGCACCGGCTGGTGCGGAGGGGCTCGTCCTCGTGCCGTATCTGGAGGGGGAGCGGACCCCGAACAAGCCGAACGCCACCGGCGCCCTGCACGGCCTGCGGCTGGCCACGGCAACACCGACGCACCTGGCCCGGGCCGCCGTCGAGGGACTGCTCTGCGCCCTGGCCGATGGTCTGGACGCGCTGGTCGCCGAGGGCGTGGCGGTGCGCCGCGTGGTGCTCGTCGGCGGTGGTGCCCGGTCCGAGGCGGTGCGACAGATCGCGCCGGCCGTCTTCGGCCTGCCCGTGGTCGTGCCGCCGGAGGGAGAGTCGGTGGCCGACGGCGCGGCCCGTCAGGCGGCCTGGGTCGCACTCGGCGGCGACGACCCTCCAGAGTGGACACAGGGGCAGACCCGGACTTACGAGGCCGCCGCAACCCCGGCCGTACGGGAGGCCTACGCCGGTGCCCGGGACCTGGTGACCGACCGACCGGATATCTGAGCGCGCAACCGCTCACGCGGCTGACGTCCGGCGTATCGGCCCCGCGAGCAGGCGCGCGCCCTACCCTGTGGGGAGTGGCGCGGGTCAGGTTCTGGTACGCGGTCGTGATGCTGCTGCTCGTCAGCGGGTACTTCCTCCTGCCCAGCGTGCGCACCATATTCGACCCGGCCATCGGTGTGGTTGCCGTCGCCGCGATCGAGTACGGCATCCGCGAGCTGCGGCCGCAGCGCAGGGGCGCCTGGCGATGCCTGCAGGTTGCCCTGGTGCTGCTCATGATCGGGGACACCATCTTCGACGTGCTCGACGCCAGATCCCCGGAGCCGGTCCCGTTTCCGGCGGTGCCCGACGCGTTCTACCTCGCCGCTTACCTGCCGCTGACCGTGGGTCTGTTCTGGCTCGGCCGCCCCACGCTGCCGTACCGCGACGAGACCTCGCTGATCGACGCGGTCAGCGTCACGCTCGCGGGCTCGCTCATCGTGTGGATCGCTCTCGTGCGGCCGGGCATCGACGCCCAACACTTGCAGTTCCAGGCCCGGCTCGTCGCGGTCGCCAGCTGGGTGGGGTACATCGCGGTGTTCTCCGCGTCGGTACGGGTGATGCTGGCGTGGCGCCGCAACATGGCTGTGATGCTCCTGGGCATCGCCGTGGTCGCCTTCCTCGTCGCGGACATCTTCTACGGCAGGGCCCTGATCCACGGCAACGTGGGGATCAACGGACCAGTGGATCTCGGGTACTTCTTCTTCACCACGTTTGCCGGAGCCGCGGCACTCACCCCGTCGATGCGCCATCTCGCCACGTCCGCCCACGCGCGCCACAACCTGAGCCCGTGGCGGCTGACGCTGATCGCGGCCGGGCTGCTGGTCGCTCCGACGGCCCTGCTCGTCGAGTCGACCCATGGGCCGGTCACCACCGGGGTGGCGATCGCGATCGTCTCGGCTCTGGTGAGCATCCTGATGCTGATCCGGCTGACGATGACGGGACGTGCCTACCAGCGCCGGGCGGCCCGTGAGCACGCCGCCCGGGTGGCGTCCCAGGCGATGGTGGCCGCCACCACCCGCGACGAGGTGGTCCAAGGCACGAGGAGAGCGCTGCGCTCGGTGCTGCCGAGTCGTGGCGTCGTCGGGGTCGAGCTGGTCCGGCCGTACCGGCAGCCGCCCGTGCCCGTCCCGAGTGGTCCGGGGCCACCGAGCAACATCGGCCAGCTCACCGTGCCATTGATCGGGTCGGATGCGGCGCTCACCTTCACCGCGCCGGCCCACGAGCTTGCAGAGCTCGCCGAGCTGCTCGCGTCGCTCGCCGACCAGGCCGCCCTCGCCCTGCAACGCATCGACCTGATCGAGGAGGCCCGGGCCGAGGAGCGGGAGCGCTACTTTCGCACGCTCGTGCTCACCAGCACCGATGTGACCCTTATCAGCCGTGACGGCCGCATCGAGTACGCCACCCCGTCCGCGCAGGCGATGTTCGGTCGCGACATCGTCGGGCAGCGGCTCGAGGACGTGGTCCGTCCCACCCCGGAGGCCGAAGCGAAGCCAGCTCCGGGCGCCCTCGCGCCAAGTCCACAGTGGTCGGACGTGGTCGAGGGTGCCGAGGGGATGATCGACCGGGGCGACGGGCCGGCGACGGTCCTGCTGCATCGCCGTGACCTGACCGATGACCCGACGGTGCGCGGGGTGGTCACGACGCTGCGGGACATCACGGAGGAACGCGCGCTCAAGCGGGATCTCGCCTACCGGGCCAGCCACGACGAGCTGACCGGGCTCGCCAATGCCCGGGCCTGGGGCGAGACGATGACGAGCGAGGGCGAGCGGCGGGGCGAACCGGGCGACGGGATGGGCGTCATCTTCATCGACCTCGATAATTTTAAGCAGATCAATGACACCTACGGCCACCCGGTCGGGGACCTGGTGCTCGCCGATGTAGCGCGGCGCATCGCATCCGTCCTGCGCGCTGAGGACCTCGCGGCCCGGGTCGGTGGCGACGAGTTCGCGGTGCTGCTGCGCGGGCTCACCGATGTCGAGGACGCTCGGGGCGTGGCAGAGCGCCTCGCCGAGACCCTGGCCCGGCCCGCCCTGGTCGACTCGATATCGGTGGAGTGCAAGGCGAGCATCGGCCTGTCCTACACCGAGGGCAAGGAGCGGGTCCGGGCCCTGGTGCTCCAGGCCGACACCGCCCTGTACGCGGCCAAGGAGCAGGGCAAGGGGCGCTGGACCCAGTACAACCCCGTCCAGTGGGCACCGCCGCGCAAGCAGGTGGCCGGCGCCGCCGGCGCACGGGACGCCCCAGCCGAGGCCTGACCCGGGCTCGGGCGCCGGAGGGCTTACCATGGGTAACCCTTGCCCGCTGGAGATCACATGGCCCGGCCGCCCGTCCCGCCCTTTCTCTGGGGCGTCTCAACCTCCGCGTACCAGATCGAGGGCGCGGTCGCGACCGACGGTCGTGGCCCATCGATCTGGGACACCTTCGCCCACGAGCCGGGTCGCATCGTCACCGGCGAGACCGGTGACGTCGCCTGCGACCACTACCACCGCTACGCCGAGGACGTCGCGCTCATGGCGGGCCTGGGCGTCAACGCGTACCGGTTCTCGGTCGCGTGGTCGCGCGTGCAGCCCGCGGGCGCCGGCCGGGTCAACGCGCGCGGTCTGGACTTCTACCGGCGTCTCGTCGACGAGCTGCTCGCGGCCGGCATCGCCCCGGTCCTGACGCTCTACCACTGGGATCTGCCGCAGCCGTTGCAGGACGAGGGCGGATGGCTGAACCGGGACACGGCCGGGCGCTTCGCCGAGTACGCCGGCATCGTGGCGGACGCGCTCGGCGACCGGGTCGCGCTGTGGGTCACCCTCAACGAGCCGTTCGTGCACATGGTCTACGGCTACGCGTACGGCACCCACGCCCCGGGCCAGACACTCCTCTTCGACGCCCTGCCGACGGCCCACCACCAGCTACTCGGGCACGGTCTGGCGGTCGCGGCGCTGCGTGCCCGTACGGCCGCGCCCATCACGCTCGCGAACAACTACTCGCCGGTGGTCGTGCGGGGCGAGACCGACGCCGACCGGGCCGCCGGCGACGCCTACGATGCCCTGCACAACCGGCTGTTCACCGACCCGCTGCTCGGCCGCGGCTACCCGGACGGGTTCGACCTGCCGGTCCAGGACGGGGATCTCGAGGCCATCGCCGCCCCGATCGACGCGATCGGGGTGAACTATTACAACCCGACCGGCATCCGGGCACCGTCCACTCCCGACAGTCCGCTGCCCTTCGACACGGTCGAGCTGGATGGCTATCCGCTCACGGACTTCGGCTGGCCGGTCGTGCCGGGCGGGTTGCGGGAGATCCTTACTCGGCTGCACCGCGACTACGCCCTGCCGCTCTACGTGACCGAGAGCGGCTGTGCCTACGCCGAGACGCCGGACGACCAGCGGCGCATCGACTACCTCGCATCCCACATCGACGCGCTGCGGGCCGCCATCGACGACGGGGCGGATGTCCGGGGCTACTTCGTGTGGTCGCTCATGGACAACTTCGAATGGGCTGAGGGTACCAGCAAGAGATTCGGGTTGGTCCACGTCGACTTCGACACCCTCGTCCGTACGCCCCGGGCCTCCTACGCCTGGTTACGGGACCAGATCGCTTCGGCACGGGAGGCATCATGACGGCCCAGCCCCAGGAGACGCTGGCACAGCCGCGACCGGCGGCGCTCGCCGAGCCGACGACGCCGGTGCGGGCCCGCTGGGTCGCCCTGCTCGTGCTCGCCAACCTCGCCGTGTGGATGGGCTTCTTCACCCCGATCCAGGAACTGCTGCCCAACCAGGTCGACGCGATCGACCACGCCAACAAGGTGACCATGCTCGGTTGGGTCACCGGCGCGGGTGCTCTCGCCGCGCTCCTGGCCAACCCGATTGCCGGGGCGCTGTCGGACCGTACCGCCGGCCGGTTCGGCCGCCGGCATCCCTGGACCCTTGGCGGCGCGCTCATCGGCGCGGGCGGGCTCGTGCTGCTGTCGACGCAACAGACGATCGTCGGTGTCGCCCTGTGCTGGGTCGCCGTGCAGGTCTGCTTCAACGGGATGCTCGCCGCGCTGACCGCGGCGGTGCCGGATCGGGTGCCGGTCAACCAGCGCGGTGCGGTCTCCGGCTGGGTCGGCATCCCGCAGGTGCTCGGCGTGGTCCTCGGGGTCGTGCTGGTCACCACGGTCTTCACCGGGATCCGAGCCGGGTACCTCGCGGTCGCCGTGGCGGTGGCGGTGCTGGTGGTGCCGTTCGTCCTGTTCAGCCGGGACGACCGGCTGCCGCGCGAGCACCGCCCGCGGTTGTCCTGGCGCTCGTTCTGGGTCAGCCCGCGGCGGTACCCCGACTTCGCCTGGACGTTCGGCACCCGGTTCCTGGTCCAGCTCGGCAACTCGCTCGGCACGCTCTACCTGCTCTACTTCCTTCAGGACCGGGTCGGTCTGGCCGAGGGGGACGAGGCGAACAACGGCCTGCTCGTGCTCATCCTCATCTATACCGCCGGGATCATGGCGACGACCGTCGTCGCGGGCCGGATCTCCGACCGCTCCGGCCGCCGCAAGCGGCACGTCATCGTCGCGGGTGTGGTGATGGCGGTCGCCGCGGTCATCCTCGCGGTCTGGCCGGTCTGGATCGCGGCGATGATCGCGGCAGCGGTCATGGGCGCCGGGTTCGGGATATACGTGTCGGTCGATCAGGCGCTCATCACCCAGGTGCTGCCGGCCGCCACCGGCCGGGCCAAGGACCTTGGCATCATCAATATCGCGAACTCCGCGCCCCAGGTGCTCGGCCCGACCATCGCCGCACCCGTGGTCGCCCATCTCGGGGGCTACCCCGTGCTCTACGGCCTGACCGCCGTGGTCACTCTGCTCGGCGGCGTCTTCATCTACCGGGTACGATCCGTCCCCTGACCGGCCCAGTCCGTCGCGCCATGGCAACCAAATGCCGCTCGTACGGTGGCGAACCGGCTGTCCACCTCGAAGCCCGGTCCGGGGGTTGGGGTCGCGTTCGGTGGCGTCGAAGACTCGGAGGCGACAGGAGCGCCGGTCGCGCAGCCGGCCACGAGCAGCAAAGAAACGAACACCAAGACTCTGCGCAGGGTGAAGCTCCTTAGCGACACTTGATCAAGGTAGATGCATCGTTGCGTGGAGCGTAGAACCGGCGTCTGTCGGGGTCAAGTAGGATCTTGGCATGCGGCAGCGGACTCTGGGACGGACGGGCCGGCGCGTCGGCGAGGTGGGGCTCGGGGCATGGCAGCTCGGCGCGGACTGGGGCTCGGTGGGCGACCCCCTCGGCGTCATCGCGGCGGCGGTCGACTCCGGTGTCACGTTCATCGATACCGCAGACGTCTATGGCGACGGGCGCAGCGAGAAGCTCATCGGCGAGTTCCTGCGCAGGCACCCGGATGCGGGCCTCACCGTCGCGACGAAGATGGGGCGCCGGGTGGCGCAGGTCCCGGAGAACTACGCCCTGGCCAACTTCCGGGCCTGGACCGACCGGTCCCGCGCCAACCTCGGAGTCGACGTGCTCGACCTGGTGCAACTGCACTGCCCACCGACGGCCGTCTATGACAACGACCAGGTCTTCGACGCCCTGGACACCCTCGTCGCCGAGCATCGCGTCGCGGCCTACGGCGTGAGTGTCGAGACCCGGGCGGAGGCGCTGCGCGCCATCGCGCGCCCCGGGGTGGCGACCGTACAGATCATCCTCAACATGCTGCGCCTCGGCCCGCTCGATGAGGTCCTTCCGGCGGCGCAGCGGGCCGGCGTCGGGATCATCGCCCGGGTGCCGCTGGCGAGTGGGCTGCTCTCGGGTCGCTACCACGCCGCGACCACTTTCGCCGCCGACGATCACCGCAGCTACAACCGCCACGGCGAGGCGTTCGACGTGGGGGAGACGTTCTCGGGCGTGCCCTACGAGGTCGGACTCGATGCGGTGCAACGGTTGCACGCGTTGCTGCCCCAGGACGCATCGATGGCCGCCTTCGCCTTGCGGTGGATACTGGACCAGCCCGGGGTGAGCGTGGTGATCCCGGGGGCGCGCACGGGCGAGCAGGCTCTGGGCAACGCGGCCGCGGCGGACCTGCCACCGCTGGACGACGCGGCGCTCGCGGGAGTGCGCGCGATCTATGACGAACGTGTGGCACCGCTGGTGGCGGCCCGCTGGTAGGGGACAGGACGTGTCAGGGTATGGGAGCACGCGCGACATGGAGGTGATGCGGTGGAGGTCGAGCGGACGGCGTTGCCGGGAATCGGTCTGCGTCATGAGTTCTACACAGGGAAGGGCCAGCACGCTGCGGTCGTCTCGCACGTCTCCGGTCGACGCGACATCGTCATCTACCGGCAGCACGACCCGGACTCGGTCGCCGCGACGTTGAGCCTGTCGACCGACGAGGCGAACGGCGTCGCGGAGCTGCTCGGCACCGCGAGGATCGTCGAACGCCTCGCCGACCTGCAGCGACAGGTGGTCGGGCTCTCGACGGTGCAGGTGCCGGTGACCGCCGGATCCCCCTACGACGGCCGTGCCCTCGGCGACACGCGGGCCCGCACCCGTACCGGCGCCTCCATCGTCGCCGTGGTGCGCGCCGAAACCATCATCGGCAGCCCGCGCCCCGACTTCGTCTTTCACCCCGGTGACCTCGTCATCGTCGTCGGCACGGACGAGGGGACCCAGGCGGCCGCCGAACTGTTCGCCCGGGGCTGAGGCCGGCGATGGACGGTGCCACCGCGCTCATCGAGATTGGTGCGGTGATCCTGGGCCTCGGCCTGCTCGCCGCGATCGCCCTGCGCGCTGGGATCTCGCCCATTCCGCTGTACCTGCTGGCCGGCCTCGCCTTCGGCACGGGCGGCGTGGTCCCCCTAGCGACCAGCGAGGAGTTCACCGCCACCGGAGCCGAGATCGGCGTGGTCCTGCTGCTGTTCACGCTCGGCCTGGAGTACACCGCCCCGGAGCTCGTCGGGACCCTGCGTACCAACCTGCCCGCGGGCCTGGTCGATCTCGTGCTCAACGCCGCGCCCGGTGCCGCCGCGGCGCTCATCCTCGGCTGGGGACCGGTCGCGGCCGTGGCGCTGGCCGGCATCACGTACGGCACCTCCTCCGGTATCACCGCCAAGGTGCTCTCCGACCTGCAGTGGCTCGGTAACCGCGAGGTGCCCGTGGTCCTCTCGCTGCTGGTCTTCGAAGACCTGACGATGGCGCTCTATCTGCCGATCCTCACCGCGCTGCTCGCCGGCGTCAGCCTGGTCGCCGGCGCCACGACGCTCGCCGTGGCCGCCTTGGCGGTCACCGTGATCCTGGTCATCGCGCTGCGCTACGGCCGGTTCGTGGAGAAGTTCGTCGCCTCGCCGAACGAGGAGGTGTTGCTGCTCAAGGCCCTGGGCCTGACCGTGCTCGTGGCCGGCTTCGCCCAGGCGCTGGGGGTGTCGGATGCGGTCGGCGCGTTCCTGGTCGGCATCGCCCTCTCCGGCCCGCTGGCGCACCAGGCGCGGGCCCTGCTCGCCCCGCTGCGTGACCTGTTCGCTGCGGTGTTCTTCGTCTTCTTCGGGCTGCACACCGATCCGCGCGCGCTGCCGCCGGTGTTGCCCGCGGCGGTCGTGCTCGCGGTGGCGGGCATCATCACGAAGCTGCTCGTCGGCTGGTGGGCGGCCGGGCGCGCCAAGGTGGGCCCGCTCGGTCGGGCTCGCGCCGGGATCGCGCTCGTGCCCCGCGGGGAGTTCAACATCGTCATCGCCGGCCTCGCCGTGAGCGCGGGCATCCGCAGCGAACTCGGCCCCCTCGCCACGGCGTACGTCCTGGTGCTCGCCGTGGTCGGCCCGCTCGCGGCCCGCGCGGTCGAGCCGATCTACACCTGGGCGGGGCGTCGCCGGGGCCGGAACCGGGGCAGCGCCGACGAACCGTCTGCGCCGGCGTTGTCACAGGACTGACATCTTGTCGCCGGGCAACGGCCATTCGCCTGACCGAGATTCGTCTGGAGGCGCTGACGGGGGGATGGCAACCGGGTACCGGTGCCATCGCAGGGTCTTCAGCCCGCAGCCAAGGAGTGAGGACGTTGACGGACATCGCGTCGTCCATCGACCGGCCGTCGGTGACGTCGCTGGTCGAGATCGTGGTGGACGAGGATCTGACGGCTGAGGCCGCGGTCCGCTTGCACGGCCGGCTCGCCGACGCCTGGCGGCTCCGGCCCGCACAGCTCGTCGTCGATCTCTCCGGCTGTGGCTACGCCGATGCGTTAGCCATCGACGTCCTCCTCAATGCTCACCGCCAGGCCTACCAGGCGGGCGGGCGGCTGACCCTGCGCAGCCCGTCCGAACGGGTGCTGCGCCTGCTGCACCTCGCCCGGGTCCACCACGTCTTCCACATCGTCGGTGCGTCCGGCTGCTGAGCCGCGATCAGGGTCCGGCGTTCAGGACGTCACGATCAGGGTCTGGTAGTCCTTCATCCTCAGTGGAGTGTCGGTCTGGGAACCGTCTCCGCGGGGCACTGAGGCGCGCACCCCTCCGCTGACGAAGACGACAGCCGTGACGTCCTCGCGGGCGGTCAGGGTGCAGACGATCTGGCCGATCGGCAGCACCTGGCTCACCTGCGGGCCCCCGTCCGTGCCGGTGTTGGCCAGGGTGACCGTGGCGAGACCGCCGGCGACATCGACGCCCTCGACCATCGAGGTCCCGGCCAGCGCGTTGCCGAGACCCTTGCCCTGCTCGGCCGCGGTCGGCACGGCGGCGAGGTCCGCGAGCAGCGTCTGCACGTTAGGCAGCACGGCGACGGGTCGCGTCACCCGGAACAGGTTGCTGTCCTTGGTCAGGTACAGGACCTCCATCAACTCGCCGGGCTCCGGGCTGGGCGGTGGCGGTGAGGAGGTGCCGCTGCCATACGGGTACGGCGGCGCCACGCCGTGCGGCTGCGCATCGGCGGGGATCCCGCATGCCGCGGCCACGAACAGCAGCGCCAGCGCGGCGCTGGCGAGCACGCTGACCCGTCGGTTCATGCCGGCCCCCGGGCGAGTTCGACGCGGAAGCGTGCCCCGCCGCCGGGGCGGTCGAGCACGCTGACCCGGCCGTCATGGCTCTCCGCGAGCCGCGCCACGATGGCTAGTCCGAGCCCCGCGCCATCGGTGTCGCCACGGCTGGCCGCGGTGGCTCCGCGCACGAACGGTCGGAAGATGAGCTCACGGTTCTCCGGCAGCACGCCCGGCCCGACGTCGTCGACCTCGATGACGTTGAAGGCCCGGGTGCGGCGAAGCCGCACGGCGACCGCGCCACCGCCGTGACGCTCCGCGTTCTCCAGCAGGTTGCCGATGATCTGCTCCACGCGCCGGGCGTCGACGCACCACCGCTGCGCCGTGCCGGCGGGCATCCGCACGATGGACGGGTTGATGCCGCGCGAGCGGCACTGGTTGCGGGCGAGGGTTCGGATGTCCACATCGGACAGATCGAGTGCGCTGTCGGCGCGGGTGATCTCGAGCAGGTCGGTGACGAGGTGCTGGAAGCGGTCGACCTCCTCCACCACGAGCTGGGCCGCCACGCAACTGCGCTCGTCGAGGTGGTCGCGGCGCCGGCTCAGCACCGCGGCCGCGGCGGCCAGCGTCTGCAGCGGCGAGCGTAGCTCGTGGCTCACGTCGGCCGCGAACCGTCGGTCGCGCTCGATGCGTCTCTGCAACTGGTCGACCATATCGTTGAACGACGAGGTGAGTCGCTCGAGGTCGGGCTCTGCGCCGGCGTTGAGGCGCGCGTTCAGGTCCCCCGCCGCGATGCCGCGGGCCGCCTCCGCGACGGAGACGAGTGGCCGCAGCGCGCGCCGGCCCGTGTACCAACCGAGGCCGGCGCCGGCCAGGGTCACCCCACCGGCCACAAGACTGAGCACGAGCCCGACCAGGTTCAGCGTCCGCTCCGGCTCGGACAGCGACACGATCTCGTAGTACTGGGAGGTGTCCGACAGCCAGATGCCGATGACGAGTGCCGGACCCGTCGCGGTCCGCACCCGCTGCGCCGCGGACTGGCCCGTCTCGACCATCTGCTGGAGCCCGATCGGGATGTCGTGGTCCGCGCTGGTGTCCGTGCTCACCGCGAACCAGGCGCCGTCCTGATGCAGCACTGCGCGCCGCCCCGCGCCCGTGTTGAGCTTCCCGAGCGCGTCAGCGGGATCGCTGGCCGGCCCGAGCTGTGCCTTCACAAAGCCCGCGTCGAAGCCCGCGGCCCGGACCGCCGAGTGCTCCCGGTCGGCGAGCACCGAGGTGCGGATCAGCTCGTACGACAGCGTCGCGATCGTGGCCGAGAGCATGAGGGCGCCCACGGCAAGGGTCGCCGTGACCCGCGCCCGCATGCCGATGTGCCGGATCCCGGTGCGGCGTACCGCTTGGGCGACGAGACGGCGCGCACGGGCCGGCAGTGTCCGGGCCCACGACACGCGGGGCAGTGTGATGCGGGGCAGCGTAACGCGGGACGGCGCGGCGCGAGCCGGTGTCACGCGGGGCAGTGGCGCCCGCGGCCGCGGCACGCGAGCCAGCAACGCCCGCGGCGGTGGCACGCGCGGCATTCGGATCATCGTTGCAGCTTGTAGCCGAGGCCCCGGACCGTGACGAGGCGCCGCGGCGCCGTCGTGTCGTCCTCGATCTTCTGCCGCAACCGTCCCACGTGGACGTCCACCAGACGCTCGTCGCCGAACTCGTACTCCCACACGCGGGAGAGCAGTTGCTGGCGGGACAGCACCTGGCCGGCGTGCTGACCCAGCTCACAGAGGAGCAGGAACTCCGTACGCGTCAGGGCGACCAGCTCGCCGCGCAGGCGCACCTCGCCCGCTTCCGGCCGGATCTCGAGGTCGCCGACCACGATCGTGCCGGTCGCGATGGGGCCGCCCCGGTTGCGCCGGCGTACCGCGCGCAACCTGGCCGAGAGCTCCTTGATCGCCACCGGTTTGACCAGGTAGTCGTCCGCACCCGCCTCGAGCGCGGCGACGATGTCGTGCGTGTCGTCGCGGGCGCTGACCACCACGATCGTCGCGTCCCCGTCGCGCCGCAACTGCCGTACGCACTCGAAGCCGTCGATACCGGGCAGCATCAGGTCGACCAGGACCGCATCGGCCGGCTCCGCGCGATGGGCCGCCAGACCCTCCTCGGCCGTCGTCGACCCCCGGACCGCGTAGCCCTCGTCCTCCAGGGCCAGGACCAGGGAACGCCGAATCCGGTCGTCATCCTCGATCACGAGTACGCCGCCCACCGAACCATCATGCCTACCGGCGGCCGGGCGGCAAGTCGACGACCCCCGACGGCCGGGTCAGGGTGGGCATCGTCACGCAACCGTCATGCTCCGGCCATACGACCGTGCTCTGGCCATGACGGCGTCAAAACACTACTGTCTTGGTAGGTATTAGCGAGGAGACACCGTGCGCAGGCTGTTCAGCTTCCCGAACCCGGTCAACGACACATCCGCCCGGCTCGTCGCCGGCGGCGTGGTGATCATGTCGCTGACCACGATCGTGCTCGGCTTCTTCGGGCAGCGTATGGGCCTGTTACCCGGCCCGAGCCACGCCGCGTGGTGGCTCACCGTGGTCATCGCGTACGGATTCGTCGCCCGCGTGCTCACCGGGCCGAAGCTCAGCCCGCTCGGCCTGCTCGTGACCAAGGTGCTCACTCCGGCGCTGCATCGCCCCGTGAAGGCGGTGCCCGGGCCGCCGAAGCGGTTCGCGCAGGGCGTCGGGGTCGTGTTCTCGGTCACCGCCGCCGTGCTCGCGTTGGTCTACCACGCGTACGCCGCCGCGGCACTCGCCCTCGGGTTTCTGGTCGTCGCCGCCACGCTGGAGTCGGTCTTCGCCTTCTGCCTGGGCTGCTCGATGTTCAGGGCCCTGATGCGGATCGGCGTCATTCCCGAGGAAGTCTGCGTCGAGTGCAACAACATCTGGGCCCGGCAACGCCCCACGGTTGGCGCCGGAGCGTGACCCGGACCGGCGCGCCGGTCACGCGACGGTGAGGACGGCGGCGCCCTCGACGCGGTCGGCGGCGAGGTCGGTCAGCGCCCGGTCCGCCTCCTCGAACGGGTAGGGCACCGCGTGCACCTCGAGGCGATGCTCGCCCGCGAAGGCCAGGAATTCCCGCCCGTCGGCGCGCGTGTTCGCCGTGACGCTGCGCAGGGTTCGCTCCTGGAACAGGTGCTGCTGGTAGTCGAGTGTGGGCACGTCGGTGAGGTGGATGCCGGCGATGGCGAGCGTGCCGCCGCGGTCCAGTGCTCGCAGCGCCACCGGCACGATGTCACCGACGGGCGCGAAGATGATCGCCGAGTCGAGCGGCTCGGGCGGGTTGTCGTACGTGTCCCGGGCCGAGACGGCGCCGAGGTCCAGCGCCATCTGCCGGGCCTGGGCCGACCGGGTCAGCACATGCACCCGGGCCCCCTTCGCGACCGCGACCTGCGCGGTCAGGTGCGCCGAACCGCCGAAGCCGTAGATGCCCAGGCGCCCGTTGCGGGGCAGTTCGGCCCGGCGCAGCGCGCGGTAGCCGATGATGCCGGCGCAGAGCAGCGGGGCGAGCTCCAGGTCCGAGTAGCCGGACGGCAGGTGGTAGGCGTAGGCCGCCGGAACGGTCGCCAGCTTCGCGTAGCCGCCGGGGGCGTCCCAACCCGTGTACGTCGAGGCGGGGCAGAGATTTTCTGAACCGCCACCCACCCATGGCTCCGCCCGCCCGATGCCCCGGCGGCAGTAGATGCACCTGCCACAGGTGTGGCGCAGCCAGGCGATCCCGGCCCGCTCACCCGGGCGCCATCCGGCGACCCGGGAGCCCACCTCCAGCACCTCGCCGACGACCTCGTGCCCGGGAGTCATGCCGGGGTGGCGGGGTCGCAGGTCACCCTCGGCGAGGTGCAGATCGGTGCGGCAGACACCGGACGTGATCACCCGTACGAGCAACTCGTCGTCGGCGATCGGGCCGATCACCCGGTGCCCCAGCCGCAGGGGCGCGGTCGCCATCGGCCCGGGCTCGATGATCCGCCACGCCGGTGTCTCGTGCGTCGCCGCCATCGCCCCACCGTACGGTCAGTGCGGCACGGCCGGGTGGACGACGGCCACGGGGCAGTGGGCGTGGCCGACGAGGTCCCGGCCGACGGAGCCGAGCAGCAGGCCGGTGAAGCCGCCTCGGCCGCGGCTGCCGACGACGACCAGGCCCGCGTCGCGGCTCGCCTCGATCAGCTCGTGCGACGGGTTCATGCTCTGCACGGCTCGCAGCTGCACGGGCAGGTCCGGGAACTTGGCCGTCCAGCCCGCCATCATCTCGGAGAGCAGGCGGCGGGCCTCTTCCTGCGCGTCGTCCAGGTGCTGACGGCCGGGCAGGTCCGGGCCGAGGTTGTGCGTCGGCAACAGCCACCAGACGTAGACGGCGATCAGCGCTACGCCCCGCAGCTCCGCCTCCGCGAACGCGAACTCGATCGCGGAGTCCGATGTGGACGAACCGTCCACACCCACCAGCACCGGACGCGGCAAGTCCACCCGGGGCGCTCTGGCGGTGCCGGGCTCGGCCGGCGCCTGCTTGTCGCTCGGGCGGATCACCAGCACCGGGCAGGTGGCGTGGGCCGCGGTCTGGGCGGCCACCGACCCGATCGAGAGGCCGGCGAAGCCGCCGCCGCCACGGGAGCCGACGACCACCATGGTCGCGTGCCCGGCCGCCGTGATGAGCGCGTGAGCTCCGGTCCCGACGTGCAGTTCGGTGTCCACGGCGAGGTCGGGGTAGTTGGCGCGGACCTCGTTCGCCGTCTCCTCCACCATCGCCGAGGCTCCCGCGCGCGGGTCGTACGGCGGGCCGACGTACATGGGCGCCCAGCCGTACCAGGTGTACGGGTCGGCCGGATAGCCGTGCGCGAGCACGAGCGGCAGCCGCCGCGCCCGCGCCTCCCACGCGGCGGCGTGGATCGCCTGCCAGCTTTCGTCCGAGCCGTCGACCCCGACCACGATCGGCGGCACCTCGTAGGTCTTCTCCTTGACGGTCGTCTCGTTCATCGCACTCCTCCTCCTGTTCTTCCCGCGGCGATGCGGTCCGGCAACCGCCAGTCGCGGACCTCGGGAAGGTCTTCCCCGGTACGGCGGATGTAGTCATGGTGACGGGAGCGCTGGTCGACCATCTGCTGGCGGAGCGCGGCGGCGCGCAGCGCGAGCCCGGGCACCCGGTCGATCACGTCCATGACCAGGTGGTAGCGGTCCATGTCGTTGCGCACCACCATGTCGAAGGGCGTGGTTGTCGTGCCCTCCTCCTTGTAGCCGCGCACGTGCAGGTTGGCATGCCCGGTGCGGCGGTACGTGAGGCGGTGGATCAGCCAGGGGTAGCCGTGGTAGGCGAAGACGATCGGCCGGTCCGGAGTGAAGATCGCGTCGAATTCGGCGTCGGAGAGGCCGTGCGGATGCTCGTTGGCCGGGGTCAGGCGCATGAGGTCGACCACGTTGACCACCCGTACCCGCAGGGTCGGTAGGTGCTCGCGCAGCAGATCCGCGGCGGCGAGCACCTCCTGCGTCGGTACGTCGCCGGCGCAGCCGAGCACGACGTCGGGTTCGCCGTTGCGCGCGGAGTCCCGGTCATCGGTTGAGGCCCATTCCCAGATGCCGACCCCCCGTGCGCAGTGCAGCGACGCATCCTCGATGTCCAGATAGGACGGTGTTGCGTTCTTGCCGGCGACGATCACGTTGATCAGGTTCCGCGAGCGCAGGCAGTGGTCGGTCACGGAGAGCAGCGTGTTCGCGTCCGGCGGCAAGTAGACCCGCACCACGTCACCCTTCTTGTTGACCAGATGGTCGATGAATCCCGGGTCCTGGTGGGAGAACCCGTTGTGGTCCTGCCGCCAGACGTGCGAGGTGAGCAGGTAGTTCAGCGACGGGATCGGCGCCCGCCAGTCGAGCTCGCGGGTGGTCTTGAGCCATTTGGCGTGCTGGTTGACCATCGAGTCGACGATGTGCACGAACGCCTCGTAGCACGAGAAGAGCCCGTGCCGTCCGGTGAGCAGGTACCCCTCCAGCCAACCCTGGCACGTGTGCTCCGAGAGGATCTCCATGACCCGCCCGTGCCGAGCCAGATGTTCGTCCACTGTGGCCGTCCGCCCCCACCAGACCTTGTCGGTCACCTCGAAGACCGCGCCGATGCGGTTGGACTCGGTCTCGTCCGGTCCGACGATGCGGAAGTTGCGGTAGAGCGCGTTCGCGGTCACCACGTCACGCAGGAACGCGCCCAGCACCCGGGTGGGCTCGGCGGCCGGAACTCCGGGGCGCGGCACCTTCACGCCGTAGTCACGGAAGTCCGGCAGCTCCAACGGTCGGCTGAGCGTGCCCCCGTTGGCGTGCGGGTTGGCGCCCATGCGCGCCTGGCCGGTCGGCAGCCAGCCCACCACCGGGTCGCGGGGTGTCCCGGTGCCGTCGAAGAGCTCCTCGGGTCGATAGGAGCGCAGCCATGCCTCGAGCTGCGCGAGGTGCTCGGGGTTGTCCCGGACCGCCGGCAGCGGCACCTGGTGCGACCGCCATGTCCCCTCGACCTGCTGACCGTCCACCTGGGACGGCCCGGTCCATCCCTTCGGCGTGCGCAGCACGATCATGGGCCACCTGGGACGCTCGAGGTCGCCGGCGCGAGCCTTGGCCTGGATCGCGTCGATCCGCGCCAGCACGGCGTCGAGGGTCGCGGCCATCCGCTGGTGCACCGATGGCGCCTGTTCCGCCCACGCGTGTGGCCCACCCTCGGCCGGCTCATCGCACTCCACCAGGTAGGGCTCGTAGCCGTACCCGACCAGCAGTGCGGAGAGCTCCTCGTCGCTGACGCGCGCGAGCACCGCGGGGTTCGCGATCTTGTACCCGTTGAGGTGCAGGATCGGCAGCACCGCACCGTCGGCGGTCGGGTCGAGGAACTTGTTGGAGTGCCATGCGGCAGCCAAGGGCCCGGTCTCGGCCTCACCATCGCCGATGACGCATGCGGCGAGCAGGCCCGGGTTGTCCAGCACGGCACCGTACGCGTGCGCGAGCGAGTAGCCGAGCTCACCCCCCTCGTGGATCGAACCGGGGGTCTCCGGGGCCACGTGGCTGGGCACCCCACCCGGGAACGAGAATTGCCGGAACAGTCGCGCCATGCCGAGCCCGTCGCGGCTCACCGCCGGGTACACCTCGCTGTAGGTACCCTCCAGCCACACGTTCGCGAGCATCGCCGGCCCGCCATGGCCAGGCCCGGCGACATAGAGGACGGACCGGCCCGAGTTCGCGATCACCCGGTTCAGGTGCGTATAGATCAGGTTCAGTCCAGGAGTGGTGCCCCAGTGACCGAGCAGCCGGGGCTTGATCTGCTCAGGGACGAGCTGCTCGCGCAGCAGGGGATTGTCCATGAGGTAGATCTGGCCCACCGCGAGGTAGTTGGCGGCACGCCAGTGGGCGTGCAGGCGGGCTAGTTCCGCGTCACCGAGCGGTGTCCCCGTCACGATCTGCATCTGCGCTCCTTGTCCGTACGGCTGCCGCGGCCGGGGTCCGGCCCGCTGAGTCCTCAGTGGACGCCGACGCTGGCCGGCGTCCGTCTGCTCCGGTGCCCGACGACCTCGCGGGTGGATGTCTCCGGCACCACCGCGACCGAACAGGACGCCTCGCGCACCGCGATATCGCCGATGGAGGAGAAGAGCAGCCGGGTCAGCGCGTTGCCGCCGTGGCGGCTCACCACGAGCAGGCCCGCGCCGTCACTCGCCTCCAACAGCGCGACCACGGGGTTGAGCGCGTGCGCGGGCAGCAGCGTCACCGCCAGGCCGGGGTACTGCGCGCGAGCACCGGCGCTCGCCTCGGCGAGCAGGCGTCGCGCCTCCTCTTCCGCGCGCTGCAGGTCGGGTTCGGCGCGCGGATCCAGCGTGGCCGTGCCTGCGGGCTGGAGGCGGGAGACGGGCAGCATCCACCACGCGTAGAGCACGACGACGGGGACGTCGCGCGCCGCCGCCTCGTCGAACGCGAACGCGATCGCGTCCTCGCTGTCCGGCAGGCCATCGACCCCGACGACCACCGGTCCCGCCGAGGGCGGCGCGCCGAGGGCGTCCCGGCCGGCCCGGCCCGGGCCGCCCTCGCCACCCGAACGGATGACGAGCACCGGAGCGGCACTGTGCGCGGCCAGCTGCGCGCCCACCGAGCCGAGCCGCAACCGGGTGAAGCCGCCGAGGCCGCGCGAGCCGACCACGACCAGCTGCGCGTGCTCGCTGGCCTGGACGAGACAACCGCCCGGGTGCCCCGCGACGACGGCGCAGGCGACGTCCAGTCGCGGGTAGGCCGCACGGGCCTGCTCCGCGAGCTCGGCGAGCAGTTGCGCCGCGGCCTGTGCCACGGTCTGCTCCGGGGCCGGGTCGGGGCCAAGGCCGAGCGCCGTGAGGGCCGGCGCCACGTCGTAGCAGTGCACGAGGCTCAGCGGTGCGCCTCGGCGGTCAGCCTCCCACGCCGCATGGGCGAGGGCCGCGAACGAGGCGTCCGAACCATCGACCCCCACCACCACGCCGGTGTGCCCGGCCGAAGATCCGCTCATCGCCGCCTCCCACCGCAGGTGTCCTGTTGACGATCCTGCCGTGCCTACCCGCGTGCGTGGGCCGGCTCGGCCAGGCCCGCGGGGTTGAATGCGGCCGGGATCGCGAGCTCGCTGTCCGGGTCGAAGAAGTACGCGGCGGACAGGTGGGGCACCAGCAGGATCTCGTCACCGAGGCGAACCGGGGCCTCGGGCGCGAGCCGGGCGGTCCAGAGCCGATCGGGCTCGTTCTCGTCCGTGGACTCCGACGCGATGCCGGCGCGCTCGAACGGGGGCACGAAGAGCACGTTGCGCTCGTCGCCGAGGGACTCGACGGTGACCGCGCGCACGCGGATGCCGGGCTCGGCTGAGTCAGGCGTGGCGAGGGAGAACGCGCTGGGTCGCAGGCCGAAGATGATCTCCTGCCCCACGCGCGCGGCGAGCCCCGGCCACCGTTTCGTCCACTCGGCCGCCAGCGGTGCCCGGTACGGTCCGGCGACCAGGTGCACGCCGCCGGGCCCCGGCTCGAGCCGGCCCCGGGCGAGATTCATCGCGGGCGATCCGATGAAGCCGGCGACGAAGATGTTGTCGGGCGAACGGAACAATTCGTCCGGCGTGCCCACCTGCTGCAGGACGCCGCGGTCGAGCACGGCGATCCGGTCGCCGAGCGTCATCGCCTCAACCTGGTCGTGGGTGACGTAGAGGGTCGTGGTGTGGTAGCGCTGGTGCAGGCGGATCAGCTCGCCGCGCATCGCCACCCGCAGCTTCGCGTCCAAATTGGACAGAGGCTCGTCCATGAGCAGCAATGTGGGCTGACGGACCAGCGAACGTCCCATCGCCACCCGCTGGCGCTGCCCGCCCGACAGGGCCGCCGGCTTGCGCTCCAGCAGCAGCTCCAGGCCGAGTACCCGGGCCGTTTCGCCGACCCGCTCCGCGATCTCCTGCCGGGGGTGGTGGCGCACACGCAGGCTGAAGCGCAGGTTGTCGGCGACGGTCATGTGCGGGTAGAGCGCGTAGCTCTGGAAGACCATGGCCACGTCCCGGCGGTGCGGGGAGAGGTCGTTGACCACCACGTCGTCGATGACCACGGTGCCCCCGCTCGCCTCCTCCAGCCCGGCCACGATGCGCAGCAGCGTCGACTTGCCGCACCCGGAGGGACCGACGAGGACGAGAAACTCACTGTCCCCGACGGTCAGGTTCACGTGGTCCAGCGCCACCGTGGAGGCGCGCCCCCGGCTGCCTGGGAAGACCTTGGTGATGTCGTGCAACTCAACCCGGGCCATCGCGGCCTCCCTGGGACTCGGGAATGCTCCTGTTACGCGCGGTATCAACTCCTATTCGACGCCGGCTTCGGGGCATCGGTCAGGGTCGTCGAGACCCGGTGAGCGGGACCATTGGCCCTGCATGACCCCGGTGACATCCGGTGAGATGAGTCTCAGGCGGTCTTAGCGACGCGAGGCCGTCGATCCCGGCGGGCGGGCCCGGGGCGCCTGCCCGCCGGTCCCTACGTCGCGGTCGCCGGCAACGGCCGTGGGGGCACGGAGGTGAGGCATGGGGGACCACCGGATCGTGGTCGGCGTGGACGGCACCGATGGTGGCCGGCGCGCACTGGGCTGGGCGCTGCACGAGGCCGCGGCACGCGGTAGCGCGGTGCAGGCCGTGACGGCGTGGCGGTGGGATACCGCCGAGCCCACCGAGTCGGTCGAGAACGCCAGGCAGGCAGCGCAGCGCACGCTGAAGGACGAGATCGCCGCCGAGATCGCGGCGGTGCCCGCGACCGCGCAGGTTCCGGTCGCCGCCGAGGTGGTCGAGGGCCGCGCCGCGGACGTGCTCTGCCGGGTGGCCCGTGACGCGGACATGCTCGTGCTCGGTAGCCACGGACACGACCGCGTGTACCACACCGTCCTCGGCTCCACGGCTCAGGAGTGCGTCGAGGCCGCCGAATGCCCCGTCGTCGTCATCCCGTCGGCGTGGCGGAGCCGGACGCGGTCGGCCGCGCCCGCTCTGGTCCGGCGATGACCGTACCGTCCGATGTGGAATCAGTTCCCCAGGGCCACGCTTGACGTCCGCTGTGAGTTACCTGGAAATATCTCGTTGCGCCCACCGCGCGCCCGGCCGCGGTCCTACACTGAGCCCGGCTCGCCGGGCATCCCTGCCCGGCTATCCGGCCTGTCCATCCCGGGAGGATCCCGACCATGGCGAAGACCGCGCGGAGCACCGCCCGGCAGCGTGCCGAGCAGGCGCGTATCGCTCGGGAACGGGCCGCTCGCCGGGCGCGGCGGGTACGCAACGCCTGGTGGGCCATCGCGGTCGCGCCCGCGTTCGTCGCGCTGCTCCTGATCATCAAGGTCGCGATCCCCTCGCCCGGCGGTGGGTTGGGTTCGGGCGAGCTCTCGGCGGCGACCGTCGCCGCGCTCAGCCCCCCCGCGGACGTGCTGGACCTGGTCTCCCGCGGCCAGGGCGTCACGTTCCCCAACAAGACGCAGAACCAGCCGGCGCTGACGGCGGGGGACAAGCCTGAGGTGCTCTACATCGGTGGCGAGTTCTGCCCGTTCTGCGCGGCACAGCGATGGGGACTGGTGATCGCGCTCAACCGGTTCGGCAGCTTCAGCGGGTTGACCGGGACCTTCTCCTCGAGCAAGGACGCGTTCCCGAACACGGCCACGCTGAGCTTCCACGGCGCCACGTACACGAGTGACTTCCTGGTATTCAACGGGGTCGAGACCTCGGACCGGGACCAGAAGCAGCTGGAGACCCTGACCCCCGATCAGCAGCAGCTCTTCACCACGTACGACTCGCCGCCCTATGTGGACGCCCAGTCGACCGGCTCGGTACCGTTCGTGGACTTCGGCAACCAGTTCCTGCAGACCGGTACGGCGGTCGACCCTGGGCTGCTCGCCGGACTCAGCCACGACCAGGTTGCCGCGAAGATCACCAGTGATCCGACCGGCCAGGTGGCCGAAGCGATCCTCGGCGCCGCGAACGCCTTTACCGCGATCATCTGCAAGCTCACCAACGGCCAGCCGGGCAACGTCTGCACGAGCCAGGCCGCGACCGCCTACCAACAGGAGGTGGGGTGAGGTGACCAAGGTCGTGGTTCCCCCGAGGATGAGTGCGCTGCGCGGCTCCACGCAGGCGTCCGGGCTGCCCGAGTGGGTGGTGCCGGCGTCGCTGTCGCTGTCGGTGCTCGGCCTGGCCCTGTCCATCTACCTGACGATCGAGCACTACACGGCGCCCGGCACCGCGGCCTGCCCGGCCGGCCGGACGGTCAACTGCGCCCAGGTGACCACCAGCGCCCAGTCGATGGTGTTCGGCGTCCCGGTGGCGGTGCTCGGCGTCGTCTTCTTCGTGGCCGCTCTCGCACTCTGCCTGCCGCAGGTGTGGGCCATGCGGGACCCGCGGGTGTGGAAAGCCCGGCTGGGGGTGACGGCCGTCGGTCTCGCCTTCGCGCTGTACCTCATCTTCACCGAGATCTTCGTTATCGACGCGATCTGCCTGTGGTGCACGGCGGTGCACGTGGTCACCTTCGGTCTGTTCGCGGTCGTCGCCATGGCCACCGCGCTGGCCGATCTTCCTTCGCGCTGATCCCGCGTCGACCGAACGCCGGCAGATCCGGCAAACGGAAAGATCTGCCCGGCGCCCCCACCTATCGTGGCCTCGTGTCGGGCGACGGCAGGAGGCGCAGGCACGTCTCGCGGACGGTCGTCTACAGCGTCGCGACCGTCGCCGCCGTCGTGCTCGTGTGGGCGATCCCGGGCTTTGTCCGGTTCGCCCCCGAGGCGCCGAGCGCGTTCTGGGCGATGAGCCTGGCCGCGCTCATCGTGGACATCCCCCTGTTCGGGCTCTCCGGGCCCGAGGACCTGCGCATCCGCTCGACCCTGTCGGTCTGCTTCGCGTTCGCGATCTTCGTGCTCTACGGGGCCGCTCCCGCCATCGTCGTGCAGGCGGTCGCCGCGTCGGTCAGCATGGTCGGCCAGCGGTACCGCCCCCGTGCCGGGATCCACCTGATCGCGCGCCTGATCCTTGCCGCCGCGGCGTCCGAGCTGGTTCTCGCGCTCACCGACGGGCGCCCCGTGACGACGCCCGGCGGCGGGCTGGACGTCCATGACGTGCTCGCCTTCGTGCAGCTGGCCGCGGTCTGGTGCGCCGTCAACTACGGCCTGCTCGCGGTGGCCCGGGCAACGGTACGGGAGCGCGGGCTGCGGCAGGCGACTGCAGAGGTGCGCTACGACCTGTTCAGCACGGCCGCCGCCGTGCTGATCGTCTCGCCGCTGCTCACGATGGTGACCGCCCCGTCGGTGCTGATCCTGGCGTTTCCCTTGATCGTGTTCAACACACTGGCGCGAGCCCAGATGCGGCAGGAGGATCGGCTCAGCCGGGAACCCGAGAGCGGGTTGCTCAACCGGCAGGGGTTCACCGGGGGCATGCGGGCGATCACCGACTACGACGCCATCCAGGACTCCGGCCCGCAGCCTTTTGGCATCATCTTGGTCAATGTCGAGTCGGTCCTGAACATCAACCGGGCCCTCGGCCGGGATGTGTACGAGAGCGTGGTCAGCCTCGCCTCGCGCCGGCTGGTCGACGTCTACGGCGAGACCCGGACCGGGCGTCTGTCCGGCGATGGGATCTCCATCCTGGTTCCCGACCTGACCGCCGCCGACGCGCTCGGCCAGGCGGAGGCGGCGGTCTCGGTGCTCACCCCACCGATCTATCTGGACGACGTCCCGTTCGCGCTCGACCCGGCGGCCGGCGTGGCCCTCTCGCCCCTGCACGGCCGGGAGCTCGGCACGCTGCTCGCCAAGGCGGAGCTGGCGGTGACCGAGGCCCGTCGCCACGGCAAGCGCGTGATGGTCTATGTCCCCGATGCGGCGGAGGTGACGACGCGGCGGATGGCTCTGCTGCACGACGTCGGCACGGCGCTGGTCGACCCGGACCGGCGCGACGAGCTCACCGTGCTCTACCAGCCGCAGGTCGAGTTGACGACGGGCCAGCTCTACGGCGTCGAGGCCCTGCTCCGGTGGGCGCATCCGGTGTGGGGCGCGATCCCCACCGACGAGTTGATCGAGAGCATCGAGCCGAGCGAGGTCATGCACCTGTTGACGACCCACGTGCTGGAGACCGTCGCCGCCCAGATCCGCGCGTGGAACCACCAGGACCAGCCACTGCGGGCCGCGGTGAACGTGAGCGTGCAGGATCTACAGGATCCCGGCTTCGTCGACCAGGTCGGCGCCTTGGTACGCCGCCACGGCATTCCGCCGGAGCAGCTGACCATCGAGATAACCGAACGCATGCTCGTCCTCGACGCGCCCCGGGTCAGCCGGGTGTGTGACGAGCTCAAGCGGCTCGGCATCGGGCTCTCGCTGGACGACTTCGGCACGGGCTACGCCTCGATGCAGCAACTGCGCCAGCTCCCGCTGACCGAGGTGAAGGTCGACCGCTCGTACGTCCAGGGCATCGTCGACAACCCCGCCGACCTGGCGATCGTCACCAGCGTGAGTCAGCTCGCCCGGGCCCTGGGGGTCCGGATCGTGGCGGAGGGCGTCGAGGACCAGCGGACCGCCGACGCTCTGAACATGCTCGCCGGCATGGTCGGCCAGGGCTACCACTTCGCCCACCCGATGAGCGCCGACGAGCTGCGGAACTGGGTCGCCCAACCGTCCCGATAGGACGGCGCCCGGGGGCGAGAGACGGTGCTATTCGGCGATGTCGATGACCTGGTCGGCCGGCAGGCGCGGGGTGTGCGGGAGCCCGGCCTGGTCGGGGTCGGGCACGCCCAGGCGCACGGCGAGCAGGGGTTCGCCGAGGTTCGCGAGCAGCCGGCGCAGCAACTCCCGCGTCTGCGGCACCTCCACCACGGCCGAGAGCGGCATCACCGACAGGTCCCGTTCAATGGCCGCGATCCAGAGCGCGGAGAGAGCCTCGCCGCCACGCAGCCATGCCTGCGCGGTGTCCTCGTCGACATAGAGCAGCCCGTAGACGGCGGCCCGATCATGGCCCTCGCCGACCGGCAGGGCTCCCGCGTGGCCGAAGTAGCGGCCCGGCACCGAGGTCCGCGGCGGCGTCGCGGGGATGACGGCATCCGTCAAGCCGGTGCCGCCGTGCCCCTCGCGGGCCCAGTAGGCGATCTCGTCGACCCACTCGGGGTCGAGGTCCTCGACCCGCTGTGCACGGGCCGCGGCCGAGGCGAGCTCGAGCACGTCGTCCGGTCGCAGCACATGCAGATGGGCGCCCTCGCCCTCGACCACCCGACGCAGCGCCTCCACGGCCGTGGGCTCGACCGGGGTGGCGGAGACGGGGCGGCGGTCGGTGTGGCGGATGCGGATGGTCTGCAGCGCCCGTACGGCGTCGGGTGTGACGGGTCGCTGTCCGGTCACCGTGATGCGGGCGAGCAGGTCGGGATCCTCCGCGTCAGGCATGAGCTCCACTGTGGACTGACAGCCCTCGGCCGCGAGCGCGACCCGGGCGTGGTGCAGTGCCGCGCCACAACTGACGGTCAGCATGCGCCCGAGGGGGTCGGTGACCCCCAACTGCCGCTGCCGGGCCGCGTGCAGCTCCAGCACGGCGCCGGCGACGCGCCAGCGCCACGGCTGGGTGTTGTGGATGGAGGGCGCAAACCCGCCGACGCGGGCCGCCGCGGCCAGCGACGCGCCGTGCACGTGCATACCCATGGGCTCCTCCTCTGACAGGGATTATGCCCGTACGGCCCGCAGTGCGGCCGTCGATGACCAGGACGGCCGTCAGCAAACGGACCACCCGGTGGATGAGTGCGGGAACGGACCGGTCCGCTGCGCGGTACCGGTCCGTTCGGGGTGGGCGCGTCAGCTCTTGATGATGGCGATGCGCTGGGGTTCGGGCTGTGCCTTGAGCGGGACGGTGATCTCCAGGATGCCCTGGCTGTAGTGTGCCTTCACGCTGGACTCGTCCGCGTTGCCGGGCAGCCGGACGGAGCGCTGCAGCATGCCGTAGCGGAACTCGCTGCGGTGCTGGGCCTGGAACTCCTCCCGCCGCTCCGCGTGAATTGTCAGCACACCGTTGGATACGTTGATCTGCACGTCCTTCTCGGGGTCGAGCCCGGGCAGCTCGGCGCGGATGGTGTACTCCGTGTCGGTGACCCGGTCCTCGAGGCGGATCAGGCTGCTGCCACGCAACGCCCAGTCCTGGTCGAACCAGTCGTTGAGCTCGCTGAACAGACGCGGTACCAGTGAGGTCATTGCTCTTCTCCTCCACTCTGCGGCCCTAGTTCCATTCTTCACGGTTGCGCGCCGCCCTGCAGCCGGGCAGGGGCGAAGGGCAGCCCCGTCGGGGCCTTCCGCCCGTGGTGGCGTTCGCCGCCCGCGATCACGGTGGTCAGGGAGGCGGGCGATGGAGGAAGGCGGCGGGGCGGGCCGGCCGTACGGCCTGTCCCGGACGGACGCGGCGGCACGTCTGGCGCGCGACGGCGCCAACGAGGTGCCCCGGGCCCGACCCACGTCGGCGGCGTGGCGTGTCCTGCGCCAGCTCCGCGACCCGCTGGTGCTGTTGCTGCTCGCGGCGCTCGCCGTGACGCTCGTGGTGGGCGACATCGCCGACGCCGCCATCATCGGGTTGGTCATCGCCGTGAACACGGCGATCGGGGTGGTGCAGGAGGCCCGTGCGGGCAAGGCGATCGCGGCACTGGACGCGATGGCGGCGCCGACCGCGCGGGTGGTGCGCGACGGTGCCGACGAAGTGCTGCCCGCTGCCGCTGTCGTGGTGGACGACCTGGTACGGCTCGAGGCGGGCGATGTCGTGCCGGCCGATCTGCGGTTGCTCGACGCGCACCGCCTCGCCCTCGACGAAGCAGCCCTGACCGGGGAATCGGTGGCGGTGGCGCGTCGGGCCGGACAGGAGGCGTGCGCCGGAACTGTCGTGGTGACCGGGCGGGGCGCGGGCGTGGTCGTCCGTACCGGGGCCCGCAGCGCGCTCGGCCGCATCGCGCTGGCGGTGGCCGGAACCCGACCGGGGCCGACACCCCTGCAGCGGCGACTCGCGGATCTGGGCCGGGTGCTCGGTCTCGCCGTGGTCGCGCTCTCCGCGGTGGTCTTCGCCCTCGGCGTGCTGCGCGGCACACCCGCGCTGGAGATGGCGATCACCGCCGTGAGCCTCGTGGTGGCCGCGGTGCCCGAGTCGTTGCCGGCGGTGGTGACCGTCGCGCTCGCCCTCGGTGCCCGGCGCATGGCGGCGCAGCACGCGATCCCGCGTCGCCTGCACGCCGTGGAGACGCTCGGCTCGGTCACGGTGGTCGCCTCCGACAAGACCGGCACGCTCACCGAGGGGCGGATGTCGGTACAGAGCGCCGTCGATGCCTGCGGTGACGCGTACACGGTCGAGGGGCACGGCTACGAGCCCGCGGGCCTGGTGCAGGGTCCCGGCGGCGGCGCCATCCCGGACCGGTTGCGGGAGCTGGCCCGGGCCGTCGTGCTGTGCGCCGACGCGACCGTGCTCGCCCCGGACGCCGAGCATCCCGAGTGGCGCCCGGCCGGCGATCCCATGGAGGCGGCGCTGGTCGCGTTCGCGGCCCGGTGCGGGCTCACGCCAGCGAAGGAGCGTGAGGAGTGGCAACGTGTCGATGAGATCCCGTTCGACGCGGGAACCCGCCGGATGAGCACGGCGCACGTGAGCCGGGACGGGCGCGGGCTCGTGGTCTGCAAGGGCGCGCCCGAGGTGGTGCTGACCGAGGGCGTGGTCGAGTGGGTGCCGCCCGGATCCCGGGAGGCCGCGGCGGACCTCGCCGAACGGGGGCTGCGCGTGCTCGCCGTGGCGGCGGGTGAGGACGCTCGGCTGACCCGCACCGCCGAGGCCGTGGGGCTGCGCTATCTGGGTCTGGTGGCCATCGGCGACCGCGTCCGCGACGAGGCGGCGGCGACGGCGCGCGCGTTCGAGCGGGCCGGGATCCGCCTGCTGCTCGTCACCGGCGACCATCCGGGCACCGCCACCGCGGTCGGGGCCGAGGTCGGCATCTGGCGACCCGGTGACGTCGTGCACAACGGGGACGCGACGACGTCCACAGTGGAGGCAGCGGAGGACGTGCGGGTCTTCGCCCGGGTCGCGCCGGAGCGCAAGCTCGACCTCATCCACGCGCTGCGGCGGTGTGGGCACGTCGTGGCGATGACCGGCGACGGGGTCAACGACGCCCCGGCCTTGCGCCGCGCGGACATCGGGGTGGCGATGGGCAGCGGAACCGAGGTGGCCCGGCAGGCGGCCGACCTCGTGCTGATGGACGACAATCTCGCCACGATGGCGGTGGCGGTGCGCGAGGGCCGGCGTAGCTACGCCAACATCCGTCGCTTCCTGCACTACGCGCTGGCCGGCGGGACCGCGGAGTTGCTCGTGATGCTCGCCGGCCCCCTGATGGGCCTGGCGTTGCCACTGCTGCCGGCGCAGATCCTGTGGATCAACCTGCTCACGCACGGGATCCCGGGCGTCGCGCTCGGAGCCGAACCGGCGTCGGCGAACACCATGCGTCGAGCGCCACGGCCGCCGCAGGAGTCGGTGCTCGGCGCCGGCCTGGCCACCGCGATCGCCTGGACCGGGCTGGGGCTGGCCGCGGTGGCGCTGGGCGTGGGCGTCTTCGCCGCGCACCACGACCGGCCGTGGCAGTCGATGCTGTTCCTGGTGCTGGGGCTCGGGCAACTCGGCGTCGCGCTGGCCGTACGGGCTCGCAGGACCCCCGGTGGCGACCGCAACCCGGCACTCGGTGCGGCAGTGGCGCTCTCGGCCCTCCTGCTGCTCGCCGGGGTCACGCTGCCGCCGCTGCGCGACCTGCTCGGCACCACGGCGCTCTCGCTCACCGATTGGGCGTGGTGCGCCGGCCTGTCGGTGCTGCCCGGCCTCGGCGTGCTGGCCGTGCGCCGGCCGTTCTCCCACACCCGCCACACGGCTACGATTCGAGAGTGGCGACCGGTGCACCCAAGCGACCCCGATCCGGTGACGCCGGCGACCGGACCGTTCGCCGCGCAACCCCGGTGGTCGCGGATGCTGCGGCCGCGGTCACGGCATTGGGCCTGACGGAGCTGTCCTCGGTGCGCCTGGACGAGCTGCTGCAGGAGCTGCTCGACCGGGTCGGCGACGTCGTGGCGAGCCGGGAGCGGTTGCGCTCACTGCTCGCCGCGGTCGTGGCGATCACCGCCGACCTGGAGTTGCGCCCGACCCTGGAGCGCATCGTGGCGGCCGCGTGCGAGCTCGTCGGTGCCCGCTACGGCGCACTGGGCGTGGTCGGCGAACGCTACCGGGCCGAGGGCGACCAGGGCACCGGCGGGACAAGGCTGGTCGAGTTCATCACCCATGGGCTCAGCCCCCGCGAGCAGGCCGCCATCGGACATCCACCGACCGGTGAGGGCGTGCTGGGCCTGCTCATCGACGATCCCCGGCCGGTGCGGATGCCGGACATCACCCGGCATCCCCGGTCGTACGGCTTCCCACCCAACCATCCACCGATGCACAGCTTTCTGGGAGTTCCGATCCGTATCCGGGACCGGGTCTACGGCAACCTGTACCTTTCCGAGAAGAAGGATTCGGCCGAGTTCACCGACGACGACGAACAGATCGTGGTCGCGCTCGCCGCGGCGGCCGGGGTGGCGATCGAGAACGCTCGCCTCTACCTCATCGGGCAGCGCCGGCAGCGCTGGCTCGCCGCCGCCACCGAGATCACCGAACTGCTCGTTGGCCGGGTGCGTCGCAGCCAGGCGCTGGAGCTGATCGCCCGTCGGGTGCGCGAGGTCGCGGATGCGGACCTGGTGCTCGTGCTGGTGCACGACGAGGACACTGGTGTGCTCACCGTCGAGGTGGGACAGTTCCGCGAGGACACGCCGCAGGGACTGATCGGCGCAACGGTCGGGGTCGACCAGTCCCACTTCGGCCCGGCACTGGCCTCCCGCATGCACCTCGCGGTCGACAGCCTGCGCGCGGCCGCCCCCTGGCCGGTCCCGCTGCCCGGCCGGCCGGCCACCGTGGTGCCGCTCGCCACCGCCGACGCCCTGCACGGCCTGCTGGTCATGGTCGCCCCCGACGCCGACGGAGACCGGGGGACGGACGAGATGGCGATGCTCTCGACCTTCGCCGGCCAGGCCGCCCTCGCCTTCGAGCGCGCGCTGGCCCAGGAGGAACGAGAGATGTACATGATCCTGGAGGACCGGGAGCGCATCGCGCGCGACCTGCACGACGTGGTGATCCAGCGGCTGTTCGCCACAGGCATGCAGCTGCAGTCGGCGGCCCGACTGTCGATCAAGGCTGAGGTGGCGGAGCGGATCAACTCGGCCGTCGACGACCTCGACACCACAATTCGGGAGATCAGGTCGGCCATCTTCGAACTGCGCACGCCGATGACGGCGCAGTTACGTGTCGAGATCCGTGAGGTCGTCGCGGCGGCAGGCGACCAGCTCGGGCTCCGGCCCGCGCTGGAGCTCGACGGCCCGTTGGACAGCGCCGTGCCCGGCGAGGTGCGCGCGGACCTGCTCGCCGTGCTCCGAGAGGCACTCTCCAATGTGGTGCGTCACGCCGGCGCCCATGCGGTCCAGGTGAGGGTGGCGGTCGCCGCGGGCGAGGTTCACCTGCGGGTGAGCGACGACGGCCGGGGAATGCCCGAGGGCGGCCGGCGTTCCGGCATCGAGAACATGCGCGCCCGGGCGGAGAAGGTGGGCGGTGAGTTCGACCTACGCTCGAACGCGCCGCGGGGCACCATCGTCGAGTGGAGCGTTCCGGTCTGACGGGCCAGCGGCTGATCAGGCTCCCTCGCGGACCTGGTAGATCTCGTCCGCGACCAGGCCGTGGGCCTCGGCAACATCGTCGAACGCGACGGTGTCAAGGGTGTGGATGTCAAGGTAGAGCGGCATGATGGCCCCCTGCTCGGCTCAGCGGCGCCGGTGCGGTGCCGCTGGCGAGGACGTTACGGGCTGGGAGCGGGTCGCAAGATCGGCAACGGATGCCCAGACAGATCGCCCGGGTTGCCCATCTTCGGTGTCGGCGAGCAGGCCGAGCCGCGCCGCGACGGCGGTGGCCTCGCGGCGGCTGGTGACGGCGAGCTTGGCGAGCACCGCGGAGACGTGGTGGTGGACGGTCTTGGCCGAGATGTAGAGCGTCGAGGCGATCTCGGCGTCGGTGCGGCCGGCACAGACCAGCGCGAGCACCTCCACCTCGCGCGCGGTCAGCCCGCCGGGGTTCGCCCGGGTGGTGGGTCGAGCACCGGCGGGAATGCCGCGGACGCCCTGTTCGCGCAGGCGGCGAGTGACCAGCCGTACCGTACCCTCCGCGCCCAGCTCACGCAGCAGCTCCAGCGCCCGCAGCGCCGAAGCCTCGTCACCGGAGTCCACAAGAGACAGTGCCGCGTCGTAGCGGCACTCGCGCTCCAGCCAGAACCGCGCGGCGCCGGCGCTGTCCCCCTCGGCCGAGCGCCGATAGGGCTCCGCCAGCGGGCCGGGCACGCGGCGTCGCGACCCCAGCCGGCTCAGCCAGGCCTGCACCTCGCCACAGAGCCAGGGGTCGTCGGGGTCGAGCGCGTCGGCGGCGAGTTCGGCCTCATGCCGGGCCTCGTCGGCGTGGCCGTCGAGCCAGTGGGCCTCGGTGTGGCGGCAGCGGGCGGGCACGATGTTCTGCGGTTCCGCCGTGGCGAGGGCGATGCGCAGGGACTCGTCGAGAAGCTCGAAGACGCCCGGTTCGCCGCGGCGCGCCCGGATGATGCCCTTGGCGAGCGTGGCGCAGAGCCGGTTGTAGCCGTCCGGCACCACGTCCGTCCGTTGCCGGTCGGCCAGTGTCTGCGCCTCGTCCCAGCGACCCATCCGGGTCAGGAAGGTGGACTGGTTCCCGCGCATGAAGACCGTGTAGGTGGCGATATCGTGCTCCTCGCAGTAGGCCTGCCCCTCGGCGAAGGCCTGGTCCACGCGCGCCGTCTGGTAGTGGTCGACGTACAGGCCGTGCAGGTTGGTGTAGGCGCGGGCGGCGGCGGCTTGGTGGCCGTGCGTCAGGGCGATCTCGAGACCGCGCCGCGCGAGCGCCTCCCACTCGTCCTCGGCGGTCAGGCCCGCCTCGGTCGTGAGCGCATGGCTGAGCGTCTCGGAGGCTCCGAAGCGTTCGGCCAGGACCCGGGCCCGGCGGGCAAGCTCCAGCGCCCGGGCCCGGTGGCCCTGCACCATGTGCCGGCCCGCCTCCTTCGCGTAGGCGAAGGCGAGCTCCGGCGTGTCGCCGAGGGGTTCGAGTATCGCCAGGCCCGCGTCACCGAGTACCTCGGCCTGCGCCCCGTTACCCAGCGCGCCGCCGGCCAGGTTGCTCAGGCGGATCAGCGCCTCCCCCTCGCGCAGGGGGTCGGTCAGGGTTCGCCAGAGCTCCAGCGCGCGTGCCTGGGCGGCGTAGGCCTCGTCGTCGCGGTACACGAGCCGTAGCTCTTCGGCGAGGGCGGTGTTGAGCTCGGCACGGGTGGCCAGGTCGTCATCCGGTGCATGGCGCAGCGCGCGTTGGTACTGGGCGACTGCTTCGCGGTGTGAGGCCAGGTCGGCGGAGCGTCGGGCGGCTCGGGTGGCGTACTCGAGCGTGGCTGGAGCGTCACGAGCGATCTCGGCGTGGAACGCCATGGCGGCGTCGTCGGGGTGGGCCAGGTCACGGTGGGCGGCGAGGATGGCGGCGTGCAGCGACGGCCGGCGGTGATCGGGGACGGTCTCGCCGACGGCGAGCCGGGCGATCTCGTGGCGGAACCGCAGTTCGCCGCCGTCGCCGACCAGGAGTCCGGCGGCGACGAGCTCGTCGATGACCGGGGCGGTGCCGGGGCCGACCGCCTCGATCAGCCCTGGTTCGATCCGGCTGCCGACCAGGGCGGCGATCTGCAGCGCCCGTTGGGCCTGCGGACTGAGCCGGGCGGCGCGGGCAAGGACGGCGTCGCGGGCGGAGGCGGGCACCGAGCCGAGCCCCGCGCGCAGCACCTCGCTGACGAAGAAGGGGTTGCCGCCGGTGAGGCGGAACAGATCGTCGGCGCTGACCCCGCTGTCGCCCGCCAGAGCCTTGACGCCGGCTTCGGAGAGCGGTCCCAGGCCGATGCGACGGGTGGCGCGGGAGGTGGCCAGTTCGCCCAGCGCCAGGCGCAGCGGGTCGCCGGTGGTGATCTCGTTGTCGCGGTAGGTGGCGATGAGCAGGACGGGCACGCTGCGCAGCCGTCGACCCAGGTAGCGCAGCAGATCCACGCTGGCCTCGTCGGCCCAGTGCAGATCCTCGATCACGACCGCGGTGAGCCTCTCCGGGTCGTTGATCTGGCGCAGCAGGGCGCCGAAGAGGGCGTCCCGGCCGGCCTGTTCGTCGGCCAGGTGGCGCAGTTCGCCGCCGAGTTGGTCGGCCAGGTCGAACAGGGGGCCCAGCGGGCGGGGGGTGAACATCGCGTCGCAGGCGCCCCAGTACCAGCGGGCGTCGAGCAGTTCGCGTTGGAACTGCTCGACCAGGCTCGACTTGCCGACGCCGGCCTCGCCGGTGACCAGGACCATCCGTCCCTCACCCGAGCGGGCCGTGGTCGCGTACTCGCGCAGCGACGCCAACGCCGAGTCCCGCTCCAACAGCACCATGCCGACAGTGTCGCCGATCACGCCACCCCCCACCATGACCCGTACAGCCGCGTCTGGGTAGTGGCGTGGCGAAGATGGGCATGGGCGACCGATCCGGGGCCGGGTCGGGTGTGCGTACGGTCCGCACATGACCCGTCGCCTTGCGCCATCGCTGACAGCCGTCCTGGTTCGCGGCGGCCGCGCTCGCCGGCTGCGGCCAGACGGTGAGCCCGTGAGGTCACCGTCTACTTGGGATGGTCACCCAGCAGCTTGGTGGCGAGGACGGCGGCCTGGGTGCGGCGTTCCAGGCCAAGCTTGGCGAGCACGCTGGAGACGTAGTTCTTCACGGTCTTCTCGGCGAGGAACATCTTGCCCGCGATCTCCCGGTTGGTCAGGCCCTCGGCCACGAGCATGAGGATGCGCCGCTCCTGCTCGGTCAGCGAGCGCAGCTCGCTCGGCGGCTCGACGCCGCTGCGGATGCGCTCGAGCACCCGCTGGGTCACCGCGGGATCGAGCAGCGACTGTCCCGAGGCGACCCGGCGGACCGCGTCGACCAGGTCGGTGCCGCGGATCTGCTTGAGCACGTAGCCGGAGGCTCCCGCCATGATCGCGGCGAAGAGCGCCTCGTCGTCCTCGTAGGAGGTGAGGATCAGGCCATTAATCGACGGATCGACAGATCGCACCTCGCGGCAGACGTCGATGCCGTTGCCGTCGGGGAGGCGGGCGTCGAGCACCGCCACGTTGGGCCGCAGCGCGGGGATGCGGCGGATCGCCTCGAGCGCGGACCCGGACTCGCCGACGACTTCGATATCGCCGTCGTGCTCGAGCAGGTCACGCAGGCCGGTGCGGACCACCTCGTGGTCGTCGAGCAGGAACACCCGGATCATGCGTTCATGTCTACCGCACGAACAGCTATCTCTGCGAGCGGACTGAGCCGGGCGTCGGTCACGAAGATGGCGGGACCTTGGTCCCGTTCGCCGACCCCGGCCGTGCGCGGCCGGTCCTACGGCTGAGAGGACCAACGACCCTGGCGAGCCGGAGACGCCCGTCGCACGGTGGGAGATCAGCACGCGTACCGGTGCGAAAGCCCGGACCGCCGCGGCAGACAGGGTGGTGAACGAGCATGTCCTCCACTGGGCACGACGCGTTCCGCGCGGCGGTCGGCGATGCCGTCCACGCGCCGTCGATCTTCAACACGCAGCCGTGGCGTTGGCACGTGGGACCTGAGGGTCTGCACCTGACCGGCGACGCCACCAGGCGCCTGCCCGTGGTCGACCCGGACGCGACGCTGCTGTTGCTCAGCTGCGGCGCCGCGCTGCACCACGCCCGGGTCAGTCTCGCCGCGCAGGGGTGGGCGGTCAGGGTCGACCGGCTGCCCTGCCGCGAGCGCCCCGGCGCCGATGGGCCGTACGGGTGCGAGGACGTGCTGGCGCGGATCGTGCTCCTGGGCCGGGTCCAGCCCGACCCGGTGGCGATCGCGCTGCGAGCGGCCATCCCACGGCGTCGCACCGACCGGCGCCCCTTCGGCGACGAACCGGTGCCGGCGTCGGCCCTGGCGGCGCTCATCGATGCGGCGCGGGCACAGGTCACGCGGGTGCACCGGGTGCGGCTGGACCAGATGCCGATGCTCGCGGTGGCGGTGGCCGGCGCCCAGGACAGCGAGCGGGCCGATCCCCGCTACCGCATCGAGCTGATCCAGTGGACCAACCGTCCAGAGTGGAGCAACGACGGCGTGCCGCCGGGCACGGCCGTGCGGCGCGTGCCACGGCGGGTGCCCGTGCGGGACTTCACGCCGGTCTCGGCGGCCGGGCGGGTGTCGAATATGGCCGATGAGCAGAGCCTCGCGGTGGCGCCCGGTGGTGACCGCGGCGCCGCCTACCTCATCCTGCACGGGCCGGGTGAGCGGGCCCTGGACTGGCTGCGCGCCGGCGAGGCGCTCTCCTCGGTGCTGCTCACCGCGGCGCAGGCCGGCCTCGCCACGGCGCCCTTCACCGATGTGCTGGAGGTCGACCATCCCCGCGACCTTGTGCGCGGACTCCTGCCCGGTCTGTCGCACCCGTACGTCCTGGTCCGCTGTGGTTACCCGGGCAGCGACCAGCCGCTGCCGGCAGTGCCACGCCGCGAGGTCGACGAGGTGCTGCACGAGGTGGCCGCGGGCGAGCGCCCTGTGTCCGGTCGGATAGCGGGGCGATCGGCGTGACCACGCATGGCCTTGTCACGCGGACGCTGTTCGTCGATGCGGTCCGGTCCGCGGTCGCCGCCGTCTCGCTGCACAACAGCCAGCCGTGGCGGTTCCGGTACGACCCCGACACCGGCGCGGTCGAGGTCCGGGCCGACCGGAGCAGGGCGCTGAAGGTCACCGACCCGTCCGGTTGGGGGGTTCGGGTCGCGCTCGGCGCCGCGACGTACAACCTGATGCTGGCGTTCGCCGTGGCGCGGCAGCCGATGGAGGTGACCTGGCAGCCGAGCAACACCGACCCGGACCTGCACGCGCTGCTCGTTCCCGGACCGGCTCGACCCCCCACCAACGAGCAGGAGTGCCTTTACCACGCGATCGGTCGCCGGTACAGCAACCGGGCCCCGTTCCGGCCGGAGCCGGTGCCGCTGCACGCCCGTACGCAGATCGTGCGCGCCGCACGGGAGGAGCTCGCCTGGGTGGAGCTCGTCACCGGGGTTGCCCCGGTCGCGGCGGTGGCCGAGATCACCCGCGCGGCGCAGCAGGTGCTCGAGCGCGACCCCGCTTATCTGGCGGAGCTGCGCTCTTGGAGCCGCGACGATCCGGGCTCGCCGGATGGTGTGCCGCTGTGGACGTCAGGGCACAACACGGCGCCCCAGGACCTGTTTCCGCAGCGACCCTTCGGTGACCGACCCCGGCCGCCGGGGCGCGACTACGAGACCGAGCCGCTCGTGGCGGTGCTCGGCACGACGGGTGATCTCGCCATCGATCACCTCCACGCGGGCTACGCGCTGCAGCGGGTCCTGCTCACGATTACCGACCTCGGCCTGTCCTGCGCGATGTTGTCCCAGCCCATCGAGGTGCCCTCGGCCCGCGAGCAGTTGCGGCTCGCGCTGGGCCGGTTCGGCACACCACAGATGGTGCTGCGCATCGGTTACGGTGTCCCGGGCGCCCGTTCGTCGCGACGGCCGCCGGAGGAGGTCATCGATGCCTGAGCGGGGCCGACCTGCCCGGTACCCATTCGGGCCGAAGGTCCCACCAGAGCAGACCCTCCTGCTCTGACCGCGCTGGTGCGGCGGCAGCGATCCTGATGATGTCCCCAGAAGGGACAGGGTGCCCCGGAAGATCCGAAACCAGGACCCTGGAAGCTCCACAGAGGACGGAGAACTCTCATGAAGCGTCGCACAATCGACCTAGTGGTCAGCGCGGGCGGTCTGCTGCTCGCGGTCATCCTGCTCGTCGGTGGGCTGGTCTTCACCAGCAACGCCAACTTCGCCAAGACCTACGTGCGCGACCAACTGTCGCAGCAGAAGATCACCTTCCCCACGGTCGAGGCGATCAACGCCAACCCCGAGACCGCCGGCACGCCCTGCCTGCTGGCGAACGCCGGTCAGCCCATGACGACCGGCAAGCAGGCGGAGTGCTACGCCAACAACTTCATCGGCGTGCACCTCAAGGGCATTGCGGACGGCAAGACCTACGCCGAGCTGGGCGACGTCCAGACCGACCTGAGGAACCAGATCGCCGCACTGCCCGCGGGCGACCCGCGGATCGCGGGGCTGCAGGACCAGCTCAACACCGTCAACACCGAACGTGACACGGTCTTCAAGGGCGAGACCCTGCGTGGGCTGCTGCTCACCTCGTACGGGTTCAGCGAGCTGGGTGCCAAGGCGGCGCTCGGGGCCACGGTCGCCTACATCGGCTCGGGGCTGCTCTTCCTGCTCGCGGCTCTCGGCTTCTGGCACGGCTGGCGCACTCCGCAGACCCAGGCCTTCGCGGCCGTGGAGGCCGCTGGGCGCCGTGAGCGCGCCGGAGCCAACGCCTGACCTGTGCGACTCGGCTGACCCGCTGGTCGACAACCGAAACACACTCCCACCGGGTTCCGCGCCCATCCGCGGAACCCGGTGGTCTCGTCTGCGGCCCCCCGTTCACCGGGGGGCAGTTCTTCCGTTTCTGCCCGTCCGGCCGCCGGGCCGCTAAGAATGAAGGCTGTTCGGCCGGCGTCCCGCCGGGCGCCCGAGGCCCTGGTTGTGGGGCGGCCGAACTCATAGGCGCACACAGGCAGTACGCCGGCACGCGTCCTCGCGCGTGCCCCGAGGCACGCGGGGGTGGCGGCCGATGGGCAGTGGGCCGGGTCGTGTCGTGATCGTCTCCGCCGGCGTGGGCGCGGGGCATGACGGCTCCACGGCGGAACTGGCACGGCGGCTCGCGGGCCGTGGATTCGCCATCGACCAACTCGACTTCATGGACCTGCTGCCAGGACCGAGCGGCTCGGCCTCGCTGCGGCTGTACAACCGCACCCTCAACCACGCGCCCTGGGTCTACGCGGGGCTGTTCGAGGTGGGGACCTGGTCAGCCGTCGCCGCGCTGACCCGTAGCCTGCTCGCCCCGGCCCGGTCCCGGCTGCTCAGCCTCCTGAGTCGCGACGTCCGCGCGGTGGTCTCGACCTACTCCCTGGCCAGCCAACTGCTCGGACCGCTGCGCCGGACGGGCCGGCTGCGGGTGCCGGCCATCACTTACGTCACCGACTTCGCCGTGCACCGGCAGTGGGTGGTGCCCGGGGTTGACGCTCTGCTCGCCCCACACCAGGTCGGCGTCGTGCAGGCGCGGGTGCTCGGTGCGAGCGCCGGCTCCGCGCTGGCCGCCGGCGCCCTGGTCGCGCCCGGGTTCCGTCCACCCACGCCGGCCGAGCGGATCGCTGCCCGCGCCGCCTTCGGGTTGCCGAGGGGGCGGTTGGCGCTCGTCGCGGCGGGGTCGTGGGGGGTGGGCCGGGTCGCCCAGGCGGCGGCCGAGATCCGGGACTCGGGCATCGCCACGCCGGTCGTGGTCTGCGGCCGCAACGCCCACCTGCGCGAGCGCCTCGCCCGGGCCGGGCTGCCCGCGCTGGGCTGGGTTGACGACATGCCCACGCTTATGAAGGCGGTCGATGTCCTCGTGGAGAACGCGGGCGGACTGATGGCGCTGGAGGGGATGGCCACCGGGCTGCCCATCGCGACCTACCGGCCGATCCCGGGGCATGGCACCCGCAGCGCCGCGACCCTCGAGCAGGCCGGCGTGAGCCGCTGGATCCGCCACCCGGGCGCGCTGCGCCCCACCCTCGTCCGGCTGATGGACGGCGACCTGGGGGACCGGCAGCGCACGGCCGCGGCGCCGATGCTGGGCGCCGACCCCGCGGAGGTCGTGGCGCAGTTGGCCCGCCCGACCGTGAACGGCAGCCACCTGGTCCCGCGATCGTGGGCCTCTCGGCGTGAGTGGCGATCCATGGACGTCGAAAGCCCCACGATCGTGGCGGGGGAGCCATGATCGAACGTCACGTCGCGCTCACCTTCGACGGCGGACCCGACCCGGTCTCCACCCCGTACTTCCTCGACGCGCTGGCGGCGGCGCAGGTGCGGGCGACGTTCTTCGTCGTGGGCGAGCGGCTGTCCCGGCAGCGTTGGCTCGGCCGCCTGCTCGCCTCGGCCGGGCATGAGCTGGCCGTCCACGGCTGGCGGCATGCGCCACTGGTGCCGTGCCGGGCTGCCCGCCGGGCCCTGGCCCGGACCACCGACCTCATCACGGAGGTCACCGGGGTCGCACCGCGATGGTTCCGGCTGCCGGCCGGGCTGCCGTTGCCCGGCGTGCTGCGGATGGTGCGGGAGACGGGCCTCGAGCCGGTCGCCTGCACCGCCCGGGACGGGTGGGCGGTCGGGCCGCGGTCGGGTGGCCGACCCACCGCGATCGCGCGACGGGTCGCGGCCGGCCTACGCGGCGGGGCGACGATCCTGCTCCACGACCGCGCCGGGCCCGAGGCGTCGTGGCGAGCCGCGCTCGCCGCGGTTCCGCTCGTGGTGCGGTTGTGCCGCCGCAACGGGTTGCGCATCGGCCCGCTCGGCGAGCATGGCTCGGATCCGGCGCTGCCGCAGACGCGAGGTACGGGCGGCTAAGCTGCCGGAATGGGTTCGATGCCGGCACCGCCGCGTCCCGTTGACAGGCGGCAGTCGCGCGCGGTGCTGCTGCTCTCCGCGGCGCTCGCGGCCCTGGCCACCCTTTGGCTGGTGGGCGGCTACCTGTTGCTCACCCGTGCCCCGGACCTCGGTCCACTGCCCGGCGCTACCCCGACGCCCTCCGCGACCCGCTGACTCGCCCGACGTTCTCGCGGCGACGCTCCCCCTGCGGCGGTCTATAGGCGACGTTCGATGGGTAGGCGCGACCGCGTGAGCAGGCCGGCGCCGAGGATCGACACGAGTGGTACCGCGATGAGCACCACGACAAGGGTGAGCCATGGCAGCGCCGGTCGCGTCGGCGTGGCCGGCCAGATGCTCGCCCAGGGCACCTGGTTGCGAGCCTCGATCACGGCGACCGCGACGCCGATGCCGGCGAGCGACCCGAGCACGGACCCGAGCCCGGCGATGACCGAGGACTGGCTCACCGACAGGCCGCGGCGCACCGTCGGGGATGCTCCCACGGCGGCGAGCGTGGAGAGGTCGGCTCGTCCATCGGCCGCGGCCAGACCCGTGCCGACGCCGGCTGCCCCGAGCGTGATGAGCGCCGCGGCACCGATCAGGAGCAGCAGTTGCGGGGGAGTGTTCGTGGGCGGGCCCAACTCGATACTGCCCCCCGTCTGCAGCGCGTTCATCGCCGCCCGGAAGCGCTCCTGCTCGGCCTGGCTCGGCAGCCGCGTGGTCGAGCCGACGAGCAGTTGCTGCGCGACGGCGAGGCCGGCGTCCTCGACGAGCTGTGGGGGGAGCACCGCGGTCCGGACCACGTTGGGCGTGGTGAGCAGGTAGCCCGGCATCGTCACGAGCGTCTTGGTGTGCCCCGGCGGCACGTAGATCCCGTCATCCCCGACAACCAGATCTCCCCGGGTGCCGTCGTCGCCCGACGCGTTCGGATCGGGCTGGATGATGGCGAGGGTCACCTTTCCCTCGTTGATGTACAAGGGGGAACCGACCACGACGCCGCCAGACGCGAGCATCCGTCGGGCCCGATCCAGGTCGTCACCCGAGGCGCCGGTCAGCGCCGCCAGCGCGCTGCCGTCGTCGACCGAGAGGAACCCACCGAAGGACGCGTCGCGGGGGTCGCAGTTCGGGTTCCGGCCCGCCTGTTCCCGCTCGGCATCGGTCAGTTGCCCGAACATCCATTTCTTCAGCTGCGGGCACAGGTCGTTCATCACGACCTGGATGCCGCAGTTCTTGTCCTGGGACGTGCCGACCGGGCAGGACGGCGAGCCGACGGGGTACACCTGGTCAACCGGGAGGATCGAGCGCATCGTCTGCTCCAGAGTGGACGGATCCACTCCGGTCGGGGTGAAGACGGAGACCGTCCCGGTGGGGAACTGCTGAGACCACGTCTCCAGGTTGTGCTGACGATCCGAGACCATGATCATTCCGAGCGTGACGCTGCCGGCGACGGCGGCCATCACCGCGGAGATCGCGGGCGCCGCTGCGGCCCGGTTGCGGGCGGCGTCGCGCAGGGCGATGCGTGGCGCGAGGGGCAGCAGCCGGCCGACCCGCGCGATGAGCCCAACCAGGGCCGGGGTGCAGAACACCAGGCCGAGCTCCCCGATGACCAGACCCGCCAGCATGATGCTCGTGTCGTAACGCAGCGTGCCATAGACGGTGATGACGCCACCGCCAGCGATCATCACGAGCCCGACCGCGATCCAGCGCTTGCGCGACCGGGTGGCACCCCGGCGTCCGGCGAGGGCCGAGACCACGTTCTGTCGGGCCGTGATGAAGGCGGGTACCAATGCGGCGAGCAGTCCGGTGATCACGGCTAGCCCCGCGATCCCGGCGATCGCCCCGGGGAAGACCCGGTATCCACCGTCGCGGGCATGGGTGAGCAGCTGCTCGACCCATGGCCGGGCCAGGAATGCTGCGGCGATGCCGAGGACGATGCCCGCGCCGGCGCCGAGCACGCCGAGCACGAAGCCGTCGGCGAGCACGATGCGCCGGATGTGGGCCGGCGTGCCGCCGTTCGCCGCGACGAGGGCCAGTTGGCGTTGCCGGCGACGGGCGCTGACCGCGAACGCGGGTCCGGCGAGCAGCACGACCTCCAGCAGCGCGAGCCCGCCGACCAGTACCGAGATCGCGATGCCGCGCGGGTCGACCTGGTACGCGCTCTGCCAGGCCTGCTTGAGCGGCACGGCCGCGTCCGGCGGCGGGTCGGTGAGCACCGCGCGGGACGTCACGACGATGCCCTTATCGTTGAACGCGAGCACCTGGTCCCAGGTCACCGGCTGCGGGGTGTCCACCAGCCAGGAGTTCTCCCGGGTCGAGAACCACTTCCCGACCGCCGCGTCGTCGCCGTCGTAGGCGAAGAGCAGCACCTGGTCCAGCAGCGACGGGAACACGACCCGCCCCACCACGGTGTAGTCGTGCGGCGTACCGCCGGGATCCACGGTGATGGAGTCGCCGATCGTGGCGCCGAGCCAGTCCATCGCCTGTTCGGTGAGCGCTACCTCGTTCGCCGTCGATGGGGCGCGCCCGTCGAGGACGTCGACGTAGCCGTGCGCCAGTGGGCTGCTGGCGTCGACCATGACGGCATCGGGCGCCCCGAAGCCGTCGGGCGTCTGCACGGTGGTCGTGCCACGCCGGACCGGCAGCAGCGTGCTGTGGGCGGGCAGGATCGACCGCAACTCCGCCTCGGTTCCGGGCGCGTCTCGCGGATCGGCCTGGCCCGGGCCATCACCACCGACGGCTCTGATGCCCGGTCCGTATCCGGTCGTCCAGCCGTCGGCGGGGTCGGGCATCTGCATGCTCGGCCAGTGCGACTGCCACTGGATGCGGGCGTCGGCCGTGCCCATGGTGCGGTCGGCCTTCTCGGGCCCGGTCAGGTTGATCATGTCGTAGGTGGCCGCGGCGAAGCTCAGCGCCAGCACCGGCAGGGCGATCATCGCGACTACGAGCACGGAGCGGCCCCTGGCCCGACGCACCTCCCGGCGGGCGACGCGCAGCGCCGTGCGCCAACTGGCGAACAGGCTCATGCTGGCCCGCCGGGGGTGGTGGCGAGCAGCGACTCCGGCGTCGGCAGCGGTCCCGATGTGTCCACAATGGAGCCATCGCGAAGGAAGACGACCCGGTCCGCCCACGCCGCGTGGCGCGCTTCGTGGGTGACCAGCACACCGGCCGCGCCAGCGTCGACGCGCGCGCGCATGAGCTTGAGCACCGCCTCGCCCGTCTGCGAGTCCAGGGCGCCGGTCGGCTCGTCGGCCAGGATCAGGCGCCGGTCGCCGACAAGAGCGCGTGCGATCGCCACGCGCTGCTGCTGCCCACCGGACATCTCGTCCGGGAACCGGTTCGCCAGGTGGGCCAGACCGACCTCCTCGAGTGCGGCCAGGGCGGCGGCCCGGGTACGGCGCAGCCGTACGCCGTCCAGCTCCAGCGGCAGGGCGACGTTCTCGGCCGCGGTCAGGCTCGGCAGGAGGTTCAGGTCCTGAAACACGTACCCGACGCGGCGCCGGCGCACGGCGGCGAGCCCGCGCCGGCTCAGCCCGCCCAGCGTCACGTGCTCGACCACGACCTCACCGCTGGTCGGTGCGTCGAGCCCACCCGCGAGGTTGAGCAGCGTGGATTTGCCGGAGCCCGACGGGCCCATCACCGCCACCAGCTCGCCGGCCGTCACCGACAGGGTGACCCCGCGCAGCGCGTGCACGGCGACCTCCCCACGACCGTGCACGCGGGTTACCTCACGCAGCTCCAGGACGGTCTCGGCGGGACGGGCGGTCGGATCGGTCGCGGTCATCGCGTCTGCCCCCATACGTGCTCGGTCGAGTCTTTCTCGGAAGAGTCCACTGTGGACTTGCGTCGGCCGCGATGTCCCACGATGGACTTCCCGGCGGGTGCTGAGAACCGGGTGAGGCTGGACTCGCAGTGATCGAGCCAGCGCACCTCGGCCTCAGCCTGGAAGATCATCGACTCCAGCACGAGCCGCCAGGCCAGTTCGGTGCCCTGGGGGTCGTCGGAGGCCGTCTTCAGCCGGGTGAGCTCCTGCAACGTGCGCATCGCGGAGGATCGCTGGGTCTGCACGACGGTGTGCACGTCGACCCCTGGGGTGGTCAGCGCGAGCGCCAGCTTGATCGCGAGCTCGTCGCGGGGGCGGTCGCCCCGCTCGATCGGGCTGGCGAACCACAACGCGAGCTCCGCGCGGCCGTCCGCGGTGATCTCGTACGGCCGCTGACCCCCGTCGTTTTCCGGCAGCGCCCGCACCAGACCATCGCGTTCGAGGCGGGCCAGCGTCGTATAGACCTGCCCGATGTTCAGTGGCCACGTGCCCCCGGTCGTCCGCTCGAACTCGGTGCGCAACTGGTACCCGTACCGCGCTCCGCGCTCGAGCAGGGCCAGCAGCCCGTACCGGACGCTCATGCCCGTCCGCCTCCGCGCTCGCTCCGCTCCTCGGGCCTGGCGGCCCTGCGATGCTCACTCGCTGTCGGCTCGCTCATGCCTGCTCGCCTCCGCGCTCGCTCCGCTCCTCGGGCCTGGCGGCCCTGCGATGCTCACTCGCTGTCGGCTCGCTCATGCCCGTCCCTCGTTCATGGTTACGCAGTATGCATACCTCGTATGCAGGTGCGCAACCCCCGACTCCCTGACATCCGTCACAGGTGCGTCGTGATGCCGGGCGCAGGTGCGGGCCCCGGGGCCGCGCCATCGTACCGACATGACACAGACACCCCCCGCGATCCAGGTCACGGGCCTGGTCAAGCGGTACGCGACCGTGACCGCCGTGGGCGGGCTCGACCTGACCATCTCGCCCGGCGAGGTGGTCGCGCTGCTCGGGCCCAACGGCGCCGGGAAGTCGACCACCATCGACATGCTCCTCGGCCTGACCCGCCCGGACTCCGGGACCGTGCAGCTGTTCGGCGAGCGACCCGGTAACGCCGTCCGCGCGGGCCGCGTCGGCGCGTTGCTCCAGTCCGGCGGGCTGTTGCCCGACCTGACGGTCCGGGAGATCGTGGCGCTGACCGCCTCCCTGCACCGGCGGCATCGGCCGGTCGGCCAGGTCCTGGCGCGGGCCGGGATCGCCGACCTTGCCAAGCGCCGCGTCTCGACCCTCTCCGGCGGACAGCAGCAGCGGGTGCGCTTCGCCGTCGCGCTGGTCGGCGAGCCGGACCTGCTCGTGCTCGATGAGCCGACCACGGGTCTGGACGTCGAGGCCCGGCGCGCGTTCTGGGCCTCGATCCGGCAGGAGTCGGGCCAGGGGCGCACGGTCCTGTTCGCGACCCACTACCTCGACGAGGCCGACGCGTACGCCGACCGGATCGTGCTGCTGCGTGCGGGCACGGTCGTCGCCGACGGTACGGCCAGCCAGATCAAGGCGGTGGCCACCGGCCGGACGATCCGGGCCACTCTTCCCGGCGCCGACCCGGCCGCGTTGGCCAGCCTGGCGGGAGTCGACAGCGTCGAGGTGCGCGGCGATGCCGTCCTGCTGGCCTGCAACAACTCGGATGCCGCGCTGCGCTCGCTGCTGTCCAGCACGGACGCGCGCGACATCGAAGTGACCGCTCGCAACCTCGAGGACGCGTTCCTCGCCCTGACCGTGGGAGAGCCGGCATGAACGCCACGTATCTACGCATCGAGATCACGCGTCTGTTTCGCAACCGGCGCGCGCTCGTCTTCAGCATCCTGATGCCGGCGCTGCTGCTGGCCATCTTCGGCGGCCTGTATAAGAACGACAGCCTCAACGGGGCGGCCGCGAGCGCCTACCTCATGGTGAGCATGGGCCTGTTCGGCGCCATGACGGCGGCGATAGGCTCCGGCGGCACGATCGCCGTGGAGCGGGGAATCGGCTGGAACCGGCAACTGCGGCTGACCGCGCTCACGCCGCGGGAGTACGCGACCACGAAGGTCGTCGTCGCGCTGCTGCTGGCGCTGCCGCCGCTGGTGGTCACCTACGCGATCGGCGTGCTGGGCCTCGGCGTCCGGCTGCCCCTGCACACGTGGCTCGCGGTCGCCGCCATCTCGTGGGTCGGCGCGCTGCCGTTCGCCGCGCTCGGCCTGCTCGTCGGCTATGTCGCGAAGCCGGACTCGGTTCAACCGATCACCGGAGTGCTCTACATGCTGCTCGCTGCGTTCGGCGGGATCTGGGTTCCGGCCGAGCAGATGCCCGACCTCATGCGCCGGATCGCCGAGTGGACGCCGGCCTACTGGGTCGGCCAGGCGGCCCGAACGCCACTGTTCCATACGGCGATCCAGTCGCACGCGGTCTGGTCGGTCCTGGCGTGGACCGCGGTTTTCGCCCTGGTCGCGGTGCGGCAGTTCCGGCGGGCCACGGCACGGGCATGACCCTCGGGCCGCGCCACCCGGATACGGTGACCCTCGTGAGCGCCACGGGCAACCCTGCTCCACCGGAGCACCCACGGTCGGTGGAGCAGGATGCCGGCGTGCCCGGCCGCCCCAGGCATGCCTGGCTGTGGGCTTCGGTCTGGCTCTTCTACGTGTACTACCCGGCCCGCGACGCCTGGCACGAGACCGGGGCGCGACGCGTCGTCGGCCTGGCGGCGGTGGCGCTGTTCGCCGCGACCTACGTCACCGCGTTCGCCACCGTGCCGCGTCCGCTGCGCGGCACCACCCGGCGCCGGCAGGCGCTGGCGGTCGGCCTGGTCGTCCTCGGCCTCGTGCTCGCGGTCCTCATCGTGGCCGTGCTGGGCGAGGCGAACCTCGCGGTCTTCGTGTACGTCGCGGTGCTGGCGATGTTCCTGCTTCCCGTCCGGTGGGGCTGGGTGGTGGTGGTCACCCTGCTCGGTGGCACGTACGCCGGCCAACTCCTCATCCCTGGCTGGCACATCGAGGGATCGGTGCAGTTCCAGATCTTCGTCGCGGCCGTGGCGATGTGGGCGGTGACTCAGATCATCGCCCGCAACCGGGCACTCGCGGCGGCCCACCAGGAGATTGCCCGGCTCGCCGCACAGGAGGAGCGCAACCGGCTCGCCCGGGACCTGCACGACATCCTCGGCCACTCGCTGACCGTGGTCGCGGTCAAGGCCGAGCTCGCCGGGGCGCTGGTCCGCCGCGACCCCGACCGGGCCGAGACCGAGATCCGGGATGTGGAGCGCCTGGCCCGCACCGCACTCGGCGAGGTCCGGGCAGCGGTGGCCGGCAACCGGGAGATCAGCCTGGCCGGCGAGCTCGCCAACGCCCGCACCGCGCTGGATGCGGCAGGCATCGACGCAGATCTACCATCGGCCATCGACGACGTACCGCCCGAGCGCCGGCAACTGTTCGCCTGGGTCGTGCGGGAGGGGGTCACGAACGTGGTGCGGCACAGCGCGGCGTCGCGGTGCCAGGTACGCGTCTCGCCCTCGACGGTCTGCGTCTGGGACGACGGCGGGAAGGCATCCACTGTGGACGTATCGGCCGGCGGTCACGGCCTGGCCGGGCTGCGGGAGCGGGCCGAGGCGGCCGGCGGCCGGCTGCAGGTCGGCCGCGCCCCGGAAGGCGGCTTCGCGCTCACCGTGAGCGTGGGCCGATGAGCCCGGCCGACGGCCGCACGCCGATCCGGCTGCTGCTCGCGGACGACCAGGCACTGGTCCGGGGCGCGCTCGCCGCGCTGCTCAACCTCGAGCCGGACCTCGAGGTGGTGGCCGAGGTCGGCCGCGGCGACGAGGTGGTCGCCGCGGCGAGACGGGTGCGGCCCGACGTGGCCCTGCTCGACGTCGAGATGCCCGGGCTGGACGGGATCGCGGCCACCGAGGCGGTCCGGGCCGCGCTACCGAGCTGCCGGGTGCTCGTGGTCACCACCTTCGGTCGCCCGGGCTACCTGCGCCGAGCCATGGCCGCCGGGGCGAGCGGGTTCGTGGTGAAGGACACCCCGGCGCGACAGCTCGCCGAGGCCGTACGGCGGGTGGCGACCGGGCTCCGGGTGGTCGACCCGGCCCTGGCCGCGGAGACCCTGGCGAGCGGGGAGTCGCCGCTGACCGGCCGGGAGACCGACGTGCTGCGCGCGGCCCGCGACGGCGGCACGGTCGTGGACATCGCCACGGCCCTGGGCCTGTCGGAGGGCACGGTCCGCAACCACCTCTCCGCGGCGATCGGCAAGACCGGTGCCCGGACCCGGGCCGAGGCGGTGCGCCTCGCCGACGAGCAGGGCTGGTTGCTGTAGCCCCGCACGGTCGCTGCGCCGAGCGGTGCACGGGTCGCGGGCGTGGGGCACGATGGCCGGGTGACGCGATGGGAGTACGCGCGGCTGGAGTACCGCGCCACCGGGTCGTTCGGCATCGACCAGCACATCGACTGGAGCGCCACGTTCCACCACCCGGACGGACCGCAGAACTGGGGCATCGACGAACGCTTCGACGACCTGCGCCATCTCAACCGCGCGGGCGCGGACGGGTGGCAGGCGTACGACCGGCACGCGCGGATGATCGGAGCACCGCAGCGGCTCAACGCGGTGACCTACTCGCTGCGCCGCCCGATCGCCTGAGATCGGACCCCTTTGCCCGGTGCGTACCCGAGTCGTACAGTGCGCCCGTGACGACCACAATCCCGTCTGCCCCGGCGCCGCTGGCGCCCACCGTCGAGCCGGGCGAGGTTGGCCTCGACGCCCGGCAGTTGGCGCGCCTGGACGCGCACTTCGCGACCTATGTGGACAGTGGCAAGCTGCCCGGCCTGCACGTCGTGGTGACCCGGCGCGGCCAGATCGCGCACTCGTTCGTCTATGGTCGGCGCGACCTCGAGGCCGACGCGCCAGTCACCCCGGACACGCTGTGGCGCATCTACTCCATGACCAAGCCGCTCACCTCGGTCGCGGCGATGATGCTGTGGGAGCAGGGTCGCTTCGAGCTGACCGACGAGATCAGCCGCTGGCTGCCCGAGTTCGCCGACCTGCGCGTCTACGACAAGGGGTCGAGCACGAAGTACTACACGGTGCCGGCGAATGAACCGATCCGGGTCTGGCACCTGCTCACCCACACCAGCGGCCTGACCTACGGCTGGCTGCAGACCTCCGTGGTGGACGCGGTCTACCGGGCCGCCGGCTGGGACATCCTGGCGCCGCCGGACGTGGACCTCGCCGCCGCCTGCCGGAGTTGGGCCACGCTGCCGTTGCTCTTCCAGCCGGGGACGCGGTGGGGTTACTCGGCGGCTACCGACGTGCTGGGGCGGCTGGTCGAGGTCGTTTCGGGGCAACGCCTGGACGAGTTCGTCGCGCAGCGCATCCTGCAGCCGCTGGGCATGACCGACACGCGGTGGTGGGTGCACGGCGAGGACACCTCGCGGCTGGCCGCCCTCTACGTACCGACGACGTCCGGTGGCCTGGCGCGCATGGACATCCTCGGCGGCGCGGCGCTGGTCGAGCCGGCGCTGCTCTCCGGTGGCGCGGGGCTGATCAGCTCCGCCGCCGACTACCACCGGTTCACCCAGATGCTGTTGGGCGAGGGCACGTACCAGGGCCAGCGCCTGCTGGGCAGCCGTACGGTGCGGTTCATGACCCGCAACCACCTGCCCGGTGGGCTGGATCTGGCCCGGCTCTCCACCGGTGGGTTCGCGGAGACCATCCTCGATGGCATCGGCTTCGGGCTCGGCTTCGCGGTCGTCCTCGACCCGGTGCCGGGCCGGACGCCCAGCAGCGCGGGGCAGTACTACTGGGGCGGGCTGGCGAGCACCGCCTTCTTCGTGGACCCGGCCGAGGAGCTCACCGTGATGTTCTTCACGCAGCTGATGCCCTCGAGCACCTACCCGCTTCGTCCGCAACTGCGCCAGATGGTGTATTCGGCGATCGTCTGACCGACCATGGTCGGGTTGCCGTACCCAGTCGGCGGCCGTTAGATGTCACCTTGCATCTGCACAGCTCGCATCTACACAGCCGGAGCGGTCGGTATGGCGCTGTCGTTGTCGGGCATCGGGGTGCGACTGTCTCGCGGCGAGGCCGCCCTCGCCGACGTCAGCCTCACCGTCCCGGACGGCGCCATCGTGGGGGTGATCGGCCCCAACGGCGCGGGCAAGACCACACTGCTCAACGTGGTCTGCGGCTTCGTGGCGCCCACGACCGGCACGATGAGCCTCGACGGGGCGCCGTTGCGTCCCAAGCCGCATCACCTGGTCCGCCTGGGCATCGCGCGCACCCTGCAGGGCGTCGGCCTGTTCGACGGACTGAGCGTGCTGGAGAACGTGATGGCGGGCGCGACCCGAGCGGCCCGGACCGGCGTGGTCGCGAGCCTGCTCGGCGCCCCCCGCGCCGACCGGGATGAGCGCGCGCTCGCCGACCTAGCCCGATCGCTGCTCGACGAGCTCGGTCTGGCCCGGTACGCCGGGGCGAGGCCATCGACGCTGCCGTATGCGCTGCGGAAGAAGGTGGCCCTGGCCCGCGCCCTGGCGGGCGACCCGCGGCTGCTGCTGCTCGACGAGCCGGCCGGTGGCCTGTCCGCCGAGGAGACCGATGAGCTCGCCGCGCTGCTCACCGGCCTGGCCCACCGCCCGTCGGGTGCCTGCTCGGTGCTACTCGTCGAACACCACGTGCCGCTGGTGGTGCTGGTCTGTGACGAGGTCGTCGTGCTCGACCTCGGTCGCGTGGTCGCGGCCGGCACCGCGGCGCGCCTGCGCGAGGACCGAGCGGTCGCCGACGCCTACCTCGGCGCGCTGTGAGGGGCGACGTGCTGCTGGAGGTGCACGGGCTGCACGCCGGCTACGGCGGCGCCGACGTGCTGCGCGGCGTCGACCTGAGCGTCCCGGCGGCCGCCGTGGTCGCGGTGCTCGGCGCGAACGGAGCCGGCAAGACCACCCTGCTGCGCACGCTCTGCGGGCTCCTGCGCCCCTCCGGTGGCACGATCACCTTCGATGGCAAGGACCTCGCGACGGTGCCGGTCGAGCATCGGGTGCGACGCGGGATCGCCCTCGTGCCGGACGGGCGAGGGGTGGTCGAGGAGCTGACCGTTGCGGAGAACCTGCGCCTGGGCGGGCTCTGGCGCCGCGACCCCGCGGGGGTGCGGACGGCCGCGGCGGTGGCAGAGGTCTACGAGCTCTTCGAGCCGCTGGCCCGCCGGCGCGGGCTCGCCGCACACCACCTCTCCGGTGGCGAACGCCGGATGCTCGCGATCGGCCGGGCGCTCGTGGCCCGCCCGCGACTGCTGCTGCTCGACGAGCCGTCCCTGGGTCTGGCGCCGCCGCTGGTCGCCGCGATCCTGACCCTGCTGCCCCGGTTGCGGGAGACCGCGGGACTCGCGGTGCTGCTCGTCGAGCAGAACGTACGGGCCGCGCTCGCGATCGCCGACACCGCCGTGATCGTCACGGATGGGCGCATCGCCACGGCCGGGACAGGCGCGGTGTCCTGACATGGACCGGTTCCTCTTCCTCACCATCGATGGTCTGGCCAGCGGCGCCGTCTACGCGGTCTTCGCGCTCTCGCTCGTGCTGATCTGGCGGGCGGCCCGGATCGTGAACTTCGCGCAGGGTGCGATCAGCGTCGCGGCGGCGTACGTCGCCTGGTCGGTGGGCACCCACGTCGGCGGGTGGTGGCTCGGCCTCGCGCTGGCGCCGCTGGTCGGCGCCGCGCTCGGCGTCGGGCTGCAGCGCACCGCGCTGCGCCGCCTCGGCCCGGACCGCCACCTCGAGGCCATGATCGTGGCGCTGGGCGTGGTCATGGTCGTGCAGGCGGTGCTCGGGATGGTCTACGGCCTGCAGTACGAGCCCATGGCGACCCCGGTCAGCGACGACGTGCTCGTGGTCGGCGGGGTGTCGACCACCTCGCCGTACCGGTTGCTGGTGGTGGCCGTGGCCGCGTCGCTCGTCGTGGCGGTGGCCCTGCTCTTCGCCCGCACCCGGCTGGGGCTGCGGCTGCGCGCGGCGGCCACCGCGGCCGAGATCGCCCGGCTGTCGGGCATCAGCGTGGCGCGGATGACGACCATCGCGTGGGGGCTCGCGACGGGTCTGGCCGCGTTCGCCGCGATGCTCGTGCTACCGACCGGGCTCGGACTCACCCCGACCGCGATGGACGGCGTCTTCATCACCGCGTTCACCGCGACGGTCCTCGGCGGCCTGGACAGCCCGCTCGGCGCCGTGCTCGGCGGCCTCGCGGTGGGGCTGGTGCTCGACTACGCCACCGGATACGCGAGCGACCCGAACCTCGCCCCGCTCGCCGTGCTCGGGTTGCTGCTCGCCGTGCTGCTCGTGCGACCCAGGGGGATCTTCTCGCCCGGCCCGGCCCGGCGGGTCTGAGATGGCCGGGCCGCAACGCTCTGGGCGCGGGGCCGGGCCGCAACGCTCTGGCCGCGAGGCCGGGCCTGAACGCTCTGGCCGCGGGGCCGGGCCGCAACGCTCTGGCCGCGGGTCCGGGCCTGCCGTCGGTACGGGCAATACGTTGGCCCGCCACACCGGCCTTGCCGCGGCCGTGGTCGCCGTCGGCGTCGGCCTGAGCTACGCCCTGCCCAGTTCGCGGCTCTTCGGCTTCAGCCAGTTCGTCGCCTACCTCGCGGCCGTCGCGGGCCTGACTGTCCTCATCGGACTGTCGGGGCAGCTCTCGATCGGGCACGCCGGCCTGATGGCCGTCGGCGGATATGCCATGGCGCTGACCCAGAACCTGCTCTACGACCAGGGGTTCACCGTGGCGCCCGCGCCCGGGACCAGCCGGGTCTTCGCCGCGGTCGCCGAGCCGACGGCGGCACCGTGGACGCTGCCGATCTCCCTGCTCGCCGGCGTGCTCGCCGCGCTGGCTGTGGGTGGCGTGCTCGCGCTCGCCACGGCGGCGCTGCGGGGGCCGTACCTGGCGGGGTTGACCCTCGCCTTCGGCCTGGTCGTGGTGCCGGCCAGCGCCGTCATCAGCCCCCTGCGCGGCGAGCAGGGGTTGCGGGTGCGGGTTCCCCGGATGCCCGACGGGCTGGGGCCAGCCGTCGGCGAGACGCGCTGGCGGGCGTGGGTGGCGCTGGTCGCGACGGCTGTGGTGCTGCTGCTGCTCGCCAACCTGGTGCGCGGGCGCCTGGGCCGGAATCTGCGCGCCGTGCGCGACGACGAGGTGGCGGCCGCGCTGTGTGGCATCCCCGTGGCCCGCACGCGTGTGCTCGCCTTTGTGGTGAGCGCCGGCACGGCCGGGATGGCCGGCGGCGTCTACGTCTACCTGACCAGCACGGTCCTGCCGGGGTACTTCGGGCTGAGCCTGTCGCTGTTCCTGCTGGTCGCCGTGGTCCTCGGCGGCAGCGGAGGCCTCGCCGGGGCGGCGTGGGGGACCCTGTTCATCGTCGCGGTCCCCATCGCGACCACCGAGGTCGTCGGGGGCCTGCACGTCGGTCCGGTCCTCGCCGCGCGCCTGGCGGGCAACCTTCCGCTGGCCCTGCTCGGGCTCGCCCTGGTCGTGGTCGCGCTGGCGAGGCTCCGGGACCACGCGGCGGTGCGCAGGTTCGTCGGGCGGCGGCGCGGGGAGGTCTCGGAGGCGAGGGACGACACCGGGTCGGCACGGCCGGCACACGGCATACGACAATGAGCCGTCAACCCAGAGGATGGAGTCCGCGCGCGATGACCCAGGCCCCGCCCACGCCCCGCCCGCCCACGAGCAGCCCCGCCGTCGGCTTGCCCGCGCCGGCGCGACGGCCGGTCCGCGGCCCGTACGCCGTGTCGCGGCGCGCGACGACCCGCGCCGTGGCGCTCGTGGGCTGCGCGCTCCTGGCCCTGGCGACGGTGGCGTGCACCCACGTCCCGCCGCCCACGCCCTATTTCCCGCCTCAGGGAGTGACCGACACCGAGATCACGCTCGGCTCCCACCAGCCACTCACCGGGCCAGCGGCGGCGGGCTACTCCCGGGTGTCGGCGGCGACGAAGGCGTACTTCGACTACGTCAACGCCAACGGTGGGGTTTACGGGCGCAAGATCGTCTATGACGTCGGCGACGACGGGTACAACCCCGCCAACACGCAGACCGTGGTGCGCAAGCTCGTCGAGCAGGACAAGGTATTCGCCATCGTCGGTGGCTTCGGCACGGCGACGCACCTGAGCGTGATGGACTACCTCAAGGACAAGCAGATCCCCGACCTGTTCGTCACCTCGGGCGCCACCGACTGGAACCAACCGTCGCGCTACCCCGGCACGTTCGGGTTCCAGACCGACTACACGACCGAGGGCAAGATCATCGGGCACTACATCCAGGAGACCCCGACGCTGGCCGAGAAGAAGGCCTGCACGTTCGTCCAGAACGACGACTTCGGGCGCGAGCTGGTGGCCGGGCTCACGCAGACCCTCGACAGCAAGCTCGCCTCGCAGCAGACCTACATCACCTCGAACCCGAACGTCGCCATCCAGACGCAGGCGCTGCGCCAGGCCGGCTGCGAGGTGGTCGTGCTCGCCACGATCCCGGGGTTCACGGCCCAGGTCCTCACCACGGCCTCGAAGCTGCACTACCAGCCACAGTTCATCTCCTCGACGGTCGGCAGCGACTACAACACGGTCGCCGGATACCTGGGCGTCTCCAGCGGCCTGCTCGAGGGTCTGATCAGCACCGGCTACCTACCGATCGCGTCGAACACGGACGACCCGTGGGTCAAGCTGTTCCAGCAGATCAACGACGACTACGGCGACAAGGGCGAGGTCGACAACAACGTGCTCGTCGGCATGTCGATCGCTTACCTGACCGTGCAGGCACTGCAGCGCGCGGGCCATGACATCACCGTCGACAACCTCATCGACGCGATCCAGCAGGGCGGCTTCCCCGGGCCCGGCCTGGTGCCGTTCGGCTTCTCCAAGACGAGCCACGCCGGCTACACCGGCGGCCGGATGTCGAAGGTGACCAATGGCGTGCAGAACTACTTCGGCCCCGCGTACGTCACCGACGCGGGCGCGGCCGAGGTGACTGAGTACACCGAGCCGGCTGCGACCCCACCGCAGAATGGCGTGCCTACCGACTGATCAGTCCACTATGGACCGGTCCGGCGACCCGTTCGGGTGACAGCGGCATTCCTGCTGCCAGGAATCGGCCGGGCGGCGCTATCGCCGGTGTGACCATGGCCCCATGGGCCGTGAACCGAACAACATGCGGCTGGCCTCCCCACTGGAGACCGAGCCGACGTTCACCCTGACCTTCCGTGGCTACAACAAGCGGGAGGTCGACCAGTACGCGCAGATCACCGAGACCCAGCTGCAGGCCGCCATCGGCGAGCGTAACGAGCTCGCCGCGCGCATCCGCACGCTCTCCGACCAGCTGCACCGGGCACACGCGGAGCTGGTGGAGCTGCGCCGGCGGCCGACGCTCGACGAGAAGATCTCGTTCCGCCACCTGGGTCCCCGGGTGGAGCAGATCCTTGCCGAGGCGGAGAAAGAGGCCGACGCGGTGCGCGCCGCGGCCGCCGACGCACTCGCCGACGAGCGGGCAGCGGTCGCCGCCGAGCGCGCGAAGATCGCCGACGACTTCAACCGGATGGTGCGCGAGTACGAGTCCAGCCAGCAGACACGGCGGGCCGAGGAGGAGGTATCGATCGCCAAACGACTCGAGGCTGTCCGGGTCGAGGTCGCCGAGGGTCAGGCGTATGCCCGCAAGGTTCGCGGCGAGGCGGAGGAGATCGTCTCGGCGGCCCAGGCCGAGGTGCGTCGGCTGCTCACCGACGGGACCAACCACGCGAACCGGGTACGCGGCGAGGCGGTCGACAACGCCGAGGCCGTACGGTCGAAGGCCGATCAGGACGCGGCCGCCATCGCGCGCTCGGCGGAGGAGTACGCCCGCGAGACCCGTGAGGAGGCCGAGCAGCACGCTCACCAGACCCGCGCCGCCGCCGCGCAGCACGCCCACCAGACCACCGAGGCGGCCGAGCAGGCCGCGACCCAGCTACGGCTGCAGGCCGAGCAGCACGCGGCCCAGGTGCGGGCAGCCGCCGAGAAGCACGCCGCGCGGCTGCACGCCACCGCGCCCCGCCCCGCTCCCAGCGCGCCTGCTCCTGGCGGGCCTGGCCCCGGCACGCCTGCTCGTGGCGCGCCCGGCCCCGGCCCTGGTGCCCCGGGCTCCCGAGCGTCCAAACCCGCGCCGGCGGGGCCGGAGCTCGCGGGACCGCCAGCTCCCGTCGGACCGGCTCCCGTCGGACCGGCTCCCGTCGGTCGTCCGGAGGGCCGCGCCGCCGTCCGACCCGCCGCCGAGCGCCCGGTCGTCGATCAACCCGCCGCCGAACGGCCCACCGACGTGCCGACCTCGCCCGCACCGACTCGCCCTCCCGCGCCGACGGCCGTACCGGGGGCGAAGCGACGCGGCTAGGTCCATTCGGCGTGGGTGGGGAGGTTTGGCGTGACTGCTGACAGCGCCCGGGCCAGCGGCATGCCGATCGACGTCCAATCGATGGACGGCGCATCGATGAATGATGGCCGGGTTCCCGGTGGCGCCCTGCCCCTGATGTCCGAACTCGTGACGGCCCCGGCGTTCCGGGTCGCCTTCCGGGGCTACGACACCAAGCAGGTGGATCGCTACGCGCACCTGATCGAAGCGGAGCTTGAGGCGACCAAGCACGCCCACGCGGAGCTCGCCGCCGACCTGCGCAGCCTCGCCGACCAGCTCGACCGGGCGCACGAGGAACTCGCGGTCCTGCGGCGGCGCCCATCGGTGGACGACGCGATCGCCTTCCGCCACCTCGGTCCGCGCGTGGAGGAGATCCTGGCCAACGCCAACGCCGAGGCGGACGAGATCCTTGCCGCGGCGAGGCGTCGCGCGCAGGAGCTTCAAGCGAGCAGCGAGCAGCAGGTCGGCGCCGTCCGAGCCGAGCATGCCCGGGAGGCGGCCGAGTTCGAGGAACGCCGGCGCTGGCTGCGCGAGGAAGAGGAGCGCTGGACCCGGCTCCTGCGGTCCCGTCAGGAGCAGGTGACGCGGGCGGAGCACTACCGGCGCAAGGTGCAGGAGGGCGCCGAGCAGATCCTGACCTCGGCAACCCTCCAGCACGAACGAGTGGTCGCCTCAGCGCTCGCCCGTAGCGAGCAGATGCTCGCCGAGGCCACGGCACAGGCCGAACAGATCCGCGGGGCGGCACAGCGGTCCGACCTCGGCGATCAGGCGGATCCGGGCGCGAGTACCGAACCCGGCGACTAGGACCGCCGCGCTACTTCTTTCGCGTGGTGAGGGTGGGATCGGCCGGCATGCTCGTGAGGTTCTCCAGCCATGCGATGTGCTCGCGCTCACGCTTGCCGAGGCTCTGGGCGTCGCGCTCCCGCTGACGCGCTATGCGCTCCTCCTGCTCGGCCCGCTCCGCGGCGAGCTTCGCTGCGCGCCGACGGGCTCGCCGACCCTTGGGCAGCGCCGGCTCCGCGTCCGGGGACGGGCGCGACGGCTTTACCGCCACGACCTGGGCCGGCCGCGTCGTGCGGGGCAGGTTGACCTCCGACGACGAGGACGCCGTGACCGGCTCGGGCTGTACGGCTTCTGGCACCCGTACGCTCTTGTCGGCCCGCCCTCGGCGCTTTGACTTCGGCGGTGGCTTCTGCCCGGTCTGGGCGGCCGCCGCGGCCGCCGCAGTGGCGATGGCGGGGCTCGGCGTCGGGGGGGCGGATGCGGTCGGGGCTTTCGTGTTCGGGGCCTTCGTCGTCGGGGCCTTCGTCGTCGGGGCCTTGGTGGACGAGGGTTTCGCGGCGGTCCCCCCCGACGTCGTCGGCGACGGAGGCGTGACGGGGGCGCCCCGGGGCGGCGCCACGTAGACGCCAGCGGGGGTGGTCGAGGTCGACCGGGCCGGCTGGGACCACGTCGGGTACTGGTTGGTCGGGTAGGGGTTGGCCGAGTACTGGGCCGCCGGGTACTGCGAGGCCGGGTTCGGTGCGGGGTAGGGCGCGCTCGTCACGCCGGCCGCCGCGTAGGCGGGGCTGGGCGTCGCCGGCTTGCGACGCTTGGTGCTCTGTCCCGCGCGCGGTGCCGCGGCGTAGGGGGCGCCGGGACTCGCCGTGATCGCGCGTTGTGCCGGTGCGGCTGAACGCGCTCCCGCGGCGGCCGACGCGATCGCGGCAGCAGCCAGGGGCGCGGTCTTGCCCCGCCGAGCTACGGCGGTGACCGTTGAGGTGGCCATCCCGACCGCCGCTGACAGCAGCGCCGCCACGTACCCGGATCTGAGCCCGTAGCCCGGTCCGACCAGCAGGTAACCGGCCCCCACCATGGCCGGGCCGGCGAGGCCGGAGAGGGCGATGCCCAGCGGGTGGGCGCCCACCCAGCGCGCCGTTGCGGCCACCGTCGCGGCGAAGACGGCGGCGACCAGGACCATGACATAGGGGCCGAGCCACCACTCGTCCGGGCCGATGAGGTTCGGCGCGTCCAGGACCGCCAACCGAGGCGTGATCGTATGGTTACCGGTGCCGATCGCCACCCCGACGGACGCCAGCCCGAAGATCCACACGCCGGCGACCCAGATGGCCGCGTTCGCCGCGATCGGTGCGGCGAGCAGAGCCAGCAGCGAGACGACCGCTCCGATGCCGGTGCCGATCAGCGCGGCGACGGCGAGCACCCGCAGATCCCTGCCCGCGTACGCGTTGCGGGCTGGCAGCCAGACCAGCAGGAACGCCGCGTAGGCACCGAGCGACGCGAAGACCGTGGCGCCCACCCGGCTCGCCCCGGCCACGAAGCCACGCGCCGTGTCGACGGTGCGGTAGCGGGCTCTCGCGATCGCGCGCTGCCGGGCCGCGCGTACCCCACCGCGGTGCATGACGAGTCCGGAGTGGTGGGCGGCTGCGGCATCCGCTCGCCGGTTCATGATCGCCTGGCGAACCGACCGGACGCTGCGCCGGCCGCCCGCCACGCCCGCGAGCACCGCCGCGGCGAAGATGAAGAGCACCCACATGAGCTGGCGGCGCCAGATCTCCGGCGACGGCACGGAACTCCAGACCAGCACGGCGAGCGCCTGCGCCGCGCCGAGTTGGGCAGCGCCGGCGACGGCCGCCATCGCAAACGACCGCGCGGCGATTTTCAGCCAACCAGCCACGCCCGAAGCTTACGAGGCCGTGGCGGCCTTGGCACGTGTGGCGAAGCTTGCGAGACGGACATCAGGGCCATTTCGCCTACCGCTCGGGCGAGTAGGACATCGGTGGTGATGACTGCCCGCGCGGTGTCTGGCCGGGGCGCCAGGTCTACTCGCGGAAGCCCTCGCGGAATCGACGGAAGAAGCCACCCTCGAAGGGCAGTGCCTCGCCGGGCGGCGGAGCCTGGCGGCGTTGCGTGGCGACCGGACGGTCGTAGTCGGTGCGGGCGATGGCGTCGATGGTCTCCTGCTCATCGAAGCTCTCCGAACCCTCAATCAGTGGCACGAAGCCCACGAGCACGCCGTCGGCGAGCACGTTCGCCTCCAGGCCGGCCGCCCCGTCGGTGTCCCACACCGCTTCGCGTCCATCCGAGAGCACCACCCGGATGCCCACCTGCCCGACACCCGTACGGGCCACGTGCGCCGGCACACCACGCTCGCGCAGCGCGTCCACCACGCTCTGCGCCCGTCGCTCGTCCATGACCTCACTCCCGCCCACACCTTCGGCCCGCCCATGGGGCCTCGACCCACGTCGGGCCTCGACCCACGCCTTCGGCCCGACGGTAGCGCGTCTGCCTGGACGTCGCCTGTGAATGTCTGGTGGGTCCGCGGCTCAGTCAGCGGGCGGCTGGCCGTGCACCAGAGCGACCAGGTCATAGCGCCCGACCACGATCGCGGCCTGGTTGCGCAGGCTGAGGCTGCCGGGATCCCAGTAAGCGCTGTGGCCCTGGGTATCGACGACGAACTGGTTCGCGCCGAACGCGGGGTCGGTGGGCTCCTCACCGTGCACGAACGGCAGTTCGCCCAGGGCGCCCCCGATCAGATCCCCGGCCGCGAGGCCGCCCCACACGTGGCGAGGATCAAGGTGCAGGTCGGTCGCGTGGTCGGTGTGCATGCCCGGGCTGCCGGCCGCGATGATGTCGTCGACCGGCAGCCCACCGCGCAGCGCCGCCTCGGCGACCACGGTCGAGCCGTAGCTGTGGCCCACGACCGTGATGTGGGAGGGCCCCGGGTCGTGCGTCGAGCGCAGGCCGTCGATGAACCCGGTGAGCTGCCCCGCTCCGGCGCGGGAGGCGTCGTACGAGAGCGCGTCAATGTCCTGTGGCGCGTCGTAGCCCAGCCAGTAGACGAGGCTCACATCGTCCGGCGCCACTGTCAGCGCGTCGGCAGCGTCGCGCAGACGGCCGATCCGGGTCCAGCTCTCCCGGCGTGTCGCCCAGGTCGGTGTCGACGCCGGGCACGAGGACCGCCGTATGCCGGGCATGGTCGGGGTCCGACAGCGCCACGATCGCCCGGCCGTCGCTGACGCCGGTACCCGGGTCGATGCCGAGGAGCAGGGCCCGCGGTCCGAGCCGCTCCAGGCACGTCCGTACGGCCTGCAACCCCGCCACCTGCGCCCTGACCCGCGCCAGTCGCAACTCCAGCACGCCGAGCACCGGCAGCAGCAGGGTCGGCGCCAGGATCGCTGGCAACCGGAGCCGGTCGAGCATGTGCACCAGGTCCGCCTCGGCGGCCGAGAGCCGGTCGAGGCCGGCCGCGAGAAGGGTCCGGTTGGCGCGGTCCCGGTCGACCGCGGGGATGCCGTCGAGCCAACCGACAACGTCGGCGTCGTCGGCGAGGACGCGGTCGCGCTGCGCCTGGGTCAGCGAGTCCCACCACGCCCGGACCTGCTGCGGGGACAGGCTCGTCTGAGCCTGCACGACCGCCCGGGCGACGTCGGTGCGCAGGCCGACCCGCTCCCGCAGCACTGCGGGCGCCGGCGGCGGCCGGTTGGCCAGCAACGTTGCCCGGGTGCGCTCGTCAAGCGCGCGGACCTGAGCCAGCAGCAGGACCCGTTCGGTGTGCGGCAGATCCTGGTGCGCCAGGCGGCGCAGGGCGGCGAGGGCGTACCCGTGCTCGGTCAGCGCGGCGGCGATCTGCCGGGCCGGGCTCTGCGCGTCGCGGACGGCAATCCGCTGCGCGGCGACGCAGGCCCGGGCTGCCCCAGTCCCGCTGCCGGCCGCCCAGGCCGCGTCGAGCTCGGTCGCGCTGCCGTCGATGCGCTCGTGCAGCCGGGTGAGCTGCTCGGCCAGCGTCGACCACGCCGCCGCGGCGCGGTGCCAGTCGTCGGGCCGCGCGTCACGCAGCCGCTGCACCCCGGCGAGGCTGGCCCACGCCGCTGGGCCCTGCTCGTCGGTCGAGCCCGGCTCGCGCCGGGTGGCGTAGGTCAGGGTGCTCATCGTCGCCACCCCGGCTCCGGGCCGATCGCGGCGGGGCGTACCGCCACGCCCGCGTCGTCCTCCGCCCGCTCGTAGGTGTCGGCCACCGCGTGCAGCGCCTGGGCGCTCCGGTCGACGGCGGCGCGCAGTCCGGTCAGGAATCCGATCCACTCGTCCCGGGTGCGCACGAGCGCGGACTGCGCGCCGCCCGATGCCGTGACCGTGCGGTCGGTGCGAGCTGCGGCCAGTCCGCGCGGGGCCGCCCCATCGACCTGGGCGGCGGCGGCGAGGCGCGCCGCCACCCCGCGCAAGCTCGCAATATCGACGTCTATCAGATGAAGGTCCGCGCCGGCTGGCGCGGTCGCATGAAGTCTCATGTGTCAAACCCCCCGTGTGACACGTTGGCGCGCAGAATAACCCCGCCCCGGCGCCATCGCCTCTCGACGGACTTGCGCGGATGGGGTGAACTGGTGTGCGTGACACACATCGGTCAGCACTCCGGCGCCGGCCGCGGTCCGCTCATCCGCCGAAGCCTGGTTGCCGTGCTCGCCCCCGCGGTCCTCGTAGCCACCGCGTTGGGCGCGGCGGGCTGCGACCTGCTCGGGCGGCGGAGCCCGGCTCCCGTGACCACGACCTCCGCGTCGCCAGATGTCAGCGCGACAACCACCCCCACCACGCCCGTCATCACGGCCACCCCGACGACGGACGAGCCGCTGTCGCTGGAGTTCCGCACCGACGGTGCCGGCCCGTACGAGATGGGACAGACCCTGGCCCAGCTGCAGAGTGGGCCGGGCCTGGACGAGGTCGGGCCGATGGACGGCTGCCCCGGCAACACCTCCGCCCGCGGTGTCGGCATGTGGCGCGACGTCTCCTTCTCGTTCCACAGCGACGGCCGTCTCTACCTACTGGTGAACCGCTCCACGTCCATCCCCACCCCGTCGGGCGTCTGGCTCGGTACCAAGGCGGACCAGGTGCGCACGATCTACTCCGGGCTGGTGACGTACAACCTCACCCGGGGTAGCTCGGCGGCGGTCGTGGTGCAGACGCTCAGCGGCGCCGGGATCCTCTTCGAGCTCAACGAGCGGGACGAGGTCACCGCGATGTACTCGGGGCCGTCGTCCTACCTGCGCGCGAAGTTCACCGCGGGCACGCCCTACTGCTGACGGCGGGACGCGCTACTCACCGCCGTGGCGGTACAGGCGCGAGTCGCGCTGGCGGAACCCGAGCCGTTCGTAGAGCCGGCCCGCGGCGTCCCGCTCGGGCCTTGAGGTCAGGTCCAGCGTGCGGACGCCCGCCGTGCGTGCCTCGGCGATGGCCGCTTCGATGAGCCTGCCGCCGATGCCGAGCCCGCGGGCGCCCGCGTCCACCACGACATCCTCGATGCGGGCCCGCAGCCCGGACGGGATCGGCGTCACGACGAGGGTGAGCGTGCCGACGATCGCGCCGGCGGCGTCGCGGGCCACGAAGATGGTGTTCGCGTCATGAGACAGGATCAGCGCCAGCGCGGTCCGGTCCAGGGCGATCGCGGACCGGGACAGTTGTGGCAGCAGGCGTGCGAATGCGTCGATGAGCTCATCGGTCGCCTCGGTGGCGACCTGGACCACGACCGTCATGGTGATCGAGGATAAGCGTCGCGGGCAGCCGTGTGTGCGCGGCGGCACACCCCCGGCCACTCGCCTCGGCCGACCGGTGCGGTCAGGCGGCCGTACCGTCTTCGGCCGCACGCATCTCGGCGGCACGCTCCTGTGCGGCAGACGCGGTGCGCAGGGGCAACTCCGGCAGGAACCAGGTCACCACAGCGCCGACGATCATGACGATCGCGGCGATGAGGAAGACCGTGCTCAGCGTGCCGGCGAAGGCGACCTTGAACGGGTGGGCGACGGCCGGGGCGAGGCGGTTCAGGAACGACGTGTCGTCCACCGAGCCCCCGCTCGCCGCCTGGGCGAGGATCGTCGCCTGCTGGGGATCGGCCCGGATGGCGCCGACGAACTCGGGAGTGCTCTGCGCCGCCGTGTAGGCCGACCTCACCCGGTCCGGCAGCAGCGTGAAGAGGATCGAGAGGTATACCGCCGTGCCGATCGTGCCGCCCATCGACCGGAAGAAGGTCACGGCAGAGGTCGATACGCCGATCTCCCGGGGGGAGGCCGCGTTCTGCACCGCGATCACCATGGGCTGCATGTTGCCGGAGAGTCCCAGCCCCAGCACGACCATCACGATCATGCTCAGCCATAGCGGTGTATCGGCACCGATCAGCGTCAGGAGCAGCAGGCCGATGACCATGAGTCCCGTGCCCACGACGGGGAAGATCCGGTAACGCCCGGTCCGGGCGATCATCTGCCCGTTGAAGATCGAGCCGCTCATGATGCCGAATACCAGGGGGATCAGCTCGAGCCCCGCCTTGGTGGGGGTGGCTCCCTTGACCACCTGCAGGTAGAGCGGCAGCAGCAGGAAGCCACCGAACATGCCCATGCCGAGGATCGCGCTGCTCGCCGTGCCGATCCCGAACGTACGGCCGCGGAACAGCCGCATCGGCAGCAGTGCCTCGTCGCCGTACGCCCGCTCGCAGACGAGGAAGCCGAGCAGGCCGAGCACGCCGATCCCGTAGCAGAGCAGGGCCTTGCCCGACCCCCAGCCCCAGATGCGGCCCTGCTCCGCCACGATCAGCAGCGGCACGAGACAGATGACGAGCGAGAGCGCTCCCGGCCAGTCGATGCGGTGGTCCTGGCGGTGGTGGGGGATGTGCAGCACCTTCGTCACGACGACCAGCGCGACCAGCCCGAGCGGCACGTTGATGAAGAAGATCCAACGCCACCCCGAGGTGCCGAGGATGGTGTCCGCCCCGGCGAAGAAGCCACCGACGATCGGGCCGAGCACGCTCGCGCTGCCCCAGACGGCGAGGAACATGCCCTGGTAGCGCGCCCGCTCACGGGGCGGCACGATGTCGCCGATGATCGCCAGCGCGAGCACGAACAAGCCGCCGGCGCCGATGCCCTGCAGCGCCCGGAAGGCGGCGAGTTGGTACATGCTCTGGGCCAGCCCGCACAGCGCCGAGCCGGCGATGAAGACCGCGATCGCCGAGAGGAAGAACGGCTTGCGCCCGTAGATGTCGGAGAGCTTGCCGTAGAGCGGTGTCGATATCGTCGACGTGATCAGGAACGCGGTGGTCGCCCAGGCCTGCAGCGAGAAGCCGTGCAGGTCGTCGGCGACGGCCCGCATCGAGGTCGCGACCACGGTCTGGTCGAGGGCGCCGAGGAACATGCCGAGCATGAGACCGACCAGGATCGTCACGGTCTGGCGGTACGTGAGCGCGCCCTCGCCGGGTGGGGCCGCGTCCGGGCCGTCACCGCCCGCGGCCTTCCCGTTGGGTCGGGCCCCGGCCTCGACCGCTGCTTCTGCAGGTCTGGCGAGCTTCGTCGGGCGTGCCGTACGGTCGGGCCGGGCCACGGTTCCCCCCACAGGGTCGCGGGCACCGCCCACCACGGCGCCACCCGCCCACGGTAGCCCGGCCGCGATCACGGGCTCGGCCAGACCCGGGGCGGCCTGGGCTCAGGGGTGGCCGTAGCTATGGATGGGCGCGTACGGCCGGATCATCGGCACCATGCGGACCACGTCGCCGGTGTGCGGCACGTGCACCACCTTCCCGTCGCCGACGTAGATCGCGACGTGGCTCAGGTCGCTGTGGTAGAAGACCAGGTCGCCGATCTGGAGCTGGCTCTGCTTGATGTAGGGCATGGATCGGCGCTGTGCCGCGGCATTGTGGGGCAGATAGACCCCGACCTGTTGCCAGGCCCGCATGGTCAGGCCGGAGCAGTCGTACGTCTTCGGGCCGGCCGCGCCGAAGACGTACGCCTTGCCGATCTGGGCGCAGGCGAAAGCGGCCGCCTTGTACCCGTCGGTCGGCTCGTACTTGGTGGGGCACACCCACGGCCGGATCGAGGTGGTGCCCTCGCTGTCCACGTAGGCGTCCGTACGCAGGTCCTGCAGTTGGTCCAGACGGGTCTCGATCTGGGCGCGCTGGGCGGAGAGGTCGTCGTTCTGCGCGGCGAGCCGTGCGACGAGTGCGTCGATCGGAGCCTTCTGCTCGTCGTACTCCGCCTTGAGCTCGAGCACGTCGGAGAGCTGAGTGGTCTGGGTGGACGCCATGCCCTCGAGGACGACCATCTCGCTGATGAAGTCGCTGTCCGCGGCGCCGGAGAGCAGGGCGTTGAACGTGGTGGCCTGGCCGCCCATGTACGCACGAGCCGAGACCCGTCCGATCCGCTCCTGCGCCGCCGCGAGCTTGTCGGCGAGCGGCTGGATCCGGGCCTGCAGCACCTTCTGCTGGGCCAGGTTCTGCTCGTACTGCTCGTGCACCAGGTCGTACTGCTCGATCATCGGCTCGGCCTGGCGCCAGAGGGAGTCGATCGCGGCCTCGACATCCTTCGGGTCGGGCTCCGCCCGCGCGACACGCGCCGGCAGCGCCACCGCGACGATGACCGCGAGCGTGGCGCCGAGCAACAGGCGAAGGCGGGGGACCAGGCGGCGAGCGGGGGACACTCGGGGGCGCACGGGTGCGTCTCTCCTTCCGCGGACCGGGCGTGCGGGGACCGCACTCAACGTCGTTGGAGCGGTTCCCACACTGAAGGTTCCGGCACGGGTTCGCAACAGAACGCGCGGGGGCGTCGGGGCGGGCTACCGCTGGGCGGTCGGCACGATCCGGGCCCGCGCGAGCGTGTAGGTGAACATCATGAAGCCCTGCACCGCCGGGGCGCTGCCGGGCGCGACGCCGAGCGACTCGATGTCCAGGGCGTGCACGACGATGAAGTAGCGGTGCCGGATATGCCCCTCGGGCGGCGCCGCGCCGACGTAGCGGGCCAGGCCGGTGTCCCCGGGAAGCTGGATGGCGCCCGCCGGCAGACCGGAGCCCTCGGCGTCACCCGCACCACTGGGCAGCGAGGTGACGCTGGCCGGGATGTCGTGCACGGCCCAGTGCCAGAATCCGCTCGGGGTCGGCGCGTCCGGGTCGTACATGGTCACCGCGAAGCTGCGCGTCTGCGGCGGGAAGCCGGACCAGGACAACTGGGGGGACGTGTCGCTGCCGCCAGCGTCGAGGAGCCCGCTCATCTGAGCCGCCGGCAACGGCTGCCCATCGGAGACGTCCGTGCTGGTGACGGTGAACGATGCGACCTGGGGCAGGTGGGCGTACGGATCGTGCATGATGGTCCTCCTCCGGGGCGTTGAGTGACGACCTACCGCCGTACCGTACCGTCAAGGGCCTTGCGAACCACGGTGACGTGCTATGGTCGCCGCGTACAAGTGGTATGGGTTCCCAAAGACCGTGTGAGCGCCTTGGGTCGAGCAGCCCTTGGCGCTTTTGTCACGGGCGCGCTGGCCGGGTGGTTCAGCGTCACAGTCGGCGGGATCCCCGTTCGGTCCGTCTGTGCGGGCCGGGAAGCAAGGTAGGAGTTCGACGTGGTTGTCGGCACGGTCAAGTGGTTCAACGCGGAGAAGGGGTACGGGTTCATCACCCCGGAGGGCGGCGGAAACGACGTCTTCGCCCACTACTCGGCGATCCAGACGAGTGGGTACCGCAGTCTCGAGGAGAACCAGCGGGTGGAGTTCGAGATCACCCAGGGGCCCAAGGGTCCCCAGGCGGAGAACATTCGACCCCTGTAGGTAACTGGGCCCGGCCTTCCCTGGCCGGACGGAACAACAGACTCGCACGTCGGCCGGTCCGCTGCTCGCGGGCCGGCCGATCTGCATCCCGCTGCCCCCGCGACTGCAGCGCGCGCGTGCGGGGTAGTCGCGCCAAATCCGGTCTCCCGCGCCTGCGCCGCGTCCTACCGTGAGGGGCAGGGAGGGCGCCGGGCGGACGGTGCTCAGGACACGGGGGAGCAGACATGACCAAGGCACGGGACGTCATGCACATCGGCGCGAAGTGCATCGGCGAGAACGGCACCTTGTCACGGGCCGCGGAGATGATGCGAGACCTGCATGTCGGGGCCCTGCCGGTCTGCGGTGAGGACGGGCGGCTGCACGGGATCATCACCGACCGCGACATCGTGGTCCGCGCGATCGCGGAAGGGTACGACCCGGACACCGCCACGGCCGGCGACCTCGCCGAGGGCACGCCGATCTGGGTCGATGCCGACGCCGCCACGGATGAAGTGCTCGACCTCATGATCGAGTCCGGGATACGCCGGATCCCGGTTATCGAGGACCATCAACTCATCGGCATGATCAGCGAGGCGGACCTCGCCCAGCACCTGCCCGTTGGCGAACTCAAGCGGTTCACCGACGCCGTCTACAGCGCGCCGCCCAACAGCTAGCCGCCGTCGCATAGTCTGGCCGGGTGGATAACGGGGCCGGTCCGCGCGGACCAGCCATGCCGCGCCGTCGCAGCCGGTCGGCGGGTGCCACTCACCACTCGCTGGACCTGCTGCGGGCCGTCGCGGTCGCGGTGGCGCTGATGCTCGCGGCGGCGTGTGCCGTCGGGGGCGGTTCGTCGCAGCAGCCGCGGCGCCTCTCGGCGCAGGTCACCGACGATGTCGGCGCCCTCGACGGCCGCCAGGGCGAGGTCAACGACGCGCTCACCCGGCTGCAGAACGACACGGGTCTGCAGCTGTTTGTCGTCTTCGTGAAGTCCTTCGGCGGTACGCCGCAGGAGAGCTGGGTGCACCAGACCGCCGTGGCGAGCGGCCTCGGCGACCGCGACGGCCTGCTCGCCGTGGCGACCGGTGACCGTGAGTACGCGTACGAGATCGACGACAGCATCCCGCTGACCGAAGCCCAGTTGAGCCAGGTCGCATCGACTGCCATCGAGCCCGCGCTGTCCGCGAACGACTGGGCCGGTGCGGTCGTGGGCGCGGCCGACGGCTACCGGGCCGCGCTCGCGGGCCAACCCGTGGTGACACCGAGGATCCAGCCGGGCAACCCGAACCCCGGCCGGAGCAGCGGCACGGGTGCAACGGTGCTGCTGATCGTGGTCCTCGTCGTGCTGGTCGCCTGCGTCGTCGGGGTGGTCCTCTACACCCGAGGGCGTCGCAAGGAGCGCACGGCCCGCCTGGCCGCGGATCCGCAGGACGCGTTTCCGGGCGTGAGCACCGAGCAGTTGTCCAACCGCGCCAACACCCTGCTGCTCGAGGTCGACGACGCGCTGCGAACCAGCGAGCGGGAGTTGGGCCTGGCGAAGGCCGAGTACGGCGACGAACCGACCGCCGCGTTCACCCAGGCGGTCACCGATGCGAAGTCGGATGTGGCTGAGGCGTTCCGGCTGCGCATGGAGATCGATGATCTGCCGCACGACGATGAGACGGGGCTGCGCCGGCGGCTCGCCGAGATCATCCGCCACGGCGAGGCGGCCGACAGGAAGCTGGACGAACAGGCCGCGGCGTTTAAAGAGCTGCGCTCGTTGGAGTCCAGTCTGGAGCAGGCGGTGCCGGCCCTGACCACGCGCCGGGCACAGCTCGCGGCGCGGCTGCCCGAGGTCACCGCCGAGCTGGACCGGCTGCGGGCCGAGTTCTCCGGCCCCACCCTGGCCGCGGTGGCGGGCAACGTCGACGAGGCGTCCCAACGGCTGCGCTTCGCCACGGCCACGCTCGCCCAGGCGGGGCAGGACGCGGCGGCCGGGCGTCGGGCGAAAGCCGCGCTGCAGGTTCGGGCCGCGGACCAGGCCTTGGACTCGACGGACGAGCTCATCACGGCGATCGGCAAGGCGGGCACCGACCTGCGCGGGGCCAAGGAGGCGATTCCGGCTCTCCTCGCCGAGGTCGAGGGCGAGATCGAGACGGCCCGCCTCGCCAAGTCCGCCACGCCCGAGCTCAGCACCGCGGTCAGCGCGGGCGAGCAGGCGGTCGCGACCGTACGGGCCGCTCAGGCGCAGTCCACGATGGACCCGCTCGCGGAGCTGCGGCGGCTGCACGAGGCGGACGCGGCCCTGGACAAGGCACTCGAGGACCAGCGGGACGCCGCGGTGCGCGCGGAGCGCGCCGCTGGGCAGCTCGACGCCGCGCTCCAGGCGGCCCGGGCCCAGATCTCGGCGGCGAGCGACTACATCGACACCCGTCGCGGTGCCGTGGGCACTGGTCCACGCACCTTGCTCGCCGAGGCACAGCGGCTGCTCGCCCAGGCGGAGGAGCACGCGAAGTCCGACCCCGTGGCGGCGCTCGACGAGGCCCGGCGAGCGGCGCAGACCGCCGACCAGGCGATGCGCAGCGCGGCCTCCGATGTAGACAGTTGGCCCGGCCCGGGCGGTGGCTACGGCCGTCGCTCGCCGGCCGTCGATGGCATGCTCGGCGCCATCCTCGGCGGAATCCTCGTCGGCGGTAGCCGTGGCGGCTGGGGCGGTGGCTGGGGCTTTCCCGGTGGGCGGGCCGGCGGCTGGGGTGGCGGCTGGGGCGGTCCGCGCGGCGGTGGCTTCGGTGGGCTGGGCGGCGGGGGCGGCTTCGGCGGACGATCCCCGGGTGGCTTCGGCGGTCGCTCCGGCGGCGGTCGGTTCTAACCGGGCAGCTCGGTGCTCTCGTCGCACTCGGCCAGGCGGGACATGATCGCTGCGCAGATCGCGTCGAGGGCCCGCACCTGCTCGGGGCTGAGCGCGTCGAAGACGAGGCGGCGCACCTCGGCCACGTGCGACGGCGCGGTGGCGACGACCATGTCGTACCCGGCATCCGTCAGCACCGCCGAGAACCCCCGGCCATCGTCGCCCACCTTCTCCCGGCGTACCCAGCCGCGCTCTTCCAGCTTGGCGACAAGATGCGACAGGCGCGACTGCGAGCCGTTGGCCAGGGCGGCGAGTTCGCTCATGCGCCGCGAGCGTCCGGGCGATTCGGAGAGCATGGCGAGCACCCAGTAGCCGAAGTGGGTCACGCCGGCGTCGCGCTGCAGCTGTGACTCCAACGCCGCCGGCAGCAGCATTGTCACGGCGCCGAGCCGGCGCCACGCGCGCTGCTCGTCTTCGCTGAGCCAGGTTGCCACCCGGCCGACGATACCAGGTTCCTTGACGATTCAACTAACCGTCGGCCACGGTCGTGTGCCGGACGTACCCGCCCGGTTGACGGTTCCTAGCGCGTACGGCCCTTGGGCAGCAGGGCGGTGATCGGCATGTCGGGCGCCGGCAGTCGTGCTCCCTCGTAGGCGACGGAGCCGAACCGCCGGCCGGCCACCCAGTCCTCGCGCGCGGCGACGATCTCGTCGTGGCTGCGCCCGATGAAGTTCCACCACATGATCATCTCTTCGGCGAACGGCTCGCCGCCGAGAAGCAGCAGGCGGGCGTCGCGGGTGCCGGTCACCGCAAGTGAGCGCCGACCGGTGCCGAGGTAGAGCAGCGCCCTCTCCGGAACAGTGGTGCCGTCGACCTGCACCGCTCCGGCGTCCTCGGTGGTGAGGCTGAGTACGGCGTACTCGAAGTCGGGCTCGAGGCGCAGTTCGGTCCCGACCGGCGCTGTCGCGGCGCCGAACCTGACCTCCGCGCCGAAGAGCGGGCTGTAGGCATGCGCGGGTGATGCCACGCCGTCCACTTCTCCGACGAGCAGCCTCGTCTGCGCGCCACCGTCGACAAAGGACGGCAGATCGGCGTCGTGGGAGAAGGCCGGCGGCAGACCCGCGGCCGCGGCTGGCAGCGCCACCCAGAGCTGCACGCCGTGCAGGGCCATGGTCGTACCAGCGGGCTCGGTGGAGTCCTCGGCGTGCGCGATGCCATGACCGGCCGTCATGAGGTTGAGCTGTCCCGGCCGGATGAGCTGGTCGCTGCCCAGGCTGTCACGGTGGCGGACCTCGCCGTCGATCAGCCAGGTCACCGTCTGCAGGCCGGTGTGGGGGTGGGGTGGCACCCGCATCGACACATCACCGCGGTAGTGGTCCACGAAGCACCACGCGCCGACCATGCGGCGGTGCTTGTTCGGCAACGTGCGGGACACCGGCATGCCCCGGGTGCCGCCGAGCACCACGTCCCGGCCGGGCAGCAACTCCCGTACGGGCGCGGCCGCGACATCGGCCGTTCCCCCGCAGCGCGCCTCCTGGGGATGAGGTTCGAGGTTGCTCACTGGCGCGAGGCTACGCCGCCGGCGCCGGGAGGTGGCTCTCCACGGCGGCGACCAACTCGGGGGCGAGCGGGTCGGTCAGCGGCCGGAACCGGGCGACCACCGACCCGTCCGGAGCGACCACGAACTTCTCGAAGTTCCAGCGCACCTCCCCGGCGGTCCCGTCCGCGTCGGGAGTCGCGGTGAGTTCGGCGAAGAGCGGGTGCTGGCCGGCTCCATTGACCTCGACCTTCTCCGTGAGCGGGAAGGTGATCCCGAAGTTCAGGTTGCAGAAGTCCCTGATCTCGAGCGGGGTGCCCGGTTCCTGCGCGCCGAACTGGTTGCACGGCACGCCGAGCACGACGAGACCGCGGTTCGCGTACGTCTCGTAGAGCCGCTGCAGGGCCGTGTACTGGGGTGTCAGACCGCACTTGGAGGCCACGTTGACGACGAGCATGGTCCGGCCGCGGTACTGCGGCAGGTCCGCCGGACCGCCGCCCAGGGCGCCGATCGGGATATCGAAAATGGACACCCCGCAAGAGTAGCCAAGCCCCATGGGCTGGCGTCTCGTGGCCGGTCCGGTTGGCTGGCGCCCAACTCGTAGGGTCGGCCAAGCGGGCGGGTGACCGTGACCTCGCCGGTCATGTGGTCCAGCGTGATGCGCCATCGGCGTTCATCAGGGCGCTCGCGGTGCACCAAGGCGTGGTGGAAACGGCAGAGAAGCAGGCAATTGCTTGGATTGGACGCTCCACCGTGGTACCAGGCGACCAGGTGGTGGACCTCGGTCCAGGCGGCCGCGGCCGTGTATCGGGGCTGTATCGGGGCCACCGGCACCCTCAATCCCGTGCGTGCAGTGCACGACGCAGCCACCGTGGCACAGTGCAGTCCATAGTTGGCGTTCGCCTTGAGGTTCCGGTTCCGGTGCGCCGTGAGCGACCTCCCACAGTGCCCGAGACCCGATAGGCGGGCGCGCGCCGCCGACACCACACTATCAGTCGCAGTCCATGCCGAAGTCTGCGAACTCTGTGTCGGCGCGGTCCTTAGTTAGTCGACAGGTCCAGGCTCGCGTGCGTTTCCGGGTTCGATCCTCGGCGCTGTCGATCGGTGTCCAGTCGGGGTGTGGACAGGCTTCCGTCCGGGAAATGGCGGGACCACCCGGCCAAGCAGAAAGCCGGGAAGCTTCGGCGTCGGGTCCCACGTCGACGGCCGACGGGCGCCGAGGTCGCCCTCGGCGCCCGCGTTCTACGCCTTACTAACTAACTGGACGACGGTCCAGGAACCGGGACGACTGCAACCGTCCACAACACGTCATGTCGGTCTCGTCTGAGCGTTATGGTCATGGGCTCTGAGGGCAGCGGTGGAGCCTCGAACTGCCCCAACACGGACCGCCCGTGGTGGGAACTCCCACCGCCGTCCATACCGAAACGAGGTAGCGATACTCCCGAAGGTATTGTCGCTTCCATCCAGATCGTGTGGTGCTCATCTGCGAGATCGGACAGCGGATCCGCTTCCCCTCTGTCATCTGCCAGGAGGATGGGACCACCCGATTGCCAGCGGCTAGGGACCACCGGGTTGCGTGGTGAGCATGCCGGTCGTGATGGTGGGTGTCAACGTGACTCGCCTCGGGCGCGTGCGCGGGGCACTGCGGCGTCGGTG